>NZ_JAUTBI010000004.1:0-627428 GCF_030818995.1 Agrobacterium sp. SORGH_AS_0745
CGTCTGGATGGCATCGGCCATGAAGGGCGAAAAAACGGTCGCCGTAGCGCTCGACTACCAGGGCAACGTCGTCGCCAAATAAGGCGCGCAGGATTTTTTGGGAGAAATGACATGAGAACCGTAACCGGACTTTTTGACGACTATGACGACGCAAGCGCTGCTGTCAGCGAACTTGAGACTGCGGGCGTGCCGTCAAGCGATATCAGTATCGTTGGCAGTAATGCCGACAGACGGCACGGAGAAGACACGAACGCCGCTGAAGGCGCGGGCACGGGTGCAGGGATCGGCGCCGTTGTCGGGGGCGCGGGCGGCCTGCTGACCGGGCTTGGATTGATGGCAGTCCCCGGCGTCGGGCCTGTCGTCGCGGCAGGCTGGCTTGCCGCGACGGCCGTCGGGGCGGCGGGCGGTGCGGTCGCCGGCGGCGCTGCCGGTGGACTCATCGGCGCCATGACCCGTTCGGGCGTTTCCGAGGATGACGCCAATGTCTATGCCGAAGGCGTAAGAAGGGGCGGCACGCTCGTCACGGCCAGAGTGGAAGAAGACCTTGTGCCAGAGGCGGAAGACATCCTCAGACGGTCCAACTATGTCGATCCGGTGGAACGCCGTGCCGCCTATAACGAGCAAGGCTGGACTCGCTTTGACGACACGCTCAGCCCTTATGCGTCGGAAGACGTTGAAAGGGAGCGGACCCGGTATCGTCGTTCCGCAATTTAAGAGGAACCATCGTCGTTCACCAAGGGGTCTCGTCTTCTCAGGGCCCCTTGCCAACTCCTTGCAGGAGCTCCAATGGCCAGAAAACCAGATTCCACCTCGCCCGCCAGGAAAACCGTGACTGTTACCATCCACGACCAAAAACTTGATCGCGGATCCGGTGGTGAATTGCACCAAACCGTCGACGGCGACGGGTCCGTATTAACAACTGCTCAGGGGGGACCGGTCTCTGATGATCAGAATTCTCTTCGGATCGGTGCCCGTGGGCCACTGGTCGTCGATGATTTCCATTTCCGCGAGAAGATTTTTCATTTCGACCACGAGAGAATTCCCGAGCGTGTCGTCCACGCCCGGGGTTACGGAGCGCATGGGTATTTTGAGACCTATGAATCGCTTGCCGCCTATACCAAGGCTGACTTGTTTCAGCGGGCCGGTGAAAAGACCCCTGCCTTCGTCCGGTTCTCGACAGTCGCCGGCAACAAGGGCTCAGCCGATCTTGCGCGTGACGTACGCGGCTTCGCCGTGAAGCTCTACACCAAGGAGGGAAATTGGGATCTCGTCGGCAACAACATTCCCGTCTTCTTCATTCAGGACGCAATCAAGTTTCCGGACCTCATTCATGCCGCCAAGCAGGAGCCCGACCGCGCCTTTCCGCAGGCGCAAACGGCGCATGACACCTTCTGGGATTTCATCAGCCTGACGCCCGAAAGCATGAACATGGTCATGTGGATCATGTCGGACAGGACTATTCCGCGTTCCTTTCGGTTTATGGAAGGGTTCGGCGTGCACACCTTCCGCCTCATCAATGCGAAGGGAGAATCGAGCTTTGTGAAGTTTCACTGGAAGCCGAAACTTGGGTTGCAATCGGTGGCGTGGAACGAAGCGGTCAAGATCAACGGCGCCGATCCCGACTTCCATCGGCGCGATCTCTGGACTGCGATCCAGTCCGGCAATTTCCCGGAGTGGGAGTTGCAGGTGCAGCTTTTCGACCAGGACTTCGCCGATAGTTTCGATTTTGACGTCCTTGATCCCACCAAGATCATCCCCGAGGAGATATTGGCGCCCAAACCGGTCGGCCGGCTCGTCCTTGATCGTACGCCGGACAACTTCTTTGCCGAGACCGAACAGGTGGCGTTCATGACGCAGAACGTTCCGCCGGGCATCGATTTCAGCAATGATCCGCTGCTGCAGGGCAGGAATTTTTCCTATCTCGATACGCAGTTGAAGCGCCTCGGCGGGCCAAACTTCACACATCTACCGATCAATGCGCCCAAGTGTCCTTTCGCGCATTTTCAGCAGGACGGCCATATGGCGGTGCGCAACCCGACCGGACGGGCCAATTATCAGCCGAATTCCTTCGGAGAGGGTCCAAGGGAATCGCCGATGCGTGGTTTCCAGCATTTCCCCGCTGAAGAGCAGGGACCAAAGGCGAGGCTGCGGCCGGAAAGTTTTGCCGATCACTACAGCCAGGCGCGCCAGTTCTACATTAGCCAAACGCCGCCTGAACAACGCCATATCGCATCGGCGCTCACCTTCGAACTCAGCAAGGTGGAAACACCGGTCATCCGTGAGAGGATGGTCGCGCATCTTCTCAATATCGATGAAACGCTTGCCGCAACGGTGGCGCGGAAGCTCGGCCTGCAAGCCATGCCGAAGCCCGCGGATGCCGCCGTGCCGACCCGTCAGGATCTTGAGCCATCGCCGGCGCTCAGTATCGTTCAGCGTGGACCCAAACGGTTCGAGGGTCGCAAGCTCGGTATTCTCATCACCGACGGTGTGGACGCAAAACTGCTGAAGGGGCTGACCAAGGCGGTAACAGCCGAAAAAGCCGTCTTCGAGTTGATCGCGCCCAAGGTTGGCGGCGTGACGGCGTCAGACGGCACCTTCATCGAGGCACATCACATGATCGATGGCGGTCCTTCGGTGCTTTTCGATGCGGTGGCGCTGCTGACATCGGCAGCGGCCGTCGATGATCTGATCAAGGAAGCAACTGCGAGGGATTTCGTTGCCGACGCGTTCCAGCACTGCAAATTCATCGGCTACGACCCGTCGGCGCTGCCGCTCTTGGAAAAAGCGGGAATTGCGGACGCCATGGATGAAGGGGTGCTGCCCTTGCCAGGCGAGGAGGGACTGGCGGCCTTCGTGTCCGAACTCGGCAAGTTGCGGGTGTGGGCGCGCGAGCCGTCGGTGAAGCTCGGCAAGGCCTCCGTTCCCGTGAATGAGCAATGATGACCATCTGATTTCCCACTCACCAACCAAAGCAACAGGAGACTAAAAATGGCTGAGAAGACATTGGAAGACCTTTTCCTCGACACCGTGAAGGACATTTATTTTGCCGAGCGCCAGATTCTGAAGGCGCTTCCAAAGATGGCGCGCGCTGCGCAATCGCCGGACTTGAAGGCGGCATTCGAAAAACACAGGGACGAGACCGAGGTCCATGTGGAGCGTTTGCAGAATGTCTTTGAACTGCTCGGCAAGCCGGCGCGCGGCAAGACCTGTGAAGCGATCCAGGGCATCATCGCGGAAGGCGAGGAAATCATGGAGGAATTCAAGGGCTCGTCCGCGCTCGATGCCGGGCTGATCTCTTCGGCGCAGGCCGTGGAACACTACGAGATCACCCGTTACGGCACCTTGAAGACGTGGGCGGTCGAACTCGGCATGAAGGAAGCGGCCAAACTATTTGAACAGACGCTGGGCGAAGAAAGCGCGACGGACACGGCGCTCTCGTCGCTTGCCCAGGCCAGAGCGAACGTGAAGGCCAAATCCAAGGCGGCGTGAGCGGTCCGTCACCTGGGAGGTGCCGCTCAAACCTGCGGCACCTTCGATTTTTCAGTTGTCTCTTTCATGCGAGGCTGAACCATGAGGCTGTTTCGCGACAATGGATTGACGATTGTCCTTGTCCTGACTTCCGTATTGACGATCGGTGGTATGTTGGCGACCGGTTGGGAGGTTTACAATGAGGAGCTGGCGCAACATCACGCCGTGCCTGTCACGTTTTTTTCTTATGCAAAGAGCGGTCATTTTCTTTCCGCTTTGTTTGAAAACTGGGAGAGCGAATTCCTCCAGATGTCGGCTTACGTGATGCTGACCGCATTTCTTTTTCAAAGAGGCTCCTCGGAGTCCAAGGATCCTGACAAAACGGCCTCGCAGGATGAAGACCCTGCCCAAAAGGAAGATGATCCCAAGGCGCCCTGGCCGGTAAAAGTTGGAGGATTTATCCGTGCCATTTATTCCTATTCCCTGGGTCTGGCGCTGTTCTTCCTTTTTATCGTCAGTTTTCTCCTGCATTTGAAATACAGTGCTGAGACGGCGGCGTTGGAAGCCGCCATGCACGGCGAGCCCGAGGCGACGCTGTTTGCGCATCTGGGAAGTGTAGAATTCTGGTTTGAATCGTTTCAGAACTGGCAATCGGAGTTTCTGTCGACTGCGGTCCTCGTCGTTCTTTCCATCTTCCTGCGCTTTCGCGGATCGCCGGAATCAAAGCCGGTTGCCGCTCCTCACAGCGAGACCGGCGGGTAGGGAGGAGGCTTGATCAAATTTTCGGACGAGGGAGACTGGCGGCACCTGTGCGTCGACATGCAGCGCGTTTTCGCCGAGGACACGCCATGGCATGTCGAATGGATGGACCGCATCAGCGAAGAAGTGGAGGCCGTGGTTCAGGCGGATCCAGCCCGCTGCATCTTCACCTGTTTTATGCCGCCGAAAACCGTAGAAGAGGCTCCCGGTGCGTGGCGGGCCTATTACGAAAAATGGCCGATGATGACGCAGCAGGCCCTGCCTCCCGAGCTCATCGAGGTCATCCCCTCCCTATCGCGCTATATCCCACCCGCCCGTATCTTCCGCAAAAGCGTGTATTCGCCGTGGCAACACGGGCGTCTCGGCGAAATCCTGCGGAAAGAGCGTGTGTCGACGGTTGTGATCACAGGCGGAGAAACGGATGTCTGCGTTCTCGCCACCGTTCTGGGTGCGATAGACCAGGGTTTCCATGTCGTTCTGGTAGAAGACGCGCTTTGCAGCGGAAGGGATGCGACGCACGACGCAGCGTTAAAGTTGCTCTCCGGCCGTTATTCGACGCAGTTGCAGGTGTGTGACACGGCGACATTCCTCGGTGCTCTTCCGTCGCAATCCGCTCGGCGGCTCATAAAATTCCCGTAGGCGAGCGTCACTTTTCTTCCGGGGCAGCCATTTTGCGGTGTTGTTTTGCCAGGATCTCGGATGGGGTCACGTTTGCCGCAGCCGACATCAGCTTGTTTTTCCAGCAGGACACGACGTCACCGTCGCCATTCATCATCGCTTCATAGCCGATTTGCGCGACGAAGCCGGGATCGTCCTTCTTTTGTTTGCCGACCGGCGTATCGAGCATATCTGCGCGCTCGAAAAATGCGGTTTCTGTTGCTCCGGGCATCAGGCAGGTAACGGTAACGCCGGTGCCATCCAACTCTTCGCGAAGGGCGAATGAGAAGGAATTAATAAACGCTTTTGTCGCGTTATAAACCGCCTGAAAGCTGCCGGGCATGAAACCGGCAATGGAGCCCGTGAACAGGATCCGGCCGCTGCCGCGCTGGCGCATGCCGTTGCCTATCGCATGCACCAGCGCAACGGTGCCGCTGATATTGGTGGCTATCACCCGCTGGATCGCATCCATTTTCTGATCCAGAAAACCGTTGCCCAGCCCCAGTCCCGCGTTCGCAAACAGCAGATCGACTGGGCGCTCTTTCGTCGCTATTCGGGCGAGAAGTTTTTCCACGCGCCAGTAACCACAGCAAGGCCCCTGATGGATTTTTCCGCAGGCATGGTTGTTTTCCTACGGCTTCAGGACGACCTTGATGCAACCATCGTCGCGGTGGCTGAACGTTTTATAAAGATCAGGGCCTTCATCGAGGGTGGCGCGGTGGGTGATCACGAAGGAGGGGTCTATCTCTCCCTTCTCGATCCGCCCCAGAAGAGTGGGTAGATAGGCCTGCACAGGTGTCTGAGCCATTCGGAATGTCAGGCCGCGATTGATCGCGGAGCCCATCGGGATCTTGTCGAGAAAACCGCCATAAACGCCGACGATCGAGACTGTGCCGAAGTTACGGCAGCAATAAATAGCCTGCCGCAGCACATGTGGACGGTCCGTCCCCATGAATGTCGCCACCTTGATACGGTCGAGCCGGGAATCCCATCCGGCGGCCGGATCCGGTTCCGTCCCCACGGCGTCGATGCAGGCGTCGGCGCCGCGACCATGGGTCAATTCCATGATCTGCTCGTAAATATCGTCATCCAGATAATTCAGTGTGAGCGCGCCTGCGGCGGCGGCAAGGGCGATCCGTTCGGGTACGGAATCGATGGCGATGACGCGTTCCGCACCCAAAAGGAAGGCGGAGCGGATGGCCATTTGGCCGACAGGACCGCAGCCCCAGATGGCAATCGTATCGCCGGGCTGGATATTACAGAAATCCGCCGCCATGTAACCGGTCGGGAAAATGTCTGACAGGAACAGGACCTGCTCGTCCGTCAGGCCATCGGGAACCTTGATAGGCCCGACATCGGCATAGGGAACCCGCATATATTCGGCCTGGCCCCCGCTGAAACCGCCCAGAAGGTGCGTGTAGCCGAACAGCCCGGCGGGGGAGTTTCCCCACATCTCCCGAACCTTATGCGGGTTGGGGTTGCTGCGCTCGCAGCCGGAGTAAAACCCTCTTTTGCAGAAGAAACATTCTCCACAGGCAATGGTAAGGGAACGACGACCCGGTCGCCGACCTTCAGGGTCTTGTTGTCCCTACCGACGTCGACAACTTCGCCCATGGTCTCGTGGCCCATGATGTCGCCGCCATGCATTTCGGGCATGATGCCGTTGTAGAGATGAAGATCAGAACCGCAGATTGCGCAGGCGGTCACCTTGATAATCGCGTCGCTGCCGTGCTCGATTTGTGGATCGGGGACACTCTCACAGCGAATGTCGTGCTTACCGTGCCAGGTCAGGGCCTTCATGGTCGGTTTTCCTTCCAGATGGTGGAGCGGCAGGTGCGCCGGGTCCACGCCTAATCGGGGGTCCTCATCAAAGTTCCAGAATTTTTCGGCGACCGCGGCGCACCATGCGCAGCAAAGGGAACAAGCTTCGCGGAGCGCAGTTAGGCCACCAATCTTCCCAGCAACGGACGTCCAGCCGTGACCCAGAGAGTCGATCACGAAACCAGCAACAGCCTGAATATCGAGGCTGCGACCCCGAAGGTCATCAAGATCATTGTGGACGAGCGTACCGTGCTTGAGGGCGTTCTGAACACCGGCAGCATGTTGACGGTGCAGACACGAGAGGGCGCCGAGCCGCAATCCATCGGACTACTGATCGAGGACCTGGCACGGTGAAAATTGCGATTTTCGACCGGATTAACCCCTGAAATCGCCCTCGTTGGTGTCCCGTTCGTCGTAGTTCAAATCCCAGTCTTTTTCGGGTTTTTTGACCCCAGGCGGCAGCTTGTTGGCGGTTGCATCGTCCGACCCTGTGATAACCCTTGGCTTCGCACTCGCGACGCCGTTGTTATCAGAGGTTTTTTTGCCGCGCGCAAATTGCGGTTCGCTGTCCTTATGGATCTGCTTCAGCTTGTCGTCCTTGTTCATGACATCCTCCTTGATACGCCCCTAACCATTTTCCGGCGACCCTGTTCCCTCAGGCCTTCATTGCGCCGGAACATCCTTCCGGCGGCATGGTTAGAAAACTGCGGGGATAGCGGGTCCCTCATTCTGGAAACCACAAGCGGAGATGAAGCGATGAGCCTACCAGACGACGACGCCAAGCCAGAGCCCGGTACGGATGACGCCCGTTCCGGCAATAGCGATGAAAGCCGCAAGGACAGGGAACAGACGAGAGAAAACGCGGAACGCATGATTGAACAGCGGCATCGGAAACAATCACCCGGCAGTGCGGAAAAGGTCTGAAGCCTCGTTGCCGGGACGCGAGCGTTTACGCGGTCGGGGTGTTCTCGATGAGACTTTTGGATCGTCGCGGATTTCGCTATTGTACGTTGGCGTACAGCAACCAAGCGTCCGCCGAGACATTTGCCCATAGTGAAAGGATGGGAAAATGGCCAAGCACGCTGTGAGTGGAGTTTCCGGAAACACATTAAATGATGCGCAGCTGGAGGTGTTGCGTATCGGTATTGCAGATCTGGCGCCGGCCTTGACGGCTTTTGCCCGCCGCTTCGTCAGGAATGAAGAGGATGTCGACGATCTCGTTCAAGAGACGATGTTGCGAGGACTGCGGTCCCTGCACGGTTTTACGCCCGGCACGGCTTTGAAATCGTGGCTCTTCACCATTTTGCGCAACACGTTCTGTACCCGCTACAAGGTGTCTAAACGCGAATGTGTAGGCTTGCCCGTTGGTATCGAGCAGACCATGTCTACCCCTGCCAGCCAGGAATGGCGTGTGCAGCATCAGGAAGTCATGCGCGCGATACGGGATCTCGACAAGGATCAGAAAAAAGCTCTTCTGCTTGTCGCCGGAGGGACGAGTTACTCCGATGCCGCGGCCATTTGCGGCTGCCGGGTGGGCACCATCAAAAGCCGGGTGAACAGGGCAAGGGAATCGCTTCGGCGCAATCTTGACTAAAGTGTAATTTCTCACACTCGAGAGCGCCTTTCCGGCGGATCGCCGGAAATCATCTTTCGGTGAGTTGAACCGCTCGCGCAAGACATTGCCGCGGCCGTTTGTTTCTTTGCTCCTGTCAGCGGTCACCGATCGCAAATTGCAGGGCATAATCGTCATAGCTCGTGCCCTCGATACTGCCGTGCCGGAAAAAGGTTTCCCCCTGCACAGTCGGAAGACTGGTGAGGTTTGGCGAAAGGTTGGCGCGCATTTCCAGCCGTCCCGCGCTGAAATACCAGTCGATCGCCAGACACTGGGTTTCGCAGTCAAGGGAAACTCCCCTCTCGAAATCCGAGCACAGGAGCGACCAGATGTACCGGCGCCGTTTCTCAAGCAACGCCTTCATCCTTTCCCTTGCCAGCTTCCCCTCGGTCGTTTCCGCCTCATCCCACTTCAGGGTCGAGATTTGCATCGTGTGCAGATCATTCGGATCCAGCACCACCCCTGGGGCCTCGGGAGGTAATTCGCCCTGGAAGCTTTCCGCCTGTTTCAGCCGATTCTTGATCTCCTGCTCCCGGTCGTTTTCAGGGTGGTCGGAGAAAAAGAAGAACGGGTTGGTCGAACCATGGTCGTCGCCCATGAACATCAGCGGCGTCTGGGGGGCGAGGAGGAGGATCGTCTCAAGCGTATCGAAAAGGGGAGGTTGTATCAGGGAGCGCAGCCGCTCCCCGCGCAGGCGGTTACCGGCCTGATCGTGGTTATGCAGAAAGTTTACAAACCGGTGGGGCGGGAGATGGCCGCTGGGTTCACCGCTTCCGGCAAAATTATGAGAAGGCCGCGGGTGGCCCTGATAGACAAAGCCGGTTGCGAGCGAGCGGCGGAGACCGTCATAGGGCTGGTTGGCGAAATCCTCGTAAATGCCGCCGTCCTCATGCGTGGTGGCAACATGAATCACGTGGTGAAAGTCGTCGTTCCACTCGGCATCGACACCGACGAGGCCATCAGACGAAGGTGTCATGGGTGAGGCTGCATTTCGCGCGTCTTCCGTAACGATATGGACATGCCTGCTCGTTATCGCCCGTTTCACGTGCCCCGCCATCTCGAACAGAAAATCGACGTCTCCGTCGCCGCCGGCGAGATGGTCGGCGGCATCGATCCGCAGCCCGTCAAACCGATATGTCTCTAGCCAGTAGAGCGCGTTCTGGAGAAAGAGCGACCGCACCTCGGCGCGGTTGAAGTCCGGCGCGGGTCCCCACGGCGTCCCGCCCTGCTTGAAGAATCTGGGAGCAAACGCCTCAATTGCGTTCCCCGTGGTGCCGAAGTGGTTATAGACGACATCCAGCAGCACCATGATGCCGTGGGCGTGGGCCCTATCGATAAAGGCCTTGAGGTCTTCGGGCGTTCCATAATCTCGCTGGGGCGCGAACTGCAGAACGCCGTCATAACCCCAGCCGCGACTGCCCGAGAAGGTAGCAAGCGGCATGAGTTCGACAACCGTCACACCGATGCCTGCGAGATATTCGAGCTTCTCCCCTGCGGCCGCAAATGTTCCTTCTTTTGTAAAAGTTCCGACATGAAGCTCATAGACGACCGCTTCGAGCCACGGCCGGCCTTTCCAGTCGGGGTTTTTCCAGTGGAAGTCATGGTTGACGATAAGGGAGGGGCCGAGCGGGCCTTCCTCCTGCCGGTTGGAAGCGGGATCCGCAACCCTTGTCCCGTCATCCAGTATGAAGCAGTAGCGATCGCCGGTGGAGGTGGGTATTGTGGCGTGATGCCAGCCGTCCCCGGCCGTCTGCATGTCGAATTCCGCGTCGTTCAGCCACAGTTTCACCGTTGCCGAGGCGGGTGCCCAGATGCTGAAATCCGTGTCGCCGGATTGATTGCGCTGCGCACCCCATTTGCGATAATTCGCTGCATTCATCACCAGAGCCTCCTGTTGCCAGTGGCCTAACCTGTTGATGATCCTGGAGTTCCCGCCCGCCGCCAGTCAGCTCTTATCTTTGCAAAAGTCTCGGGTCTGATGTCGGCGACGGCGTTCTTTTTGCGCGTGCTGTTGCCAACAAGGCTCTCGAAAAGCGCCATATATTGTGCGGCACTCTTGTCCCAGGAAAAATTAGCCTGCATGGCCTGCCCCTGAAGCCGGCGGAAAAGGTCCCGGTCATTATAGGCGTCAATAGCGCGGTCCAGCGCTGCGCGCAGATCGTCTGTATTCGCCGGCTCGAATTGAAAGCCTGTCGCCACGCCCGCCTCAATGGCCGCGTCATTCGCGTCGATAATGGTTTCGGCCAGCCCGCCCGTGCGGCTGACGATGGGCAGCGCGCCATATCGCAGCGCGTAGAGCTGCGTCAGCCCGCATGGTTCGAACCATGAAGGCTGGATGATGAAATCCGAGCCGGCCTGGATCATGTGCGCCAGCCGTTCGTCATAGCCGATATGGGCGCAGACCAGCTCCGGATAACGCTTTGCAAGCGCCCCCAAGCTGTCTTCCAGTGTCGTATCTCCCTCTCCATGAATGATCAGCCTGCCTTTCCTTTCAATTATAAGGGGTACGACGTGAGGGAGGAGATCGATCCCCTTTTGCCAGGTCAGGCGACTGACCACGCCGAAGACCGGGCCCTGAGTAGGTGCAAGACCAAGGGCCTGGAGCAAGGCATATTTGTTGAGGCTCCGTCTCGTAGCCGTGGCAGCCGTGAAATTGGCGAGAATGTAAGGGTCCGTCGCCGGATTCCAGACGTCCTGATCGACGCCGTTGACGATGCCGCGCAGGTTCTCGCGCCGCTTAGCAAGCACGCCCTGCATTCCCATTCCCATTTCCGGTGTGAGGATTTCTCTTGCGTAAGTGGGGCTTACCGTCGTCACGGCCGATGCGGTCGTCAGGCCACCCTTCAAAAACGACATGTCGCCATAATATTCGAGGCAATCCACCGTGCAGAGGTGGGGCGGCAATCCGAGAACGCCCGCCCGCTCCAGTGGATATTGTCCCTGAAACGAGAGATTGTGAAGGGTAAGGACGGAGGGCACCTGCGGCGTTGCCTCGGCGAGGTAGACGCAGCTTAAGGCCGCGTGCCAATCATGCGCGTGAACGAGATCGGGCTTCCAGCCGTCAATCGCACCGACTGCGATTTTCGCTGCAACCTTGGAAAGGACCGCAAAGCGCAGATCGTTGTCGGAAAAAGGCTCGCCTTTTATGCCATAGGGATGGCCGTCCCTGTCGAACAGGTCCGACGCTTCCAGAAGCAGCAGTTGTTGACCGTCTGAGATAACGGGATAAACCGATACCGGCTGCTCAAGAACAGTTGCACTCAGACATGGCTCCTTTCCGCGGATAAGTGGCGTGAGCCTGCGGTACAAAGGCAGCAATGTACGAACATCCGCCCCCTGTCTCGCCAGCGCCTCCGGCAGAGCACCTGCCGCATCGGCCAATCCGCCGGTTTTGACGAATGGAAACATTTCGGCCGTCACGGCAAGAATCCGCATTTGGCGCCTCCAGTAACCGCATTGATCTTAGATTGCGAGGAGCCCGGAAACAGGTTGGTGACAACCAAGCCGCCTGCCGGGAACAGGCGGGCATTACCTGTCCTGCCGGTGCCCTTGATGGGCCGTGTTAATCTTTATGTTTGCCTGCCGGCCCGTCTGGGTCGAAGCTTTCTGTTCCTGGACAGATGAGGCGTCTTCCGTGCTCAGGCGGCCATTGTCACCGGGGCCCTGGTGGCTCCGGTTGTCTTCTGGAATAGGGAGAGTTTTCCGGGTCATTTGATAACCTCGTTCGGTATGAGTTCCTTGGAGCAACCCGAACCGTGCCTACGCAGGTTTGTTCCCGGTCCGCCGGCTGACTTTCATATCGGTGTCGTGTCGTTTCACGGATCGATCGACGGTCGGAACACGGCAACGTTCTGCCCACCCGCATGGCGAGATGCAGGATAATCGGAAACCTGGGAGGTTAAAAACTAAGCTGAAATCGTGACAGGATGCCACCCGTCAGACCTGGATGTCAGCCGACACGCAATTTGGTTCGGAAATAGAGAGCGGCCAATTGCTGGAGTTTCGACGGATCGACGACGCCGCGATCATACATTTTCAGGACATAGCGGGCGACCTCTGCAGGGCATAGAGCCGGATCGCGTTCTGCAGACACAACATTTTCGTAGGCTGCCTTAACGATATTGATGTCTTCGTTTAGAAAAATTCCAGCACTCAGGTATTCGTGATTGGTTTGCATTTCACCTCCTTGAAACGCGCTCTGCGTTTCACAGCGTGAGGGAAGATGCATTTATCTTATAGAGAAACGACCAAAGGTAAATGTTCGCAAGCGTACCAACGGCAACTGGGAACGGTCGCCCGGCCTACCGAACGCCCTCGCTCGCAATAACAGTCAGGTCGTCAAGCGCAGAATCAGAGCTGTATTTGCGCATAAATCGGGCGAGCATTCGATTGTTTTCCTCCTCGGGCACGCCGTAGAGATCGCCGGCATAGGTCTCAAGCATCTCGCGGTTCTTGATCGTAATTCGTCCCCTTTCGGAGCGAATGAATCCAAGGCTTTCCAGCACGTGCAGAGCGTCCGTTACGCTCGCGCGTCTGACTGCCAGCATGGTTGACAGGAATTCGTGGGTCAGTTGCAGCTGATTGCTTTCCACCCGGTCGTGGCACATCAGGAGCCAGCGGGCGAGGCGCTCCGTTACGGACTGGGTGGCGTTCGAAGATGCCGTGAATTGTATCTGTGTTCTTGAGACGTGCAGGGCGCAGACCAGAATGTCGAAGAATACCCGATGTTTTGAAACAAGCGCGTCAAACGACCTGATATCCATGAAAAGTGCTTCGCCCGGAGCTTGCATGACGATCTCGGTCAGGTTCGTTTGCGCGCCTGCTACGGCTCCCGCCGGCACGAACCCCTCTTTGCCGACAACTCCCGCCTCGGTCTTGCGTCCCGATTTGGTGACGACAACGACGGAAGCTATGCCGGATGACAGGAAGAAAACACCCTCGATGGCCCCGCCGGCGGGTATCAGCACGTCGCCCAGTGCGAGGTTGATAGACCTGCACGCGTCTGCAACCTCTACCCGGACGTCATCGGGTAAATGAGAAAGCAGAATATTGGCTTCGCCATGGCTATCGGGTTGCTTCAGCATGACACGTGCCTCCCTTTAATGTCTGATGCCTCCTCCTTGCGCCATCAAGGCGGAAACAATGTTTTCAATGTCTTCCGAACGCCTGGAGAGGACAAAAGGTCCCGGCTCGCTATCGATGACCGCTTCGGGTACGAAAAAAAGATAGGGAATGGCTTCGCCATCCAACTGCTCGGTGAGGCGTAGCAGGATGTTTGCCTCGTAACGAACGTCGATAATCGCGGCGGTAAATTTCAGAGCGGCTTCACTCTCTATGAAACTTGCGGAATACGGTCCCTCGAGACCAATCTGAGCATGAAACCAAGCCATCCTGATTTCCGGCGTCACGGTATCAGTCATGCCAATGATTGCGATGGTGAGGCGTTTGACAGTCCGCATGCTTTACTCCTCGCATACCACTGCATGGGTGTGCCGTTCCACCTACCATAACGCCTGAGCAGGATGATTTCAGCCGCCCCGTAGTCCGAATTTATCAAATAAGCGCGAGAGGGCTGGCGCGGCGTTGGGCATCTCGTCCCGATGAAAACCTCTTGCGACGGTTTTCCTCGCCGCCGTCCCGCTTCGGGGGCGGAACAATTGCGGATGGGCGGGGGTGGGATGCCGCGCGCCCATGAGGAGGTATCGGATGCAGGCAAAAGACAATGACTTGGCTGATCCGCCACGGGAAAGCATCAGGCTTGAGCAGGATATAAACCGACCGGTAAGTGAAAGGCTCGATTCAAAGTTTTTACCCATCGGCGTAGATGACGGCGATTTTCGCCGCCGCAAACGCACCTGGAAAACCATGATGGTCTATACGCTTGTGATATTTGCGCTGGCGGCCGCCATTGCGCGCTATTTTTTAATCGCGACGCATCCCGGTCGCACCGCGTGAGCCGGCGCCGGCCCGTCATTTCGCCTAGACCTTACCCGCCTCCAGATTGCGACCATCAGTCGACGGTGGAACGCTGATTTCTGCGCTTCTGCGTCGCAGGGGAACATCCACCTGTTGGGGCACCGCCACCCTTACCTGAAGCGACCGGGACATGGGGGCTGCGGTATCGGTCAGCGTCATATGGGTAGTTTGAGCGAACCGTCTCGCCTCTTCGGTCGGCAGCATATCGCTCTCCAGCAGTTTTGCTGCCGCGAGCGCCAGATGTCGGCTGAGATAAACGCCTCTTATGGCATCAGAGATGACGACGGCCCATCCATTTTCATGCGCCATGATCTGGTATTCGATGTTCTT
The DNA here is from genome assembly GCF_030818995.1 of Agrobacterium sp. SORGH_AS_0745. Lineage (NCBI taxonomy): Bacteria > Pseudomonadati > Pseudomonadota > Alphaproteobacteria > Hyphomicrobiales > Rhizobiaceae > Agrobacterium > Agrobacterium sp. SORGH_AS_0745. The sequence goes on from NZ_JAUTBI010000004.1 coordinate 14,624, forward strand.
TTTCATGGTGTTCAAGCCTCCCTGTTTGCAACCCCTAACCACGATTGGAAAAGCTTGTTCCAGATATTGAAGGCGGATGCGGCGGATTGCTTTCGCTAAGTCGTCCCGGCAAGAATTTCGCCTGTTCGGCCATTCCCCGATGCACCAAGGGACCGCCCTGCAAATTCGTACGGAAACGTACTCACTGTTTTCATGCGATTTTCCGCTGTTAATATGACCGCCGCATATTGTTGTTTTCGAGCAAGGGGCGAACCGCTATGCTTGGATCTGATTTTTTTATTTATAACCTGCTATTGAAAACCCTGGGCATGGAAGGGCTGTCACGGCTCGCGTCTCGAATGGAGCACGTCGATCTGCCGGCGGGGTATCAGCTCGTTGCGGCTGGCGTGCCTGTTTCCCATCTCTGTTTCATCGAAACCGGTCTGGCATCCACCGTCGTTCATGACGATAGCGGTAAAAGCATAGAAACCGTGCTCGTCGGCCGGGAGGGGATCACCGGCTGGCCCGCTCTTCTGGGCGCGGAAACCACGCCGGATGAAACCGTCATGGGTGTCGGCGGCCGTGGCTTTCTGATCCCTGCCGTCGAACTGCGACAGGAGATGGAGAACGACGTGCGGCTGCGGGAGCTTTTGCTGGGCTATATCAATATCTGTCTGCTTCAGGTCGGCCAGCTTGTGCTGGCAAATGGGCAGTACAGTCTGCGCGAAAGGCTCGCGCGCTGGCTGCTAATGTGTCATGATCGGCTCGATACCGATGATCTGCCGATCACCCATGAGTTTCTCTCCACGGTTCTCGGGGTGCGGCGGCCGGGCATCACCAACGAGCTGCATGTTCTCGAAGGCATTCATGCGATCCGTGCCAGCCGAGGAAACGTCCGGATCGTCAATCGAAGCATATTGGAAGATGTCGCCGTCACGACCTACGGCGTGCCGGAAAAAGAATATGAAAAACTGATAAGTCGTATGCGGACGGACGGTGCAACGCCATCAGTCATTTCTGTCTAGCGCGTCGGCGAAGCGGACGACTTTCAATACTTCCTGCTGTTTATTCCGGATGATGATGCATCCTTCCGAGATATCGCGCCCTTGCAGGATTGCCTCGCTCATCAGCGCCCGGGCATCTTGGAGCGCCTCGTCGATCGCCCGGTCGAGCGACGGCAGATCGCTGCCTTCCGGATCATCGAGGATGTTTTTGCCGCTGATCACGGTGAAGAAAAATCTTGGCATGTTGGTTCCTCAGGAAAGACATGGTCGCCGCAGGCGCACCGCGGAGCCATTCTGGAGATGCGATCGGATTTGCCGGATTTGTCCGTCATCGTCATGTTCCCTCGGACTGGATTTTCTCTCGCGCCTAACCGGGGCAACGCGAAATTGTTTCGAAAAAAGTTGCCCTGCTGTGTCGTTGTCTTCGCGGAACATCGTCGCCGCAAAGAGGTTGGGTGGGTTCGCAACCCAACCGGAGGCAATGATGACCAATAATTCTCCACGAGATGGCGCTCCCGGCACCACCGACCAATCACCCCGCTGGGAGGGGCCGAAGGAAACCCGCCCCAGAGGCTACATGGAGCCCGCTGACGATCCCGAGCACGATCGGGATGCTGTTGGGGAGAACCTCAAAAACCCACGTAAGAAGCGTGTTTCCGACGCAATGAAAACGCGCGACGACAAGTAATGCGCGGCTCGTCCGCTGCGACAGGAGGAAGACATGTCCACTTCAACAAAAATACCGGCCAGCATCCGTCAGGGCGGGCCGGGTGCATCGCATGGAAACGCGAAGGCACCCTTGGAAATCAAGCCGCAGAAAACGACAAGCGTTCGAAGAGCAGGGTTTCCGGAGGAGGTGGTGAGCGTGTCAGTCACCATACCCATGACCCATACCGAAAATCATGATTTGCCGGGAGAGAAACAATGAAAAAGGCTAAAAAGAAATGGTCGCAGAAGGTGACCAAGGAAAGCGACGCGCTCGATCTTGAGAAAGACGTGTTCACAAAAAAACGATGCCTCGGAGATTGCCAGATCGCTCAAAGCCTCGGCAGAGCAATCTGACAGGTGCAAGTTCGATGTTACGGGGTTAGCCCACTGATTTATCGCGGTCGATTTGCGCAACGGCCGAAATAGACCGGGTTCCCCTGGAGTATATCGGTCAGCGTTGGTTAAGCGCCGAGTTCGGCGCTGATTGATCCGCAAGCTTTCCTCGCGACTTTACGATTCATGCAATACATATCCCTCGCGCAAATCCAGCATCAAGACAGTTCGCGGTGAGCCTACCGAGGATGGCGATGTTGCGGCTCTGGGGGTCGAATGCGTGTGCCAACGACAAAGAGAATGGCGCGGATGGCTGCCAGCCCGGCAAAGAGCAGGAACACGCCTGGTCCGCCAAGGGCACCAGGCACGGTGCTGCCTAGCGTCGGTCCTTTAAGATCTCCGATGGTCGAGAGCGAGTGAGCGCCAAAATAGTTGCCTCTGCTATGCTCGTGCGAGATACCCTCGACCAATATGTACTCCACCGCAGGGCACGAAGAGAATCTCTCCAATCGTGAAAACATCCATCGAGGCTGCGGGACCCCAGGAGCCCACGCACTGAGAAAGCCGCGTTGAGCAAAAGCAAGCAGCATGCAGCCGGTTACGAGGCCGCCGATTGCCGCTGTGCGCTCGATGTACTGGCGCGCCAACGCGTTCCCGATCAGGACAATCGCGCCATTGATCAAAACGAGATAGACATAAATTTCCATGCCTCCAGCGACATGGCTGGTAAGGCACGGAGCGGGTGTCGTTGACCGCTGGTCGGCATGGAGATGGAACCGTGCCAGTTGACCAGCCTCTTGTCGTCATTTGCAAATCGTGCTCGGACCGCTGGGTCTCTGCTGCCGACACCGTCGCGCGCAAACTCGGCCACCAGACGTTTTGGATCTGTCGGCTTTCCGCAATATCGGTACCGTCGAGCACGGAATATCTTGAGAACGCTGCGGCGTCGCTTGCGCTCACCAATACGACCGGAACGCCCAGTGCTTTCAGTCTCAGGTCGCCGACAGTCACCTTTCCCGACCGAGATTAAAGTCGAGAACGCGACTTCACCCGGACAGTGCGTCCCGCATTCCAGAAATGGTGCTTGCTCACCCCCTGGGCGACTGCATGGTCTTGCCAGCCAAGACAGCTCAGCTCAGCGCATCGACAACGACAATCACAACTCTGGTGAAGTTGACGGGCGCGTGATCCATCAAGCCCTGAATGGCGCCAGTTTGATTGCGGCTGCCAGGGGGGCATACGCCGCCCGGCCCGATGCGGTGATTTCCGTGGAAAGAAGCCCGTTTTCGCACAGTCGGCCGTCGTCCCATCCTGGGTGATTGACGATCGGATAAAGGCACACACCCTCAAGCGGAACGCCGTACTGCATGGCAATCTGCACTTCGGCACAAACATATTCAAACCAGGATGCCCTGCGTCCTCCCTCCGTACCGGTTTCAGCGATCAGCATGGGCTTGCCGTAACGCGCATAGGTCTCGATGAGAATTTTGCTTAGCGGTTTGTACAGGGGATGGCCGATATCGACCGGCGGCCCGCCGTGGATCCACTGGTTATTGAAATAATAGTTCACGCCGACGATATCGAGATAACGCTCATTACCGCCGATCTGCGGCCACATCCGGCCGGATATCAAGTCCCAGCCCTGGAACTGAGACTGGCGGTGCCCTTCCGCCATGCCTGCTTCCCACGGGCGCGATGGATCGGTGATGACGTTGATGACAGGATCACAGTGGACAAACCGGGCGCGGGGATCGACCGAAATTATCGCGTCCACGGCACTAATCGCCGCTCGTGCCAGCTGCACTTTTAGTTCGAAGCCACGACCTCGGCTAAACGGGTTGAGATATCCCGCATCGCCTCCGCCCCAGGCAAAAAACGAAATTTCGTTGACGGGGCAATAGAAGGGAATGTCGTCGCTTTCCTCACGCACCAGGCGGCCGCAGGCTGCGGCGTAGCGTGCAAATCGGTCAACGAACCGTGGCGACCAGATGTCCAGATCATCGGGCCAGCCATAATGCAGCAGATCCCAGATAACCTGCGTTCCCGTCTCCCTGGCCGCCCGCAGCATCGGGCGAATGCTGGACCAGTCGTATTCGCCGGCACCGTCGATCAAATGCCAGCGAAAGCCATCACGCACCGTGCGGATACCGAATTCGGCAAGCTGGCGATAATCCCGTGCGGCATTGATGTCGTGAGTGATCGTAGAAATCATGTCGAGCCGCCGGCCGTTGAGTTCGCCGTCCCTTGGCCGAAGGCGATGGCTCGAGCACTCGAAACCGCCTTGCAGGAAAGATTTGAACAATCCCGTCGCTCGCGCCGCTTTGCGCTCCTTATTCACTTCGGTGAACAATTGCTGCCAAAGCGGTATCACCGCTTGAACGGAATAGGTCGCCTCCACTTTCCGCTGCAATGCGGAGCCAAGGGAACGCCGGCGTTCGCCAGAGGCAATCAGAAAACCGATCCTCTCGGCGACAGCAATCGGATCGTCATAGTGTACGAACAGGCCCGAGACACCGTCCTTTATCTGCTGCATCGCGCCGTTATCCGGCGTTGAGATGACGGGTAGAGCTGCGGCGCCTGCTTCCGCGATCACATGTGGCATGCCTTCGCCGCGGGAAAGCCATGTAAAAATATCGAAGGCTGCGAGAAGATCTGCAACGTCTTTTCGGTCGCCCAGAAATTGAAGGACGTCGGAAAGCCCATGTTTTGCGGCCAATTCCCTTAATGTGGTCGCGTATTGCGGCAGGAAGGCATCAGGCCCGCCGACGATGACGAAGCGGGCGTGGGCGTGGGCGCGGCTAACGATTGCTGCCGCGTCGATGAAATCTTCGACGTTCTTTTTCGGATCGAGGCGGCCGACCCAGCCGATGAGGATCTGATCGTCGGTGATGTTGAGACTGCGGCGCATTCGGTCTCTTTGAGTCGGGTCAAAGGCCGACAGATCGACCATCGACGGAATTTCGATGGCGCACGCTTCGCGGCCCGGCATGTGGGAGGCAGCGGCATCGCGGATCGTGCGGCAGACGCCGACATAACGGCTGGTGAAATGTTTGGGCCCTGCAAGCGCCTCCGAGACAAGGCCACCATGTTCGATAAGCAATGGGCGCAGGTGCAGGCGCTCCAGCGCCGGGTAGATGTCGGCAACGTTTTGGCAGGAAACCACGATGTCGTAGCCGGAAATCTTGCTGGCGAGATAGGCAACCGTATCGTCGAATGAGAGGTTGTAGGGCGTGGTGTCAACGTCAACCCCGAGCGCGCGCAGCTGTTCGTGCGTCTGTTCCGGCATGCCCGGTTTGCGAAAGCAGGCGACGACGTCAATGCGATATCGCTTCCTGTCTAGGTGCTTGGCGAGTAGCTGGACTTCCGTTTCCTCTCCGCCGACGACAAGCCAGGCGAAAACGAACAGTATACTTAAAGGCGCTTGTTCGGCAATCATTCGCTCACCCGGAACACGATTTGCAGAAAGTCCGGTCTGTTTTCGACCAGATCGGCAAGAAAGGCCGGGGCCTCGTCCATGGCGATGACATGCGTGATCATGTGTTCGCGGATCAAGGCTCCCTCAACGGCAAGGAGATCCACAGTTGCGCGTGCCAGTCTTTCCCTGTTCCAGAGCGGCGCAAGCCCACGCGGCACGCGGTTTATCTGCGCGCACCGGATGTTGAGGCCATTGTGATGAAATTCCTCGCCCAGCCGTAGATGATCGGAGCCGCCCTGATAAAAGGCAAGGTCGATCACGGTTCCCTGTGGCCGCAGGGCTTTCAGCGCTGTGTGCAGGCTTCCGGGATGTGCTCGGGTCTGAAATACGATATCTGCGCCACGCCCCATCGTGCCGTCGTGCCAGCGAGCCTTGGCGTGCTGCCATGCCTGCTCTTCGGTCATTGCGGTCAGGCCCATGGCTTCGGCTTTTCCGCGACGGAAATCCGACGGGTCGGTGATGATAACGTCGGAGGCGCCAAGCTCTCGGGCAAACAGTGCTGTCATCAACCCTACGGTGCCTGCCCCGATGACGATGACGGGGCGTCCTTTGACCCCCGCACCCAGCGTCGGCACACTCACACCAAAAGCTTCCGCATCGGCATGAAGGAGGCCGTTTGCCGCAATCGGGCCCATCTGCGCAACAAAGATTCCCAGCAGCGGATCGAGCGTCGCCGGCAGGGCGACTAGCACATCGTGGAAAGGGTCTGCCGTATGGCCGGTTTTGTGACCGTAGGCCGAGGCGATGATATCCCCGGATGCAATTCCGGCTGCGTAAGACTGTGATACGCGGGCGACCTCCATGTATCCGAGGAACGGCACAGGGTAGTGCAGGTCCGGCTCGTTTTCGATGAACACGCCGCGACCATGGTCAAAACGGGAGCGGAAATAGGGATTAGTGTTCTTCAGAAACGTCAGCTCGGTTCCCGCGGAAAGACCGGTATAAAGAGTATCGAGCTGAACCTGACCATCGGCTGGCGGTCCTTCGTCATAACCGAAGAAGTAGGCCCGGCCCGGCGCTTCGACCCCGAGCGACCTGACGTGGCGGTGGCCGGGCGGCAGCCCCTGCGGTGCTTCCGGGCGCGGCTGGAACGTCAAGGGGGCTGGTTGCACGCGCACGAAATCCGGCTTTTCAAGACGGACAGGTTCCCCGCCTTTTGCCGATGACATGACCGCAAGAGCGAGACGGTGCGTGGCGAGGGCTTCTGCATAGGGGGAGCGAATGCGGTTTTCACCGCCACGCACGGCGTCGATAAAATCTCTGTCTTCGCGCCAAACCGGGTCGCCATCTGCGCCGCGCACGGGGCGTCCCTGTCCCACATCCACCATAATATCCCTGTCGGTCAGCTCTATGGCCAACCGGTCAGCAAAAATGTGGAGGCCGACACGGTGATTCCAGCCGAGCAGGCAGGTGGAGGCGATATTGGCCACCACGCCCGTCTCGAAAGTCAGGTTGGCAGTGGTAACGGTTGGCACATCAAGGCCGGGGAACTCCGGTCGGTCCTTGTGTCCGATGCGCCCATAAACCTCGGTCACCTCACCGACGAGAAACCGCACGAGGTCGAGGAGATGCGTCGCCTGCTCCACCATCTGCCCGCCGGATTGGTCCTGCTTCCACCACCACTGCGGCGGCGGCGTTGAATCCAGCCAGTAACCGGACAGGAGCTGAGCAGGATTTTCGGCCAGAAGACCACGGGCCTCGTCTACAATGTCGAGATAACGCCAGTGATACCCGACCGCCGTGATCAGATTCTTGCGCGCGACGCCTGCAGCAATTTCCTGCGCTGTTTCAATGTTGAGTGAAACGGGCTTTTCGACGAAAAAAGGGATCCCCCTCTCGATCAGATCATGCTCTGGCTCCCCGTGAGCAAAGGGTGGGATGCAAACGTATACGGCGTCCGGCAGAACAGCATCCAGCATGTCGCCGTGATGCTGGAAGGACTTCGCGCCGAAACGCATCGCCGCCTGATCCGCCCGTGCGATATCGGGGTCAGCGAAGCCGACAAGCTCGACGTCATCAAAATCGGCCAGAATGTCGAGGTGCCGCTGGGCGATGCCACCGACGCCGATGAAGGCGAGGCGTGTCTTCTGCATGGAATTGTCCTTTTGATTTTGCGTTGCTCGCCTTCCGAGCATCCGCTCGTAGACTGCGCCGGTCTCCGCTGCCATCCGGTCAGCGGAGAAGTGTTTCTGGAAACGCTCGCGGCCCATATCGCCAGCGGCGGCCAGACGACGAGGATCGCTCAGTGCCTCTATGATGGTGCACGCCAGCGAGGCGGGCAGATCGGGTTCCGCAAAAAAGGCATGGTCTTCCCCCAGCGCTTCAACCGTTCCTCCAACACGCGTTGCAACTACGGGCAGGCCAAGCGACATGGCCTCCAGCACGGCAATCGGCAGCCCTTCGAAACGCGACGGAAGCACAAAGAGGTCGGCTACGCCCATGATCGCAGCGATATCCGATCTCTGACCGAGGAAACGTACGTGGTCATCGATGCCCAGTTCCGCTGCCAGCCTTTCCGCATTTTGCTGTTCCTCGCCCGATCCCACCAGCAGCAGCACGAGCGACGGATATGATTGCAGGACTTCCGGCAATGCATGCAGCAGCTTCGCGTGGTCCTTCTGCGCCGTGAAGCGGGCGACGGTCAGAAGGACCGTCTTTCCCAAGAGGCCGAGGTCGTGCTTCAGCTGGGACGATGAACTGGCCGGGCTGAGTGGAAAAATACCGTTGCGCACGATGGTTAATTGTGCGGGCGCGATGTGGGGACGGAAACTTTCCATCGACGAAGAGGACACGACGATATGATGCGCAAGGTGTCGGGTCTCGCGCCTGTAAAGCTTCTGCTGATTTGGGTCGGTCAGAAGATAAGGAAGATGCTCCGTCCTGATGATGGGAATTCTCTTGACGGTTTCTGCCGTGGCAAGGTCATGACCTTCCCATCCGATGCCGGCGTGGACGTGAAGAAGGCTGGTATCTGTTTTTGCGAGCCATGCGTGAAACTCGCTATGATTTGCGGCCAGTTTGACACCTAGCCCGTACCGCGCCGCACGCGGCAACAGACCGGCCCTGTCCTCGAAGATCAGGGACAGCGTTACGTCCCAGCGGCTTGACAGCGCCCGACCGAGCGCAAGCATGTGCTCTCCCATTCCGGATGGGTCGAGGCTGTCGGTTGCAAGAACGATGCGGGGCCTGTCAGTCACCCTGGGCATCGACCATAACCCCGCCGCCAACCCGCTGTGACCGCAGACGTCTGTAGGTCGCGAGAGCCTGACCTACAACCTGATCCATATTGTAGTATTTGTAGGTGCCAAGCCGCCCGACGAATGTCACGTCAGCCTGTTTGCGGGCCAAAGCCTCGTATTGTTTGTAGAGGGCCTGATTTTCCGGTCGAGGAATAGGATAATAGGGGTCGCCCTCGGCACAGGCATATTCGTAGCTGATGCTCGTTCTCGGATGGACCTGGCCGGTTAGATGCTTGTATTCCGTCACCCGCGTATAGGGCACGTCCTGCGAGGGATAGTTGATGACAGCCACCGGAAACATCCGTCTCACATCATGGGTCTCATGGTGAAATTCCAGACTGCGGTAGGGAAGATGGCCGAAGCGGTGGTCGAAATATTCATCGATCGGGCCGGTAAAGATCGTATGTCTTGCAAGGCCCGCATGCCTGATGTCGGCGAAATCTGTGCCGAGCATGACGGTGATGTTCTCGTGGTCCAGCATGCGCTCGAACATGCGGGTGTAACCGTCGCGCGGCATGGCCTGAAACCGGTCCAGGAAATACCGGTCGTCCACGGTCGTGCGGGTCGGCACGCGTGCGGTGACGGAACGGTCGAGTTCCGATGGGTCGAGGCCCCATTGTTTTCGCGTGTATCCCTCGAAGAACGTCTGGTAGAGTTCTCGTCCGACCTGCGATATGACGACATCCCTGGATGTCAGGATAGGATCACATGGCTGCGCTCGACCCGCGAGGAAAAGGGCAGCCGCAGCTTCATTTGCGAGATCAAGATCATAAAGCGTGTTCAGCGTCGTGCGGTTGATCGGTATGGGAAGGCGTAGATCGCCGACCTGCGCAAGAACCCGGTGCTCGTAGGGCCTCCATGCCGTAAACCGGGAGAGATAGGCAACGATGTCTTCGCTGTTGGTATGGAAGATATGCGGTCCATATTTATGAACCAAAATACCTGCCTCATCGTAATGATCATAGGCGTTGCCGCCGATATGGGGCCGTTTGTCGCATAGGAGGATTTTCTTGTCCCCGTCTGCGGCCAGACGTTCGGCCAGGACTGATCCGGCAAATCCCGCGCCGACGATGAGATAGTCGTAAGTCTGCGGTTTATCGCGGCGAGCCTGTCTGAGAAACGATCTGTCCGAAGTAGCAATGGGCATCCCGATGTTCGTGACCGCCCTGTTGACCAGAAGTGACATGGCGTCGAATGTTGCGTCCCAGGATGAACGCGCAAGGACCTCGTCAACCACCTGAAGCCAAGGGTCGCCACCTCTCGATATGGCAAGTGCTGCGTCACAGGCGGACGCGAAATCACCGGTGCCGTTGGCGATGAAAACGCCGCGGACATCGCCGTAACCGCGTGCGACATCTGTAATATGCGTGCTGACCACGGGGCATCCCGCCGCAAGATATTCCGGGGTTTTGGTCGGGCTGATGAAACGCGTCGCATCATTGAGGGCAAAAGGCATCAGCGCGACGTCCCAGCCGCTCAGATAGGCGGGAAGGTCCTCGTAAGCTTTCTGACCGAGATAATGAATATTGGGTGCCGTTGGCAGGTCGGTGGGCGAAATCTTCAGGACGGGGCCGACAAAAACGAATGAGAAGTCCGGGCGAACCGCCGCCATCTTGCCGATAAGGTCAAGATCCAGACGCTCGTCAATCACGCCGTAATAGCCGAGACGCGGATGGGGAATGGACGCCTGATCGGCTGGCTCTGCGATCTCCCTCCGCGCCGCGTTGAAATGATCTGTATCGACGCCGGAAGGGAAGGGGTGGATGTTATCGTGCCGATGCTTCTTTGCTTCGTAAAGGCTGATGCCGCCTGTGAAAACCACATCCGCCCGCCTCATCAGCGCCTGCTCGGCGTCCCTGATCTCCGGTGGAGCATGCTTGAAGTTGGCAAGCTCATCCATGCAATCATAGATCACTGCTGCGGCATCGACATGTTTTGCAAAGCTGAACATCATGGGTGTGTAGAACCAGAGGATCGGTTTCCTGCCGCCCTGTAGTTCCAGCAGTTCGTCCAGTATCCGACCCAGTGCAGCATCGCGCTCTTCGGCGCTCCACCAGTGAGGAATGCGGGGACGGATCGCCTTGACGCTGGTTCCCTCAAACGAATGGATTTCAAGATAGGCAAGGTGATGGTCGGTCGGAATGAATTCCTCGAAAAAGAACACCTGCCTTTCGCGTGAGAAGCGCTGCATCAGGTGCTGCGGTCTTTGCAGAACAAAATCCCATCTGAGATGGGAAAAACAGATAAGGGGGGAATTGGCCGGCACGCCGACATCAGCCGATTGCGGGTGGGAATTCAGCAGGTTCATCAAACACCTCGCAATAAAGCGCACGTCACATTGACGGTCTTCGAACCACCGGTCGGCCCTATAGTTCCTGAGATGTCATAAAAAACGATCCGGCTAATATTCGCCGAGGATGCGTTCCAGCTTCCGGATGCTGTGCGGCCACGTCCAGTTTGCGAGGACGACGTCACGGGGCCGATAGGAATCAAGTCGTCCAAGCATGCTGCTTATCCCCTCGTGAAATTCCTCTGGGGCCGCTGTGCCGCCAGTATCTGGCGTGATGTATTGCAGGCCACAGCTCAACCGACTATTGGCGAGAACCGGAATGCCCGCCAGCATATATTCGGTGAGGATCGCAGGCGCGCCGTCGTCAACCCCGCAGACGACGCCGATCCTTGCCATGTTCATCAGCCGATTGACTTCGGCGAAGGCGACACCCGGGGGATCGACGAAATCGACATTTATTCCCAACTCCCGGGCCTTGCGGTGCAAGTCACCGATCATTTCCCCATAACCGCAAACACAGAGCGTGCGTAGCGAGCGAGGTAGCCTGTCGAGAGCCGCAAACAGGATGTCGTGCCGTTTGTATGGCTGGGCTGCGGCAACATAGATCACGTCGTATATTTTGCGCAGGCCCAGGGGTCGAAAGGTCAATTCGGACGCAAATTCCGGACCGATTGGCATGATCGCGGTCGCCATCTCGGGATGACGTATGCGTACCTCTTCGGACTGCCACTCAGCGCCCGTCAGGACAAGATTGAAATGACGGCTGACCTCAAACGGCACTCTTAACGCCGGCGCATCGATCGAATTGTAGATTTTGTAGCTGTCCCGGCACGCCGCGAGAATGTTCTCATCGACGCCAAGGCCCCAGACGCAGAGGATCGACGGCACCCCGAAGGCCTCAATGTGACCGATCATGTCGTTTGACGAAAAAGGTGCAGCCCCGCCGTTCATCCTGAACATTCGGCGCCTCAGGTGGGAGCCGGGAAGTATCGTGTCCCTTGGAGGCGTTTCCCCGCGCCAGTGCGTCCATATCTCGGCGCAATTGACCAGTCCTGTTTTAAGGGCGGCAAGGGGCAAGCGCTCAATATAGCCGCCAACAACCTCCACCGGTTTTGGTGATTGTGATGGATGTGGATAATTTCCACGGGAGCCTGCAAGCCATTGATTGCGAAACCATTCAACGCTCTGGACACCGGAGTGATCGGACCTGCCATCCTGAAAATCGCTGATGATGACTATTCTACGTATTGCAGCGGACGAACAGTTCGCCATGGTTTGCCTCCGGGTATCGTTCAAGTCTGCACATCCCCGCCAGGCTTGATGAGATCCGCCGAGCCGCGATGCCTCATGGAAAGTCGCTGATGCGTTCTGCAAGATCAGCTGAAACGCCTCGCCAAAAAACGCTCAGCCCGCCCCATCCAGATTGATGGCGTTGCAATCACCAGAACCCAATCCATCACCTGTTCCTTCATTGAGCGCAGCGCAAATAAGGCCAGAATTGCCGTTCAGTTCTAGGTCCAGTTCACATGATCAATCGCAACGCTCGTGAAAACGATGCGGTTCAAACCAGGCGTAGCGGACAGGTTGACCTCAATGGTGCTGCCGTAATGATGACTGACGATGATTGGAGCGGTATCGATAACTTCTTTTGGAGGATTGACGGGTCGGGTGGGACCAAACTGTCGCGATCAAAGTAAGTTCCGCAATCTTCAAGCCACGAAGTGTACCAGCACGACCGCCGCGTTGAATGAGGAGCCCCTGGGCACCATTGCGCCAAGGCGCATGATGGGAAGGTTCGGATCTGCGCTTGGCCGCGATCGACGAAGCGCTCGGTGCCGTCGATGAAAGTTGCGTCGTCGGGTAAGGAACAGGACAGGCTGGGCGATTTCGTCGGGCTGGCCGACATGGCCGACGGGGATCAGGCTTGCGAGATAATCCCTGGTAGCCTGCGCCTGCACGCTGCCGCCGAAAATTTGCCCAGTCCATCCGTGTCGGTGACGCCGACGCTGATCGCGTTGGCGCGGATATCCTATTCAATCCCTATGACGGGCCAGTCCCATTCTCGCTTCCGCAGACAGACAAAGGCTGGATCGAGGTATGACGACAGTCGATCCTGACTTGGCGGACCGGGAAATCGAAGCTGCTGAATATGTACTGATCGAACGCAGTCTTGTGTTGCTGCGTTCAGGGAAAAGTCGTTGAAGAAACGTTCGGATCGTCGTTTCAGCATGCGCTGATTGCCGCAGACTTTTGCCTGATCAGGATTGGACACGCATTCGCCACTTAGGATCTGACGTGTTGGGCGCCGCTCGATGCTTGACCGGCGATCATCAGCGAAATGGCACTGCAAACCGCTGGATAGTAGGTGGAAGCCAGGGAGGCGAGACCGACGCACGTCGCGGCCGACCCGCCCGAGGCTAGTCGACGAGTAAACTCACCCCGATGCCGATCAACATCACGGCCTCCAAGATGCCGCCGGTAACGAATAATGCGGAAGTTATAATTTCCGCATAGTGCCGGCGCGGTCTTGGCGGCGAATAATAGCTGGCGGCGTTGAGTAGGCCGCCGAAAAGCCAGATCACCAGCCCGGCGATACCGACCGTCGCCCACGAACCCGAAATGGTATGCATTTCTCCTCCTTTCACGCCGCCTAACCAGACGCGGAAGGGATTGTTCCGGACAACCGCGAGCTGGTGCGCACCGACGTAAGTCCGAACACGCCGGGGAACTTTCGAGGGGCATCACAGTTCGGAAAACACCACACGGAGGATGACGAATGGCTACCGACCCGCGCGATATTTTTATGACGAGATTGCGCAACGCCCACGCCATGGAAGATCACGCTTTATCGATCATGAAGCCGCAGATTTCCCGGATTGAGAATTACCCTCACGGGGAGGCTCGGCTGGAACTTAACGACCGCGAGACAGAGCAGCAGATCGCCCGTCTGGAAGAGATCCTGGACAGCGCTTGACGCCAACTTACCTGAGCGAGTGTCGCGACACGAAAGATCCTCTGGATGCACGAACCTTGGGAAGCCACCAGGGCGGACTGTGTTCCGGGTTGCCAAGTCCCTTTCCTGCAAGGTAGCTTTCGATGCTCAACAACAGGGTTTCAAGGAAAGCGAAGCGATACACCGGCCTGAGGATCAACACGAGCAAGTTAGAGGTATCAGGTGCGTGAACACAGTCGCGACGATGACAGTCGAGTAGAAACGTCCGATTCCTTGCCAGCGCCGTTGAGCGAAATCCCGGCCGGACACGTGACGTGGCGAGACTTTCTGCAGGTTTCGCCGGTTGCAGCTTATCTCACCGATGAAGCCGGCGTGCTGATATTCTACAACGAGTTGGCTGCCGATATATGGGGACTTAGACCGCGTCTAAAGGAAGTCAGATACTGCGGATCCCTGAGGCTCCACACACGGGATGGCAAGCCATTGCCTCATGCAGAGAGCCCGATGGCGATGGCCCTTCGGGATAAGCGAACGGTGCGAGATCATCAATTGCTTTATGAGCGACCCGACGGAAGCCGGGTTCTGGTCCGTACGTTCGCATCGCCGGTGTTCGATAGCGGCGGTGTCCTCTCCGGTGGTGTCAACATGCTGATTCAAGAGCCGGATGATGAATTTGCAGACGAGATAACACAACGCATGAGAGCCATAATCCAGTCCTCCGACGATGCAATTCTGGCAAAGGACCTGAACGGTACAATCACGGACTGGAATCGCGGCGCAGAAAAGTTGTTTGGTTATACGGCAGAAGAAGCTGTGGGCCGTTCGGTCACGATGCTGATCCCCCCGGATCGAGCCGATGAAGAGCCCAGTATTCTGGCGCGTCTTCGGCGCGGGGAAAAGATCGACCACTACGAAACGGTGCGCCAGCGCAAGGACGGCTCACTGGTTGATATATCCTTGTCCGTGTCACCGATCAGGGGCCGCGCCGGTCACGTCATAGGTGCTTCCAAGATTGCGCGCGACATCACGGAACGTCGGCGCGCCGAAGAGCAACAGCATCTGTTGATCCAGGAGATGAACCATCGGGTAAAGAACCTCTTCACCGTGGCGGCCAGTATAGTTTCACTCAGTGCGAGAACGACAACAACGTCTGCTGAGCTCGCGGCCGCGGTCCGCGATAGACTCGGTGCTCTTTCCCGCGCCCATATGTTGACGGTTCCGCCGGCTTCAGCGGAAGCTGATCGCCTCGCGCAGACGGCGACACTTCATTCTCTGATTAAAACGATCCTCGCTCCGTATGGCCAGAGCGCGGCGTCTCACGCGATCGTCAGTGGTCCGGATATCGTCCTCACCGGCGGTTCCCTGACGAGCTTTGCACTGATGCTACATGAGTTCGCCACCAACGCAGCGAAATACGGCGCTTTGTCGACCGAGCAGGGGCGGGTTGAAATTACATGTGAAACCGACGGCGGGCTGTTCACTCTCTTGTGGACCGAGAAAGGTGGGCCGCCTGTCCAGCGAAAGTCCGACGGGGTAGGTTTTGGCACAATTCTCGGTCGCGCAACCATTGGCAGCCAGTTGGGTGGAGAAATTCACCGTGAATGGAAATCCGACGGTTTGGTCATCCGGCTAACGGCTCCCCGTGATCGTCTTTAGTCTGACGCTGAACGGCGGACGTGCATTAGATCGAGCGACGCAATCCGGATCACGGATTTATCGAAATTTTGCATCCAGGAGTACGTCTGAGATCCACTTCAACTGTGCCGATACCTAAAGTTCAAATCTTTTCTTGGCTGACATTTCCTTGGCAACCTGACGGATAAGGACTGGCGAGGCAATCAGGGGTTGATTGGCGGTCGCCATTTATAGGGGTCGACTCTAATCGGGAAAGGAGTAGACTTGTCAACATTGCCACCAACCGAATTAATAGGCGGTGGTACCTGAGGGTCTATATGTGCTCCCGCCTATTCTTTTGGGGGTAGCCGTGTGCCACAGCCAACAAATTACAATCATTGCTTGCTTCGACGTGTACTTGCACGTTGGGCCACTCGTTTCACCTCCAATGAAGCTTTGCAGGCCCATCTTGTGGAAAAGACCATCAGCGAAGTCCTTCGGGAGTTTCCGGCAATCGCCAACGAATCTTCCATTGATGTCGAGCTGCTGGGGATGATGCGGCGCGTCGTGCTTCTGGAATTTCGCGTTCTAGAGGTCAGTGGATACCGTTCAGCTGCAGACAAGCGCTCCAACGGTCCGAACAATGATCAATGAAGTGTCGATGACAGACCCTGGCCGTTAAGGAGCGCGTCGGCTATTTTTCCGACGTTGCGTTTTGTCGTCACACAAGACGTGGCCGGCTTATTGCGTCCTGTGGATGGGCACAAAAACAAGCGGTGCCCTCATCGCGTTGAGAAGCGCAATTGTTTGCATCGCGTTTTTTCCGTCGACTTCAACATCAATGGTTGCCCTTCGACCTAATCAGCTTTTGGCATCAGTCGGACCTGCTGATAGAGACCGTACCGATAATTGTCGTCGCAGCAGCGACGATGTGCGCGCGAAATTTCGCGGTCTGGCGCGCCCGCTGCTCTACAGCCATCAGTTTTTTCCTCTGAAAAAACGCAGCAAGCATCGTCCTCGATTTTGGCAGGACCCGCTGTGCGCCGCGGTAAGGTGGAATTGACCGCATCTCTTGCCTAGCGAGCATAGTTGCTGGATTGAAAGGCCAGAAAAATACAGTGAGGTATCTTTACACCACAGCAAAACCTTACTGCGGCTCAGCGGTCCGGGTAAATACTAAGAGGTCTTTTCGCGATTTTTGCCGGAACCAACATCTTGAGAGCTGGTTGAATAAAACACCGCTAGAAAACAGGATAGTGCACGATGCCACGATATTTCTTCCACGTCCGAGACGCTCAAGGTCTCTCTGTGGATACCGAGGGTGCGATGCTGACGAGCGATGAACGTGCCTGTAGCGAGGCCGCGCAAGCCGCCAGAGAAATGTTGGCGGAGAAAATTCTCAAGAATGAAGTTGTAGATGGCGCGGAGTTCGAGGTTGTCAGAGGCGACGGCGTATTGGTTGCAAAAATTCCGTTGAGATCGGTTGTGCGCTTCAGCTGACCGGTTTGTTTGCCTGCGGAACCATTTCCTCAGTTGATTATCAGACACCCGCCAAAATACTACGAAGTCGGGAAGTATGATCTCGACCGGTCGCGTAAATTCGTTCATCGTCCCCGCTACAGCCTTGCTGGCAGGCAGCGGTCATCGGTTCCTCGGGCCAGCGCCCCGTGATATGCGGCGGTAGTCCAGCACCGTGAGGCAAATCCCGTGGGGAAGGTGGTCGCCAGACGGGATTATCTCCCACCACCTCTTATTTTCCTTCACGAGGTCGAGTTTCACCTGAATCGTTCCTCCAGATTCGTTGTCGAAGGCTTAGGTCGCGTCGCCAGTGATCAGTAGATAAGCACTTTCTCGGCGAATGCAGTGGATTCGCCGTGGCTGCACCGGCGGCTGGACGTTTGACGCCGTGGTCACCTTGGCAGGCGTCGCATACCTCCTGCACTCGCCTCGGGCCGGCCACAGCGCATATTATCGCCGACGGAGTATGCAATGGTGGCGCATCATGGGTGATGAAGCCGAGCGAGCGGCGCGGACGTGATTGGGTGACCGAACAAATATCCTCGTTGTCGATCACAATTACGCTGTCCTGAATGTCGAAGAAGCGCGGCAGCGGATTGGCGGGTGTGCCTTCCAGGACATGCGTTTGGTGCCCGGTCCTGCTGCGTGGCCGGGATCACGCCCTTCTTTTCGATTATCGGCTTTAACGGCGTCACAGGAACATCTCGGTCGGCCCGCAGTTAGGCCTGATAAAAACTCAGGAGGAAAAGATGAAAAAGTTTTTGATAGGCACGGCGTTTCTGGCTTTTGCAACGGCTGCAATAGCTCAATCGGCAACGGAAAAGACGGGCGTGAACTCGGCTCTCGGCATCGCCCCGAGCGTAGAGGATTTCGTACGTGAGGCTAGCAGCAGCGACGTGTTTGAAATCGAATCCAGCAAGCTCGCACTCGCGCGCGGCGACGAAGAAACCAAAGCCTTTGCACAGCAGATGATAACCGACCATGAGAAAACCAGTGCCGAGCTGAAGCAACTCGTCGAAAGCGGTCAGGTAAAGGCGACGTTGAACGCTACCACCAACTCATCGCACCAGACGATGCTTGATGATCTCAAAAAGCTGGAGGGCTCTGAATTTGTCGAACAATATAAGGAAAATCAGGTTTCTGTCCATGAAGACGCCGTAGATCTTTTCAAGCGTTACTCTCAAGGCGGGGAAAACCCGGTACTGAAAGCCTGGACTGCTAAAACGCTTCCGGCCCTTCAGCATCACCTCCAAGTCGCCGAGGGGCGTGAAAAATAACTAGGAGAGACGCCCGCTTGGGAAATTGCGGGGCCGTGATCGATTTCCACGGGCGGTCATTCGGTGAAAATCGTCCCAGCCCTTCTTGGAAATATCCAGCGCCTATCCGGAAAGGCCTCGCCACATGGCCCCGACGACCGCAACGCTCTCGATACGGTTCTGCGATCGGAGCTCTACCGCAGCGTGGCAATGAAGCGTGCAACAGGGGTCGGTGGTGAGTTTCAACACCTACCCTCATGGTCTGGGTTATGCGCGCTTTGCGCCCGTCCCGAACTCTTTCTTTTTGAAGCGGGACGCGGCTGATTCCAGACCTGCGAAAGTCAGCCGCTTCATTTCTCTTTGGAACAAGCATCTTCAAATTGTGGTTAGGCAGCCCCAAAGGGAGGATTAAGCACAATGGACAAGAAGACCGAATATCAGATTGCACCCCACGAGCGCGGCTGGGCTGTTGTAATCGACAACGTCATCAAGGCCGTTTATCCGAGCCAGTATCTTGCGGCCACATCAATACATGCTCGGGAAAATTATTTCGTTCTCGTGGACGAAATTGTTTGCAAACGCGGCGTTGCCCATGCGGTCGCAACAGATGTTGCCGTAAGAGGCCGACATCGCAACCAGCTTCATCTGGCAGCGGGGCTGCGCGATCGTATAGGTATACCGCTCAAGCGCCAAAGTGGAGAGATCAGTTCACCGGTATCTTTGGACGCGCAAAGGCATCTGTAGGAAGATATCCGACGCCGCCAGGGCGAACGGTCGGGCCGCACGCCTTGCGAGACACTATGGCAGACTACGGGGGCGATCACCGTTCCCGGCAAATGACCTTGTCATTCAATCCGCTCATCTTCGGCTCATATCCGGCCCGGATGCGTATGGAGCAGGAAAGATGGCGCAATGACGACAGGGAGCGTGAGGATCACCAGCACATAGACGATCATTCTCTTCCACGTCCGGTTTCAACCGCGGAGCGCGCCGTCATCGATACCGACGGGAGAGTACAATCAAGCTTCTCGCTGACAGAGCGGTTAAGATCGTCGTCGGGTTGAATATGTTCGCGTCGCTCAGCCATGGTGTCCTCCTGCTTTTTGCCGTCGACATGGATGCTCATCTGAGAGCACTCGCGATCAACAGATCATTGGCGTCCTTGCTCGCTACGGCGAAGAGCGGCAACTGGTCTTTTCCGGGAATGGAATGAACTTGGTGTGGAATACCTGCGTTCAGGCATGTAGCAACGAGGTGCTCGCACGCTACCTCGGAAGGTCCGCTTCGGAGCAACGCCAGGCGGCAGCTCTTCAACGTCTGTTTATAATGTGCGCCTGTCTTGTTCAGCCAGTGCTCCTCCAACAGTCGAACCACCTCATCCACGCCGTAGACGGCGAAGCAGCGTCTGCCTAAGGAGAGTCCGAGCGAACAAGTGCCTAGAAGAGGGATAGTTGTCATTTTTTCCTCCTTTGTCCGGAGCCATAACGGGTCGTCTGGCCCCGTTTCGCCTGGGAGAAGCTTCTGCCGGACGCCCGGGTTGCAATTCGCAAGAAAACGGTAATAAGCGCCGCGTACCTGTTTTTGGGCAGAGCTTTAAGTAACTGTTTCCCGCTTAGTAGGTGTCCTCAAGGCCATCAAGAAAGTGATCTTTTAAGGGTCCTTCGCGTGGGCATTGGAGCCTCCTGTTTAACGAGCCCGGAACCGCGCTCGGCGCGATTTGGTCCGGCACCCGGAATGCGTCGAAAACGTGCCATGGATGAAACTTGATATTTGGCTCTATCGTATATCCAGGAAATCTACTGCCAAGCGTCGCAGATATTTGATGATACCGGACGAAACCTCGACGGTTCGCCGAGCTTATAATAGTAGTTAACACACGCTGCTGCCGGCGGCATGCGGGGAGCATTGCATGCAGACTAGCAAACGCCTCACCATTCTCGTCATCAGCGCGGCCGGCACTATCACGCCCGAAATCAAAGCAGCATGGTCGATGGCCGAAGTCGATTTGGTCGGGCCCTACCCAGCCGATGCGATAAACAGCGGGGATGTGCTTCGATACACAGCGGCTATAATCGACGCCCGTTACGAGGCGGAAACCATGTTGCCCTTGACAGAACAGCTAGACGAAAAAAGCAATACCCCATCTTTTTTTCGTGCCACAGACTATTTCAACCCATGAACCTGGGCCTTTCGTGCTTTCGGGACGCTCATACGATATTCAGAACATTGTTTCTGGATTAATGGCGCAAGGGAGCAGTATTCGGCACTAGGGCCGAAGAAATCCTCTCTCCGCCTGTGACGCGCCAGGAATCACTTCCGGTGTCAAAGCGAGTGGGCGCTTATCTCCCTGAGAAATTGTTCGTTGCGGGCGAGCGATAATCTGGAGGCGATTTTCGATTGCGGTCGCCGCCAGATTCCAGGGCGGTAACCCGCTCCAGTTCTTTCCTCGTGAACCAGGCGCCCCTGAAGAGGCTCGAGAAAAACCGGAGCGGTGCCTCGAAACCGGTTTCGGCCAGCAGGGCGACGACCGCGTCTTCGGACCGAGGCGGCTCGGCGCCCTGCAGTATCCTTTCCATCTTCGCTCGCACCTCATCGGGGCTGGCGCCATTCATTCGCCACCGCACCACCGCTGCGCCCAGGCCGCGAGCAGTAGCAGTTCCGAGCTGTAGCTGCGATAGTTTCCAACGAGCACGACCGGCGCGCCGGCTTCAGCCTTTTGGCCAGTTCAGCCATAAGGTCACACTTCGCGGTCTCACGGCTATTCGCCCAGTTGGGAAGTTCAGGAGCCGTAGTAACTGTGTCTACGAGACCGGTTATCGGCGTCAACGGAAGCGCATTCTGCTCTCAACCACGCTCCTCGATCGTATCGTTCACAACGCCCACCGCATAACGCTCGAAGGCGAGAGCATGCGGAAGCGGAAAACACCAACGCTCTTGACCAGCGCCGAAATAACGAAATCAATCACCATTGACAGCAACCAGGCTGGCGGAACTCGATCGAGCCCGCTGTCCGCGACTTGCCGAAAACGCTGTCCCGATTCATCGAAATCCGCAGCCACACAGCGCGATAGGCAACAAAGTGCCGATTTCGCTTATGAACGGCTCATCGGCACCCCCGCCGAACTGAGCCAAAACCCCGGAAAATTCCAGCTCCCGCTGGCCCAAAATCGGGGAGCACCTCATAATGGGCTGGACCATAATCCATTCTGGAGGAAATTCTCAGTGGCAGGTCAAACTTAGCACATTGACTCAGAGCGACAGGCCGTTCCAAAAACTACAACGCGGCTTTTATGGCCGGGATGCGTCAAAAGCTGACATCAGCTATTGGTGGAAACAAAGACGCGAATACCTGAGGTCGTTCTGAAAGGTGCATCCAGTTCGGATATCGTAACGTTAACGACACATGGCTAGATGCTTCTTCTTTGGTCCCAGCGGTCATGATACCAAAGCCACTGGTCCGGATACTCCCTAATCCAGCTTTCTACCTTTTCGTTTAGAAGTTGGGTGGTCCTCCAGACATCTACATAACCCGTCTCATCGCGCGGGATCACAATTTTTCGCTCAAGCTCCAGCCGGAACCGGTTGTCGGGTAGGCGAATGCAGCGAGCGGGAAAGACATCGCATTCGAACTGCCGTACCAATTTTGCTAACAGAGGGTTGGTTCTCGCGTCTTCACCGAAGAACTTGGTCGGCAGGCCTTTACGGAACTTCTGATCGACTAGAATACCGACGCCGCCCCCGCGCTCGAGTTGACGAGCAAGTGCGAACGATGAACCCGCGTGCGACGGGACAAGGGTCCCCATTCTCTGCTTTCGAAAATTGGAGATTTTCTCGGCGATGTATGGATTGTTGGGAGGACGAAACAAAGCAGTTATATTCAGGCCAAACTTGGCCCCGACTACGGCCAGCAACTCGAAATTGCCTGTGTGCGCGGTGAATACGATAAACGGCCGCTTATGATCGTTGAGTTCCTGAAACTCCTCAGTCCCCGTAACTTCGATCCGTCCGGTTTCATCCCTCGCAGGATCATAATCGAACAATTGTTCCAGGAAGACATATTCGGCGGCTAGTCTGCCCATGTGTCCCCAACTTGCTATCGCAATTTCCCGCCGTTCGACGTCTGATTTCTCCGGATACGCAAGAGCCAGATTATGAAGCACAAGCTTATGTCGTGGGGTCATCGGTCCGACCATCCGCGCAAGCCGATCTGAAAATCTGATCGCTGGATCGGCAGGAAAAAGGTTCAGGACGCGCAGAAAACTCAAAGCTACAGCGGCGTTGAGCCATTGGCGGCATTTTTCCATCCAAGAGACGAACTGCCTCAATATTCTCTTCATACTACTATTCATTCACGGCTTCTTTTTCCTATCTCGCTCTGGCCTATCAGACTGTGAGCCGCATCCCCCCTTAGTTCACCACTCTTGTGCAACCCGGAGAGACAGGTGAAATGCCCCAAGAAGGCTGTTACAGCGAGATGGTGGAAATGCCGGAGGTTAGACTGATGACCAGAGAAGAAATGTTGAGCTACTCTCAGGCGGTTTGCGATGGTCTTCGCGAGGATGCAGACGGGGTGAGACGCGAAGTTCTTGCCCACGCAGGAAATAGGTGGTCGCTCGGCGTCATACACACCCTCGGCGTTTATGGCAGACTTCGGCACGCGGATATCGGTAGACGGATGCACGGTGTAACGCAGCGGATGCTAACTCGAACGCTCCGCCAACTCGAAAGAGATGGCCTCGTCACGCGCCACGATCTTGTCGAGATGCCCCCTCGGGTGGAATACGAACTGACAGAAATGGGAATGGGTCTCCTCATTCGTATGATCCCCTTGTGGACATGGGTCGTGGAGAATTCCGAACAATTCCGAAAGTCACGCGAGGAATTTGATTCCCGGCCGCCGGAGAAGCCTTCCTGGCAAACGTTCTAACGGTCGAGAAACACGCCGCTCCTTTGATGTCATCACGACATCGACCGGATGGAGAATGGGCGAAGCGGACGAACCGGGAGAGTGCGGCATACCGCGCTCCCCCTGTCTTATCACCACCTCACGTCGACTTCCGCCCCAAAGGGACGGCGTTACCTTGCGATCAGGTTCGCGTCGATCCAGTCTGACACCTCCGTCACCTTGATGCGCTCGCGCACGTTGAACGTCCCCGCCTTGTCCCATGCCATGCCTCGCCCAATGCCGAACGCTGCACGGTACTTGCGCATCATGTTTTGTGGGTCCTTTGCCAGTTCATCCATAAGGACGGGCACGGTCCATTCGGACCGGTTAAAGGGCCGTTTTAAGCCCGCCTCCAACTTGTCCGCAAGCTCGCCATAGGTGACGGTGTCACCGGCTAGAAAGACGATCTCGTTCCTGATGGTCGGTTCGTAAAAGACGATTTCAGCCGTAAGCACGCCGATGTCGTTGGGGGTAGTCAACGTTACGGCAGTATCGAAGCTTCCGAGCGCGTTGACCTTGTTCTTCTCCAGATCAACGACGCCGAATTCTGGTTCGAAGAGATAGCTCATGAACATGCCAGTGGAGATGATGACCCATTCCGTCTTGCTCTGAGACCGCAGGAGTTCACGCACATCGAGCTGAGCGTCGAAGATGTCCTGCGGACCACCTCGACCAATCTTCTCGAAATCCACACCGAACTGCCAGGGGAAATAGCGGGGAATGCCCGACTGCAGCGCTGCCCTGGCGAGCTTTATTGGCGTATCGATGCCTGCCGCGTAGCCCGTGCAGCCGATCACGGTGTCGTATTGCGAGAAGACCGAGGCCAACTCCTCAATCGAACTTTTCACCAAATCGCCCAAAACGATCTCGATTTCCAAGTCACGGATTTCAGCGATGTCGCGCTGCTTGGCCGGTACATCGGACACCACGGCACTGGCGCGCAGCAAAACACTGATCTTGGCGTCCTCGATATCCTTGGCGCGATGTGCCAGGCTGCGTAGGACCGGCATGCCGAGTTCTCCGGCACCAAGCACGAGAATGTTCCGTGACTTCACGGTGGAAACTGCATTGTTCATCGATTTCAATCCTTCGAAATTTTCTTTGTGCCGCTATTTGGCAAGGCGCTGCCGCGAAGAAAAGAAGGTACACGAATGATACTGCTGCAAAATCGAGGGACGGTCGTTTCCGTTGGATCAGCCTTCCAACTTGATCGTTGGTAGTGGTCAAGCAGACTTTAGCCGTCTCTTCGCGGCAAGAAATTCCACGGCATAAGCTCGTGAATGCTGCTCTGCTTGTGGCCATTTGCGATGGGAGAAAGTGTAGCGGTCAAGTAGGCCAGCGGATCGACCGCATTGAATTTGCACGTTTCGATGAGTGAGGCGATGGACGCCCAATTCGCCCTCAATCCCGCATGCCTCGCCAATGGCCGTCCAATTCATACGGCCACTAACGATCAGCGGTGGCCGGCGGTGGATGACAAGACCTATGAGAAAGGTCCTAATGCTTTGCAGCATTCGCTTTGAGGCGATTGGCGCAATGCGTACCTCGCAGAAATCCGAGATTTTTCGTTGAAAGTAATGAGATGAAAGATCGTGTTTTGCCATGCTATTATTCCGTTCTCTCGGCACCAGTGCCGAGCACGGGCGGATAGGAGCGGACATTTAAAGAAGGTTGTATTGCGGGTGTGCTTCCAGTGTCGTTGCCGAGATTGTCTCAGTAGAGGAAACAAAATTGATCTGTAAGAAGATCTTTTAGCCTGATATGATTCCTATTGGCGGCATTGAGTTTGACATGAGCAGATGCTGTGAGATACGTAAACATATCATAATGGGAAAGATGAATCGTTAATGTATCATATGCAATCGGATCCGGAGGCTCTTCAGGACATAGGGCGGCTGCTCAAGACGTCGCGCAAGACTTTGGGCCTCACCCAGGAGCAGGTTGCGGATATGGCGGGTATATCGCGTCCGCGGTACCGCGAGATTGAGGCTGGAGCCAGCGCTGCCCGTACGACCACTCTGATCAACATTGGTCGTGCGCTTGGTCTGGAACTGATGCTCATCCCGCAGGCCATTGTCCCGGCGGTTGAAGCTTTGCTGCAGCCAGGTGGCGCCGACGATGACCTTCCTGCTTTCCTCGCCAGTCCTGATGGTGATGGCAATGTCTGATGCGCCTCTTGATCCAAGATTTATAACCTCACTGGACGTGCTGCTGAATGACCTGAAGGTCGGCATGATCGTGAGGACGCCGGGAGACTTCAACGCGTTCAGCTTTGAGGAGAGCTATCGACAGACGGGTGGTTTCCCAGTGCTCAGTTTGTCATTTCGCGCGGCACATGGGGGTTTGCGGAAGGACCCGAAGCCTGTCGCAAGGGCTTTGCCATCGTTCTTTGCGAACCTTCTTCCAGAGGATAAACTGCGCGAGGCGATGGAGAGGCACCATTCAGGCAGCGTGCGAGCAGGAAATGATTTCGACCTGCTTGTAGCACTCGGATCGGATCTGCCGGGAGCTGTCCGAATTGTGCCGAGCGAAGGCAGCATTGTTCGTAATGAGGGTTTGACACCCTCGAGACCGAAGGCCCGGTTTTCGCTCGCCGGCGTGCAGATGAAACTCTCCGTCATCAAAAACACAGGCAAGGGCGGCGGTCTGACGATCCCCTTAGGCGACGAGCAGGGTTCATATATCGCCAAGTTTCCATCGACATCATTTCCCGGTGTCTCGGAAAACGAATTTGCAAATCTCGCATTGGCCGAAGCGATTGGTATGGACGTGCCGGAACGCGAGCTCGTGGAACAATCGCAGTTCGAGGGTATTCCGGAGGAGTTTGAGACATTGTCCGACGGCAAAGTCCTCCTCGTCAAACGTTTCGATCGCGTTGCCGGTGGTGAACGCATCCATATCGAAGATTTCGCACAGGTATTCGGCGTCTATCCGTCTCGAAAATATGAGGGGGCCTCATATCATGATATCGCTGTGGCTATTGGGGTCGCCGTTTCTTCAGCGGCAGCCCTCGAGTTCGTCCGACGACTGGCTTTGGCAGTCCTGACAGGAAATGGCGACATGCACCTCAAGAATTGGTCGCTGATTTATTATGGGAAGGGCAACAAGCCGGCACTCGCCCCAGTCTATGATGTGCTCTCGACAGTCCCTTACATTCCGTCGGACGCCATGGCACTGTCGCTGGCCGGTGAAAGGCCGTTCAAGGCAATGAACGCCCAGCGATGGAAAGTCTTCGCGCATCGCGCGCGACTGCCTGAAGCTGCTGTGCTGAAGGCTGTTACGGAGACCGTCGAGCGCGTCAACCAGTCTTGGTGGTCTCTGCCTGAACGAGCTGTTCTACCCGATAGAGTATTGGAACGGATTGATGCCCACATCAAGCTGATGTCGCCGATCCTCGGCACGTGCGCGAATTAGCAATTGGTGTTTTTGCGTAACTCGTTAGCAGTTTCATAGCCCACCAAAATCGATAGGGTTGCTGGTTCGAATCCGTTCAAGAAGAAGGTTTGGTCGAGCTCTTTCTGGGAATGAGCGTTGGAGCGGAGATGCGGATTCGATCTTCGCTTGGAATTGTTCCGCTCGCCAGAAGATCCAGAGCATTCGAAGCAATCTGATCAAAAGGCACACGCAGCGTCGTTAGTGGTGTTGGAAGGTGGCTGACGATGGGAATGTCGTTGTATCCGACAACGGAAATATCGTCAGGCACAGACAGCCCCATACGCGACAGACCGGACAAGGCCCCGATTGCGGTGTTGTCGTTCACGGCGAAGATTGCCGTAGGACGATCATCTAGGCGCATAAGCTGCTGTGCTGCATCCGCGCCAGCATCGATACCGAACGTCGAGGGGATGATGTAATCCAGGCGGACAGCGATCCCTGCCTCTTCAAGAGCCTGGCGATAACCTTCGACACGTCCAAGTGAGCTGGAAGCATAGGACGGTCCGGCGATTACACCGATGCGTCGATGCCCCAGATCCAGCAGATGTCGTGTTGCGAGATATCCACCCAATCGATCGTCACCGACCGAGGAAAGGCTTCGACCATCACTGCGGAGAGCTAAAACAAAAGGTATCCCTCGAGCTGTGAGTACCTCTGGGAAATCGTCGTCCTCGCGGGCTGTCGACAAGATCAATCCGTCCACGCCTCTTTTGAGAAGAGACTCTGCCGCAAGCCTGTCAGCTTTAGGCTTGTCGTCGGTCGTAGCGACAATGGCGAAGCGTCCCGTTTTGCTGCACGCCTTGGCCAGTGCTTCATACAGCATCGCCATAACAGTATCCGTCAACCGAGGCACGATCACACCAACCGTCATGGTATTGCCGCGCCTGAGGCTCGCTGCCGAGACGTCGCGCATGTAGCCCATATCCTCTGCGACTTTGCGCACTCGCCGCGATGTGGCGTTGTCGGACTGAGGCAAACGTTCATCTAAAATGCGCGACACCGTCGACTTTGACACGCCCGCAGCAGACGCAACATCGTGGATAGTTATGCGCGTTTGGCGACCCGTCTCTTTGACCTCTGATTTCATTTCTGTTTTCCGCGCCACGGTACCCTCACATTCGCTAAGGGTGAACATGCATCAAAAAAACTATTGACTCCAGTAAAATCCAGCTCGATAGTGGGAACGTTCCCATTAACGATCCCACCACTGGTCGCGAGGCGGACAGTGGCTATCTGAGGAGGAGATATCCCATGCAAGCAATGGACATGAGAGGCCTGAGCCCGGCGCCGGTCACTGCATTTACTCGTGACGGCGAGGTCGATTACGCCGCTAATGCCCGCATTGCCAAATGGCTTGCCGGAATGGATGGCGTGAAGAGCCTGGTTATTCTCGGCCACGCCGGTGAAGGCACATTCCTAACGGAAGAAGAGCGTCTCAAGCTCATCCACACATATGTCGACGCTGTCGATGGTCGCATCCCGATCATTGCCGGCATCACCGGTGAAGGAACGAGGGTTGCCGCACAAGAGGCAAAGAAGTGCAAGGCTGCCGGCGCGACAGGCGCGCTCGTCTATCCAAACCATGGCTGGCTTCGCTTTGGTTTTCAAAAAGGCGCACCGCAAGATCGTTACAAGGCGATCTGGGAGGAATCCGGTCTGCAATGCATTCTGTTCCAATATCCTGATGTGACCAAAGCCTCCTATGATCTTGATACCCAGCTTGCGATCGCGACCCAGGAAGGGGTCGTCGCAACCAAGAACGGCGTGCGCAATATGAAGCGCTGGTACGTTGAAATCCCGGAACTGAAAAAGGCCAATCCGAAACTTCAGGTCTTGAGTTGCCATGACGAGTGGTTGTTGCCGACCATGTTCGATGTCGATGGTTTGCTCGTCGGCTACGGCAATATCGCACCGGAACTGCTGATCGACCTGATCAATGCTGGTAAGGCACAGAACTACCCAGAAGCCCGAAAGATATTCGAACGTTTGCTTCCCGTCACGCGCGCCGTGTATCACAGAGGCTCTCACATGGAGGGTACCGTTGCACTGAAACTTGGTCTCGTTCACCGTGGCGTGCTGGACCATGCAACCATCCGCGAGCCGCTCAAGAATCTTGGCGAAAAGGCTGAAGCTGAAATCTTCGCCGCCTTCGACGCTGCTGGTATCGGCCGTGTCGACCAACTGATGGCGGCAGAATAATAACAACAGCCCCTGCCTGAAAGGCGGGGGCTGTTGAAACAAGGGGAGGGGATATTGCTGCACATCGGGGGTGACGTGCCGCAATCGCAGGTTCGTAACGACGTGCATGCCTCACCGATATGAGCGATGCCTTCCGACTATCGCCGCGGACGATTCCGGAAGCTGAGACGATCAATCCGTCAGGTTCGACGCCAGGCCGGGAGTGGGCTAGGCAAAGGGAGGAAATCATGAACATGGAACAAAGGTTGACGGCGTCTACGCCGCTCGTCGATCCGCAAGCTGAAATCAGTGCACGCCTTGAACGACTTCCGGTAACCCGCGAAGTTTTCTGGGCTCGTAACATCGTTGGTGCTGCAACATTTTTCGATGGTTATACGGTCATCGCAATCGCCTATGCCATGCCGGTTCTGGTCCGTGAATGGAATCTCACGCCCGGCCAGACCGGCATGATCCTGTCTATGGGTTATCTGGGACAACTCATCGGAGCGGTGTGCTTCGGCTGGTTGGCGGAAAAGATTGGACGTCTCAAGGTCCTGCTGTTTACGATCCTGCTTTTCGTCAGCATGGACATCGCTTGCCTCTTCGCAGCCGGCGCTGGAATGATGATGGCTTTTCGATTTGTTCAGGGAATTGGAACGGGTGGTGAAGTTCCTGTGGCCAGCGCCTACATCAATGAACTGATTGGCTCCAAAGGGCGCGGTCGTTTCTTTCTTCTGTACGAAGTGATGTTTTTACTCGGCCTCGTTGGTGCGGGATTGATCGGATACTTTATGGTGCCAGTTTATGGCTGGAAAGCCATGTTTGTGGTCGGCCTTGTTCCTGCGCTCCTGATGATCCCGCTGCGTTGGTTCCTGCACGAATCCCCCCGCTGGCTGGTTGCCAACGGGCGCTATGAGGAAGCCGACAGAATCGTGACCAAATTTGAAAACAGCGCACGCTCGTCTGGTCACGAGTTGCCTGAACCAAAGATCGTAGCGGCTCCCTTGCACCGCAAATCCGACTGGCGTGAACTGTTCCAGGGCATCTATCTCAAGCGCACGCTGTCTATCTGGGCTATGTGGTTCTGTGCCTATATGGTCGCCAATGGCACGATCACATGGCTCCCGACCCTGTATCGGCAAACCTTTAACCTGCCGCTCGAAACCAGTATATTTTACGGCTTCATGACGTCAGTCGGCGGTGTGATCGCAGCGATTATCTGCGCACTGCTCATCGATAAGGTTGGACGCAAGCGTTGGTATGTGGGAGCGCTGCTGCTCGCACCCATTCCGCTCGTCGTTCTCGCCTGGTTGGGGGCCACATCGGCAACGCAGGTTCTTATCCTTGCCGGACTGGCCTATGCCATCCTACAGACGGTGACGTTTTCGCTCTACCTCTATTCGGCAGAAATTTACCCGACCCGTCTGCGTGCCATTGGCACCGGGACAGGCAGCGCTTGGCTACGCCTTGGGTCGTCAGCGGGGCCGATTGCGGTTGGCTGGGTGATGTCATCGATGGGTATTCAGTATGTTTTCGGCGCATTCGCAGTCATATTAGTCGTTGGAGCTCTGGTAACGGCCGTGTTCGCAGTGGAAACCAAGGGTAGGGTTCTGGAGGAGTTGTCCCCATAAAAATTGACCCTGACCGCCTATCATGATTGACCCTGCATGAAAGTGCCGGGTCAATCATGCGTTTCCGACACTAAGTGATCAATGCAGGCTGATTCGCTTTGTTTTTCTTATCTGATATCTCATGGTCGTCAGTTCGGCTCCCATCAAGGCGGGTAAACTAATATGAACATCGCAGTGGAAAGGCCAGAAGTTCGCAAAGATTTGCCAGGAACCGAGTGTCATTGCCCGAGTTCTTTTTGGTGATTGGGTGGGTCATGTCTTGATGACGGGGCTATAGTACTCACGACAACATCGGCCAAAAGATCGGCCAAATGTGATGGTAAATCGACAAAAATCCCATATATATAAATGATATAAGGAAACTGGATATCGGCCAAAATGACTGTCTAAGAAGCATCTACCCGCATCGAACCGGCGCGTATCGAGCATCCCAGCGGCGAACTGCTGGACCTTTCGCTTGAGATTGTCGCCAGGGCCGAACGACTTGGCCGGGCCCTCCATCCTGAAACCGCAGCCCAACTGGCCCGCACCGTCAGGATCATGAACACCTACTATAGTAATCTGATCGAAGGCCACAACACCCGGCCACGTGAGATCGAGCAGGCCCTGCAGGGAATTAAGCCCGAGGACGATCGGCGCGACCTCAAGATCGAAGCCGTCGCCCACTATCGTGTTCAGCAGGAGATCGACGAGCGAGAGGCGGCAGGGATGTTGCCTGATCCTGCATCGATAGAATTCATCCGCTATCTTCACCGCGCCTTTTATGATGGCGCAACAGTAAAGATGCTGACGATTGTCGGTAACCACCACAGCTTTGTTATGACGCCCGGCGAATGGCGGCGAGGGGAGGAGCAGGACGTCGAGGTCGGCAGACATTTGCCTCCCGCGAGCGATCGCGTGCCCGATTTCATGGCCTACTTCCATCAGCGGTTCGCCTTCCAGCCGGCTCCAGGAGAAGCGATGAGGGCAGTGGGGAGCAGCCGTAGCGCCCGCCTTTTTGCGATGGCGACCTCGCATCACCGTTTCAACTACATCCATCCGTTTCCAGACGGCAACGGCCGAGTTAGCCGTTTGATGAGTCATGCGATGGCACAAGCGGCCGGAGTGGGAGCTCATGGTCTCTGGTCAGTTTCCCGCGGCTTGGCTCGAGGCTTGGCGGGGGGGCCTGAAGGACGCGCCGAATATAAGCAGCATATGGCTTGGGCAGACGAGCCACGTCAGGGCGACCGCGATGAACGGGGCAACCTGTCGCTCAAGGGACTGGAACTGTTCACCAGTTGGTTTCTGCGCGTGTGTCTCGATCAGCTCGAATACATGGACAGCCTGTTTGACCTCAAAACACTAGGGGGACGCCTCAAGCGTTATGTCCATCGTCAGGAAACTTTGCCTGACGAGTGCGCGCCCTTACTTCAGGAAGCCCTTGTGCGCGGAGAATTTGAGCGGGGAGAGGCTTCGCGTATCACTGGCCTGCCAGATCGATCGGCGCGGCGCGTTCTAAAGGCGCTGACGGATGAGGGCCTGCTTGCGTCAGTTACCGAAAAGGGGCCTGTGTCGCTGCGCTTTCCAGTCCAAGCGCTCGATACCCTTTTCCCTCGTCTCTATCCCGAGGACGTGTGACTATTTCGTGTACTGGCGGACCACTCACCGCTGCCTGAGAAGCGTCCAGAGGAGGATTAATGATACGCCAAATAGCAGCTTAACCGAATTAAGGGTGCAGCGTTCGGTTCCCATCAAGAGCTGTAATTGCGACCTCATCGTTAGTTTGACAAACTTTGCCATCAGCCAGTATGTTGAGGCATTAAGGAGACTCGAATGGCGACGATGAATGTATCCCTGCCAGACCCCATGAAAGATTGGGTTGAAGCACAGGCCAAGACTGGTCGATACTCGAATGCGAGCGATTATGTCCGGGACCTGATCCGCAGAGACCAAGCGCGTACGGACAAGATTGCCGAGATGCAGCGATTTGTCGACGACGGGATCAGAAGCGGAGTTGGGAGCCGTTCAACGGAAGAGTTGTTTGCTTTAGCCACTTCTCGAGCTGACATCAGCCGCGGACGCGCTTAATGCCATTTAGCCTATCTGTCCAAGCGGAAGAGGATATTATTTCCATTGCAGAAGAAGGCATCCGCATCTTCGGAGCACTAGTCGCCAGACAATATCACGATGAGCTTTTTGCCTTGCTCGAATTCATCGCCACCAACCCAAGAATGGCACGCGAACGCCATGAGATTTCTCCTCCTGTCAGGATCCATCCTTTCAAGGCTCACCTTGTCGTGTACCGCGTCATTGAAGACGGGAGCGTATTCGTCATCCGCATACGTCACGGCCATGAAGATTGGGCGGGAGATTCTTTCTAACCAACCACTTCGCCGAATTTATAACATATTGGTCGTAAGTGCGAATCTCATCAAGAGCTAGACTAAGCAAGACGTTATCGCATGAGTTGCCGTAGCAGCATTTGAAGCCGACATTTCTTTTCGACCGCGTCGCGTTGTTAAGCGGTTATAGAGCTGTCGTTCCCACGGTCGAAACGTACGCGCATCAACGCCAAAGGTCGACAGTCTTGGCCGTTCAGGAAGACTTCATACCCTGAAGGCAGCTTCTTGAAGTTGATCTCCATCCATTCTCCGGGCTCTACATTACCCAGATAAACTACATTCCGTGAGGCGATCATCCCGGTATGCGTCTCTCCTGCTTGGAACAATCCCCGGTCAGCTAAAGCGCTGTAGCTCGGGAAATAAAGAAGTCTGGCGGCATTGAAGTCTGTCGCCGGGCAAGGCAGGACCATCTGTGTCTGTGACATCCCGGAGAGTTTAAAATGGTTGTTGCGAATGTCTCGCGTGGCGGCCGAGGCCATCTCGGCAACGCGACGAACCGCGAGGGGCGCCTCGGGCGGCATCGCTAGCGCTCGCGGGCTCCGCCGGACGACAGATCGGTTGATCCCCGGTTCGGAACGTCCCACAAAGGTCGAGACCAAAATCATGCGGCCTACAGTATCGCCGCCAGCGGTGACGCGGATAAGTGACGCCAGACGCCCGTGGCCGACGCGGTAGAGATCCGCAGCCAGTGTCATCTCCCCGCCCAGATGGGGAAGATGAGGTCTTACGAGCTGCAAGCTGGTCGCACAAAAAGCCGCATAAAGTGGTGCGCCCTCTGAGCAAGTGAAAACAGCATCCCGCTGTCCCATGGCGCGCGCGATGAGCCGCCAGTGCAAATCACCGGCGCGTCGCTTGAGCCATTGCTCCGAAATGCCGCTGTAGCCCATTTCCGCCATTCCTAGCACGTGGCGTTCGATTAGCTCCGACCCCTCGTGCCTGGCGAGCTGAACAGTCCTCATGCAGCCAGCCTGTTCTTTTGGAGTGCTAGTATTTGTTCGGCGAGATACCGGCTGTCCTCGTCGATGCCAAGAAATCGGCCGGAGCCCCATGTGTTCAGCCAGCCAAGACCAATAAAATACAGACCAGGTGCATCGGTTACACCGCGACGGGACACCGGCTTGCCTCGCTGATCCAGACAGTCGACCTTCAGCCACGAATAATCCGGGCGGAAACCGATCGCCCAAATGATCGACGTTATGCCTGCCTCCGCCAGATCAACTTCGGTGATTTCTTGAGCGGGACGCCAGACCTTTTCAAATGGGGGCTCCTCTGGAGCATTAATTGCGTGCGTGGCGATCCAGGCATCGATCTGCTTGCGTATACCCAGGTAGCTCCGGTCAGCATCATCAAGGTTCTTCTCGAGGTCGGGCAGGAATGCCATCATCGTGCCCGAGGCACCCGCGACAGATCCGTACAGCCGCACCCCCTCCAGTGCATATTTGCGCAGATCGATCTCCTTGCCGCCGTCTCGGCCAGACATGTAATGGTTCGTCTGGGTGAGCGCTTTTACAGGATCGGGATGGGTATCGATCGTGACGGCGTATGTGCCGGCATCGTAAAGCCAGTCGGTTGCGTCGCGCCCGCGGTATTTGCGCGGGCTGCGCGGAGCGGGTCCTACCGCCAGGTGCACTGGACGACCTTCCAGATGAAAGTCGTCCATGATCTGCACGCCAGATTGCCCTGTGCCGACAATCAAGGTCCCGCCATCTGGTAGTTGCGACGGACGCCGGTAATCGCGCGAGTGCATCTGTAGGATAGTGGCGTCCAGATCTGCTGCGTAGGACGGCACGATTGGATTGTCGTACCCACCTGTCGCAACCACAACCTGGTCCGCAGTCAAGTTGCCAGAGCTAGTCTCGATCCAGTATCCACCACTGTCGCGAGGCGAGACATGCGTGACGTCCACCCCTTCGCGGATCGGTGGGCTGAAGCTTTCTGCAAAGCCATCCAGATAGTCTACGATTTCTTGCCTGAGCATGAAGCCATTCGGATCCGCTTCCTTATAGTGCCAGCCGGGCAGCCGGCACTGCCAGTTTGGTGTGACCAGACAGAAACTGTCCCAGCGATTGTTGCGCCAGCTTTCGAACTTTCGGTGGCGCTCGAGAACGATATGCTCGATCCCTTCCTGCATCAGATACCAACTGACAGAAAGACCAGCCTGGCCGCCTCCGATGATGAGAACTGGAACGTGCGGTACAGTATCGACGATCATAACAAACCCTTTCATGACATCGAGAGGCAGGTGACCTTGGCGTCAGCCGGCTGAGCGGCAGCTGTCGTTTCGATCTTTGCCAGTTGGTCGAGTGCGGATGAGCAGGCGAAGCCGAATTTCGCCGCGACGCGGTCTGATGCCTCGTTCAGCCCGGTGCGGGCACGTTCGACAAATTCAGTCAGCGGATAGGTGCATCCGGCTTCGAGATGGTGCGTTATGGCGGTCGAGGGCGAGTAGCAGCTCTCCTCCGTCCCATCAGGCCATCGGATTGTAAAGCGTACTTCAGGCATGGGCTATCTCCTTTGCAAGCGCGATATAGGGGGCTGCCGCGTAGTCCCAGAACGTTGCCCTGGCGCCACCGCTCGTCAGATCGATCCGGGAGCTGTCCGTTGCGTGACCGATGGCAGCTGCGCTGATGTCCCGAGCACCAAATACTGAGCAGACCTCGTTTGCACGTTTCCGCCGAACTGAAAGGAGGAAGCCAAAACTCGGAAATGTGCGCAGCCAGCGGTCGACTGCAACACCTGCCGGAAGCGGGATATCAGCAAGCTCGATGTCGAACCCGCAGCGAGATGATTCGGCCAACATAAGCGCGGTGCCGACAATCCCGCCCTGGCTGATATCCTTTCCTGCATCCACCAGACCAGCCTCGGCAAGCTCCGGCAATATCTCGTAGTCGCCGCGCAGCCGCTCGTGAGGCGCGTCAAGGGCTGCGCACCAGTTGTCGAAGCTTGGCCGATAATGCCCACGGTGATCGATTGCGGCGACGAGCACATCTCCAGGGGCGGCTGCAAAGCTGGAAATCAGCCTCTTCGCGCGTCCCGTCACGGATACGGCAAGATTGAGATCTTTGCTGCGGAGGTTGGTATGCCCACCGACGATCGGTACGCCGTAGGCAATCGCTGCGTCGCGAAGGCCGGCAAGCAGGGGCTCGGCGGATGCTGTATCCGGAGCCCACACGGTGTCGAGCAGTGCGGTCGGGCGTCCTCCCATCGCTGCGATGTCCGAAAGGTTCACCATTACACCGCACCAGCCGGCAAACCACGGATCGTCCTGCACGAATTGCGGCATAAAACCTTCGCCCGCCAGCAGATCCCAGGTGCCGTCCATGGCTCGGATTGCTGCGGCATCGTCGCCGGGCATTCCTGGTGCTCCAGCAGACAATGAGAGCGCCCGCGTCGTGCCTGCTATGTCAAGTTTGCTGCGAATAGACGGGTGAGCTGCGAGTGCTGCCGCCAATGCATGGACATCCATCACGACCTCCGTGCTCTTGCCGACCAGCCGATGGCCGGGTCGCATATGGGGGGATAGTGCTCGAGTGAAGCCAGCATGTGCATGTGCCGCACGCCATGCAGGTCGATCTCTCCTTGCGGCTCCCAATGCAGCCGGCGAAAAAGAGGTACGTTCTGAAGCTGGACATGGGCGTGAAATTCTAGGCATCCGATGCCGTTGGCGGTGCTTACCGCAAGCCTGATCAGCTCCGCACCCAGCCGACCAACTCTACGGTATGCAGGGGCGACCGCGAGCCGCGATCCCCACCAGATGCCGGGTTCGGGCTCATGGATCCTGACAGTGCCCACGACGTCCGCAGGCTCGGCCGCCAACGTGGCGATTGCCGCAAGGGGGATGGCACGAGCGTCGATTTCGTCGTGGTCACTGCCGACGAAGATGCGCTGTTCCTCTACAAACACCTGGTGTCGAAGACGAGATACCCCTTGAAGTTCCCAGGTTTCCGACGCTGCCCGGATGATGAATTCAGGGCAGATGAAGGTGGAGTGATCCATGAGGCTCATGCCGGGATCCTCAGTTTCTCGTAAGTTGAGAGCGCCGAGCAGGCGCCGCATTTTCCGCAACCGGCCTTGATATCCGAGGCCTTAAGTCCGCCGTCGATGATGATCTGCGACAGGGGAGCCAGGATGGAGGCCATGAAATCGGATTTCGGTGCGGGGTGACTTTCTAGCGGTGTGCCTGAGATAGGCACGAACGGGACGACAAATGGGTAGACGCCCATTGCGACCAATCGCGTGGACATATCCAGGATGGCTTCACGCGTATCGCCAAGACCCGCCAGGATGTAGGTCGAGACCTGACCCCGCCCAAACACTCTGACTGCGGCCTCAAAGCTGGAAAAGTATTTTTCAAGCGGAACGCTTGCCTTGCCCGGCATGATCCGATCGCGGACTTCAGGTGTCACCGCTTCAAGGTGCATCCCCAATGCGTCTGCACCCGCGTTCTTCATTCGCTCATGCCAGACATCGTCTTCCGGAGGCTCGCATTGCACCTGAATCGGCAGGTCGACGACGGCCTTAACCGCGCGCGCACTCTCTGCCAAAACGGCAGCACCGCGGTCCTTGCCCGCAGGTGTGCCAGTGGTCATCACCATGTGCTTGACGCCGTCGAGTTCGACGGCAGCCTTTGCGACCTCTGCCAGTTGCGCGGGAGTTTTGTGCGCGACAGTCCGGCCGGCGGCAAGGCTTTGGCCGATCGAACAGAACTGACAGGTCTTCTTGCGGCTTTCATAACGAATGCAGGTCTGCAGAATGGTCGTGGCAAGTACGTCGCGCGAATGAAGAACTGCGATCTTGTTGTACGGAATGCCGTCTGCCGTGATCAGATCGTAAAAACGCGGCCGATTGGGAAATCGAATTCGGGCGACTTCTGATCCTTCCCTGGTGATGCGCGCGCGGCCCTCGGCATCGGGCGCTTCCACGAGATAGGGACTGTCGAATGCGGGTGCGGTATGTACCGGCACCATCACGGTTGTGTCTCCGAAATTGACCGCCTTATGGTCGGAAGGACCTGCGCCACCGCGCCTGCTCTCGTGGCCGGCACGCGGATCGACGAGACGCATTCCTCGTGTCTGGAGGTCGTTGATGAGTTCCGGATCTATCGATGGCAGCTCACGCATCCTGAACCTCCTCAAATGGCTTGTCTTGCTCCGCATCGGGAAAATCGCCTGAAAGGCCGACCTGCTCGCGTGCGCGTGCGGGCGTCGTGTCATGGACAAGGTGCAGCAGTTCAGGCCGAGCATAGTGTCCGACCGAATCCATCATCCGCTTGCGCTTGGTAATGAGCCGCATGTCCAGATCGCCGATCAGGATGCCTTCGCCCGAGGTCAGCGGCGGTACGACATGGCGTCCTTCCGGCGTGATGATGCAGGTCATGCAGCCATCGCGCAGCCCCTTTTGCAAGGCGGGGTCCGGATGAATAGATGCGATCTGCTCCTCGCTCAGCCAGCCGGTGGCATTGACCACGAAACAGCCCGATTCCAACGCGTGGTGGCGCATGGTGACTTCGATTTGCTCGCCGAATATCGGGCCGACCAGTGAGCCCGGGAAATGAGAGGCGTGAATTTCCTCATGCTGGGCCATCAAAGTATAGCGGGCCAGAGGATTGTAATGCTCCCAGCATGCAAGGGCACCCACGCGACCAACGGCAGTGTCGACAACCTTCAGGCCGGCGCCATCGCCTTGGCCCCAGATCATCCGTTCGTGATAGGTCGGCGTGATCTTGCGACGCTTGAGTTTCAGGCTGCCATCCGCGTCGAAGATTAGCTGAGTGTTATAGAGCGAGCCGTGGTCGCGCTCATTGACGCCAAGGACGATAACCGCATTGCGTTTGCGCGCGGCGTCCGCGACGGCCCGTGTTTCTGCTGATGGTACCGTGACTGCTTCCTCATAAAGCCGAAGATGCTCAGGGCCTTGCTGGACAGGTGGCAGAACGAAGCTGAAATAGGGATACCAGGGCACGAAGGTCTCGGGAAATACGATCAGCTCGGCGCCTTTGTCAGCAGCTTCGGCGATTGCATTGAGGACCCGCTCGACGGTGCCGGCGCGTGACGCCAGGTCGGGCGCGATCTGGACTGCTGCGGCACGTACTGTGTTGGACATGACTGGCTCCTTTGAATAACCTGGAACGGCGCACCCCGTTCGCTGCCGAACGGGGTGTTGAGGTCAAATCAGACGGTCCATGTGTCGATGATCAGGGCGTTGGCCTTTTTGTGCAGAAGCACGCAGTCCAGGACGTCCTGAGGCAGGATCGGGATGATGCCGGGGATCAGAGCCGGTTCGCCGTGCCCATAAAGGGCCTGCAGAGCGAAACGACACGCATAGACCTTTCCGCCCTCCTTCATGAAGCGCTCAAGGTTCTTGTTGAAGTTCAGATGGCCCGGGAACGCTTCATCCCCGAGCTTGGGGAAACCCCGCTGGATCCCCAGTGTGACGCCCGGCCCGTAAAGAAGGATCGAAGTCTCATAGCCTTTCCGCTGCAAGCGGATGGCATTGAGAATGTTCACAAGCCCGATAGAGCCTTCGAACGCCACGGTGTGGAAGGTAACAAGCGCCTTTTCGCCCGGATCGGCTTTTACGTCCTCAAAAACCTTGGACTCGTAGTCGACAAAGAAGTCACCATCCTTGTGCGGCGGCTGCGTTACTTCAGGCATGTCTGCATCTCCTTAAGCGGGGTTGATGCAGAAACGATACGAAGGAAATTGAATGAATCAATAATCAGTTCAATGTCCATACAATAATTTTCCTCAATTTTGTAATTTTGCATTCTCAATATGCGAACTGACTAAGAAAACAGCGTAAACGACGGACATGTGCTAAAATTCTGGGCGAGTTATTGTCTCGAATTTCAGCTTGAAAACACAATTTTCTATCCATACAATATGAAACAATCTTAACTCGGACGCGAAATAAAATGTTGAAATGGATCCCGCAACTCCGCCCTGACGGCAAGCCACGTTATCTTCAAATAGCAGATGCGATAGAACTGGCGATCAAGCGCGGCGATATCGCGGCCGGTGACCGACTGCCACCACAGCGCACGCTCGCCGAGCGTCTTGGGATCGATTTCACGACCGTCAGTCGCGCCTACAACGAGGCGCATTCGCGTCGCCTTGTGGAGAGCCATGTCGGGAGGGGCACCTTTGCCCTTGGTCGGCCGAAGGAGGAGCATCGGATCGATCCACGTCGGGCCAGCGACGAGGATTTGTCAATGAACATGCCTCCCGAACCTCAGGATCCGGACCTTGTGGCGCGGATGCAGGATGGGCTGCAGACTGTCTCAGCCAACCTGATCTCTCTTCTCCGTTACCAGTCCACGACCGGAGGCGAACAGGATAAAGCGGCAGCGTCTTCATGGCTTTCAAAAAGAGGGATGGTGCCAAGTCTTGAACGGATTGCAATAACACCCGGAGCGCATGCGACGATGACGGCGCTTCTTTCAACGATGACGAGACCGGGCGATGTTGTCCTGTGTGAGGCTGTGACGTATCCCGGTCTGAGAGCGATCGCAGCTCGTATGGGATTGCAACTCGTGGGAATTCCGATGGATGCTTCTGGCGTTATGCCGGATGCGCTTGACGCCGCTATTCATTTGCACCAGCCGAAGGCTCTTTATCTCAATCCGACGGTTCAAAATCCCACGACGTTGACCGTTCCACGGGACCGGCGCATGGAAATTGCCGAAGTGCTTCTACGCCACAGGCTCCCCTTGATTGAGGATGATGCATATGGCTTCATTCCTGCCGCAGCACCCGTTCCCTTTGCTACTCTGGCTCCCGACCTCACCTGGCACATCGGCGGTTTGGCAAAATGCCTTGGCGCGGGCCTGCGCCTCGCCTATACCGTTTCGCCTAGCGCAAAGGCTGCGTATTCCCTCTCCCAGGCAATGCGAGCTAGCGCTGTAATGCCGTCACCGATCTGCATGGCGCTCGCGACGCGGTGGATTGAGGACGGAACAGCCGACGCCATTCGCCACTTTGTCCGTTCGGAAAGCGCAGCCCGACATAAGATCGCCATCGAAGCGCTCCCGGACTTAGATGTGAGAGGCGAACCGGAGGCTTTCAGCATA
Organism: Agrobacterium sp. SORGH_AS_0745; assembly: GCF_030818995.1. NCBI lineage: Bacteria > Pseudomonadati > Pseudomonadota > Alphaproteobacteria > Hyphomicrobiales > Rhizobiaceae > Agrobacterium > Agrobacterium sp. SORGH_AS_0745. The sequence goes on from NZ_JAUTBI010000004.1 coordinate 55,631, forward strand.
TGGCTAAAGCTGCCCAAGGGCTTCAGCAGGGCGGAACTCATGGGACGGATGGCCGGTCGTCATGTCGGGCTGATGCCATCAGACGCATTTACTGTTCTCGGCGCACCTGACGAACATGTCAGAGTGTGTCTTGGGGGCATCGTCAACCGCGAACAGCTGCGCGCCGGATTGCTATTCATGGCGAACTCGCTTTCTGACGCTGGCTGGATGGGCTGACGACATTCTCGAATCGGACGATACCTTTCATTGGATCGGCGGCGGCATCGAGCCGCCGGACTTGGCAGTCGCCCTCAGCGAGGAAGAGTTTCGCGAAGCGAGGCAACGTGAACGGTTGTGGTAATTGCGACCACGCGGGCCCGCGATCTTCTCGTAATCCCCGATCTGCCAGGAGCCTCGTCGCGCTCGTGATCCAGGGTCATGGATCTGGGACAAAAGCGCCTGAATGAGCTTCAAACTGACATGCTGCCTGTTCCTGAAGTAACCACTGCTAATGTCCTGACCAACGGGCAGACCGATGCCATTTTCATCGCCGAGCGCGAGCACATTGTCGCAGCCTCGGAACCCATCCTCTGGGATCTTCCGAGCGAGCGCGATCCTGACCGCAACGCAGACACGATAGACAGTTTTGTCGTGGATAGCACCTCGGACGGACTACGAATCATCCGAGCAGGCGCCCTGCGCGGTAGCGTACTTCACAAGCTGATGGAGGAGCTTCTTAATGGCGAACTGTCCCAAGGCGAGGAAGACGTCACTCGGCGGGCCGGACAATTGCTAGACCAACTGCAAGCCGCAGTGGATACCCAACCATCTATTCAACTCCTCGCGCGGCATCGGCTGGGCGAACAAGTAGCCTTGGAAGTGGTCGCAACCAAGTCGGGTCAATAGTTCCCGCTGGTCAGGCGTCTCCACACCTTCGGCCAAGGCACACATATCCATGACATGCGATATCTCGATGATTTTTCCGAGAAGCCGCTGAGCGCGCTCTTGCCTTGTGGCCTCGATAAGGAACTGCCGATCAATCTTTAGCTTGCGCACCGGTAGGGTACGCAACGTTGCCAACGAGGAGTATCCGGTTCCAAAATCGTCAAGCGCCCAAGAGGCGCCACTGGACGCCAGCACTTCCATCCGCTCAAGCACAGCCGCAGTATCGGTCGCCAGTGCAGTTTCGGTAAGCTCGAACTCCAGCAAGGACGGATCAATGCCCGCCTCACGAATGATCCTCGAAACCGACGACACTAACGAAGGATCCTGTAGCTGGACAGGACTAATGTTCACTGCCAGGCGTAGCGCTTGCGTGCGTGGGTTGTCGGACCAGTGCCTGAGGGTCTCGCAAGCCTGACGAAGCACTTCCAACCCAATCTCGCATATCAGAGTGCTTTCCTCCGCGAGATCGATGAAGGCATCGGGTGACAGCAGCTTACCGGACGGATGCCGCCAGCGCACGAGCGCCTCGGCACCAGTTACAATGCCACTACCACGCACCTGTGGCTGAAAGTACACCTCGATCTCACCGTTACGGACAGCTCGACCCAACTCGCGTTCCAGCCGCAGGCGCTTTCCACTATCGATGCGGTAGATGCCAAACACCATGGCCAGCAGCAGCATCGACGTCGTCGTATTCAGCTTTGCGCCCCATGCGCGCACCTCCAGTGGCGGCGAGATAGCTGGTGCGAGGGGGTCTAGCGCGCCCATCGCGAACGCAACAAAAGCGGCGATGCAAATCAGGGGGAAGATCAGCGTTCCATAGCGCTCGTGTCGCTCAAAAGTAAAAGCCGCTCCAGCGGCAAGCGGAAGCAGAAATAGGTGGGCCGACCGAGGAACCCAGGCGATGGGTGCATCGATCAGCGAAATGGCGCAGACGACCACAAAAACCCCGTGGGCAACGACAAGGAGCGATGAGCTATCGCTTCGCTTGCTGCGATGGAGGGCGAGCACGCCCACGCAGGTCAATCCGATGAACACTACCGACAGCTCGTAGCGACCAAAATAGAGGTAGCAGAGCGTCCACGCCAGCCCGAGACCGATGCAGGCCACGCCAGCCAGCTTGAGGATCACCGCCACCTTCTGTCTTCGCGGCTCGCTTTGCAATCTCATCTGAAGCGGAGGTAAGCCCGCCGGGGACCCATCTTTTTCTCTTCTCACCATTCGACGAGGCACCTTTTGTCGCGATTCAAAGGTGATATCTCCAACCGCCGCGGGATTCACCGGCGCGAGTGTCGACTACAAGACTATGGCCGTATCCGCCAACCCAGATAGCTGGATTTCTACTGTGCGACCAGTTCCTGATCTGATCAGGGCTAACGAAGACTTTTATCATAGAAGCAAATTTCATCTAATCAGGTGCCCTGGGCTGCTGAGAAGGAATGGAATTGTCAACGGCGGAGTAAAGACCTCCCACGGGGTGGAGAAAAAGTTGGCCACTTTTGCGCCCCACCTTCGCGACTGAGACGGTACTCATACGATTGTCGGCACGTCGCGCTACTTTGCGCCAAGGCAATGCGGACATGACAAAAGGGCTGTCGCATGAAGAGGTTGATATGCTGGTGTCGCTACTTCGCCAGGTGCTTGATGACGTTGGGACACCTGAGACGTGACTAGCTCTCCAAGTGCCTTTACTAGGAAAGTTTCATTCGTGCTGGCAGCCTAAAATGCACGTCATGTGCAGCGGGCTATTGAGCACAGTCGCAGCAGGGTGCCTTGCTCCACCGGCTCACCGGATTTCGACACAATCAATGACCCAAAAGCTACATCGAATCAGGGCACCCCGGTCGCCACTAACCGCAAATGATGAGGCACGGGATTGGCTGAGGGCTGTTGCCTCGATTCGTTTGACCGTGCTACCTCAACCCGGTTCCGCCCAAGGGCTTTCGCCCGGTACAGCGCGCCGTCGGCGCTTGCAAGCATCCCGGCGAGGTCGTGGCAGTCAGGTGCCGCAAGGCCGATACTGACGGTGGCCTGGGTTTCCAAGCCCTCTGCCCGAGCGGCTGCTTTGGCGAACCGGCTTGCGATCGCCAAGCCGCGACTGAGAGCTTGGGAATGGTCGCACCGTGGCAGAAGCGCAGCGAATTCCTCACCGCCTAGCCGGACAATAAGCGCGTCGGGCCCCGCTTCTTCGCGGGCGGTTTCGGCGAACAGCTGCAAAACCTTATCTCCGGTTTGATGTCCATGACGGTCGTTGATCGCCTTGAAGTGGTCGAGGTCGAAGGCGAGCAGTGACACGGGGTCATCATGCCGCTCCCGGACGATCCGAGATGCCTGCTCAAAAAAGGCGTGACGGTTTGCAAGCCCGGTCAACTGATCGGTTTGTGACACGCGGAGCAGGTGGAGCTTTTCCTCCTCTCGAATAATCATCAGAAAGGACATCGGCATCGCTACCGAGTACAAGACGGCCTCGTACATCGTCGCCTTCGCGACGATGGAGATAATATCTTGCCCGTACCGCTCAAGGAGAACAGGGGCAATGAACGCTCGGCCAAGGTAGAACACGGCATGGACGGCCGAGATCGATACTGCGATCGGACGTGAGCGCAATCGCTGGACCGTGCGGCTGCGCAGAAGTGTCCATGCTGTCAGGCCGCAGGTCAGCGCGATGGGGATAGACGAGACATGGTTCCAGAAGGCGGCCGGGAAGTGCGTGCCAGCGATCGCCCAGGCGATGGCTAGAAAGCTTAGCGCTGCGACGGACGACCAGAGATACCGGTGACCGTCGAGGCCAGCGATGGCGTTAAGGACAAGAAGGTAGCCCAACATCATTAGGATGTTGATCGCCCCCATGCCGAGCGCGACCGGAAAGTGGCTGCGGTTCATTGCAAGCATGCAGCCGAGAACGAACGCGAAGAGTGCTGCGGCCAGAACACCGAGCGCGCGTGAGCGACCTGGATGAGCCTGCCTTTCCCAAAGGAGAAGCGACGCTGACACCAGGAGCGTTCCGACTGTCAAGTACCAAAGGGTTTGTAAATCGATCTGCATCGCTCTGCCTGCCTTACGTCAAAGCCTACAGGGTGGTCCTTATAAGATTCTTTATGTCGCCTCTCATATTACCGACATGGTTGGCGTAGCGTTAAACTCGCTGTTGAGTGCCGGCACTGAAGCTCGGGGTGCTTGCGGCCAGATCTGGCAGCCCGCGATCACCCGTTCACCAGCTTTCGCCAAGCCAAAAGCAATGCCCCGGCCCAAGCCCGAAGCCGCACCGGTGATGAGTATCGTCTTCGACATGTTCAATCTCCTGAAAGCTAATGGTCAGATTGTAATCTCACCATTTCGAATCGCTATCCTGATTGCTTGTGCTGTCGTACTCACGCCCAGCCGATGACGGATACGCCGCAGATGGTTTTCGATTGTTCTTTCCGAAAGCCCCAGTGTCGCAGCAATCTCCAATTGCCGCCTACCCGCTGCTGTCCAGGTGAGGACTTCACGCTCTCGGTCCGAAAGGACTGCTATTGCAGACGCAACGGGCGCCTCAATCAATTTGCGTGCGGAGTAAAAAGCGGCCACGGCCAACAACGTCAAAATCCACTTCGTCGTTGGCGACGCATTGATCTGCGTCCCCCCCAGGCTCATGGCACCTTCAAGTCCCGAAGGGCCAAATACGGGAACTTGCAATCCTTGAATGCCGGGCCCGCGCGGCAGATTGACGACGCGATATAGTTCGCCGTTCTCACGAAATGTTTTTGTCCAAAAGAACGGCTCCCGGGCACCGAGGATATGACGCGTTATTGCGCACCGCCGGATATATGTTTCTTCGGTGACTGGATCGCCATTTCCAAACCAATCTCCCTCAATCCAATAAATACGTTCTATTGGCTCCTCTCGCGCGGCGGACGCTGAGAACAGTACAAAGCGGTCGTAGCCGAACGGCGCGACGAGAGAGCGAACCTCGGTCTTAATCGTTTGGAACGTTTCGGCGGCATCAATCGCCAGAACGCTCTGAAACACTCTGTCTGCCGCGCCGGGGGCCTCCATCAGTTAGAAAATTCCTTCAGCATCGCCTGTGCGGCCAACTTTCCAAGATTATTACCCGCCATCGGGCTATCACCCGTCAGGAGTTTGCGATCCTGATGAACCGCGCCGGAGATATCATCGTTCAAGATTTCAAATCCGAGGGCTTTCAGCTTCTCGCCGAACTTCCATGTCAAATGACCGGGCATGTACCCGATATCAGGCGTCTTCGCGTCAATCGCGTCCGGGAAAGCGCAAATCTTGTAACCCTTGTAGATCTCACTGTTCTCTCCGACGGCAAGGAACCCTGCGGGCCCATGGCAGAGAGAGATCACGAATCTGTCGCTCGTTGCTGCCCATTTCAAAACCTCCCCGACATCCTTGCTCTCAGGAATGCCGATCAGTGCGCCGTGACCGCCTGGGATGAAGATGGCAGCATAGTCGTCCAACCCGCTGGCGATCACGTCCGCAAGCTTCAGGGGCTTTTTGAACTGTGGATGATACTTTTCGAAAAACCTCTTAACCTCGGTGTCTTCTGAAGGCATGGCCCAAAACTCGAACTTGACAGGATTGCCCGAGACGGTGGCGACATCGAAGGCAAAGCCGGCCTTATCCAGATGATACATTGGCAACAGCGTTTCCACTGGATGGTTTCCGGTCGAGAAAAAGCTGCCATTATCGGTCAGTAGATAGCGCTCATCGGCGCCTATCATGAGAACTTTCTTATCACCTTTATAGGCATTGGGATAATCAGCTCCGCTAAGATCGGACTTGGGCGAGGTAAATTGACTCAGTGAATAAGGGGAAGGAAAGAACGCATTTTCCTCTGCCGGGTCGGGACGCGGATTTTTACTTTCGTTTTGCATTTCAGCCATTTGGCCCTCCTGAACGATTAAGATGCTGATATTGTAACCCTCGTTCCCAGGACGGCAATGAGGGTTTTCCCTCAAAGCATTGGAAGGGGCGATGTCACGTTGTTCGCTTAATCCCCGACAAGAGGGCGTCGCGTTGATTTCCCGCTAGACAACGGCAGAGGTGAACCGTCATGGACGAAGGCCTGAGGATTTCAGGCCTCCGCCATTGCGTCTAAAGCGGTCCACCTGTCGCCAAAGGCTTCCACGATTGCTCTCGATCCGCCTCCTCGGATAGATCGATGGTGACCACCGTGCCGGTTTTTATATGCCGGCGCATTGCGTTGGCGCGGTCAGAGGTTGCCTGGAGGAAACCACGTTCGTTCAGCTTCTGAAGCCGCAAGCGCGAAATCCTCAACTCCGACGCAAGTAAACGATCAAGGCGTGTACTGGTCGGAATAGGAGTTACCAGGTCGATCACCAATTTCGTCCAGTACTCAGCTTCACGCAGCGTGGTTTTTTCGATGGCGTAATCATCAAACTCATCAACCCTTTGCGCCTTCCGCTTCAGAGGTTCCAGGTTAAACGCCTCTGCCTGGAACCACTCAGAATCATTGGACTGCAACGCTGTAAGGGTGTCGGGATCGATGTCGCGAACATTCTGCCGCTCGAAAATCGGCCGGTTCCAAGTCTTTTCGCATGCCAGGCATTTGTAGATGAGCCATGCGTCGAGCTTGCGGCCGTTGGCGTTGAGCCGGATTTTACCATTGGATTGAAATGCTCTCATGCCACCACATCCGCTGCATGCGATCCACGGCTGGGGAGGTGTTGTGGGGATAATGGTCCATTGGACCTGAAGTGTATTGCACATACCGTCTTGGTCTTCCGCTCGGAAGCCCACCAAGATGGTGCATGAGAAAACCCTGAAGGGCACGGTGTGGCGATGCTATTGGGCGGCTGAACAGCTGAGACAGCGGAACTGCACTGGCACATTGTAACAATGCCAAACCGGTCTCTTGCCGCCACCCGATGAACAGAATTATACACCGACAGCAGATCGCTATCCGGCAGTAAGGGTGAAACTGGATTGAGACCGGTATTTACTTAGGCAAAGTCTACCTCGATGCGCCAACGCTCTTCAACCAAGAGCGATACCAAATGACCGGTTTGATTTGGAGTCCTTAACGACAGTGGAAAGCTGAAACCTGAGGTGTTGCGGCTTTTTTGCAACTTCTGATGATGCGATTTGATCAGGCCGGTCGTTGGATACCCAGACGACGCATCTCACGATAGACAGTAGAGCGCCCAAGCCCAAGCTGCCGGGCTGCTTCCGTCGGAGATGTTTTTGCTTCGATAAGTTTGATTGCCGCTTCGACCCTTTTCATGTCGAGCGGTTGCCGGCCTGGCAACTTCCCTTTCGTCCTTGCGGCGGCGATACCGTCCTTGGTACGTTCCGAAATCAACCTACGTTCAAAATGAGCGATGGCGCCGAAGGGCGTCGTCAACTTAACGGAATGTGGTTCATAACAGACCGTGACCCACTCTATCGCCGCCATCGCTTTCCCGCCGAGATCATCGCCCATGCGGTTTGGCTCTATTTCCGTTTCCCTCTGAGCCTGCGAATGGTTGAGGACTTGCTGGCTGCCCGTGGGATCGCTGTCTCGCACCAAACCGTCAGGCTGTGGGCGGAGAAATTCGGCCGTGCCTTCGCCAACGAGATCCGAAGCCGATCATCCGGTCGGCTCGGAGATAAATGGCACCTCAATGAGGCCGTTGTTTCAATTTGCGGCAAGAAGCGTTGGCTGTGACGTGCTGTCGATCAGGACGGTTTCGTCCTGGAGGTTCTCGTTCAAAGCCGCCGAAACGCAAAGGCGGCGAAACGCCTGATGCGCAAAGGCGGCGAAACGCCTGATGCGCAAGCTGTTGAAAGGACAAGGTCGCTCACCGCGTGTGATGATCAGTGACAAGCTGCGATCCTACGGCGCAGCAAAGCGAAAGATCATGCCCGGTGTCGAGCACCGTTCGCATAAAGGCTTGAACAATCGGGCAGAGAATTCTCACGAACCAATCCGGCGGCGAGAGCGGATCATGAAGTGCTTCAAGTCACAGCGACATCTACAACGCTTCGTCTCTATCCATGATCCAATTGCCAACATGTTCCACATCCCCGACATGACATCTCCTCCAGCCATCATCGCGAACTTCGTTCGCAGGCAATAGACCTGTGGGCGCAAATCGCTCGAATGTAAGCGGTACAACGCGGCCGGCGTCATCCTATTGCTTCTCGGCCGTTAACTTTACGATGCCGGTGGGCCAGTTGCGTTTCATTCATGCCGCGCCGGGGCAATTCTCGACTTTCGCTAGCGCCGAATGGATCGAAAAGACATTCCGGCAGATAATGTGAGCTCGCTGGAGGCTGGCCGTCTATTATTCGCTAATGCAGGCATGACGCGTGACAAAACCTCTGATAAGATCGCAAACCATTAGAGGATTTGTAACATGCCATCGTCGCAAAAAGCAAAGCTCAGAAGCCTGCTTGCTGCGCGCAGCATGATGCATGCGCATGAACTACGCGAGGCTGGCATCAGCGGACAAACGATCGCGCGCGCCGTCGAGGTCGGTGAAATCGAGCGTATCTCGCGCGGCGTTTATCAGAAGCGTGACGCGGAAGTCGAAGAGAACCAGATACTTGCTGAAGCCATCATGCGAGCGCCCAAAGGCGTGATCGCTCTGGTGTCGGCGCTCGCCTTCCACGGACTGACCGACCAGATGCCGCGGCGTGTCTGGATAGCGATCGGGACGAGCGATTGGGCGCCCGTGCAGTCCTATCCCCCGCTGCGTATGGTCCGCTTCACGGAACCCTATCTGCGACAGGGCATCGAAAATCAAGTGATCGCCGGCATTGACGTTCCGGTCTATTCGATCCCGAAAACCCTTGCTGACCTGTTCCGAAACCCCAAGCTGGTGGACCGATCGGTTGCTGTCGGAGGACTGCGTGCTGCTCTCCAGCAACGTAAGGCAACTCCAAGCGCAATCGCCCAAGCCGCGACGGCCGGCGGCGCCTGGAAGGTCATGCAACCCTATCTTGAGGCTCTCACCTCCAATGGCTAAAGAAACAGCGAACATAGCGAAGTCGGTCAAGGATCGGCTGCTCAATATCGCCCGCAAAGAAAGTCGCGCCTTCGACGTCTTGCTGGTGCGGTTCGCGCTCGAACGGCTGCTGTATCGCCTGTCAATCTCAGTGCATAGGGACCGCTTCGTCCTGAAAGGCGGTATGTTGGTCACGGTCTGGGTGGCCGACGACAATCGGGTGACGCGGGATGCGGACTTTCTCGGACATGTGGACGGAGATCCTGCCCGCCTGATCGCTGACTTCGCGTTCGTCTCAAGACTGCAGCCTATCTCGAAAGAACCCGCATCCCATTACAATCGACATCGGCTTCGGAGACGCTATGGCCGATGCGACGCAGCGGCTCGACTATCCAGCCCTGCTAGATTTTCCCGCTCCGCAGGTTCGTTCCTATCCGCCTGCAACGGTGATCGCCGAGAAATTCCAGGCGATGGTGGCGCTTGGTGTTCTCAACGGGCGCATGAAAGACTATTACGACCTGTGGGCGATACCGCGCGCGATCGACATTTGCTTACGCCGCATCGCTCGAACTAGACGCTGTTTCGCTGGAATCGATCATTGAACGCATTTGGGAGTTGGTCAGCCCGTCATGCGCGCGGATCGTAGCAAGAAACGAGAGTGAGGCATGACCGAGGGTATCACCATCATTGACGTCTGGGACGTCGAATGGGACGTCGAAACCTTCGACAGCGAGCTGCGCGGCGACCTCGACGCCCACGCCGATGTCATCCGCGATTACATGCTCACCTCACGCCACTCTCGCCGTCGCATTACAAGATGAGAGTTCTCAGCTCGGTTGTTCAATCCGTTATGCGAACGATGTTCGACGCGCGGCATCAACTGGGATTTTGCGGCCGAATAGGAACGCAGCTTGTCGGTCACCATCACGCGCGGGGCGGTCCCCTGGTGCTTGAGCACCTTTCTCATCAGCTTTAAGGCGGCCGCCTTGTTCCGTCGGCTTTGCAGCAGAGCGTCGAGCACGTAACCGTTCGCGTCGATGGCGCGCCACAACCAATATTTCTTTCCCTTGATCGTCACCACCATCTCGTCGAGCTGCCACTTGTCTTAGAAATGGCCTCGTGAACGGTGCCGCAGCAGATGAGCAAATTTCAAGCCGAATTTCGCCGCCCATTCCGAGACGGTCTGGAATGAGACGTTGATGCCGCGCTCAGCGAGCGGATCTTCAATGTCACTGAAGCTGAGCGGGAACCGATAATAGAGCCATACGGCATGAGCAATGATCTCAGCGGGAAATTGGTGGCGTCTGAAGTGGGCGAGAGGGACTTCGGTCATGAAAACCCGATATCAGGTCATTTCGAACAGGCAGTTAAGGCGACGCCACCTTGCCGTTATACTAGCTTGGGCGGCAAACGCCGGGATCGGCAATGCGTTCCGCTCAGTTGAGCACAGTTTCGATGCGATCATCCGTTGTGACGTTGACCTGGACTGACATGCCCTCGTAGTCAGCGGCTGTTCCGTCGTAACTTCCCCACAAAGGAACTGCCTGCTTCGGATCCCGCGCCACCCCAACACGGATAAGATCACGGTTGCCCACGATACCGTTGGTTGGGTCGAACTCAGCCCAACCGGCGCCCGGCAAATAGATCTGGCACCACGCATGGGTGGAACCGCCGCCAAGGGTGATTGATCCGTCTCGGTCTGGAACGTAGATATAGCCCGTGACGAACCTGGCCGCGAACCCAAGTGATCGAGCGGCCTCCATCATAAGTAGCGCGAAGTCGCGGCAGGTTCCCTTGCGAAGCTGCAGCGTCTCGGTCGGCGCTTGCGTTCCATGCTCTTGTCGTCGGGCATAGATGAAACTTTCATGGATGGCGTAGCACAACGTCATCAGCAGGTGCCCGGTTTCAGTGGGTTGCCCGATTCGCACGAATTGGCGCGCCCATTTACCGACCTGATCATGTGGATCAGCGTAATGGCGCTGGATGGTTCGTTCCAGATCCAGCGCTTCGTCTGGATCATATGAAAACGGGTAAGTCAAAGCGTCCTGATCGATTTGCAGATCAATTGCGACATAGGGTGTATGGTCAAGGCGAATGACGGTTTCGAAGCGGAGCTCACGTGAGGGTTGAGCAAAGCCGATAACTGCGACGCAGTTTCCGAACACATCATGGATCCAACGAAGATAGTCCGGTTCCGGGTCGATGAGGAGTCGGGAGCTCAGCAGCGTCTGATCGAAACTGTCTCTCGGTCTGAACAAAAGTCTGTGCTCTCCGAACTCAACCGGCCGTTTATAACGATAGGACGTGACGTGTCGGACGGTAAATATTGTCATCGATCACCGGGGGTACGAGGTCCAGGACGGCTGGTACCGTATCACTCTAAAGAAGCACATGCATTGTTACATCGTTCCAGCTGGCATGAGATAATCCGCGCGGGCGATGGCCCCCAACCTATTGGTGACAATCCGGCTGAGGTTGAAAACCGTGATGCAGCCTATCAAATGTCCCGAAGAAGCCCACGCCTAATCCACCTTGAGCCCGCCCGATGCGTTCGCGACGTTAAGCTAAAATCACTCATTGTCCACTTTCAGCCGAAGCGAAAGATAGTTTTAAGTCGAAACTTCCGAAGAGGTCGTGATAACGCAACGGTCTGTCAGGGTAGATTCCTACTTCCGCGGTGTGCGGGTCAGCAGTTCACCTCTCATCAAGAGCAAAAAATGTACCTGTTACCCGTCTCAACGGCAGCGAATCTCCTAAGTCAAGCGTACTTTCGCCCGTCTCGAACGCTGAACCGGCGAGCCGCCTTAGCTCGACTGGGCGGCCGTGCTGAGCTTGCGACTTCCTTCAAGCAAATGACGCTGCAAAATTGCACTTGCAGCGTCGATATTCCGATCTCTGCAAGCCTTTAGCAGAGCACGGTGCTCCTCCTGCGATTGCTGCTCATAGTCCAAGCTGGATAGCAATACACGTACGTAGCGGTCGGCTGCATCGTGGTGGGTAGCGATAAGGCCGATGAGCCGCTCATTTTGGCAGGCGCCGTAAAGTGTCATGTGGAACTGCTTATTCAGCGTCCCCCAACGTCCCACATCCTTCTCAGCGTCGATCTGGGCGAGAAGTGTTGCCGCCCTGTCCAAATCGGCTGTCGTCAGCCCTACATATGATAGGCGCAAGGCTTCCGTCTCCAGTAGCGAGCGAATGGAATAGATCTCCGCAATCTCCTTGGCATCTATTCTTGCCACGAAGGCCCCCTTTGTCGGGTGAATGGTTACGAGGCCCTCGCTTTCCAGAAGCCTCAAGGCATCACGCACAGGCATGCGGCTGAACCCAAATCGTGCGGCCAGCTCGTCTTGTCGGAGCGCGACGCCACCGCGAAGCTCTCCACCGGAAATCGCTTCCCTCAGAACCCTTGCGATACGATCCGCCACGGTCTCCGGCCGGATGGTTTCAACATTTATTGCGACGAAATCGTTCATGGCCAACCTTCTCCGAGACAGCAATCATCTTGATCATGCCAAGCAACCTCGTATACGAGTATACCGCTCAGGAGATTTTTGCCATGCCCTTATCAACAGGCGTCGTTCCTTATTTCAGTCAGTGGGAAACACCGGAGATGACATTGCCCGTGCTTGCCGAAGGATCTGCGGCGCTGCTGCGCGATCCGCTCTGGCGGCAATCGGGTGCCGAGACGATCGAGGAATACGCGCGCTGGGCGGTCAATGTCTGCGGCATGGCCTGCCTGAAGATGATCCTGGCAGCGCGCGGCGACCTGCTTCCGACGCTTGCTCTCGCCCGTGCCTGCACCACCTATGGCGGCTATGTCGTCAACGAGCTGGATGCTTCGATCAAGGGACTGATCTATGCGCCCTTCGTGACCTATGTGGGCGAGCGCTTCGGGCTCTCGGCAGAAACGATGACGGGTGTCGCAACAGAGAGCATCCCCGGTCTGCTCGCTGAACGCCCGTTCTTCATCGCCTCGGTCAATAGCGGCATACGCTGGCCGGAACGCATGCCGCCCTCAAAAGGCGGGCATCTCATTCTGGTGACGGCAGCCTCGGCTGATACGGTCCGTTTCCACAATCCATCCGGTCATGATGCTGCGAGCCAGGCGGATGTGCTGCTACCGCTTGCCATATTCGACCGCTTCTTTGCCAATCGCGGCATCGCGATCGGCTTCTGACATCTATTTAGACTATTTAGACACGAGATTATTTTGGGGGTTTTCATGACATCTTCCCGCGGCAAGCTGCGCATCGCCGTTCTCTTCGGCGGCCGCTCGGCCGAACACGACGTCTCCGTCATGTCGGCGACGAATGTCGTGGGGGCACTGGAGCCCTCGAAATACGAGGCGGTGCCGATCTTCGTGACGCGGGAAGGCGAGTGGCTGCTCAGCCATTTCGAAAATGGCGTGCTCGCCAGGCCGGCAAACGGCACCGAAATCGCATTGGTGCCCGGCGGGCGTGGGCGGATGATCGCCATCGACGGCGGCAGGATGAGCGATGCCGGGAAGATCGATATTCTGTTCCCGGTTCTGCATGGTATTTTCGGCGAGGATGGTTCCGTGCAGGGACTGGCGGAGGTGGCCCGCGTGCCACTGGTTGGCTGCGGCATCCTGGGTTCAGCGACAGCGCTTGACAAGGATATCGCCAAGCAGCTGCTGCGGGCGGCGGGGTTACCGGTGGCGCGTGCTGTTACCGTGCATGCGGATCGGGTGCCGTCCTTCGACACGCTTGAGATCGCGTTGGGTTTGCCGCTGTTCGTTAAGCCGGCGCGTCAGGGGTCTTCGGTCGGCGTGCGCAAGGTTTCCGGCAACCAGGAATTTGCGCCGGCGCTCGCGGAGGGCTTCAAGCATGACCGCAAGCTGCTTGCCGAGGAATTCATCCGCGGCCGCGAGATCGAGTGCAGCGTGCTCGAGGACGCCAAGGGTGGCCTGTTCGTCTCTCGCCCGGGTGAGATCATCCCGGCCGAAAGCCATGGCTTCTATAGCTACGATGCGAAATATATCGACGACGATGGCGCGGCGCTGACGGTTCCGGCAGAGCTTCCGCCAGAGGTTGAGACGAAGATCCGCGAGACGGCAGCACTCGCCTTCCGGGCGCTCGGTTGCGACGGTATGGCGCGCGTCGATTTCTTCCTGACCGAGGACATGGCTTTTTTGGTCAACGAGGTGAACACCATTCCGGGGTTCACCGATATCAGCATGTATGCGAAGGCGATGGCGGCAAGCGGCGTCAGCTATCCTGAGGTAATCGACCGGCTCGTTGAACACGGTTTTGCGCGCGCCGGCCTCTGAGCCGCAAAATGCCTCTTCCCGGTGTAGTAGACATGCACCGGGAAGAAAAACGCCGCAGCTTCGTCTGCTCTTGTGACAAGAACTGGAATAAGCCGGATTAATGCCGTTGCATGCCTGCGTCTGCTGTGTTTCTTGCGTTTTTGGCGGGTATGTATTACATAACTTATTGAAAATTGGTGGTGATAACGATGTCTAGCGTTGCGATTAAGGTACTGTCGACGGTGAACGCCCCTTACGGGACGAACCTTTCGGCTGAGCAACTCGCTTCGAAGATTTCGGATTTTGCGAGCGTTGAGAATTTCGATGCTTCGGCATTCTCATTCTATTCCGAAGTGAAAGCCGAGCTCCAGCACCAGTTTCTGGATGAGATGGAAATCGACCACGGTACAGCATCCGAGATTGCCCAGAAATTCTCGCAGCTAGCTGGATATCCCCTCGCCCTAGCCGCCTGAGGGTTGTCCTGATGAGCCAATGGGAAAGCCTTTTCGACCAGGCTGCGTCAATTATCAATCAGGCGAACTCTTCTTTTAAACTCCTCGATAGCTGGACTTTCGGGGGTGGCACCGCCCTTATGCTCCAGATAAACCATCGTGAAAGCTTCGATATCGACATTTTCGTCGATGATCCGCAGGTCCTCCCATATCTGAACCCGACAACACAGGGCTATACCCTGCAGGTGAACCCAGATGAATATGTTTCGGACGGGACGCATGCGTTGAAAATCGTGTTCGCGGGCATCGGTGAAATTGACTTCATTTGTGCTCCAAGTCTGACCAACGATCCAACATCCCGTGTCGCAGTACGTGGAATCCAAGTTGACCTTGAGACCCCGGGCGAAATCATCGCGAAGAAGGTTCACTATCGAGGATCCTCTCTTCAGCCACGTGACATGTTCGATATCGCGTGCATCGCCAAGGCATGCGGCGATGGATACGTTCTCGAAGCTCTCTTGCCATTCAAAAACAGGGCCGCCGCTGCATTGGCAGTCGCCGAGAGAATGGATGCAGGCCTCGCTAGCACAGTTATGGGGAAGCTTCAGTATAGAGAAGGATATGCGGGTATTTCGAAAACTGCTCAAGCGACGACAATCTCGCTTTTGAAAGCGGTGTGCGATCACAAGCCATCGGTATCCGCAGCGCCTTCCTCTGCGTCTCCGCGCTGATTTCTACGCAACTTGGCGACCTTAGCTATACCGCCGTTCGGTCGATCATTCTTTCGGTGCGCATCATTCCGATTAGCCAGCAAAACCAAGTTAGGGCGGCGCCAGCGAGTGTGAGTGAATTGCGTCGCAAATGCTTAGCCAATCCACGACGCGTGGACGACGGTTCGAATCCGTTCAAGAGCCACAATATTGCTGGGCGTCCTGCGTTGCTGGGCTAATGAGAGGCTTGCGCGTGCGTGTAAAGTGCCGCACCAACTTTTTGTGCTGCGGCCGCTAGGCGCTTATCTCTTGTCCACAAGCTTGATCGCCGGTCGAGCAACGTTGAAGTAAGTAAATGCGCATCTGTGTAACCAATCCCCATGCTGAATATCGAATGACGATCAATGATCGTCATTACTTCTGCATGGGTCGCGATTAGCGCCTCGCGTTGAGCTGCTAGGAATTCTAAAACTGCAGCCCGCTCTCTTAAGCTGCCGAGCGCCAATTCGCCTACAACGAATGGGTGGCAGAGCAACTGGTCATCATTGATGATTTTTCGTAGTTCTGAGTCATCGTATCGAAAATGATTTATCCAGATCGAGGTGTCTACCAGGATCACTTTGCCACGTCGCTCCGTCGGCGAGGCGACGCTTCAGCCTCAGGCATAGAGCCGCCAAGCGCGATCAGCCGTTTGCCGGATTCCACACGCACGAGTGTCTCCAGCGCTTGCCGCACGAGAGCTGCTGTTTCCTTGGTGCCCGTGAGGGACTTGGCCCGTTCCATAAGATTGTCGTCGATATTTATGGTTGATCGCATGTTCCAGCCCCCGTAAATGAGTAGCTCATATAGCACCATTTGGTGCGAAAATCCACGACTCATCGCGTGCGGCTAACATCTTCATGTTTCACGGATGGTTGATTCGTATCCGTTCAAGGCGTGGGTATTGGTGTTTTGGGGACATGCACTTAGAAGTAACGCGCATCCTCTCAATAGCTTCAACGCCGAAAATCCAAATGATTGATACAAAGGGGGGTTGTCGATCCCGGATCCCAGCGCTACCGTCGCCTCTCTGATCGGCTGGGTGAGGTCGAGCCCTTTTTCGACCTTGTTCCTGAGCGGGACGACGCAAGATCCATCGTCCGTAGTAGGCCCATTGTAGTCACGGCACGTGCTGCAAGGGCCGACCAGTGTTGAGAAATTCGACTACTCGGAAAATCACCTCGCGAAGTAGCGGGTCGGTGTTGTTCCCAATGCCTTCTTGAACATGACGATAAAGGCGGTAGGGGATTCGTATCCCAAGTCGCTCGATACCCTCTGGACCGTCGCGCCGCTGGCCAGTTCGCGCAACGCGATGACCAGATGCAGTTGCCGCCGCCATCGGCCGAAGGTAAGTCCCGTTTCCTGGACCATCAGCCGCTTCAAGGATCGCTCACTCATGGCAACGTGTGTCGCCCAATCCAAGAGGGTGCGACGATCGCTCGGCTCCGCTATCAGGGCAGCGGTGATCGCGGCGATTTTGGGATGGCTGGAGGCGGGCAAATCCAGCCCCTGTATCGGCATTTGCGCGAGTTCGTCCAGCAAGACCTGCACCATACGGCCGACATGATTGTCCGGAGGAGAATTGACGGGTACATCCGCCAGTCGGAGGATCATCTCGCGGAGCATCGGTGACACAGACAAAGTACAGCACTCATGAGGCAGTGTCGCTGCGCCTGGTTGAACGAACAGATAGGACAGGCGTGCGTTGGACGTCACCTGGTTGCTGTGGGGCACGCCGCCGGGTATCCAGACTCCGCAGTCTGGTGGGACAATCCAGATGCCATTTTCCGTCTTGCAGGTGACGGCCCCATGCAGGGCCAAGATGAGCTGCCCTTCCTTGTGCTGGTGCTGGGGTACTTCAGCCTCATAGTCATTGAAGTCGAGGCGAACAGCGAAGGCCGGACGATCCGACTGGTCGAGATCAATGTCATCGTAGCAGGAACGCAGCAGTTTTGCGGATTGGCCCGATTTCGAGATCATTTGGCACTATCTCCAAATTCGTACGCACAGCAATAGTCTACTAATCGGCGATCAACAACCGCAAGGAGACTGTCATGCGAATTTCTGTCGTCGGTGCCACGGGACGAGTTGGCGCTAAACTTACCCGGAACTTACTGAAGGCCGGGCATCAGGTTAGAGCATTGTCGCGAGGTGGCCCCGCGCTGGGCGCGCTGGTCGCGCTCGGCGCAGAGCCATTTCTGGGAAGCTTTGACACCGGAGAGGGAGACCTTGACCAGTTTTTCCAGGGTGCCGATGCTGCGTTCCTGATGGTGAAGACCGATTGGAACAACATCGAGGGGCATTACCCCGCTGTTGCCAAGCGCTTTGTCGATGCGCTCAAAAAATCCTCTGTCAACCTGGCCGTGAGCCTGACGGCCATGGGTTCGGACGTGAAGGGGAAAACGGGCCATTTCGAATGCTTCCACGATCTGGACGAAAAGTTAAACGAACTCGGCAACATCGATTTGGTCCACCTGCGCGCCGCTTGGTTCATGGACGACGTATCGGCGTGGACGGGGCCGGTTGCCAAATACGGTCGAATTGCCTGGTTCTGCAAACCCGATTTGAAGATGCCCTGGGTGGCGACCGACGACATTGCGTGGCTGGCGGCCAAGGAATTGACCAATCCGAGGGGCAGACACCGCGTATACCTCGAAGTAGGCTCGGAAGATGTCTCGATGAACGAACTGGCCGAAATCGTTGGCAAGAAGATCGGCAAGCCGGTGGATTACCGATACATCGAAACGACCCGTAAAGACGTCGAGGCTGAATTTCTGGCACGGTTCGGGACGCTGGAGAAATGGCAGGACGACACCCTCAGTGCTGACGCTTTGAACAGTGGCATCGTAAGGTTCCATGGGGAGCACGAGTATCGTCCGAAATTGCCCACGACGATGGAGACGTTCATTGCTGATGTCTGGAAGACCCGCTATCTGGACGCGGTCAAAGCGGGAGAACAGCGAGAAACGTTTTTCATGTGGGCTGCCAGAGACTAGCTATGGCGGCTCTTTTGACCCGTCCCCCACGCGTTCGACCATCCCGGATGCTACCGCAAATTGTTGATGTGCGGTAGCTAAACGAGCGAAATTTGCGCAGCTTGGCCATCAAACCGAGATCACACCACTGCACTACGGATCAGTCTTTAATTTCCATCGCCGCGCCCTTGAGAGCTCAACGAGTTAACTCAACGGATTTCTGGTTGGGATCCAGTCTGCTGACTGTCGCTGCTCAGCATGTCAACGATCGGTTCATAGCCGTAGAGAGTAGCGAGGCTCAGTGGTGTTAGGCCCGAGTGAGTTTTCAGATCACGGCGAGCACCAGCGCGCACAAGGGATGCAACTGCATCTACGTATCCATGCCAAACAGCATCGTGCAAAGCGGTCAGGCCATTGTAAGGACCCTGCGCATCGAGCTCAATCTGTGTGTCCCCCTGTTTTGCTGCTGACGTCAGAATATCGATGTGATCCGCCTTCCCAAAATAGGCAGCATCGTGAAGTGGCGAACCGCGCATGAGACCGATGGTGCGGCGAGGATCTGCCCCAGCATCCAGCAATAGGCGCACGATTTCGGCATGACCTTCGCGAACTGCAAGACCGAGAGGCGTGTAGTCGTCATCGAACGTCCCGGTTATCGGCACCCGAACCTCAAAATCCGCGCCATCTGCGATCAGCCGCTTCACCTCCTCAATATTTCCGGCCTTGACTGATGAGATGATCGACAAGCTGGCGATGTGCTTTTCATCCGCCTCATCTCTTTCCTCAATCAGCGCTGCGATTGCTTTCAGGTCGTCATACTTGGCGATGTCGAGCGCGGTCTGTTGCCAGTAATTCCGTATCGTGGTGCGCGCGCGGCGCGACAGCAAAACCCGCACAACAGCTTCGTGCTTGTGAAGCACGGCATCCATCAATGCGGTATTGCCAAGAACTGGCGATTGCTGATTGATGAAGGCTCCGTGGTCAAGCAGAATCCCGATCACGTCGGCGCTGCCGGACTGTGCCGCTTTGTGGATTGCCGTTGCTCCCATTCGAGGGTCCGCCGTCAGCACGTCCGCGCCGGCAGTAAGGAGCAAAGCAACAGCTTGTGCCTGCCCAAGCGCAGACGCGATCATCAACGGCGTGAGACCATCGGGGCCTCTAGCGTTAACGTCCGCCCCGGCGTCGATAGCTTCTTTGACCGAAGCAAGATCGCCTGTACGAAGTGCGTGAGAAAGTATCATGGTTCTATGTTCCTTGATCGATTAGACAGTTGCTGAAACGGCGGCATTCAGGCCGTTCAGGAATTTGATGATTTCGGCATTCACGCGTTCGCGGGCCTCATGATGAGGCCAGTGACCTACACCTTCCAGGCGCACGACATCGACGAGCCCGGGCGCTGTCTTGCGCATCTCTTCCACGGTTGGTGGGACCGGGTGGAACAGTCGGCACAACCCATCTGCATCGCCCCAAATATAAAGCGATGGCTGCTTGATCAGTACGTCCTTGTACGCGGCGAGATGCTCAAACGTCGCCTGCACGCCCCGGTACTGGTTCAGACCGCCTCTGAATCCCGTTCGCTGGAACGTGTCGATGTTGTGCTTCACATAGGCTGGATCGGCCCAAGTCGGCAGCACGTCAGGGGCAGGTCGAAACATATTCCGCTTTGCGTCGATGGGGTCCCAGCCGGTTCCTTCGGCGGGTTCGCCCGAGAGCCAATAAAGTGCACTCGGAATAGTCTTGCTGGCATCACTGATACGGTCATCCGTCTCCGGCTTCATCATGTCGAAAGCATAATAGAGATCGCCGAGACCGCGACTGCGTAGCAAGTCCCATGTACTCAGCTCGCCACGCGGCAGGAACGGGATGCCGAGCGTTATGATGCCGTTGAAACGATCCGGTCGCATGACCATCGCCCGTTGTCCGTGGTCGGCACCCCAGTCATGGGATATGATGGTTGCGGTAGGCACCTGCAACGCATCAAGGATGCCAATCAGGTCGCCAACAATTAGGGCTCCGCTGTAAAGTGCGGGATCGTTCGGGGCATAGCTGTCGCCGAAACCCCTCATGTCGAGCGCGATCGCGCGGTATCCGTTTTCTGCGACAACTTGCATCTGGCTACGCCACGTTTCCACAGTGTCTGGAAATCCGTGCAAGAAGAGCACTACTGGACCGCGGCCTTGTTCAACCACATGGAAAGAGGCACCGTTGGCCTCGATTTGCGAATGGTGTACGGGATGATCCGTGGCGGCTGTTACTTTATGAGTGTGGTTCATTTTCTGCTCCAGGTTATGCTTGATCCGAGCCTTGCAGCGCGTGTTGGATCGGCTCCAATTCAATGACTTCACCGCCTGATGCGCGAAGCCGCTCAAAGTATGTGGAGTGGTCGATGAGCTGGGCCGGGAAATAGAGGCCCGGTCGGGGCGTATCGCCCGCGAGACCAGCCATGCGTTCAAGAACGAGCGCTACACCCAGACCCGTTAGCGGCATCTGCCCGCCGGGGTGAACGATCGCGTGACGTTTCCGAAGCTGCTGCCCGGCGTGATCCAGGCCCGAAAGGTTGATAATGATTTCAGTCGATACCGGTCCGCCATTCCGGCGGGTGGAGCTCATTCCAATGGCCAGGTCGAACCGAATATCGGGAGCGCCGGTCGCGTTTGCCAACAACAAGACGTCGTTTGGCGAAAACACGTTCGCGTCCAACTCGGTGCCGTCGATTGCGCGCACCTTCGATCTGGTCTCGGCGCCATGGTACCATCGCCACGCGCCAACCGTTCTCAAAAGAGCGGCAGCACCCGCATACATCTGGCGCTCAAGATCTGCATTCGCTGCAGGTCCGAACGCATCCTGTTCATCGAGCACTGCCTCGATATGAATGTTTTCCAGACGACCAAATTCTCGGGCGAACAAGAGTGACGGTACGCTTGTCGCACCAACGAGCCATTCTGTACCAAGGACGACTGGCGCGGCGGTAGGTCTCTGCATGAATGTAGCAGTTTCCAAGCCCAGCTCGCTTATGCTTGGTGAGATGTTGACGTGCCCAACGCCCAATTGTTGGGCCCAGCGGAGAGCTGCCCCGGTTTTATCCGTAAAGAGCGTTGCGACCGCCGACACACGTTGCTCGCCTAGCCCCAGGTCAGAGGCAGTGAGGTCCACTACCACCGCAGACGCGCCGTCGACAGCTGCTGCTGCTCGTATCGCGCGTTGTTCGTCGCGACCGCCAATGAGGATTGGTACATCAGGATATTGCTCACGCAAGAAGCGTGTGGCCCATCGCCCAACCTCGCCGGCGCCGCCGATAATCAGTATTGGGTCGTGGAGACTTCCAGAAGCTTGTAACATCACGATACCTGTGGTTTACTAATTCCTACACATGGTAGGTTACTAAAAGTAGGTATGCAAGTGGAAAAGCAAAAAGCTGCCATCGACAATAGGACTACAGGCCGACTTTCGAAGTCCGAGAGGCGTCAGCAGCTACTAGAGACGGCGCGCCTGATCGTTCGGGAAGAAGGTGCTGATCGGCTGACACTAGGTCACCTGGCAGTGCGGGCGGGCGTTTCCAAACCTGTGACCTACGAGCACTTCGAGACCAGAACGGGTTTGTTAATTGAACTCTATCGTTGGATAGACACCGAACGCATTGCCGCGTTTCGCACACTTATGGCTCAGGGAAATCGACCGGCGAAAGAGACTATATTGGCTTTGGCTAAAACTTATCTGGCCTGCGGAACCGACCAAGGTGACGAATTTCATGCTGTCGGCGCAGCGCTTGCAGGAAGCGAGGAGAAAGCCAACGTGTACCAAGAGCTAGTCGATGCTGTGATCGAAATGTTCATGGATGTTTTACGGCCTCACTCAAGCTTTCAGCCGGAATCGCTGGCATTGGCCTGCGCGGCATTGGTTGCGGCAGGAGACGCGTTGACAAGCGCTGTTACACGGGGAAACTGCTCCGCTTCCGAGGCCGAGGGGGTGTTTTCGAATCTAATTGGAGCTGTGGCCCAGGGTAAAGCGTAGGTAGAGGTGCCGCTTCATATGGCCGAGAGATAGCCGAGTTGAGGGAAGAGCATTCGCTGCCGAACTCTTCGGACATATTTATACGAGAAAACACCCAGCGCTGGCTCCTATGATGTCGACCTCCATAGAGCCGTCCTACGGACCGACTGCATCGGGAAGAAAGAAGCGTGCCAATGGTTGAAATCCCCTCAAGAGCCAAGGCATAACCTTGCAATGTAGTGGCCCCATAAATATCCGTAGAGTCAGTCGCACTAAGCTGACGAACCAAATCATATTGCTAATGCACGACCTTGGTCCTCTCTTGACAGCAAGTGTCATAAAATGAAGTTGCTGCGATTATAGATATGCACGAAACCCATTTTCGCTAAATTGGCGTTCGAGATGTTGGCCTTTTCGGCCGATGGCACTTCGGTCTCTACCACGAAAGTCGACACGCCACGGTCTGCGCCTTCCTTTAGACGAGCTTGAATTAGGGCCTTTTGTGAACCTCTATTTCGAAAGCTCGGCACGGTCGTTCCACCGCCGAGCCACGCGAAGGATCCTGAAGCGAACATCGCTCCTGTTCCCACGGGTGTGTCTCCATCCAACGCGTAGAAACAAGACCATCCGTCGCGTCCCACGATTGCTGCCCATAGAGCAGTGAGGCTTTCCGGAAAGCCAAAACCGGCACACATCATGGCGCCGAATACCTCGGCTTCGTCGGGCCGAACTTTTCGTGTTTTCACGGTGCCTGGCGATGGAAGAGGGACCGTGTCCGTGGATCGCCGAAGCTTCGCCCATCCAGGTCCGTAGGCAACCAACCCCTTCGTCTCGATCCACTGTGTCAGCTCGTCCGATGCAGTGTCGGCATTGACCTGTAAGAACCGGTTCCCCGTCTTTCCCCTCATCCAGCTGTAGGCCTTGTCGAGATCTTCACGTGTGGTGAGGCCAAGGATACGGTTGAGGCCGATCGCAGGCGCGCTCGGTAGTGAGATCGTGCATCCACCATTCATGGAAACGCATGCGAACCGCTCCTCGTCCGTCAATCGGCCGCGGGCGGCCTTGTGCAGATCAATGAAAGCTTTGGCCTCAATGGCATCCTCCTGCGTGAGGCAGGGCTGATCAGAAGAACAAGAATCCAAGAGAGTACTCCAATGGCCGACACTTCGCCGAAAGCAGATAACGGAACCGTCGGATTAAAAATAGAACAATTTCATCGGCGAATCCTGCACGCCCGTCTGGGCCAGAAATGCCGTTGATGAGGATTTGCGCCGACTTTGTCGTGGAGCGATTTTGAGCGAGCTAGACGATCTTCCAACACCATCGAAGATCTGCGAAGAGGCCTGGCAACCTTCATCTTGAGCCAGCCTGCGGTGCAACCTTTCTCCATACGCCTTGAAAACTGGCCAGCGCGGTATATCGTTAAATTTTTTGAATTGTGAGAGCAGGGTGTCACACGATCTCGGGATACAGACATTGTCGAAACAGACCGCTTTCCAGTTTGGAGATTTCCGTTTTCTGCCAGAAGCTCAATCCCTTCTGTACAAGGGGCAACCCGTCGGCCTCGGCGGGCGAGGTTTCGACATTCTGACCCTGCTCGTGGCGCGGGCGGGCGAGGTTGTCAGCAAAGCCGATCTGTTTGCGCATGTATGGCCAGATTATATCGTCCACGACCATAACCTGAAGGTCAATGTCGGCAACCTTCGACGCTCGCTAGCCGAACTTGATCCTTCCATGGAGTACATCGCAACCATTGCTGGGCGAGGTTACAAGTTCGTGGCCGCCTTGGAAAGCGATCGCCCGGCGCCAGCTCGGCAAGTGGTTGCCAGCACAAGCCATCATATCGCGGCACCCCAGGGTCGGCCGCTCCTCGGCCGCGATGAAGCGACCCGGCAGATCTCGGAAAAGCTTGATCAAGCGGGTTACGTCACCATCGTCGGGCCAGGCGGCGCGGGAAAAACGTCTCTCGCGGTTACGGTTGCTGAGCAATCCTGCGGGGCAAACGAAGCCATCGCCTTTGCGGATCTCTCGACGCTGAGCGACCCGCGATTTGTGGTTCCGGCGATCGCGTCTGCCCTCGGCGTGTCGCTTGGGTTTGATGATCCCATCGCAGGCGTGATCGACGTCCTTCGCAGCAACCGGCTGCTTCTCATCATCGACAATTGCGAGCACGTTGTCGCGATGGCCGCGACGATCGTTGAGCGGATATCCGCGGACGTTCCTTCGGCGCGGATCATTGCGACCAGCCGCGAGCCGTTACGGACGCGGCACGAGCAGATTCATTTTCTCTCAGGATTGGCTTATCCGCACCAGACGACGACAATGTCCATCAGCGACGCGCTACAGTTTCCGGCAATCCAGCTGTTCATTTCAAAGGCGTACGGCTTAGGCGATATAAAGCCTACTGATGAATATGTCCGCAGTGTTGTTTCGATCTGCTCACGGCTGGACGGCTTGGCACTTGCCATCGAACTGGCCGCCGGTACGGCCAGTGTTCTTGCACCCTCTGCGCTCGATGACCTCTTCAGGGATGGCTTTGATACGATGAACCGGGGAGCAAGGGATGCACCCTTGCGCCACCAATCCTTGGAGGCGACGCTCGACTGGAGCTATCGGCTTCTTCCTGACCGTGAGGCGGTCTTGCTCGGTCTGCTTTCGGTATTTTCCGGCCGTTTCAACTCCGACGACGTGGAGGCGATGTATTTCGCCGGCGCCCTGGAGCCGATGACCGGGCGAGACGCACTGTCGCAGCTCGTGGCAAAGTCGCTGGTATCAGCGGAATACGACGGCGGGACTGTGCATTACAGACTTGCCGAAAGCACGGGTGCCTATGCCGCGCGGCGTCTTTCAGGTTCCCTCTACAGAGAGAAGGCAAGACGACATTTTGCCGTTCGAACAAAGGACAAGCTGCAGATTGCCGAACGGGATTGGTCGTCGCAGACATCTCGCGAATGGCTCGGCAAATATCGGAGGCAGATCGACGACGTTCGCGCGGCCATCGGTTGGGCGTTTGATCCCGCAGGCGATGCGGCTTTGGGTGTCGAATTGGTGGTCGCTGCCTTGCCGCTGTGGCAAGAACTATCGGCGTTTAGGGAAATGCTGGAGGCCATCGACCTTGCCGGGTCAAACAGCGCTGCCCTCATGGGGCTCGCGCCACTGGGCCGAGCCAAGCTCTCCACGGCTCGGGCCTGGGCCATGACACTGGCGCGCCACATGCACCCGCAAACCGATGATGCTTGGCGCGAAAGCATCTTTCATGCGAACGGGTCGCTCGACGCGGAATTTGAAATACGATCGGTGTGCGGACAGGCCGTTTTTCTGGCCTATTCCGGCCGGCCCCGCACGGCATTGCGCAGCATGAACGAGTTTGCGGCAGCAAAGGCTCTGGACTGGTCGACGGCGCCCGACGGCAAACGACTTTTAGCGCATATCAAGATCTATGCAGGCGAGTTCAATTCGGCATCGGCCGACCTGGAGGCGCTGATGGATGATTGGGGTCACCTGGAGGAAGGGCATGGCTTGTCCAGGTTCCAGGTCGATTTGCCTGCCGGTATTCGTTTCTCTCAGGCATTTCTGTCTTGGTTACAGGGTGATCCTGATCGTGCCTCCCGGCTGGCCGGTCAGGCGATCGATCGTGCCGCCGATCTCGATCACATGATCTCCTTGGGCAATGCAATTTCGCTTGCGGCCCTTCCGATCGCTTTCGTGGAGGGTGATCTCGAAACTGCTTCGCGGCTTCAGCACCAACTGGCCGACGTCAGCCGGCGAGAAAGCGTCGGCATTTACGAGGGGACAGCCAAGTTTTTCGCCGGTGCTATCCAGTCCTCTCGAGGTGAGCAGGCAGGCTTTACCCTGATGCAAGACAGTATCAACGGATTGCTTCGGGGGAACTGGCGTGCTCGCGTCCCCTTCTACCGGAGCCTGTTGGCGGAGGCATATCTTGCCGCAGGCGAACTGCAGCTTGCGGAGGATAGTCTGCGCGCCGTGCTTGCAGAAACTGGCATACGTGAAGAGCGTTGGTGGCATCCGGATCTTTGGCGCGTTGCGGGAATGATTGCAGCCGGAAACAGTCGGCCCGACAAGGCGATGCGCTATTTCCAGACGTCATTGGATCATGCCCGCGCCATGGGTGCAGGTGCTGCTACCAAACGGACCCGGCTTGCCATCGATGCAACGGACTTTGGTTGACCTTGCTGCATTCTCCTCGGTTCGTGCTCAGTCTTTTCGTCGCAAATCGAGGCGCTCCCGCAGTGACGCATTTTCCTGCTCAAGCTGAGCGACCTTGTCCAGAAGATGTCGCGAGGCGGCCAAAAATTCGGCTTCGGTGTAACGCGGCACGATATGCTGCGGACAGTTCCAGTCGAACGCCTCGAGCTTCAACCTGAAAATGCGTTCAGCCTTGGCTCCATAAGCACCATCGGTGATGGCCTCGGTAAGTAGCGGATCGGCGTCAAGGGCCAGCTTCTCGGCACGGGCATAGATCTTCAGCCGGGTGCGCGCGGGGTAGTCGATCAGGAACAGGCATGTCCGGTCGTTTTCTGTCAGATTGCCGGTGGTGATATATTGGCGATTGCCGCGGTAATCGACGAAGGCGAGGGTGCGATCGTCGAGGACCTTGAGAAAGCCGGTAGGCCCGCCTCTATGCTGAACGTAAGGCCAACCGGTTTCCGAAACGGAGGCCATGTAGAAGCTGTCGCGTTGTGCGATGAACGCAGTCTCCTGTGCCGTGAACTGGTCGAATTCGCGGTGTCCCTTGAAGTCGGACCAGAAATGATCCGCTCTCATTTCCGCTTGCGCCCTGCGAACTGAAGGCGTGATCGCGATATCCATGAAACCGTAACTCATATCGTATCTCCCTAAAGTGTGCTCTGTTCGCAGGGCGTCGGATGCACAAAGTACTAGATTGCCTCTCTAGCGGCCTGCTGCGCGCGGGCATAGCTCTCGGCCACGGCGGCATAGTTCGGTGCGGCAAGTCCGTAGAGCTTGCCAAGCTCGGCAGCCTCGGGACGCGCCCAGGTGCGGTGAAGCTCAGACAGCAATGCATTGGTAGATGTCGGCTTGACGCCGCCCTGCACGAAGCGGGCAAGTGAAATCCGCGAGGCCATTTCGCTCGGATCCCCCGAGGCATCAAGCACCGCATAGACATCGTAGCCAGCAGTGCGGGCATCGAGCGCCGGAAACATCACACAGACACTGGTCCAGACGCCTGCCATGATGAGAGTTTTGCGGCCGGTTGCGCGAACCGTTGCGACGAAATCGTCATTGTCCCAGGCGTTTACTTCTCCCTTGCGCGGCACATAGTCGGCGTGCGGCGCCAATTCATGGATCTCGGGCATCAGTGGACCATTAGTGCCGGCAGGTTCCGAAGCAGTGGTGATCACCGGGATGTTCAAGAGAGTGGCGAGCCTGGCGATCATCTCCACATTCCGGCGCAGATCAGACACGGATATGTCCTTGACCGTCTGGAACAGCCCCGACTGGTGGTCGAGAAGCAGGATCAGCGCGTCGGAGGGATCGATGAGGGCTGCGCCGCCGCCGGTGGGGAGGACGCTCGGCTTGGATTTGCTGTTGTACATGGTCATTATCCTCTTTTGGGTTTCAGTTAGTGGGTCAGGTTTCGGGCGAGGAAGTCGCGCATGACCGGGATCATCTCGTCCGCCTTGTCCTCCAGGGCGAAATGTCCGGTATCAAAAAAATGAAGCTCGGCTTCGGGCAGGTCGCGGAGGAAGGCGCGTGCGCCTTCCGGCAGGAAGATGGGATCATTTTCGCCCCACAGGATCAGGGCCGGCGGCTGATGGGCGCGGAAATAGGCGTGGAAGTCGGGGTAGAGCGCGACATTGGTCCTATAGTCGTAGATGATGTCCAGCTGGATGTCCGTGCTGCCCGGGCGGTCGAGGAAGAGCTGATCGTATAACCATGCCGCCGGATCGATCCGCGTCTCATCTTTTGTGCCAGTGAGATATTGGAAACGTGTGCCGTCAAGCGATAGAAAAGGCCGCAGCGCGTCGCGGTTTACCGGGCCGTTGTCGGCCCAGTAAGCCCGCGTCACTCCCCAGAAATCCCCCATGCCGTCTTCATAGGCGTTGCCGTTCTGGACGATCAGGGCGGTCACCCGATCCGGATGCGCGAGCGCCAGACGAAACCCGGTTGGCGCGCCATAATCCATGACATAGAGCGCGTAGCGTTCGGCGCCCAGCTGTTCGAGGAGACCGGCGATGACATCCGAGAAAGTGGCAAAGCTGTATTCGAATTCGCTGGAAGACGGCATTGCCGACAGACCGAACCCCGGAAGGTCGGGCGCAATCACATGATAGTGGTTGGCAAGCGCTGGGATGAGGTTGCGGTACATGTGCGAAGAGCTTGGAAAGCCGTGCAGCAACACCACGACAGGGGCGCCTTTCTCTCCAGCCTCGCGGTAGAAAATTTCCACGCCTTCAACGCTGGTGGTTCGGTGATGGGTGACGGGCCGGGTCATTGTCCGGCACCTTCGGTCGGCGTTGCGGCCAAGGCGGCGGTTGCGATGAACGCCGCGACGTCGTGCGGGTGTGACAGCATCGCGGCATGACTGCTGTCGATCTCGGTGATCGCAGCACTCGCACGCTTGGCCATCCGGCGCTGCGCGCTAGGCGGCACCATCCTGTCGGCGGAAGCGACGAGATAGAAGCTGGGTTTGGTCTTCCAAGCTGCGTGGGTAAGGGGTGCTATGACCGCTGCAAGGCCCCAGGGCAACTGCGCCGCCGCCATGAAGCGCTTGGTCGTGATGTCGACATCGGCGGCAAATGCTTCCGGAAAGCTGGCAGGATCGACAACGAGGTAGCCGTCCTGCGGCGGCAGCAACGGTGCCTTCGTTTCGCCGGGCTCTTCCGGAGCTTCGTTCAGAGCGGCGACGGATTCGCCCGCATCCGGCACGAAAGCCGCGATGTAGGCCAAAGCCTGGACTTTCGGGTTGACGCCAGCCTCGGTGATGACGGCTCCACCGTAGCTGTGGCCCACCAGGAGAACCGGGTGGCGAGCTGCGGCAATCAGGCGCTCGGTCACGGCAACGTCGCCTTCAAGCGAGGTCGTCGGGTGTTGAGCGACGAGCACTTCAAAGCCGCGGTCGACAAGTTCGCCATGGACCTGTTGCCATCCGGAGCCATCGACAAATGCGCCGTGCACGAGGACGATCGAGAGGGACAGGGCACCAGCTGTCTGGGTGCCCGAAACGGGACTGGTCATGATCTTTTCCTTTGATGGGGGAAGTTGCGGGGCCGCTGGCCCCGCGGAACGGATTGGCTATCGATCAGTTGCAAACCTTGCGGTCGAGGAAATCCCGGATGAGCGGCGCCATCACATCGAGCTTGTCTTCGAGGGCGAAATGGCCGCTATCGAGAATGTGCATCTCGGCATTCGGGAGATCGCGAAGATAGGGGTGCGCGCCAGGTTCCGGAAAGATCTTGTCGTTCTTGCCCCAGACGATCAGCGTTGGCGGTTGGTTGTCGCGGAAGAAGGCCTGGAATTGCGGGTATAGCGGTACATTGCTGCCGTAGTCGCCCAGGAGATCCAGCTGGATGTCCTTGTTGCCCTGCCGGTCGAGCAAGGCCTGATCGACGACCCAGTTGTCAGGGCTGATATGTGAGACATCGCCCATTCCGTCGGTATACTGGAATTTCGTGGTTTCGAGCGTAACCAGACCGGCGAGCGCTTCCCGGCGTTCCGGCGTCTTCTCGGCCCAATAGGCCTTGATCGGATCCCAGAACGCGGCGAGGCCTTCGGTATAGGCGTTGCCATTCTGCACGATCAGGGTTTCAACCCGCTCGGGATGTTTGAGCGCGAGCCGGTATCCGATCGGTGCGCCGTAATCCATCACATACATGCTGTAGCGATCGGCGCCGACTTTTTCCGTCAGCTTGTCGACGACGTTGGTCAGGTTCTCGAATGTGTAGGAAAATTTGGTGTGGTCGGGCGCATCACTCTGACCGTAGCCGGGATAGTCAGGCGCGATCACGCGGTAGCGGTCTGCAAGCAGCGGAATGAGGTTGCGGAACATATGGGACGAGGTCGGAAATCCGTGCAGAAGCAGTAGCACCGGTGCGTCTTTGGGGCCGGCTTCACGATAAAAGACTTTTACGCCATCTATCGTCGTGTTTTTGTACTGAATGACGGGAACGGCTTTCGCGGCGATGACTGGGGTGTTCGGCACGCAGCGGGCTTCAGCCGCAACGGGAGAGATGGCCATGAGAAGTGCGACAGTGGCGAGCAGATGCTTTTTCATGATGCTTTCCTTTTCCAAATTGGGTGCCGATCCACATCAGCGCCTCTGGAAAAAGGACTAGCACCGCCGGTCCTCGGGCCTGGGATAAATAAGGGTAAAAAGTTGAACAGTTGGCCGTCAAAGCACTAACAATGAGCAGCGTGAATGGCTCGATCCAAACGAAAGCCGATCCGTTTAAGCAGCCTCATGGGAAGCTCTCCACGTCTGCGGTTCTTTAAACGACCGATAGCTTTGACGATCATAGAGAGTGTTTATTTGGTAGAATCAGCGTGATAGCTTCTTCGGTTTGCCGGTTCTGGGTTCGATTCCTGTCAAGGCGTATGATGCGGAGTATGTCCAAATTGAAAGCGGTCGCAAACAATGAGGACTTGCTGCAACGCTGCATCTGCCTGCACACCAGACCGGCTAGTGGCAAACCAGCAGTCACGACCTGACAACCTCACTCTGCATCTTGTCGCGATACAGGGAACGGTAACGCGCCGGCGATTGGCCGATGGCGCGGCGGAAGCTGGCGGCAAAAGCGCTGTCGGATCCATAGCCGAGCGACTGTGCAATCCGTGGCAGTGGCTCGTTGCCACGCCGCAGCCGGGCGGCGGCAAGCCGCATCCTCCAGTTCGCGAGATAGTCGATCGGCGATGCTCCGACGGTGGCACGAAATCTTTCGGCAAATCCGGAGCGGGACTGGCCGGCAAGAGACGCCAGTGCTTCTACCGTCCAGTGGCGCGATGGATCGGCGTGGATGGCCCGCAGTGCCGGCGCCAGACGAGCATCCGCAAGGCCGGCGAGCCAGCCGGGATGCTGTGATGTCTGGCGCGCCATATAGGCACGCAGGACATGGATAAACACCAGACGCAGCAGGTCGTTGCAGGCGACGCGAGCACCCGGTGCTGCGCTGTTTAACTCCAGGTCCAACTGTTCGAGCAGCCAGCCAATCGGTCCGGCCTCTTCGTGGTCAATCACTACAACAGGCGGCAGGGCGTCGGTGAGGAGTGAGCCATCGACGGTATCGAGGTTGACGCTGCCGCCTAGGAGCACGAAATCCCGACCATCGCCCACTGAGACATCGAGATTACCCCCAGCGAATACCTCTGCCGCCGCTATCGGCGTCACGTTGGGATCGCTGCAAAGCGTAAACGCCTTGCCGCTGACCACAAGACAATCGCCGGCTTCAATGCGCAACGGTGCCTCTCCCTCCGAGATCAGCCAGGCAACGCCTTCACGGACTGCATTGAACTTGAGGTAGCCCGGTGGTGGAAAAGCAACAGACCACGCGCCTCCGGCTGCAAAACGCACGGAGAACAGCGCACGCGCATCGATGGCGCTGAGCACGTCGGACAGGGGATCCTGGATGTTTTGGACGATCACGACAGAAATCCGGATCCTGCAGGCTGGGGACTCCGAGAAGCTACCCGATATAGGGGACGGACACCAGAGCCACAAATGAAGGAGTAACAACATGTCCGAACAGAAACCTATTGGATCTCGTTTCAGCGCATCCAGCACGGCACGCGAGGTCACCGAGGGTATCGACCTTTCCGGCAAGACGGTGATTGTCACCGGCGGCTATTCCGGTCTCGGCGTCGAGACGACGCGGGCGCTCGCTGGTGCCGGCGCTCGTGTCATCGTACCGGCTCGCAGTCGCGAAAAGGCCGAACGCACACTTGCCGGTATCGACAATGTTGTTATCGAAGCGATGGATCTTGCGGATCCCGCATCGGTTGCCGCCTTTGTTGACAGGATCGTTGCGGCGGGCATGCCCATCTCAATCCTGGTCAACAGCGCCGGCATCATGGCGACGCCGCTTGCCCGGGATCAGGCTGGGCACGAGAGCCAGTTTGCCACCAATCATCTCGGCCATTTCCGATTGGTTGCAGGCCTGTGGCCTGCGCTGGTCAAGGCTGGCAACGCGCGGGTGGTCTCTGTGTCATCGCGCGGCCATCAAATCGGTCCAGTCGATTTCGACGACATTGATTTCAAGGCTCGCCCTTATGACAAGTGGCAGGCCTATGGCCAGGCGAAGACGGCAAATGCTCTGTTTGCGCTTGAACTTGATCGGCTTGGAGCAGGGCATGGCATACGGTCATTTTCCTTGCACCCGGGCATCATCCTGACCGATCTCGCCCGCCATCTTACCGAAGACGAGATCAACTCTTTTGATGTCTACGACGAGAATGGCAATCGTCGAGTCGATCCATCGCGCGATCTCAAGACGCCGGAACAAGGGGCAGCAACAAGCGTCTGGGCAGCAACGCGACCCGAACTCAACGGGATTGGTGGCGTCTACTGCGAAGATTGCGAAGTCGCCCTGCCGCAGGCGGAGACGGATGGGACCAGAGGTGTGGCGCCTTGGGCCATGGATCCACGGGCTGCTGAACGGCTCTGGCTGATTTCTGAGCATTTAACGGGCTTGTCAGTACGTGATCGTCGAGGCTGAGCGCATATCGGCACACGAGTGATTTGCGGTGTTGTCAGGCGAGGCCTTCGGGCAGTCGAAGGCCTGCTACATCGTGGTCAGTCGGTTTCACGCAGGAGTAGAACAGCGGCTCACCTTCATAAACACTCTGAAGTGTTCGATCCGGATAATGCCTTCCGTGTCTGGGAGATGGCGACCGGGATGGTCGCATCTGCAGGTCGAAACACCCTGTCGGACCTCGACGGCCCGGCAGGGAGGTGCCTATGCGGTTGCACTGTTAGCGCGATCACGCCTTGGCTGCAACCGGAAGCCGGAATGGCGCTCCGAGACGATTGAACGCGTTCATCGCAGCGATCGTGATCGTCAGATCGACGAGGTCCTTCGGTTCGAAAGCTGCGGCTGCGGCGGCATAGGCCTCGTCCGAGGCGTGGGTCTGGCTGACATTCGTGACTTCTTCAGCCCAGGCCAGTGCTGCTCGTTCTTGGTCGCTAAACAGGTGAGGCACCTCATCCCAGACAGGAACAAGCGTGATCTTATCGACGGACATCGTCTTGCGCAGATCGCGACTATGCATGTCGATGCAATGGGCGCAGCCGTTGATCTGCGACACGCGCAGGAAGACGAGATGAATCAGCTCCTCAGGCAAGTTCGTTTTCTTGGTGACGTAGTGATGGACGCCGAAGAGCGCCTTGGCCCCCTCGGGGGCGACTTCGGACCAGTTCATGCGGGACATATTGTTTTCCTTTCTCGTGGACACGGTTCTCCGTTCGCCGGAGAAACCGTCGTTGCTTGTGCTAGGTGAGGGGGTAGGTCTGGTAGGTAGCGCTACGGCTTTCGCGGTGTCGTCAGGGCGGTGTCATCGGTATCGACGACGAAGACGGCAAGCAGCTTCGCCGGCTCGGTCTTGCTGGCGTTGGCGCTGACGTCGTGGCGGTCGCCCGGCAGCTCGGTGAAGTTCTGCCCGGCGATGAAGGTCTTCGTCTCGCCACCGTTCACGGCGCTTTGGATGGCGCCTTCGAGAACCGTCGCATAGATCAAGGCGGATTTTGCATGCGTGTGAGCGGAACTGTAGCCGCCGGGGCCGTACTCGACGAGGACGCCCTTCACGCTCTTTCGGGGAACGTCCGGGAGGGGATGCTCGTAAACCAGCGTCACCTTCGCGTCCTTCGTATCATATGCAAGTCCAGGCTTGGCGACGTCATGAGCGGAAGCTGTGGCCAGAGAGACCGCAAGGGCTGAAGCGGCATGGAGGATGGTCTTCATGATTGTTTCCCTCCTATGTTCTGAGCCACTCGGCGATCGTGATCGCACCCTTGATGTAGTCTCCGCCGGGAACCAGCGAGCCGGCGACAACGGAAGCGCCGAAGTAGTCGACGGCGGCGTCGGCGTTGACCGGACGAGCGTCGCTCTTGGCATCGAGATAGGTCCGGATGAAGGATTCGAACGGTGCCCGTTCGGGCCCGGCAAGATCGACGGATGCGTTCTTCGGCTCCCCGAGCGCGGCTTCCACCAAAGCAGCGGCGACGTCGTCGGCCGCGATCGGCTGGAAGTCGATATCCGGCACTTTCACCGCGCCGTCGGCCGAGTAGGCGCCCACCAGTGTCTCCGTGAATTCGTGGAACTGTGTCGCGCGCACAATGGTGTAGGCCTGGCCCGATGCTGCGACGGCGTCTTCTTGGGCGAGTTTGCCGGCCATGTATGGGTTCGCGGCGAGGCGGTCCGCGTTGACGATCGAGAGGACGACGTGATGGCGCACGCCCGCGGCTTGTTCGGCACGTGTCAGGTTTCGGCTCGACTTGTCGAAGAAGTCGGTTATGACGGCCTTATCGAAAGACATCATGTTCGACACGTCGATGACGGCGTCGGCGCCCGCAAGCGCCTCGGCCAGTCCTTCGCCCGTGTAGGCATTAATCCCGTTGCGGGAGCTTGCGACGACGGCTTCGTGGCCGGCGTCCTGTAGCAGCTTCACTGCCTTCGAGCCGATCAGGCCCGTGCCGCCGATGACGACGACCTTCTTCATCTTGGTCATGGTGCTTTCTCCTATGACGAGGCGCGATTGCCCGTCTTGCGTTCGTGGAGTTCAAGGAAGGCGCACCCCCGGGCGGCGATACCACCGTCGTCGGCTGCACCAAGGTCCGCCAGAAGGTCCGCGACGGACACCTTGGCGAGTTCTGCGCGATAGGCCTTCTCGGCTTTCAGCATCGCGGCGTTGATTTGGCAGGGCTTAGTGAAGTAGCGCGCCGGAAGTGGATTCGGCCCGCGCTGGCGGATCTCGGCGCACCGGAAGGCGGGCGCTGGTCCTTCGACCGCGAGGACGATGTCGAGCATCGTGATGTCCTTTGGCGCCTTGGCCAGCCGATATCCACCCTTCGGACCCGGCGTCGTTGCGACGATCCCGGCGCCGGAAAGCGCCTGCAGATGCTTGAGGAGGTAGCTCGTCGATACGCCGTGGAGTTCTGCCAGTGCTGCCGCCGACAGGACGCCGTCTTCGGACAGCCCCGCCAGGAATGCCGTGCAGTGAATGGCCTGCTCGACGCCTTCGCTCAGTTTCATGGTGCATCTCCTAATCGTGGATATAAAATATCCACGATTAACTTCGATGTCAATCCGGGATCACATAGACCGTTCAAAATTCGGAATATGACAGAAAACCGCGCTCCGGCGGCCGGGGCTTGCCACAGTCAGGAAGCTCGCACTCTCATCGACGCCCGAACATGTTGCACTTGCCCCGGAATATTTCCGCCGCAAGGTGGGAATTTAATTATTGACTGATCAATCAATAATTGGTACGTCGTCCGAATGGCAAGACCGAGAGAATTTGACCGCGACGCAGCGTTGGAGAAAGCCCTGAGGGTGTTCTGGGCAAAGGGATTTGCCGCGACCTCTACCGATGATCTGCGTGTGGCGATGGGCATCGGCAGACAAAGCCTCTACGGCGCCTTTGGCGACAAACGTACTCTTTATCTGGAAGCGCTGGATACCTATCAGCAGCGGACAAACACTGGGCATGTCATGAGGTTGAGCGGCCCGACATCGCCTATAAAAGGCATCGAAGACCTGCTTTCCGGTCTTGTGTCGGAAGACGATTGCGAGCGGGCGCTGGGATGCATGGGGGTTGGATCAGTCGGCGAGTTTGGCGTGACAGACCCGGACCTTAATTCGCGCCGCAACTCTGCCAGTGCGGCGTTAGGTCGACGCATATTGGAGAGAGTGTTGGAGGGCCAGCGTTCGGGGGAAATCAATCCCGCTCTCGACGCTGAAGAAACTACCGCGTTCATTCAGATGACGATGACCGGCCTGCAGGTGGCTGCGCGTGGCGGCGCAAAAGCTCTCGATCTGAAGGCGATGGCACGATTTGCAACACAGCGTCTAAAACCATAACGCGGCCTCCGCAACAAGGAGGCTTTTCATTTGCTCAATTATGGACTGATCTGTCAATAAAAGGAGAATCCCATGACAATCGAAGAACGAAAGACCGCCCTCGTATTTGGAGGTGCCCGTGGTATCGGCGCCGCTGCGGTCGAAAGACTTTCAAAAGACGGCTACGATGTCGCCTTCACATATGTTTCGCGACCGGACAGCGCAAAGGCGCTCGTGAACGAGATCGAGAAGAGTGGGCGCGGCGCGGTGGCCATCCAGGCCAATAGCGCAGATGCTGCCGCCATTCGTGGCGCGGTGGCAAAGACTGTCGACATCTTCGGGCCAATCGACGCCGTCGTCGTCAATGCAGGGATTTTGCGGCTCGACAGGGTGGATGCTGTCACTCTCGAAGAGCTCGATCTAATGATCGACATCAACATCCGCGGCGTTTTCTTGTCCATCCAGTCCGCAGTGCCGCACATGAAGGATGGCGGCCGCGTCATAACGATCGGGTCGAACACGGCGGAACGGACTGGAATGGCGGGAGCAAGCGTCTACCAATTCTCCAAGGCTGCGGTCGCAGCGATGGTGAAAGGCTTGGCCCTTGATCTGGCTCCGCGGCGCATCACCGTCAACAACATCCAACCTGGTCCAACGGACACTGACATGAACGCCGGCGCCATTGAGATGTTGTCTGACCGCAGCCCCTTGAAGCGCGTTGCCGACCCCAAGGAAATTGCGGGAATGGTGGCCTATCTAACGGGTCCCGACACGTCTTTCATGACAGGATCGAGCCTGACAATCGACGGAGGCTGGGTGCTATAAATTCAGCGCTCCAGGGGTAGGGCCGTTCACAGCGGCCCTCTCCACCACTCCGGCATCTTTCCTCGTGCAAAAGTCTGCTGGGCAAAACTCACCGGCGGTCAATCTTTTGGCTTATCGCGATGCAATTCGCGAGTTCCACTCAGTCCAAGAGCTCCCCGCGTATCCGGCATCACCCATGAAAATCGTCAAGAACGATCTTGCCGAACACTCCGCCGGCTTCCATCCGGCGATCGGCATCCGATGTAGCTGAGAGTGGATACAGTGCCCCGACAACGGGCTGAAGTTCTTTGCCCATCATTGGCAGCACATCGTCCCTGAACCGGCGGATCATAGCTCTCATTTCTGAGCGAGATCTGGATTTCATGGCCGTGCCCAGCAATTGTAAGTGATTGTGAAGGACAGTTCCGAGCGGAATGATGGCGTTCTTATCTCGCCCCAACAGGCCCACTTGGACAAGCCGACCACCAGGAGCAAGACTACGAATGTTGCGGACGAGGTAGGACCCGCTGACAAAGTCGATGATCAGATCGACCCCACAGGATGCCGTCGCATCGACGACCTCCGCCTCGAAGTCCGACCGCTGATAATCGAACACAGCTTCGGCGCCCTGCGAAAGCACGTTCCCGATGTTGCCCGCCAAAGCGGTGGCTAGCTAGGTTGCTCCAGCCGCTTTGGCGGGCTGGACTGCCGCCGATCCGATGCCGCCTGCAGCAGCATGAATGAGAACGGTCTCGCTTTTTTTCGGTTCGTCCGAGATGTGCAAGAGCCTCCCAGCCCGTGACGAAGCTCTCCATGACTGCGGCCGCCTCGATGAAGGACATTCTGGTCGGAATGGTAGCCGCCATCCCGCCGCCGACAATCCCCATGACACGGTCGCCGACGGCAAGGCCGGTTACTTCGTTTCCGACGGCTGTCACTTCTCCCAGCGACCTCAAGGCCGAGGATGTTACTGTCCCCGTAAGTCTGAGCGCCATAGACGCCTTCACGTTGAAGAAGGTCTCCGCGATTGACCCCGGCCTGTCGGTTTTCAGCTGGGTTTAAGCCAGTTTTTCATTTGGCATTGTAACAACACATTGCTTCTATGGTATTGACCGAAAACTTCTTTCCGAAGTGAGAGTGGATCTT
The DNA here is from genome assembly GCF_030818995.1 of Agrobacterium sp. SORGH_AS_0745. NCBI lineage: Bacteria > Pseudomonadati > Pseudomonadota > Alphaproteobacteria > Hyphomicrobiales > Rhizobiaceae > Agrobacterium > Agrobacterium sp. SORGH_AS_0745. The sequence continues at coordinate 93,922 of NZ_JAUTBI010000004.1, forward strand.
TTCGAAATGGAAGAATGGATCATATTCGTGCGATAACCAACAGCCATTTGTCGCCGAGCTTGCCGATCGATCGCTTCCGGATTTCATTGGCAAAGTGCCTGTCGAATTTCTCAGCCCAAAGTCTCACGGTCTGACGAGAGACGATGACCCCACGAGCTGCCAGCACATCCTCGGCCATTCGCAGACTGAGCGGAAACCGGACATAGAGCTAAACGGTATGGGCAATCACGTCAGGTGGAAATCGGTGGCGACGATAAAGAGGATCACGGGCAAGTCTGGTCATGTAGCCTTATTCGACGCCCTGTTAACGTGACACTGCCTTCAGTAGCACTTCCTTCTTGCACCACCAGGATCAGGCAGAAGCCTGTGCACCTAGACCAAACGAGACCATCGCCGCTTCACACGCACGCGTAAACCGCATCGACGGACCTTCTTTGCCGACGGCAAGTTTGCTGACGCGTGCTCCCTCTAACAGCATGGATAGCGTATCAGCCAAAAGTTCAGGATCGCTTACACCTGTCGAACGACAAAGATCGGCAAGCCGGGAATGCTGTTCCATCTTCAATGTTTCTATTATCGCATGTGCAGGGTGCCCTTGCTCTTTCAACTCTACCGCAGCATTGGCCAAATCGCATCCATAGGGTTCGCTGGAAAGACATTGTGCGCGCGCTTTAACCCATGCCGTGAGCTGAGCCCTCGGGTCGCCCGGGTTCTCTTTTTCGAGATCTTCCCAGGCTTTATCGAGCGTTCGAGAACTGTGCTTGAGCGCTTCACACACAAGATCGTCCTTGGAACCAAAATGTCGGTATAAGGTCATCTTGTTGGTTGAGGCGGCTTCGGCAATGGCATCAACACCGATGCCGCGTATCCCATGTTCACGAAACAGTTGGCAGGCCGTTGACACAATCCGGTCACGAGGTGCGATTTTCTGCTCAGAAGCACGATCAGATGTCTCGGATTTCATGAGTTTATTTTTTACCCTCAAGCGGTGTTGACATGCGTGTTACCGATCGGTAACTATCACAAAAGTTACTTACCGGTAACACCTTGGCGCGAGCCCGTCAAGCAATCGCCCGCTTTCACAGCTTAGGAATTATCGAAAGGAGACTGAGATGAGACAGACGATAGACGAGATGACGCTCGCCGAGATTTTCGCAGATCCACTGATCCGTTCAGTCATGCGCGCCGATGACGTGGGCCTGGACGATTTCAAAGAGTTGATGCATTCAGCGGCGACGTCCTTGACGACACGCGATGGCGCAGCATTCGCTGGACAGTTTGAAACGAGCGGGCCTGCAGCTTCATCGAAGCGTACACTCGTAACCGCCGTACAGCCCTTGTTCGCAGGTTTCTTTAAGCCTTGCGCTGCCCATATGTGAATGTGGCCTGCATCACCATCCCACAGGTCGGGCTTATCCGGGGTGGGATGGCTAATCGCACGCTGATCTTTCAGATATTGGTATCTCCTGCGCCCGTTTGGGCATGAAGAAATTGTAAAGTATTTAACTATAACTAATCGCAAGAAAACCAGCGAAGCACGGCCGTGGAACAATTGGTTCTAGTCCGTGTTTTGCGAAATGCGGCCCGGCGTTTCCGCCTGTTGGCGGGGCTGTCGTTTCGCCCGCGGAATGGTGACCTGCCCGTATTTGAAGGGGGCAGGCCGGCGTTTTTCGGCGCATGCATGATGCAGTTGCGATCAGAGCCGATGATGCGGCTACCGAAGCCTTGATGATCGAGGTTACGCGACGTGCAATGTCAGTCTTGCCGAACACCTCCGGCACGGGGAAGGAGCGGTATTCATGCCCTGAGGTTATCCGTGTCATTTCTCCAGAATGCCAGTATCCGCACCAAAATTCTGTCGCTCATTTTACCGCTCTGCATCATCGGTCTGGGTGCAACAGTATATATGTCCGCCCGTTACAAAAACGCGGACACGCTCTATTCAGAGTTCATTGCCGGCGATAATGCCGCGCTTGTCGAGCTTTCTCGCGCCAACCGCAATCTTCAGGCGGTGGCTTACGGTGCTTATCAGGTAATGGCATACGACACCTCCATACCGGATTTCGCCATCGCCAAAGGCGAGTATAATACCGACAAAGGCGAACTGATCTCGCGATTGAACAACGTCAAGGCCATATTCCCGGAAGAGACGGCCACAATCGACAAACTGCTCAAACAATCTCAGAGCATCATCGCAACCACTGATAAGGCCGTCGAGCTTGGCTCCGCTAATCGTAATCAGGAGTCCGCGGCGGAACTCCTGAAGGCTGATGGGCAAATTCGCGCGGCCGGAAACGAAATAGGCTCTTTGCTGGACAAGCTTGCCAAGGGTGTTGCAACAGGCAGCGACGATCTGACGGATCAGACGAATTCCACGATCCTGACCTCGCTTGTTGTGGTTGGCATCAGCTTTGCAACCGGCATCATTCTCGCACTTTTCGTGGCCTCACGTGGCATCACAACGCCGATTGCCCGGCTGCGGGAGCGCATGGTGTCGCTGGCAGGCGGCGATACGGCAGCCGAGATCGATGGCATGGACCGCAAGGATGAAGTCGGCCAGATGGCGGTTGCTGTTCAGGTGTTCCGCGAGAGTGCGATCGAGCGCATTCGTCTCGAACAGGAAACCGAAGCCAATCGCAGCCTTTCGGAAAAGGAACGCATCGCGCGCGAGCAGCAGAAGGCCAAGGAAGCTGCCGACGTCAAATTTGCCGTCGACAATCTTGCAACCGGTCTTTCGAAGCTTTCGGATGGCGATGTGTCCTACCGCATCGGCCAGCCGTTCACGGCGACACTCGACGGCGTTCGTAACGACTTCAACATGTCCGCCGAAAAGCTGCAATCGGCATTGACCCGGGTTGCGCAGAATGCTGGTGGCATCGGCGCGGGCGCAAACGAGATCAAATCGGCCGCCGACGATCTGGCCAAGCGTACCGAACAGCAGGCCGCAGCCGTGGAAGAAACCGCTGCCGCTCTGGAAGAGATCACCACGACAGTGAAGGATTCCACCAAGCGAGCGCAGGAGGCCGGCCTGATCGTCAGCCGCGCCAAGGCAGGTGCCGAACAATCCGGCGAGGTGGTACGTCGCGCCGTGGTCGCCATGGAGCAGATCTCCAAATCCGCCAACGAGATCAGCAACATCATCGGCGTGATCGACGAAATCGCCTTCCAGACCAACCTTCTGGCGCTCAATGCCGGCGTGGAAGCTGCGCGTGCGGGCGAGGCGGGCAAGGGCTTTGCCGTTGTCGCGCAGGAAGTGCGCGAACTGGCGCAACGCTCCGCCAATGCGGCTAAGGAAATCAAGGCGCTGATCACCACCTCGAACGATCAGGTGCAGCAGGGCGTTCAGCTGGTGGGCGACACGGGCAAGGCACTGGCGACGATCGTATCGGAAGTGCAGGAAATCAACCGGCACGTCGTCTCCATCGTGGAATCCGCGCAGGAGCAATCCTCCGGCCTCCAGCAGATCAATACCGCGGTCAACCAGATGGACCAGGACACGCAGAAAAATGCTGCCATGGTGGAAGAGACCAACGCTGCCAGCCACAATCTGGCCAAGGAGGTCGCTTCGCTCAACCAGCTTCTCGCGCAGTTCAAGCTCGCCGGTACCGCCTATCAGCAGAAGAGCCAGCCCGCTCCGGTTCGCAATGCCGGCGGCAACGACAGATACGTGGCATCCCCCGTACGCGCGCTTGGCCGCAAGATTGCATCCGCATTCTCTGGTAACGCTGCTGTCGATACGTCAAAGGACGACTGGCAGGAGTTTTGATCGGCGATCGGTCAACGACATGAGCATCGGCGGGGGATATCCCCGCCGCCAATCAAGGACTATGCCACGCAATCGGAAATCGTTTGCGTGGCATAGTTTATGCCAGAGGGGTGACGAACATGTCTGGCAATCTTCGCAATACATTGTCCTTCACGCAGCGCGTCGCGACTATGGCCGCGGGATCTTTTTGGGCACTGACTCATTCTCGATGATGTTTCGGATTCAATTGGTGTGATTTTCGAAGGAGAATCAGCGCCATGCGAGCCCAGTTTCGACTTCCGACCTGATCCCGGCCGGTTTGAACGTTGAATCGGTGCATGATGCCACCGACGCGATCGTTGTCACTGCGTCCGCCGGGTCAACGGACTCCATATGTCCCCACTGCGGGACCGTTTCCCTCCGGTGATCGGTGATCTGCCGTGTATGGCTCGACGGATCGAATTGCATCTGACCGTCAGGCGCTTTGTCTATAGTGCTACCAACTGCCATCGAAAGATTTTTGCCGAGCGCTTCGGTGACGGTGTGGCCTCACGCTCCCTAACGAACTTCACTGCCTCAAGCTTGTACTCGCGGCTGGACTTCCTTCGTTGCATTTATGCACTCCAGTTTCGTAGGAAGCACCTTAACTTGGTGTCCACGAAACTGGCAGCAGGACAACACTCACTTTACCAGGTTTATGATCACGGGTATCCGTTGAGTCGGGCAATAGCCCCACCAGCAGTGATGCAAGGGCAATTCCGGAGACAGTGCCGTGGACGTTAATCTCAAAGAAGCTGAGTGGCTGAATAAACCTGTAGTGTGGGAAGCCACCGAGACGGGTCTCTCTTTAACCACCGAAGCAAACACTGACTTCTGGCGTGAAACGCATTACGGCTTCACGCGCGACAGTGGCCATTTCCTAGGCGTAACGGTCGTGGATGGTTTCACAGCGAGTGTCCGCGTCCAAGGCGAATTCCGGTCGCTCTACGATCAGGCCGGTCTTATGGTGCGCATTGATGAAAATCGATGGGTGAAGTCAGGCGTTGAGTTTACAGATGGCGAACGGTTTCTCAGCACAGTCATCACCGATGGAAAATCCGACTGGTCAGTGTCCCAGCCCTTCAAGGAACTTGAAGATTTCTATATCCGGATCACATTGAAGGAAGGCACGATGCGTATTCAGGCATCCTCCAATGGGAGCATTTGGCCGTTGCTGCGGCTTGCTCCGTTTCCTAAAGTTTCCCATTATTTCGTTGGGTTGACTGCATGTACGCCTGAGCGTGGCGGACTGGATGTCCGGTTTTCGGAGTTTTCAGTCGGTGCGGCGATCACTACCGATCTCCACGACCTGTCTAGCTAGCAGCTATTTAAGAGAATTCTTCGCAAATGCCTTCTCGATCTATCGTCCTTGTAACAGGTGCCAGCAAAGGGATCGGTGCAGCAACTGCAATTGCGTTTGCGCGGGCAGGATACGATGTGTGTGTGAACTATCACTCTGACGCTGAAGGCGCATCTGCGACGGCCGAGCGTTGCGAGGCCGAAGGCGCGAAGGCAATCGCTGTTGGCGCTGATGTCTCGGATCGCAACGCGGTAAAAAATCTCTTCCGCACTTGCGATGAATTACTCGGCCCCATCGACTGCCTTGTTAATAATGCCGGGATCATCGGAGGAACGTCCACGCTCGAAAGTTTGACCGAGGGTGCCCTGCAAGCCACTTTCGCGACCAACCTTTTTGGCACGATTTATTGCCTCCAGGAAGCGATAGAGCGGATGGCGTCCGATCGTGGCGGTGCGGGTGGCTCGATTGTCAACATGTCGTCCCTCGCGGCGACGCTTGGTAGTCCAGGGGAATATGTGCATTATGCGGCTTCAAAAGGCGCGGTGGAAACACTGACGATCGGTGCCGGCAAGGAGCTTGGTTCCGTTGGAGTTCGCGTGAACGCGATCCGCGTAGGCACGACCGCGACAGATATCCACGCGCGTGAGGGCAACCCAGATCGACCCGGGAAAGTTGCCCGTGCCACCCCGTTGGGGCGCATAGCGGAGCCGGAAGACATCGCAGATGCGGCGGTCTGGCTCGCGTCACCAATGGCTAGATTTATTACCGGGACGATATTGACCGTTGCTGGCGGAATCGCACCGTGAACGCACTCACGGTTGAACTTATTTTGGTTGACGCACCGCATCGCCCGAGTCGACTCCACCTCCAATTACAGTCCGACCTTTCGGGTATTGGGAGGTGTTTTGAAAGCGACGTTGCAGTGGATCAGGCGGACGCTATCGGCGGGGTTTTCGCTTGTGGGAGATTGGCGGGGAATGTTTAGTCGAAATGCACTTCCGAACATCCAGCGTGATGTTATCCACGCGAAGGCCGACGAAATTAACCGAAAGATCAGGGAAACGGCGGCGCTACGCGATACGCTCCGTCATGTCGCCGATTGCCCGGCACCCTCACATATGGAGTGTCCGACATTTCGGCGGCTGGTGGACTTGGCGGGCAAACGTGGCGGAAAGCGCGGGAAGACTTAAACTTTGACATCGAGCAGCCACGCCTCTCGGCGCCAGTGCCGCCTGATCAGACACTACACAAATCAGTCTTGGTCAACCGGTTCGCCCGATTTCGACACGACGGTGGACCCGTACGGTTCTCGCGACGAAATAATCAGCGCCTCTTCCGGTAGTGGGCGGGCTAGATCCTTGGCTTCATTCCAGGGTGCCCGCATCCATATGTCAGTCTCCTCCTTTGTCAGAAGCAGGACAGGCATCGCTTTCTCATGGATCGGCTTAACGAGATCGTTGGGATCGGTGGTCAGAAAACCATAGAGATCGTCGGTCGTGAGTCCGTCCCGAACCTTCCGGACGCTCTTCCATTGCGGCACATGGATGCCGGCAAAAAACATCAGCGATTTCTCGTCATCGCGGGCAAACCAGGCATTGGGCACATTGCCGCCTTCCTCTCTGCTCGCCGGATCCGGTTCGGCGAAGCTGGTGACTGGGACAAGGCATCTGTGTTCGACGTCGAACCATCGCGTCCAGTGCGGGAAATTGAGCTTACGCACGTTTGTCGTGCCGCGGTCGGCCTCCATGCGGATCAACTCCTCGAGATCAAATGGCTTGCCCTTGGCCGCGAGCTTCTCGGCCTTGGCTTTGGCCGCTTTCTCCAAGGCGAAGCGAGGGGACGGTAATCCCCATCGCGCATGCACAAGCTGCTTCTTGCCGTCCGCCGTGTTGCGCACGATCGGCCCCATTTGGTCGGGGTTCATCTGATAGGCTGGCATCAGGTTGATCAGGCTTTCGGCGTCCTGAGCCCATTTGGAGACCCAGTCCTTGTCTTCCATCCGATATAGATTGCACATGGCAGCAATTCCTCCGTTGCGACCGAATGCAGTTGTGTGGTGAGTTCCGCCTGCGTCGCTAGTCGAGCTTGTAAACGTCGGCATTGTCTTGCCGTTCCCGCAAGCCTTTGTAGGAGGCATGGCGTAGCTTGCCGTCCGCCGTCCAGGCCCGGAACTCGATCTCGGCAATCAAAGTCGGCTCGACCCAAACGATGTCTGCCTTTTCGGCATAGGGAACAGGCGGCTGCTTCCGTTTCCAGCGCAGCTTGTCGAGCATCTTGCGCAGCCTGTTCATCTCGGCTTGCCTGAAGCCCGTCCCGACGTTCCCGACATGAACGAGCTCGTCACCGCGATAGGCAGCAAGCACCAGAGAGCCGAAGCCGCCGGACGATGCCGTCGATGGCTCGTAGCCAACAACCATGAAGGCTTCGCTCTTAACGCACTTGATCTTGACCCAGTCGCCGGTCCGGCCGGAGCGATAGGGTTGATCCAATTGCTTGCCGACGATGCCCTCGAGGCCAAGGCTGCCAACGTGTTCCAGCAGGATCGCGGGATCGGCGTCAATGGTTTCCGAAAGGCGGATCGCGCCGTCGTGCCCCTTCAGCGTATCCTCGAGATGATGCCGGCGCGAACGGTACTCCACGTTGCGCAGGTCATGGCCGTCGAGATAAATAAGATCGAACGCGTAGAGGATGGCGTCCGAAGCTCGGTTGCCAGCCGTCTTTCCAGACGCACCCAACGATTTCTGCAGCAGCCCGAAATCCGGCCGCCCTTCATCGTCAAGCGCAACCGCCTCGCCATCAATGATCATCGTTGCCGGACCAAGCGCCCGGGCAGCCTGCTCGATCGCCGGAAACCGGTGCGTCCAGTCATGGCCACCACGCGTGAGGATGCGGACCCCTGTCGGCTCGATATGGATAGCGAGGCGATAGCCATCCCATTTCAGCTCCCAGCTCCATTGGTCGCCTTGTGGAGGGTGCGCCTTCAATTGGGCGAGCGCCGGCTCGACGCGATCGGGCATCGGATCAAACAGCAGCTGTGGCTGTGCGGGATTGCGCTTCCGACGCGGCTTTGACCGTAGCGGAGCTTCGGTATCACGAAGGAGCGGCTTTGATCTCGGTGGCTTCGTCATGCAAACGAGTTCAGCACGAAAACCTTAAGAAGATTGTGACGCCGTTCATCTATCCCCGCTATCCACCGTTTTGAACCCGACGGACGCAAGGGCCGCAAAAATTTCTGTTTTCCCTTACCTCCTTGAATCCTTTTCGAATCTTCGACTTTGCTAATACTGGGATAATATTCCTCAACCATGTGGTGCTTGACTCTTTTGCATTACGAGAACAAACAATGAACATATAGCCCGTACGACATAATGTCGATCCTTTGAACACGACCTTGAAGGGAGCCGTGAACGATGACTGCTGCCCGTCAGAGGGTGATTTGCGACTTGCGAGACCGCATCGCGTCGATGGAAGGGGTATCCGCGAAGCGGGCCGGAACACTTTCTTTTGGCGTTTCCGAGATCGATGCGGCCTTGCCTGGCGGGGGCCTCGCCTATGGCGCGCTGCACGAGTTTGCAGGCGGTGGCTCCGGTACTGTCGATGGTGCAGCGGCCGCCCTTTGTGTTGCCGGCATTGCCGCACGAACAAAAGGCCCCGTCATCTGGTGTCTGACGCGGCCGGATCTTTTTTTTCCAGCTCTTGCCCATGTGGGTCTGCATCCCGACCGCGTCATCTTTGTTGAATCCGACAAGGAAGAGGATGTACTGGCCAATATGGAGGAGGGCCTTTCCTTCGGCGGACTTGGTGCCGTCGTCGGTGAACTTGTTCGCCTGCCTATGGTCAGTTCCCGCCGCCTGCAGCTTGCAGCCGAGCGAACCGGGACCATGGCGCTCGCGGTCCGCCGATGGCGGCGACAGACGGAGGCCAATGACTTTGGGCAGCCGACGGCCTCGACCACGCGGTGGCGTGTCAGCGTGATGCCGTCAGAGGAGTTGCCGGTACCGGGGGTGGGCAGGCCTCAATGGTTTCTGGAATTGATGCGCGTGAAAGCGGGTGAGTGTGCTGAGTTTCTCGTGAGGGCGTGCGATGACAAGGGTCGTCTCGATCTATCTTCCGGATCTGCCGACGGATCGCATTCGTCGGGCCGATCCGTCTATTCCGCCTGAACAGCCAATCGCCGTGATCGCGAGAAGCGGTTCGAAGCGATGGGTGTCTGCCGCCGATCCGGCTGCCAGAAAGGCGGGCGTGCATGCCGGCATGGCGGCGGCAAAGGCGCAGTCGCTGTTTCGCGGCCTGATGCTGGTTGACGCAGATTCGCAAGCCGATCAAGCCGCGCTGGAGCGCATCACGCACTGGGCGCTGACGATCTATTCGCCGATCGTCGCCGTCGACGGGATTGATGGTATCGTCATGGATACGGAAGGCGCCGATCATCTGCAGGGTGGTGAACTGCCGATGGTGACGAAGATCGCCAACCAGTTTCTTGCCCGAAAACTGACGGCGCGCGTGGCGGTTGCCGACAGCTGGGGTGCTGCCCATGCTTGCGCCCGCGCAATCAATCGCGAAACGATTGTCGTTCCTCCGGGCGAGACGGCCCGTGCCGTCGAAAAACTACCGATTTCGCTTCTGCGCCTGCCGTCAAAGATCGTCTCTGATCTGCGCATTCTCGGTTTCCAGACAATCGGCGAGCTTGCCAACACCCCGCGGGCCTCGCTGACATTGCGCTTCGGTCCGGAAGTCGGTCGCCGTCTCGACCAGATGCTCTGTCGTGTCGCCGAGCCGATCGAGCCCATCCGGACCGCAGAGCTGGTTGAAGTCTCCAAGGCCTTTGCCGAACCGATCGGGGCAGTCGAAACAATCAATAAATATGTTGGCCGTCTGGTCGTGCAACTCGTTGACGAACTCCAGAAGCGCGGGCTTGGCGTTCGCCGTGCCGACCTGATCGTCGAGAAGGTCGATGGCACGAGACAGGCCATCCGCGCCGGAACCGCCAGGCCCCGCCCGCGATGTCGCCTGGCTGACAAAACTGTTTCGGGACCGGACGGAAAAGATCGAGCCGGGCTTCGGGATCGAAAAGCTGATCCTGCTCGCCGTTATAGCCGAGTCTCTCGAGGAGGCTCAGAAAGCCTCTGCTCTGGTCGAGGATGAGGTCACTGATGTCACGCCGCTGATCGACCTCTATGGAAACCGGGGGCAGAGGGTCTATCGCGTCGCACCGGTCGCCTCCGATGTGCCGGAACGCTCTGTCCAGCGCATCAGCCCCGTCGCCGAACCGATCGCCGTTGCCTGGGTCAGCCATTGGCGCCGCCCCGTTCGTCTCTTGCCGAGACCTGAGTTGATCGAGGCGATCGCGCTGATGCCGGACCGGCCCCCAGTCTCCATCGTCTGGCGTGGCAAACGCCGCAAGGTCAAACGTGCCGACGGCCCCGAACGCATTTTCGGGGAATGGTGGCAGCGAGATGCCGAAATGGACGCCGTGCGCGACTATTTCGTCATCGAGGACGAATCCGGTGAGCGTCTTTGGGTGTTCCGCTCCGGCGACGGTATTAATCCGGAAACCGGGTCACACCGCTGGTTCTGCCACGGGATATTCGCATGAGCTATGCCGAGCTCCAGGTCACGACACATTTTTCGTTTCTGCGTGGTGCCTCGTCGGCGCAGGAGTTATTTGATACTGCAAAACTCCTTGGGATCAGTGCGATCGGCGTCGTCGATCGCAATTCGCTCGCAGGCATCGTCCGCGCCCTTGAAGCATCCCGCGCGACAGGTCTCCGCCTTGTCGTTGGCTGTCGCCTCGACCTCGCCGACGGTATGTCGTTGCTGGTCTATCCGATGGATCGTCCGGCATATTCGCGGCTGACCCGGCTCATCACGCTTGGCAAGTCGCGCGGCGGCAAGAACAACTGCATTCTGCACTGGGACGATGTCATGGCTTACTCGGAAGGCATGATCGGCATTCTGGTGCCGGATCTGCCGGACGCCACATGCGCCGCGCAGCTTCGCAAGTTGGCGCACGTTTTTGGTGATCGAGCCTATGTATCGCTGTGCCTGCGCCGGCGACCCAACGACCAGATGCGGCTCCATGAGATTTCCAACATGGCGGCACGGTTCAGGGTCAAAACCGTCGTCACCAATGACGTGCTGTTTCATGAGCCGGGTCGGCGGCAGTTGCAGGACATCGTTACCTGCATCAGGCACAATACCACGATCGATGACGTCGGCTTCGAGCGAGAGCGTCATGCCGACCGATATCTGAAGCCTCCGGAAGAAATGGCTCGCCTATTTCCACGTTATCCGGAGGCCCTGGCGCGAACCATGGAGATCGTGCGGCGCTGCACGTTTTCTCTCGAGGAGCTAACCTATCAATATCCGGAAGAAGCTATCGTGCCGGGCAAGGATGCCCAAGCCTCGCTTGAGCATTATGTCTGGGAATGCGCGCCTGACCGCTATCCGGAAGGGCTGCCGCCCGACGTCTTGAAAACCGTACGGCATGAGCTCGATCTCATCCGCACCATGAAATATGCGCCGTATTTTCTGACGGTGTTTTCGATCGTGCGCTTTGCAAGAAGCCAGAGCATTCTCTGCCAGGGCAGGGGATCGGCGGCCAACAGCGCCGTCTGCTATATTCTCGGCATTACCTCTATCGATCCCTCGACCAACGACCTTCTCTTCGAGCGCTTCGTCAGCCAGGAACGCGACGAACCGCCGGATATCGATGTCGACTTCGAGCATGAGCGGCGCGAGGAGGTCATCCAATGGATCTACAAGACCTACCGACATGACAAGGCAGCCCTCTGCGCCACCGTTACGCGGTATCGTGCCAAGGGAGCGATCCGCGATGTCGGCAAGGCGCTCGGCCTGCCGGAAGACGTGATCAAGGCGCTATCATCAGGCATGTGGTCCTGGTCGGAGGAAGTGCCCGACCGAAATATCCGGGAACTCAACCTCAACCCCGACGACCGGCGCTTAGCGCTCACCCTGAAACTGGCGCAGCAGCTGATGGGTGCGCCACGCCACCTTGGCCAGCATCCAGGAGGATTTGTCCTCACCCATGACCGGCTGGACGATCTCGTGCCGATCGAGCCGGCAACGATGAAGGACCGCCAGATCATCGAATGGGACAAGGATGACGTCGAGGCGCTGAAGTTCATGAAGGTAGATGTGCTCGCACTCGGCATGCTCACCTGCATGGCAAAGGCGTTTCATCTCATCCGTGAGGATAAGGGCGAGGATCTCGATCTGTCTACGATCCAGCAGGAAGACGCAGCCACCTACGCAATGATCCGAAAAGCCGATACGCTCGGGACCTTCCAGATCGAAAGCCGCGCGCAGATGGCGATGTTGCCGCGCCTGAAACCCCGCACCTTCTACGATCTGGTCGTGCAGGTGGCGATCGTCCGGCCCGGTCCTATCCAGGGCGACATGGTGCACCCCTATCTTCGCCGCCGCGAAGGCAAGGAGCCGGTCGAGTATCCCACACCCGAGCTTGAGGCCGTGCTCGGCAAGACGCTGGGCGTGCCGCTGTTTCAGGAGAGCGCCATGCGCGTCGCCATGGTCTGCGCCGGTTTTACCGGTGGCGAGGCCGACCAGCTGCGCAAGTCGATGGCCACCTTCAAGTTCACCGGCGGGGTCTCCCGCTTCAAGGAAAAACTCGTCTCCGGCATGGTCAAGAACGGTTATTCGGCGGAGTTCGCCGAAAAGACCTTTTCCCAGCTCGAAGGTTTCGGCAGCTACGGTTTTCCGGAAAGTCACGCGGCATCTTTTGCGCTGATCGCCTATGCATCGAACTACATCAAATGCCATTATCCGGATGTCTTTTGTGCCGCCCTTCTCAACAGTCAGCCGATGGGTTTTTATGCGCCCGCCCAGATCGTCGGCGATGCGATCAAGCATGGCGTCGAGGTGCGACCCGTGTGCGTCAACCGCTCGCGCTGGGACTGCACGCTGGAAAAGATCGGCAGCACCAATCGGCATGCTGTCCGGCTTGGGTTTCGGCAGGTGAAGGGACTGGCTGTCGCTGACGCAGCGCGGATCGTGACGGCACGCATGAATAGTCCTTTCTTATCCGTCGATGACATGTGGCGCCGGTCCAGCGTGCCGACGGAGGCCCTTGTCCAGCTGGCAGAGGCCGATGCCTTTCTGCCATCGCTCAAACTCGAGAGGCGCGACGCGCTCTGGGCCATCAAGGCGCTGCGTGATGAGCCATTGCCGTTGTTTGCCGCCGCGACTGAGCGCGAGATGGCGGCAATCGCTGAGCAGCAGGAGCCGGAGGTCGCCCTTCGGCAGATGACGGACGGGCACAACGTCATCGAAGATTACAGCCATACGGGCTTGACGCTACGGCAGCATCCGGTTGCGTTCCTGCGCAGGGACCTGTCGGCACGCAACATCATCCCTTGTGCGGAGGCGATGAATGCTCGGGATGGGCGATGGGTTTATACTGCAGGTTTGGTGCTGGTGCGCCAGAAGCCCGGGTCGGCCAAGGGTGTCATGTTCATCACCATCGAGGACGAAACAGGCCCTGCCAACATCGTCGTCTGGCCGTCACTGTTCGAGAAGCGCAGGAGCGTGGTGCTCGGATCCTCGATGATGGCAATCAATGGGCGGATTCAGCGGGAAGGGGAGGTCGTGCACCTCGTCGCGCAGCAACTATTCGATCTGTCAGGCGATCTCGTTGGCCTGGCCGATCGGGATGTCGAATTCAGGCTGCCAACGGGGCGAGGCGATGAGTTTGCCCATGGGGGCGGTGGGCCGGACTCTCGCGATCGGCCGAGGCCGGTCGTCCCGCGGGATATGTTCACGCCTGATCTTCATATCGATACGCTGAAGGTGAAGAGCAGGAATTTTCAGTGATTTTTCGCTATCCCGGGAGCCGCGCCGCTTGGCGTCCCTCGAGGGCCCCCGCAGCATTTTTTGGGAAAACAGTAGAGTTGGCGTGCAGCCATGGGTGCCACATCAGCGCGATCATTACCGAACGAGGCTGAGCATGTATGGGAGTGGGACGACAGCGCGCTCTACAGCGGCGAATGGTTCGAGATCGCCGACGCATCCCACGACTACACGTTTGAGATACTGCCGCCGCTCTCGATCAAGGCCGGGATATTCGCCATGCGCGAATTCCCGAACGGTTTGGTCACCAGCATCCTCTTCTCTCTGCCGGTCGACGGGTGCCTCTGGCACTTCCGCGGTTATTGCGACCTGGCCGACAAGAGCTCGCCCGAACGCATGCAAAGCGCTGTCATCGAAAGCGAATCCAGGCCCTCCCTTGTGATGAAGCACGACGAGAAGCTGGAACATATTTGGTCGCGCACTGCGGACGATTGTCTCGGTTATGCGGCATAATTCCTCCGTCGATGGACTTTCGTGAACGCTCGCGCGACAGGAGGATGCAATCGCATCATTGCGTGCCCGTGGACATCTGCCGGGTGGCTTAGGCCAAACGGGACCACGAGCCGATAGTGACGTCGGCGGTTGTGATGACTGTGCAAGCTGCGGCTTGGACGTTGGATCGGCGCGGCCTGGCGCAGGTCTAGCGTGGTTTCCTCTCAGCTTCGGCATCCGAGGTTTGCCTCTGGCCGTTCCGTCCTTCGGTTTCGTGGCGTCTGAACCGGCGCCCGTTCGGTTCAAGGCCGCTGTCGCGCCGCGGGGCGGCCGGTCATGCCGCTCTCGACAAAGCAGGCACGCGGGCTTCGCAAGGGCTTGTCACCCCTGCTTGACCGCCTGCCTGCTTCGCTCGATCTGGCCTGCCCGGGCCCTGATCCGCCCGGATTGCGCCTGTTCCTTTCGACCGCACCGAAGGACAGAGCGGCCAGGGGGCCGACACTTCGGCGAAGCAAAGGAGACCACCATGGCAAAGTCAGCAACCCAATCCCGTCAATCAACCCGCCAATCCGCCCGCGTCGTGCCGCTGCGCAGAGGCGCCACCCTCGAAATGGTCCGCCTTTCATGCCCCGATGAAACACAGGCGCTTCGGATCGCCGAAAGCTTCGGGATCGCCATTGTCGACAGCGATGGCATCCGTGGCATGCACGAGCGCCTGATCGTCGAAACCGCCACCGCACTTTCCGATGGCCTTGGCGACCGGGCGATGCAGATCCATCTGCAGCGCATCGTCGGGGCCTATGTCGGATCGGCCCATGGCGCCGGCCAGTTCTACTCCCGCGCCGTCACCGAGGCGCGGAACGCCACCGCCAAGAGCGCTGCGGATGCCCGCGACGACGATCTCGACGGTCCGGTCGGCTATGAGAGCGCCGCCCAGCGCAAGCGCGAATTCGCAGCCGACATGGGCATCCAGGCACATGCGCTCAGAATGGCGGCCGTCGGCGCTGTCGCAGCCTATGAGCAGGTGGTAGGCGAAACATGGAAGCCCTTCGACCGGCCGGTCGAAAATCCCGGCCAGACGCTCGACCGCAAGGCGGCAGCCGTCCAGCTGTCAGCCTTCGAATAACAACCATCACGGCGGGGCTCCGGCCCCGCCTTTGTTCACGTCGACGAAGGTGTCCTGTTCTCGTCAGCTCGAAGTAACGAGGGCCTGTGCCGGCCACCGCCTTCGGATCAACGACGGGACGCGACTTCAATGCGTCGACAGAAGGTCCCAACCTCAACCGCGCCGTTGCTAAGATTCCGTCGGCTGCCGTGCGGCAGAAAGTGGTCTTGCTGGCGAAGCCCTTGCATTGGCTGCGGATGAAGATCGGTAATCTGTCCATTGCTACCCCGTTCCGCCTTCGGTCTGCCGGGCCGAGGGTCTCGCGCAAGGGCTTCGCCCTCCTTCACGTTGTTACGGCGCGTTCCGCGTGCGCTCATCCCTGATCTCCCCGGCTTTTGACCGACGTGACGGGGTCGCGATGGTCGCGACCTCCGAAAACGGAGGTTGAAGGATATGAAAAGAAAAGGGCAGGGCGAGCGCGCCGATCTCTATGCGCGGATCACCGACAGGATCGTTGCGGATCTGGAAAAAGGCGTCCGTCCGTGGATGAAGCCCTGGTCGGCCGCAAACACGACCGGACGGATCACCCGGCCGCTGCGCCACAACGGCGAAGCCTATAGCGGTCTCAACGTGCTGCTGTTGTGGTCGGAGAGCACAGCGAGGGGCTATGTCTCGCCGACATGGATGACGTTCAAACAGGCCTTGCAGCTGGATGGAGCTGTTCGCAAGGGCGAGACCGGAACGACGGTCATCTATGCAAGCCGCTTCACCAAGTCGGAGGCCGACAGCAATGGCGGCGAGGTGGAGCGCGATATTCCGTTCCTTAAATCGTACACGGTGTTCAACGTGGCGCAGATCGACGGCCTGCCTGACCACTATCATGGCGTACCCGAACCGCTCCTGAGCCCGATCGAGCGCATCGGTCACGCCGACGAGTTCTTCCGCAATACCGGCGCAGTCATTCGGCACGGCGGCAACCAGGCATACTATTCTCCGGCCATGGACTATATCCAGATGCCACCGTTCGAAGCCTTCCGCGATGCCGCCGGGTATGCGGCAGTCCTCAGCCATGAGGCGACCCACTGGACGGCGGCAGAACATCGCGTGGGACGCGACCTGTCGCGCTATGCCAAGGACCGGACGGAGCGCGCGCGGGAAGAACTCATTGCCGAACTTGGCAGTTGCTTCCTCTGCGCTGACCTCGGTATCGCGCCGGAACTTGAGCCGCGGCCGGATCACGCGTCCTATCTGCAGTCATGGCTCTCGGTGCTGGCCAACGACAAACGTGCAATTTTCCAGGCGGCCGCGCATGCGCAGCGGGCGGTCAATTATCTCCACGGTCTTCAGCCAAGGGCGGATGCCTGCGCGACGAGGGACGCAGTGTAATAGCGCCCCTCTCATTTTAGCGCGTCCTTTGGTACTGCTCCCAAAATCTGAATCCGGGCAGCGCGGATTGACCGTTCGGGAGGAAAGCGAAGGCGATCTTGTGCCGTGCGGACGCGAGCCAGTTTTGCTGCGACTGGCCCTAATGCGTCCTGCATCAGCAACAGGTCATTCTTGCGGATACGAGCAAGCATGGGCGACATGTGCCCGATCGAAAACCGGAGCCGCCATCGACACGGAAAGTTCGGCGACGCTCACCGGACTTGTCGCATTGGCCCGGCAATGCCCAAACGATCGATGTGGCCATTGCTGCCATCCATTCGGGCATAGGAAGTGGGCGCGGCCAACGCGGCCTCGATTTGACATGTCTGATCGAAGAGCGGCTCCGCCTCGATCGTTCTCCCGCAACGGCATCGCCCCCTTTCTTCCCCTGCGACCTGCGTTCGCATTCCTCGCGGTCCAAGAAAGCCGTCTCCCGCCGCCCTCCATTGCATTCCGGTCCCTTAAGGATGCGGTCCGATCGTCCCCGATCAAATCGACAGTCATCGAGGACGCGATGGTCGCGGCCCGATCAAACCGAAAGGATCACGACAATGGCAGTCATCGGCGAATTCACCACCAACGGCAACACCATCCTCGGCCACGTACGCACTCTGACGGTCTCCATGAAGGCCCGCCTGAACCCGATCGAACGCACATCCCGCGACGCTCCCGACTTTCGGATCATGTCCGGAGCGGCCGAAGTCGGCGCCGCCTGGAGCCAGGTTTCCGGCGACGGAGAGCCCTACATCTCGGTCAAGCTCGACGATCCGAGCTTTCCGGCCCCGATCAATGCGGCACTTTGGCCGAACGAGAGGGAAGGCGACTATACGTTGGTCTGGAACCGCCCGAAGCGCGACGCCTGATCAAAGACGAAGCCCAGCCGGAAACGGCGGGGCTTTTCCCTTGTTCAAACCAAGAAGGAACCGGGCATCTAGCCCGCTTCTTCTTCTGGTCGCGATACGGAGAGGCGGGGTCTGCTCAGAGTGACCAATCGTGCCGCGAGCAAATGCCGGCCTCAAGGACTTCGCGTGGCCCCCCGATTTTGCTTCCGCTCCGGTTCCCTGCGCTTCAACAAAACCGGCACCCCACTCGCCGCCTCTGGCGGTCGCCGACGCGATCCCTGACCCCGTCATTTCCTCACGCCCCGCGGCGTCATCTTTCTCAAACGTCAAGGAGATGACGATGCTACTGGAACAACATATCGAAGAACTGCGCGCCGAGATGAACCATTGCCACCCAGACGAGCGTCGCCAGATTGCCGCGGAGCTGGAACTGGCTCTGGCCGAACTGGCCGTTATCATGGCCGAGCAGGACGGTTCCGTTGACGCCGTGCCGCCCTTCTGAGGGTGGCATATACCCGCAATGCTGCCACCACCGTCCGATTGCCATCGAGATCGAGATCAGCTTAAGCGTGATGGCAAGCAGCGCCGATGACGCTGCGCCGTCTGCCTTTGGCGGCTCCCCCCTGATGACCCCGCTTACCGCGGTGCGGCTCACTTGTTCAGCACATCTTTCAGTGCTTTGGCAGGCTGGAACGTAAGCTTCTTCGCAGCGGCAACCTTGATGGTGGCGCCGGTTGCCGGATTGCGAGCCTCACGCTCCGGGGTATCCTTGATCTTGAACTTGCCGAATCCCGGGATAGATGTTTCCGCTCCGGACGTGGCTGCCGTCGTGATCGACGCGAAGACGGTTTCGACGATCGATTTCGCCTGGGCTTTGGTCAGGTTCTGTTCGGATGCGATCTTTTCGGCGATTTCATTGGTTGTGGTCATGACGGTTTCCTCGTTAAAGACGGGAAAACCCTTTCAGGCGATCGCGACGTTGTCATGCGGCGTTGTCCTTAGAGTGGCGCTCCTGCAGGGGTTTCCACAGCTTCTTGCCGGTTGATAGCCCCTTTTGCGCTTCTGCAGTAACAATTCGAGAAAGCGCGATATCGCATCATTCTCATTGCCGAACACCTCGGTCATCTCCCCGCCAGCCTTGCCGATCCGTCCCCAGCTTCGCACGACGGCTATTTCGCCAAAAAGGGTTGGCCGGATCGCAAGCGCGTAATATCGGGCCATGTTCCTGTTGGCGTCGATCCTCTGGCAATAAAGCTGGTAGTGGTGTGTTCCCATCCCCGCATGATCGGCGATGCTCGCGATCTGGTCCAACGAGACTTATGAATCGAAAGGTCGCTTCCGATTCATTTCTGTGATGGATGCCTGTTGCGGTTTCGGCAGTGTCCGATCATCCTCACGGGATCAAGCTTCCCGGTCTGAACGGTACGTCCGGGCGCGATCGTCGAGGTGAACACAGCCGGTAAATCAGATGGCGAGCTGTCCTCGCTTTCAATCGTCAGTCGGTCCATGTTCAGGCATCGCACGTTTTCGAAAAAGGAGGATCAAATGGCATCCATTGCGGCGACCGCGACGACTACGATACAGGAGCATCTGTCATCTACACTGGAGAGGCACTAGGACGGGTTGAGCTAGCACATCGTCAATTCTTCGGTGTCCATGCTCATCCTTCAACGAGACACAACGACCTGATCGAAGCGCTAGAACGCGATCGACGCGGCACTGGCGCTGATGAAGGCAACGAAATGGCCAATGGAAGCCGAATACGGTCCGCAAGAAAACGCCTGAGCCGTCAAGGTCCCAGCTTGGCAAACCTGTTGGGCTTGGCGTGCATATCCATGTCCTTCCGCCTGAAATAGATCGCCCGTCCGCAGCGGATCGGACTGTGGCCCTGGACGATAATGATCTGCTCGTCCTTGCGCATCGATTGTGTGATTTCGTGCGGCATGATCAGCGGCCGGCGCTGGAAATTGATGTTTTCTGATTTCCGCGATGCGCTGTTTTTCGTACCCCAGCCGAGATTGCGAGAACTGCCTTTGACTTCGACAGTCATTTCTCCACATTGGGCAGAGACGTTGCGGGCGGTATCCAGTGCCTTGATCGCGGCGTAACTCGCGAAAGCGCAGCCGTCGATCCACGACACCGCACCGTCTTTTCCGAAGTGCCGTTCCAGTTGCCCGACGGACTGGTACATCAGCATCATGCTAACGCCATACTTGCGACCGCGATCGCGCGCCTCTTCAAGCACGCGCATGTAGCCAAGCAGATCGACTTCGTCCAAAATGAATAACGCTCGCCTCGTGAACGCACCATCCGCTTCGATCATCGCGTTGATCAGCGAGCCGATGATCACCCGACCGATACCGGGATAGGACCGCAGGATCGATGCGGGGATGTTAATAAAGACGTCTTTCTTTCCGCCAGCGATCTCGCTCGATTTGAACGTGTTGCCGCAAACCAGTGCCGCGTAATTATCGAGCGACAGCCATTGCGTATCCTTCGATGCCGTCGAATAGACGCCTGAGAATGTTTGCTCAGTCATGTTAACAAAGACGCCGAGCGTTTCACGGATGAAGGCGGACGCGGAGTGTTCCTGTACGTCGCGTAGCATGGCGAGCACGGAGGTTTCCGGCTCGGAGACGATCTGGCGCAGGCTGCGCAGGTTTCGCCGTCCTGCATATTCCGGTGACAGCATCACATGCGCCAGAAGACCAGTCAGTAGATTGTGCGCCTGCGATTGGAAGTAAGAGCCAGTCGACGATTCGAAGCGCAAGCTTTCCGAGAGTAACATGTGCGCGGTGCCGACAATGTCCTCTTCCTTTTTTAGCGAGTGCTCGATGCCGTCGAGCACGTTAAATCCCATGACCGGATTTGCCGGATCGAGCACCACAACCTCTCGGTCGAGTTTATCTCTTCGGTGGTCAACGACCATCGGGGCCACCTCGGTGGACGGATCCAGGCAAATGAGGGGACCCGTATATCTGAGCGCCGTCGGCACGACGTTGCTGGTGGTCTTGAAGCCACCGGAGCCCGCGAAGAAAAGCATGTGAGTCGAATCGAAATCCTGGGCGTAGGTCAGCAGCGGGGCTTTGCCACCGCGTCCCCAGGTGGCCGGATCGTTCGGATCGAACGGCAACTCATGGACGAGTTCCTTGTCGACCCTGTAGCGCTCGCCGATGACGATTTCGCCATCATCGGGAAACAGCCGTGCCGCCGCCGACATCGGCAGCCAGTCTGCATCTCCGAATGTTCCGCGCCTGGCGCGCGTCACCTGTTCGGGCACGACGCTGGAGATGCGCGCCGCGACCGCGGCCGCCATGAATCCCATCGCTGCGCCAACGACCGCAATCATGTCGACGAATGATAGCGCCTGATCCCAGGTCAGCACACCGCTCTCTACGAGCGGCTGAAGCCGCCCGAACTCGCGCATCCCGTAAAAGCCGGCCATCAGGAGAAAGCAGAGAAAGCTTGCCAATGCCACGGGCCTTCGCCGATGGAGGGGCAGCGCCCAGACCGCCAGCAGTCCAGCCAGCGGCCCGAACAAAAGGACGGGCACCGGTGACGCCCGAAGGAACCAGTATTGCGTCTTGCCTGTGATGCCGGTCGCCAATTCAGGCCAACGCCAGTGGGCGACGTAAAAGGAAAATCCGGTGACGGCGATGGGAATGATGATAAGCAAAAGGCTCGGATGCTGTTTGGCATTTCCCTTCATTCCGCCACCTTCAAAAAGCGTTCTAACCCGCCGTTGGATACCGCATCTCTGAAGGCCAGCTCTCCGATATCGCACAGACGCCGATGTTCAGGTGTCCCCGGCACGACCCGCTTCATTTCGAGAAGCCCGCCAAGCAGGAAAGCCCGATCGGCGTTCGACAGGCCCGCGCGAACGACAATGTCGCCGAGCAAGAACTTTTCTCTCGCTCCCTTCTTTCGGTCAGCTGTCATGTGGAGCCTCCGTTTCCGAACCAGTCGCTCCATTTGCCTGTCCACGCGGCGAAGCAGGTGAGCCAGCGGCCTGCTTCTTCTCGCCGTTGCGAAATCGCGCTGCGATCTCGTCGAAGATGCGATCCACCTCCTCATCAGCGATCTCCATCTCTGCCAGTCCCGACTTCGTTGCCGCACTCGCGAAACGATCAGCTGATTTTACTATTAAAGTTTTTCTTCGTTCGCGAAGCTTCTCGATTTGAGCATCAATATCCATGAGCGCAGGCTTAGTG
Organism: Agrobacterium sp. SORGH_AS_0745; assembly: GCF_030818995.1. NCBI lineage: Bacteria > Pseudomonadati > Pseudomonadota > Alphaproteobacteria > Hyphomicrobiales > Rhizobiaceae > Agrobacterium > Agrobacterium sp. SORGH_AS_0745. The sequence continues at coordinate 115,907 of NZ_JAUTBI010000004.1, forward strand.
GCCATAGGCAAGTCCTTTCAACGTCTTTGGAAATTTTCATTCAGTCATTTAACTGACTAGAAAATGGTAGTCAAAAGCGCTACCGTACACAAGCCCCCAAACGTCGATATTGGAAATCCCAGCAGGGCCGTCTTCCGGAAAAGCAGCATCGGTCTTGTCAGGCCGATTGATTTGAGGGCGCAATATACGTCGCTGACGCGACGTGCCTGGAAGGACTGGAGACGTTAGTGGCGATCATGTTCGTCAGAGCGCAGGTGATCGGCAGGGGAGCGGGACGCAGTATCGTTTCGGCCGCCGCCTATCGTCATCGGGCGCGGATGATGGACGAACAGGCCGGAACCTCCTTCAGTTACCGTGGCGGCGCGGCCGAACTGAAACACGAGGAGTTGGCGCTACCGGACCAGGTACCGGCCTGGCTGCGCGCGGCCATCGATGGGAAGAGCGTCGTTGCGGCCAGCGAGGCTCTTTGGAATGCAGTGGACGCATTCGAAACTCGTGCCGACGCGCAGCTTGCCCGCGAGTTGATCATCGCGCTTCCGGAAGAGTTGACGCGATCAGAGAACATCGCCCTTGTGCGCGAGTTCGTCCGGGACAATCTGACGTCCAAGGGCATGATCGCCGACTGGGTTTATCATGACAGGCAAGGCAATCCACACATCCACCTGATGACCGCGCTTCGACCTCTGACGGAACGGGGTTTCGGGCCGAAGAAAGTGCCGGTGCTTGGCACCGACGGCGAGCCGTTGCGGGTCGTCACGCCGGACCGACCGAAGGGCAAGATCGTCTACAGGCTCTGGGCCGGAGACAAGGAGACCATGAAGGGCTGGAAAATCGCCTGGGCGGAAACAGCCAATCGGCATCTAGCGCTTGCCGGCCATGAGATACGCCTCGACGGGCGTTCCTATGCCGAACAGGCGCTCGACGGGATTGCCCAGAAACATCTCGGGCCAGAAAAGGCAGCGCTTGCCCGCAAGGGTGTCACGATGTATTTCGCGCCGGCCGATCTCGCGCGCCGGCAGGAGATGGCCGACCGGTTGCTGGCCGATCCGCATCTACTCCTGAAACAACTCGGCAACGAGCGCTCCACCTTCGATGAACGGGACATCGCCAAGGCTCTGCACCGCTATGTCGACGATCCCGCTGATTTCGCCAATATACGTGCCAAGCTGATGGCCTCCAATGACCTCGTGCTGTTGAAGCCGCAACAGGCGAACCTGCAGACCGGCAAGGTGGCCGAACCTGCGGTCTTCACCACACGCGATGTCCTGCGCATCGAATACGACATGGCGCAGTCGGCGGAAGTTCTGGCCCGGCGCAAGGGCTTCGGCGTCGCCAACGCGAAAATTGCGGCGGCTGTCAGAACCATAGAAACGGCCCATCCGGAAAATCTGTTCACGCTTGATCGCGAACAGGTGGAGGCTGTCCATCATGTCGCTGGCGACACTGGCATCGCTGCTGTGGTCGGGCTTGCCGGTGCGGGCAAATCGACGCTGCTTGCCGCGGCGCGCGTCGCCTGGGAGAGCGACAACCACCGCGTCTTCGGGGCGGCGCTTGCCGGCAAGGCGGCCGAGGGGCTTGAGGACAGTTCCGGCATCAGATCGCGCACGCTCGCCTACTGGGAACTAGCCTGGCATAACGGACGCGATCTCCTCGACCGGCGGGACATCTTTGTCATCGATGAAGCTGGCATGGTCTCGTCGCAGCAGATGGCGCGTGTGCTCAAGCGCGCCGAGGAGGCCGGAGCCAAGGTGGTTCTGGTCGGCGATGCAATGCAGCTTCAACCGATCCAGGCCGGCGCAGCCTTTCGGGCAATTTCCGAACGGATCGGTTTTGCCGAACTTGCCGGTGTGCGGCGCCAGCGTGAGGAGTGGGCGCGAGAGGCCTCCCGTCTTTTCGCCCGCGGCAAGGTCGAGGAGGGGCTGGATGCTTATGCGCAGCGGGGGCATATTGTCGAGGCGGAGAGCCGGGCTGAAGCTGTGGAGCGCATCGTTGCTGACTGGACGAGCGCTCGCCGCGACCTCATCCAGCAATATGCCGATAAAGAACAGTCGGTTCGCATGCGTGGTGACGAACTGCTCGTTCTCGCCCATACCAACGACGACGTACGGCGGCTCAATGAAGCGCTGCGCAACGTCATGAAAGATGAAGGCGCCCTGACCGTCTCTCGTGAATTTCAAACGGAACGAGGCGTGCGGCAGTTCGCCGTCGGCGACCGGATCATCTTCCTCCAAAACGCCCGGTTCCTCGAGCCGCGTGCGCAAAAGCTTGGACCCCAATATGTCAAAAACGGCATGCTCGGCACGGTCGTCTACACCGGCGACACGCACGGCGACCCACAACTATCGGTCCGTCTCGATAATGGCCGGGATGTCGTCATTAGCGAAGACAGCTATCGCAATGTCGATCACGGTTATGCCGCGACCATTCACAAGTCCCAAGGTGCGACCGTCGACAGGACATTCGTGCTCGCAACCGGCATGATGGATCAGCACCTGACGTACGTGTCGATGACCCGCCATCGCGATCGGGCCGATCTTTATGCCGCTCGCGAGGACTTTGAGCGGAAGCCGGAATGGGGGAAAAGATCCCGGGCCGATCATGCCGCCGGCATCACGGGCGAGCTGGTCGAAACCGGCAATGCGAAATTCCGGCCGCAGGAAGAGGATGCCGATCAAAGCCCCTATGCCGATGTGAAAACGGACGACGGAAGCGTGCATCGGCTCTGGGGCGTGAGCCTTCCAAAGGCCCTGGAGGAGGCCGGCGTGTCGGAAGGCGACACGGTGACGCTGCGCAAGGACGGTGTCGAACGGGTGACGGTGATGGTGCCCGTCATCGACGAAAAAACGGGAAAGAAGAGGCTCGAGGAACGGACGGTCCATCGAAACGTCTGGACTGCCAAACGGATTGAAACGACAGAGGTTCGCCGGCAGCGCCTCGAGGAGGAGAGCCATCGGCCGGAACTGTTCAAGCAACTGGTGGAGCGTCTTGGCCGCTCCGGCGCCAAGACGACGACCCTCGATTTCGAGAGCGAGGCCGGCTACCGGGCGCACGCCCGCGATTTTGCCCAGCGTCGCGGTATCGATACGCTCTCTGGGGTCGCAGCCTGGATGGAGGACGGAGCGGCGCGGCAGCTGGCGTGGCTGGCGCAGAAGCGCGAGCAAGTGGCGAAGCTTTGGGAGCGGGCGAGCGTGGCGCTCGGCCTCGCGATCGAAAGCGAGAAGCGTGTTTCCTATAGTGAGGAACGAGCCGAAACCCGGACGGCAGAAATTCCGACGGATCGACAATATCTCATCCCGCCGACAACATTGTTTTCCCGTGGTGTCGGCGAGGATGCCCGCCGCGCGCAGCTTCGCTCGGATCACTGGAAGGAACGCGACGCCATTCTTCGCCCAGTCTTGCAAAAGATCTATCGCGATCCCGACGGCGCGCTTGCCAGACTGAACACGCTTGCCTCCGACGCGCGGATTGCGCCCCGCGAGCTTGCCGACGACCTTGAGGCCTCGCCGCAGCGCCTCGGCCGTCTGCATGGATCGGATCTTCTTGTCGATGGCCGCGCGGCCCGCTCCGAGCGCGATGCGGCGGTGTCGGCGTTGTCCGAATTGCTGCCGCTGGCGCGTGCCCATGCCACAGAGTTCCGCCGCCAGGTCGAACGCTTCGGCATGCGAGAGGAGCAACGGCGCGCGCATATGTCGTTGTCGATCCCGGCGCTTTCCAAACCGGCTATGGCGCGCCTCGCCGAAATCGAAGCCGTACGCGAGCGCGGTGGCAAGGATGCCTACAAGACGGCCTTCGCCTACGCGGCGAAGGATCGCCTTTTTGTTCAAGAGGTGAGGGGGGTCAACGACGCTCTCAACGCTCGCTTCGGCTGGTCCGCCTTCACCGACAAGGCAGACACTGTTGCCCAGCGCAACATGATCGAGCGCATGCCGGACGACCTTGACCTCGACCGGCGCGAAAAGCTCAATCGTCTTTTTGCCGCCATACGCCGCTTTGCCGAAGAACAGCATCTTGCCGAAAGGAAAGATCGCTCCAGGATCGTTACCGGCGCCAGCGTCGTGCCTGGGAAAAAGACGGTGCCGGTGTTGCCAATGCTTGCAGCTGTAACAGAGTTTGAAACCCCGATCGACCACGAGGCGCGGGAGAGGGCGCGAGCTGTTCCTCACTACAGTCAGAATCGCGCCGCCCTTGCGAACGCGGCAGCGCGTATCTGGCGCGATCCGGCAGGTGCTGTCGGAAAGATTGAAGATCTGATCCTGAAGGGCTTTGCCGGTGAGCGGATCGCTGCGGCCATCAGCAATGATCCCGCTGCCTACGGCGCGTTGCGAGGCTCCGGCCGTATCATGGACAAATTGCTCGCTGTCGGCCTGGAGCGGAAGGAGGCTTTCCGGGCCGTCCCGGAGGCGGCAAGCCGTGTCCGGTCATTGGCCACCTCATTTACGGCCGCATTTGATGCAGAGAGGGAGGCGATCAATGAGGAGCGCCAGCGCATGAGAATCGCCATCCCGGGACTGTCCCCTTCCGCCGAAGATGCACTGAGAGAACTCTCAGTGGCGATGAAGAAAAAGAACGGCAGGCTCGACGTCGCTGCCGACTCGCTCGATCCCGCCATTAGTAAGGAGTTTGCAACCGTCAGCCGCGCCCTCGACGAGCGCTTCGGCCGCAATGCCATCCTGCATGGAGAGCTGGATGTTATCAATCGCGTGCCGCCTGCTCAGCGCCGTGCGTTCGAGGTAATGCGGGAACAGCTGAAGGTGCTGCAGCAGGTGGTCCGCATGCAGGCAAGCCAGAACATCGTAGCAGAGCGCCAACGGCGTGTCCTCGACCGCGCCCGCTGCGTTATCCGCTGAAACCAATGAATGGAAAAGAGATGAATATGGCTGAGCAGGAGTTTTCTAACGACGCAATCGTCCGCGCTGAGGTCGGCGCCCAGGTGCGTCATATGCCTTGGTGGTATTCTGGATAGCCGCGATGCGTTGTTCAATTTCGACAAGCCGCGCCTCATCTGTCTCAATCGCAGGGTCGCCTTCAGCGCAGGCTTCGATCTGCGCCTGCAATTCATCGAAGGTCTCCCCAAGAGCCTAAAGCTCGGCCTGTTCTTCTTCTGTGAGCTCTCGTGTTTGCGGATAAATCTGCCCGTAGCCGTCTTCGGTGACACCGTCAACATCGCCGCGCGGCTAGAAGGAGTTGCTGAACCTGGAGGCATAGGTGTCTCGCGGTCCATCAGAGATCGCGTCGTGAAGCAAAGAAAGCTAAAGTTTGAGGACGCTGGCTTTCAGCACGAGCCTTTCAAAGCAATACGATTTCGGGGTGGTCTTTTTCGCTGCGATCGGCGAAGTCTTGCTCATTGTGTTCGAAGGGAGAAGCGATTCCGATGCTTGGCTGACACCTGTGCTGAGCTTGCCCCTCATACTGTTCGCTTGCGGCAATGCGTTGCGTGGCCGGAAGATGGTCAGTCAGCTCAGGAGCGTTAATGACCGCGTCGGTAGCTGGGAGTTCTAATGTCAGTTATCTAACCCACTTTGATGGGTTGAATAAATTAAAAATATGCATTATTTGAACCATTGAAAGGGTCAATTAATGCGCCTAACGCTACAAACCCATTTTTATGGCCAGTGGCACCACGCCGCGACGCTAGAACTTAAGGACGATGCGGCCGGCTACCAGGGCGCGTCCATCGTCGATTACGATCTCGACTATTTCGTCACAGTTGCATCTGCGGAGTTCGCGGGTGGAAAAACGGTTCGCGACCATCGCGCGTTATCTGTCCGATATCCCGTTGATCTCGAAAATCGATATAGCCGCAGCTGGCCGCCCTTCCTCTTGGATCTCATGCCCCAGGGGCATGCAAGGCGAAAGCTTGCCGAGCACCTCAGTCTTGCTGAAGGCTCGCGCGCTTCTGATCTCCCGCTGCTTCTGCGATCGGCGACGGGCGGCATAGGCAATATCCGGATCAAAGAAGCGGCAGAGGCCGAGACGGAACGGCTGCGCGGTGTTGAGCGCCAAGGGGTTGCAGAAGCTGAAATCCTTGAGCGCTCGGATCGTTTCATGGAAGTCGCCGATCGCTTCGGAATGCTCGCCTCTGGCTCAAGCGGCCTGCAAGGCGAATGGCCTAAGGTCTCGATGACCCAAGCGAATGACGGTCTCTATTATCCCGACAGCTTCGTGACTGATGATGAGGCCGTGCGCCATGTCATTGTCAAGCTGGTCCGCAGCAGCGAGCCTGTGGACCGCCTTATACTCGAAGGCGAAGCCCTCTATTCGCGGATCGCTCAAGAGATCGGCCTGAATGTGCACGAACCTTCGACCTATGCCGAAAGTGTCCTGATGATTCCTCGGTTCGACCGGAAGAAAAAAGAAGGTGGCGGAACCGTTAGGCTGGGCCAAGAAAGCCTGGTATCCGCGATCGGGGTTGCTGATTTCGGTCATGTCGGCTCGCACGAGGCCTACATCGACGTTTTGCGCCAATATTCTGCCAATCCCTTCGCGGACATTGTCGAATACCTGAAGCGGGACATCGCCAATTTGGCGCTCGGCAATCCCGATAATCACGGCCGAAATTCTGCACTGAGTAAGCACCAGGACGGCACGATCCGCCTGTCTCCGCTCTTTGATTTCGCGCCAATGCGGCTTGCCAAAGAGGGGATCGTTCGTTCCACCCGCTGGGCCATGATGCGGGATGGTGGTCGCGATCACCTTCCCGATTGGAAACGCATTTGCGCTGAACTGATCCCTGATCCAGATGAGCAGAATGCGCTCGCAGCTGAGCTTTCCGTGTTTGCCGAATACCTCCGGCAAACACCGGCTATGGCGAAAGATATGGGTGGGTCTCCGGAAATTCTAGAACGCGCAATGGGACGCTGCATTGAAATCGCCGAGAGCGTTCTGGCGGCGTGCCAGTGATGCCGGAGGACAGCTAAATGGCTCGATGGAGAAAGCCAACGAAAGAGGAAATTCTTGAGAACCGGCGAACACTGGCGGAACGCGCTCGGACTGGCGACTTGAGGTTACCTGAGGCTGTTGTTGAAATCCGAAGAGGGCTTGGTTTGACGCAGGACGAATTCGCCAAGACGCTATCGCTCACCAGGCGCCAAGTTGCTGAGATCGAAGCCGGGACGGCGAACCCAACGCTCGAAACTTTAGGGAAGATTGGCCGATTGTTCGGATTTACTGTGGGGTTTATTCCGAAGGCGCAATGATGGCTGAATTTTCTCGGGGGATGGGCGTTGGTACTACGCAAGGAAGCGACGGCGAGGATCAAAATCAATCGGCTGCTGGAGGCCGCTGGCTGGCGCTTCTTCGATGACAAGCGGTCCCGCGAATGTCGTTCTCGAGCCGAACGTCATGCTGAAGCCTGAGCACATCGAAAGTCTCGGTGCGGACTTTGAGAAAAGCGCGACGGGATTCATCGATTTTTTGTTGCTGGGTAATGACGGCAAGCCGCTGATCGTCTTGGAAGCGAAATCGGAAGATAAAGATCCTCGTACATATATGACCGAGGCATCGAGGGAGGGTTGCACCCAGCCCCACCCCTCGACTTTGAGAGGTTCCGCGGTCTGCTCGAGAGTGATTGGGGCAGCCCGCAGCAGCGCACGGAGGTGCCCAGGCACATATTGCATGGCGCTGGTACAAACCGTGGTTCGACAGCTACGACCTGGAAATTTTTCGAATTGATCCAACGGAGCTAGAGACCGTCATTCTCTCATGTCCGTTGTCGCGCTTCTATGGAATTGCCCGGAGCGGGACTCTCGTGCTGGTAGCCATGTCATTGATCTTGCGGCGCTGGGTGCTATCTCCCAAAAGCGACCCTCGATCACGGTTTGAATGCCGTAGAACGTGACCAGGTCTCCAGCGGAGACCCTTAAAATAAGACCATCGTCAACGACTGTGATGATGGCACACCCATTTTCGAAATTCAGTTGCCTGCCGTTGCACCTGTCGGTGATCGACAAGCAGATATCTCGGCTCTGCGTGCAGATTTTCTTCGCTACGGTGAGTGCAGCTTCTAGCTCAATGAAGGCCTCTGAGACATTTTGATACCCCATTTATCATTCCTCAGAAGTGTCTTCCCTCAGCTTTGCGCAACATAAAACATAAGCGACGACCAGCGGTGGTATGGAGGACAACATGCAGTTGGTTCGTATGATGGGAAATACCCACAACGGCGCTCCCTCATATGAGGGGTATTGATACGATCGGCGTACCTCGCGGCTAAACCGTGCGGCGGGCGGGATAGAATTTATCAGGATAACTTGGAAAGAGAGGTTCTGCCGATTCTTCAGAACGGGTGCCTCCTTCGGCCCCCCAACGCTTGGCAGACCTGTGTCCAGTTCATGGCCGGGCAAATGAGACAGCAAGTGCGTAAAGGTCGGTGGGTTGTAACATCGCTGCCACCGCGGTTGCGCGGGGCTTGACGGTCAACACCCGCGTCACAAACATCTTCGATGCCGCCGATCTGAAGGTCACCGATCCCCGAGATGTCGCGCGGTGATTTGCGACGACAGACTTCTTGTTTGCTGTGTTGCGCGAGAATAAGGTTCGCACGTAGCAGTGCGTTCACGACTGTTCAGCAAACCAAAAACCCCGGCATGCCGAACGCTACTTCGGATGTTCAGTTGCGGTGCTGTTTACGAGCCGGCCCTTTCGCCATATTGGATGCGAGCTGGCGGCCGATCTCTATGATGTCATCACGATTGGCGGTCGGGTCCTGGTTGCTCCAGGCGAGCCCAAGGCCGATACGCAGATCAATCTCCTCCACTGGCTTCAAACGAAAGTTTCTGTTCGGCAGGTTTGCCGCCCATTCCGGAACGAAGCCGACACCGACGCCTGCGGAGACGAGCGCGATCAGTGAAAGTGTGTCGTCGCAGGTATAGACGATCCGATCGGAGAGTTCATGCTCGCGGAACTTATCGAGAAAATACCGCTCCGTGTAGGACAGGTTTGAACGCGAGAAGGAAATAATCTTCTGGCGGCGCAGGTCTTCCAGCGTGACGGTCTCGGCCTCAGCCAAAGCGTTTTCTTTGGAGACGGCGAGTAAATAGCGCTCCTCTGTTATTGCCTGCCATCGCAATGAGCCGTTGTTGTCCAAAGGCCGGACAAACCCGATATTGACCTGTCCGCGCTCAATGTCCCGTACGATGGATTCGGTTGTGCCGTTGCGGATATGAATGCGGATATCCGGATAACGTCGGCCAATTCGGGCAAGAAAATCGGGTAGAACACCGAAGGTCGCCGGGTGAATTGTACCGATGGTGATCTTGCTGGCAGCCTTGCCCGCAACCGCCTGTGTGATCGCACAAGTTTCGTCGACGTCGCGAAGCAGTTGAACGCAACGTTCGTAGAAAACTGAACCTGCCGGAGTGAGTTGAACACGGCGTGTGGAACGGATTAGAAGGGGAACGCCAAGTTCCTTCTCCATCGCCTGGATCTGGGCGGTGACCGCAGGCTGGGCGAGGTTAAGCCGGATGGAGGCGCGCCCGAAATGCAGCTCCTCTGCGACGGCAACGAATGTGCTCATTTGGCGCAGATCCATTTCAGTTCCTTCCGCCGGGGGCGCAATTAAGATCGAGGGAGGCCTCGAATACCAGGAAGGATAAAGTGGTTGAGCGCCTCGGTCCAGATGCGACATTGATAGGTTTGTACGATTAATGGTTGCTGAGCGCGGTCGAGCCTCGCATAATGTGGATGCAGGCGGATTGGGACTACGACAATGTGGAGTAGAAATCGCCTGTCGGTAGCGGTTAGAATATCTACCCAGAAGAATCGATGGTGAGGCCATGAAATCGGATATCGGACATCTTCCGCAGACAAAGCAGCGCGAACTGGAAAGGGTCGTCCGGATCATCCACGAAGAGTTCGCCGGCATTGTCGAGCACTCGAAGTCCGAGGCCAAGAAAGACGGGCGGATTTTCAAAATCATTCTGTTCGGCTCCTACGCCCGTGGCACATGGGTGGATGAGCCGCACACGTCGAAAGGCTACCGATCGGATTTCGACATACTTGTCATCGTCAGCAACAAGGAACTGGCCGATCCGAAATACTGGGACAAGGCAACCGACCGGCTGATGTGGGACAAGGAGATCGAGACACCCGTTGGTCTCATCGTGCATGGAGCACGCGAGATCAGCAATTTTCTGCATGATGGCCAAGCCTTCTTCGTCGATCTCGCCCGTGAAGGTGTCGTGCTCTATGAATTCGACGACCGGCCGTTGGCTGAAGCGAAACCGCTCAGCCCTGCCGATGCGCTGAGAGTTGCCGAGGAGCATTTTCATCGCGAAATGCTAAGCGCAAGCGAGTTTCTAGAACTCGCCCAAATTGCTTCTGCGAAGGATATGGATAAGAAGGCCGTCTTCCTTCTCCATCAGGCGGTCGAGACGGCCTACAATTGCTTTCTCCTGACAGTGACAAACTATTCACCTGCGTCACACAACCTCAAATTCCTGCGCGGGCTTTCGGAGGATCGTGATCTCCGGTTGGTCGACATCTGGCCGCGAGACCATCAGCGTTTTACCGCATGGTACAACATTCTCAACGAGGCCTACGTCAAGGCACGCTATTCGAAGCGTTTCGAAATTTCCGAAGAGGCACTCGCATGGCTTCAGGAGCGAACCGCAGAACTTCACGCCCTGATCGAGAAGCTCTGCCGCGAGCAGATCGAAAGGCTCCACCAGAAGGTGGAAAGCGGGAGTTGAAGGCTGGGCTGTTTCGTCTGAACATTCTGGGACTTTCCAGATTAGTTGTGTGGGCGAACTGGTCCGTACGCTGGCTGGTGCATTTCTCGCGAATCAGTCCGCGGCCGCTACGCCCGCACACCGGCTGCTTTGGGGCCGAAAGCAGTCCGACGGCTATAGGAGCCGGCTGGCGAAGAGCTGACATTCCGAGTTAGCGTTTCTGATTTCAGTGAGGTGGCGGGCTGGCCCGCGGCTTTGGCCTAAACAGCGCTTCACTAGGCAGGGTTCAGGACGCAGGCCGCTGGGTATATAGGCTTGGGCCTGAAGCTAGTGCAGTCTCGCATAAATTAGTTCACCTGCATATTAAATGCTCGGCTCTTCCTCCGTGTTAGACTGGTCCTCCTCGACGGGATCCGCCCATCCGAACCAGTTGTCGTGGGGGAGGTCATCATCGAGATGATGGAATCTGTTCTCCAGCAGTGCCCTGAAGGCATCGAAATTCGGTGTCTGACGATTGTTGACCAAGCCCCACGAACTTGTCACAGCCATTATGAAGGTCCGCACGTGTATCGGCCAATCCTCCGACCTGAGCCATGCGGGGTCGAACGCTGGACCACCGCCGGACATAAGTACTTCGCTCGCTGCCGCCAGTTCGCGGCGGTATGCGTCCATTCCGCCCGCCGAGATCCTCGATGGATCGGCCCTCACTGACTGGTTCAGGGCGATGTTGAGGATAATCGTTATCAACTCCCAATCCTTGATCCCTCTATCGTGCTGAGCCTGCAGCATTGCTTTGATCCGCGGAACCTCCATGAGCCCCGGCACGACCTGCGCGGCGTACGGCCCGAGCCTCCTGTACCGGTTGGCAATCATGTCCATGGCCTTGGCCTTCGAATAGAGTACGGCGTCGCCCTTCGGACCAATCATGAGTGGGTGCTCAAGCGGTTCGATCGACGGGCGCGACCCGGCAACCGTCAAGGGCCCGGCGTCGCGCTCATGATCAGCCATTGCACGTGCTTCCTCCATGAGGTGGCCAGGAGGCCGCACGAACGCGACTTTCTTCCAGAGCCCTCGCTCTATCCGCGCTTCGAACGCCTTCATCAGCATTTCCTGAGGAAGTGCGGAGACCTGGCGGAGGGTCTGCATCACGAACGCAAGGCTTGATCGTGCTTCGCGCTCCAGCACTTCGGGGTCGTTAGACTTGTCGTCGTCCACGGGCAGTGAGAGCACCCACGACAACTTTTCGTTGTCTGACTCGTGTCGGGTATCCCACTTGGCGTTGCCGACCTGCAGGCGCAATTCGACCGCCGAGGGGATCACCACGAGATCGGTGCTGGCCAGATCGGTCAGGGCAATCTGGAGTGTGGCAGCGAGTGCCTCTGCACGACGGCGCAACCGCCGCGGCGCAAGTATCGTCCATTTTAGACCCAGCGCCTTCCATGATATGCGCACCTCGCCCAGAGCGTCGTTGACGAAGTCCTGACCGATCTCCGCCTTCAGCTTGGAAACGACCTCATTATGCGACATGCCGAACCACGGCGGCGACTTGGTCGCCTTTTCTATAGCCCCTTTGTAAGCATCATCCACGTTCCAACCATCGACGATGGCTCTGGCGCGCTGGACGATCTCGGGCGCGATGACTGGCGCGGTTGCGAGGATCACCGCACCTTGGGCGATTGCACGAGCGAAGTCGTCATGCAGCTCTACGTCATCGGGGTCAACTCGATAGCTGGAGTGCATCGGCAGGATGAGTCCAACGCAAGCGAGGTAACTCAGCATCTCGCCGGCGAGGAAGAACGTGTCCGCTAGTAAGAACCCGCTGCGGACAGACATCTCACCAATTTCATCGTCGTCGGCCCTCACGATAGTGTAGAGCGCCATGGAGGCGTGGTACCTGGCGGCATGGGGCAGGTGCAGTTTCGCATACCACTGGGACAGCAAAAGCATGGCGAGCACCGATCCCCTAAGCGTCTCGGCGTTGAACCAGTTCTCCTTGGCTCGCTGCAACTGATCGATGGCGAGGAGCAACTGTCCCGACTCCGCAAATGCCACTGCTCGATCACGCGCTAGGTCGCCTGCTGCGGCCTTGCCTTCGCGCTCCGACACCAACTTGTCGACCTTGTCGGTGAGATCTTGGAAGTCCGTGCGCGACCCCAGTGCTGGAGCAATGATCAGGATGAGGTCTGCTAGGGTCGATGCATCGCTCAATGGGTCTTCCGCTGCAATGTCGGCAGCACGGTTCCACGTCGATATGGCCTTGCCCGCGGCCTCTGTCGCGGCGTGGTGCCAGAAGTCCATCATCTCGACGTGGCCGCGCAGGCTGAGGAGCCGGAACTGGCTGGACCTCGCGGCATGGAGCCGCAGGCCTCGATCGACCGCCTCTGCCGCCTCGCTGACCCAGCCGTCGACCTCATCGGTCGCACCACGAAGGTGGCCAAGCGCCCGTGCCGTCGAGGTGTAAGAGGCGAGATAGACGATGTCCTCGATGTCCTCGAGCGGCGCATCGATCGGGAGGGTCGAGAAGTACTCCCCGAGCGCCCCGTCCTCAGCATCGAGGAAGCCCTTCCCGCGCAGGGTGGCGACGGCAATCTCGTAGAGAACCTTGCGTCGCAGCCCTGGGATATCTTTCAGAGGCTCCATTCGCCTAATCCACCGATCGATATCGGGCCTGGCGTTCTCCTCGAAAGTGGCTCGGCGCATCCCGCGTTTGATCTCTAGGAACTGGGCTATGTTGGAGGGCCCACCGTTCAGTGGCTCGGCCAACCATTTCTCCTTCAGGGCCTGGTATTCCTCGTCCACCAAGACCGGTGGGAAGAGCTCGGCCGGAACCGACAGGAATTCCTCGGCGATCCAAAATGTGTCGGGATCAGTCAGCATGTCCGAGATCGTCTGCCCATCCAGTAGCGTCAGCTTTGCAGCGTATTGGGTCTGGCAGTGATCCTGCAGCTTGTGACGCATCGCAACCGGAACGTCGGGCGCGCAGAGATAGTTCACCGCGTTCGGTCGATCACCGCCGCCGAAGATCGTCGCAAGATCCGATTTCACCTTGCCCTCGATGGCCTTGTTCAGCGTGCAAGCGAACACGATGGTCTCGTCCGAAGCCTTGGCGAGGAAGGAGCTGCTGCCGATCGGAGATCCCATCAGATAGGTGCGGTAGGTCTCGAAGTCCCGCCCTTGATCGCCGCCTGCCTGCACCGGGCCGGTGGCGCGTACTACGTTCGAGGCGATCCGCAGTCTCGACAATTCGAAGGCGAGATCCTCAAAGCGGTGATGCTCGTTGGATGCGCTCATCTGCTCGAGCTGGAAGCGAATGTACTTGCGAAGGGAGATTCGGTTTCGGACCATCCTTCGAGTTTAACCTCTTCCGTCAAACGAAAAAACAGGCGCACCAACATTCGCTCCTATTTATCCCCGTCTTTGAAATCCTGCACGTGCCCATGAACCCATATTTTTTTGTCCCTCACGGGGCAGCACCTAAAACTACCCTTTCGCAAACTGTGCAGATACTGAGAGGGTTATCCCACTGTGGAGGCTATAACGCTCTGCTGCAAAACGAGGACAGCTCCTGGGAAATCGCCATCGCGATCTGAACGACTGGAATGAGGGCGCTTTTCAGCCTTTTCGCGCTACCTGCTACAGATTGAGTTGAGGCCGAAACATCTTCGCTGTCGTCCTACGGTCAATCGTCCCCACTAGACTTTGAGTCCGTCTCGGATGGCGTGGGCAAGATGTGAGGCACCGCTGCCAGAATGACTAAGACGATCGCGGTCGATAAGACGGCAGTTACCTCCATTCCCAGGCCGGCCATTACACCAATCGCGGCTGTCGCCCAGATACTAGCCGCTGTGGTGAGCCCTTCTACCTCCCGCTGCGCCGAGCGGATTATGATAGCACCCGCGCCGAGGAAGCCTATTCCTTGAACGACACCCTGCAGTACCCGTGACAGATCGCCGATCTGCATGCCGCTCTGCAGTGGACCTAAAACGAAAAGTGCAGCACCGACGGCAACCAACATGTGAGTCCGCAAGCCAGCACTTCTGCCCTTGCTCTCGCGTTCGAACCCGAGAACCCCACCGAGTACCGCCGCGATCACAAGGCGCACAGTGATGCGAGTTATGGCCGACGCGTCTGGAACATCAGAGAATTCTTTGACTAACGTCCCCCAAACTTCGTCTCCCACGGTCGCATCCTTATGTCGTTCGCAAATTTGGCATTTAAACGAGGTGCCATACAAACGCTGCGCTGGCAACTTCACTGCCGCCATCGTCACCCGTGAGGGTAACTTTTGTGCCGATAGGGATAATAACAGCCGTCTCGCACCGTAAATTGCCGCGGGATGCCTTCCCCAAACCGTCCAGCGAAGCGATTGCTCGTGCGAGCGCAAGCAGCAAGCACCGGGATGTAAAGCCATGTCTGCATTTAGGTACGGGCAAACACGGTATCTATGACTGGAATGAGGGCGCAAAGCGGGAATTATTTCCTCTTCGGGGCCGACGATCTGACTGTCCGCTTCTGTCTTGTGGACGAAGGAAGCGGACAACCTCGGAGGGTTGAGTCCTGCGGGATAGCCGTTGCCGCGGAGTGAGCTTGGACTTCCGCCCGGTGCATAAACCGCGTTATAATCAAATAGAACACCCGAACGAAGATTACTGCCAGCACCGTTCCGGAAATCATTCCGCCAAACACGTCGAATCTATCTGGCGGTCGGTCAGTCGGAAAACTCATCAGTGTAATGGATATTGGATAGGCGATACTGCGTTCTGAGGCAGTGGCGAGCGAGTGCGTGTATTACTTCGGCAGCTAAATACAGCCTCTGGATTTCGAGGGAAGAGTCCGCGTCCGACGGAACTTGGGCCGAAGCATGCGCGGTCGCTACTCGGCAATTCTGCGAAATGTATTTTTCAACCTCGATACCGTCGCGAGCAATATGAAAATCTCTGATCGTTTCTGGCTGTAGGGTACTTTCTACGAGCGGGAACGCGTCCCTAATCCACTCTATCGTTGGGTTTGGATCGCCTCGCTTCGACGCCGCCCTGACCTCAAACACCTTGAAGAAGCTCAGGACCGCAAATGTCACCAGCCCTGCTTCGCGTGCATTAAGCCCCTCTCGATAGTACGCGAGCCTCTGCCTTAGCTCCTGATCGGTAGGTAAGGTTCTTGAAAATAGCCATTGCGAAGTCGTTGAGAAGCCTTTTCGGGACAGAGAAACTGGCACGGGCACCGGGTTTCCTGACCAACCGAATCCAAGGACTGCATACTGATCATCACACCAAGCCAGTAGGCTTAAAAAGCGATTGAGCAAGGTTCTCGCTTCTTCCGCCGAGAGCCGTTCTGTGGCGAGATCTATGCTTATCGAATGGGAGTTTTCCTTCGTCCTAGGAAACAGCACAAATTGATACCCCTCGAACTTCATACGGGTCGGTTCACTAGGCCAAGCTGCTTGGGTATCAACGGCTAAATTGAGGAACCGCGAGTTTTGGCGCGCGCCCAAACGCTTATGAAAAGCGTTTTTCTCTTCTTCGGTTTCGTACTCTCGCCAGTCCGTTTTCAACGGTAGGTCGAGATGGCGTGATAGCGTCAAATCTCTCCGTAGGCGTAGGAAGAAGTCCTGTCCAAGCGTCAGTTGCCTGCCGGAAATCGCGCGCATTTTGTCATGATCGTAGCGCTCCTCAGCGCCCTCCGCCAAAAGTGTAGTCGCCATGTGAGAAACGTAGGATACAACCTTACGAATACCCCCTCCATCAAATACCGCTCGGGCATGGTATTCCTCGCTGCCATAGTCACGCTCGATAGAAAACGTTATCCCGACGAGTGATCGACATCCTAGATCACTGGCAAGAATGGCTGCTATTGACTCCCGCAAGGTCGTCGTGCTCTCGAACGACGCACGACCTCCGCCAACTGCACATAACCCGCCAAGAATGAGCGACGCGTGTCCTGCCCAACCGGGCAACGATGGCACAAAACCCAGGATTGCGTTTGCAACCTCGGTGTCGGTCAGCCGCTTGGCTGCATTTTCTTTTCCTCTCGGAAGAAGTGCACATCCTCGCAGGCGCTCGAAACGGGTTAACGTCTCATCAAATGGTGACCCGCTGGCGAGAATTTCATGAAGAAGGTGAGCAAGATTCTTGGTGTACATGCTTGATTTCTATCACGCATCTGGTGGCTTAGTGATAGTCCAGAACGGAAAACCGCCCCGGTATATCTAGTCTTTCCATGAGTTATGTCTGAATAGGTTGTGGGGCCTACCCCAACCCTTGCCTTTTACGTAGCATATATCAAGGAACAGCTCCTCGGAATGCCGAGCCGCACGAAACAATCTAGCTGCCTGTGCGTGAGAGCCGCAACGTCCATTCGGAGGGAACAATGATAGAAGACGCCCGGCAAAAGGCACTCTCTCCTCGATTAGAGGACTTAATCAGCGACGTCCGGTTAGCCCGCCTATTTTCATTGGATCCACAACCCTGCGCGTTGCAACTATGGATCCTGCAGATCAGGGTGGACAATGAGAACGAAAACCGAATCCTGTATGGCCGAGTGCTTCCCTATAGCTTCTCAAACAATACCTGGTCGGCGACGGAGGACGACAATTTCGAGTTTCTCGGTGCGGCTCAGGCGCAGGTTGTCCGGCTGAACCTGTACCTCGGCAGCGAGCGATGCGCAGAGGTTCTTAAATTGCTTTGCGCTGGCGAGACCATCGCAGCGATCAGTGGCACTCTCAACCTCAGTCTCCCCGAAAATCTACGTACCCGGCTTGGCACAACAGCCCTGGACGGAGGAGCACTCATATACAGGCCAGCCGCATATCTGCTCAATCGGGGTGCGCATGACAAGCATTCCCTTGTAAGTCCTCATGAAACAGCAGGGGCATTCAGTGCCTCGATCGCACAGGCCGACAAGAAAGGGCTTTTTCGGATTGGAGAGAATTACGACATCGCGTTGACTAATCTCGTTGTGAAACATTTGAACGACGACACTGGTCTCGACTTTGGCGGCGCGGATGTAACCCGGTTCGGAGATATCGAACTCATCGTGTTTCCGGGGCTTGATGACAAGGAAAGATCTCTGCTGGACGTGCGATGGACAACTGCGCCGCTCGCATTGGAGGTTCGCTTCGATGCAAAGCAGGTTGCGGCATATCAGAGCTTTCAGTTTCGAGTCTCAGTCAGCAGTGATGATCATATCTATCATTCGTGCATCGCATTTGCCGAGCGAGAGGACGAGGGAACTTATAGACATCGATTTGAACTAAGCGAGGGGCTGCGCGCCCGCAGCGACAGCACGGATATCGAGATATTTGGCTTCAGCGGCGCAATTTCCGGCGAGGGGACGTTATGTTGCCGCTGGCGTATGCACTATATTCGAGAAATCCATTTCGGACTGCAAGCAATGGGCTCAGCCCCGATCCCGGTTAAATTCGATTGGCTGCAGAAAACTGCGCGACCATCGAGTACGGAACGAGTGAAGGCAGTGCTGACGCTCAACGGCGGCGGCGTGGTGACGAACAGCAAGGTTGGCGGGCGCGAAGCCGATCCATGGGTACCAGTGAATCGTGAGCTCCGCTCACTCTTCGGAAAGCTTCATCCGAGCAAATCGGAGGCCAGATTTTTTCAGCGTTGGAATCAAGGCGATGGCGAAGGCCGCTTGCAGTTCACGGAGTGGTTCAAGACCCTCCTCACGAAATACAACGAGCACCAGATCTTGATATTCGACCCCTATTTCGAGGATGCCGGGTTGGGGTTGGTGCTGCTTTCGGCGGCAGCAAAGGCGCAATACCTGATATTCACATCGTTACCCAAGGCTTCGAAAAGTGACGACGCGATTGTGAATGGGGAGGCGGTACCCCAGTCCGATCGCATGAACAATCTCATGGCAAGCTGCGAACGCAATCGCCAGCAGATGGAAGGTATGAATCTCAGGATTTACGGATTGCGAGAAGGACGCCTTCATGACCGGTACATTCTAGTCATTGCGCCGGACGGTCTCCCGGCCGCAGGCTTCAATCTCTCCAATTCTTTACAAAAAGCGGCCGAAAACTACCCGCTCCTTATCACTCCGATTCCGGCCGACACTTTGCTCGACGTCGAGCGGTACAAAACGGGGCTGGTGGCGGAAGCAATGGCTGCTCACAATGGTCAAGACGCCATCAATCAACCAATCAAACTCCTCTTCGAGGCGGGAGGACGGGCCACTGTGCCGCGTCGCTATGAACCCCTACGCTTCCTACAGAAAGAAGGAGTCGGAGATATTCTTGCCACTTGGACCGGCGAGCGGTCGTTGGAAGGATTGGCGGGCGATCACTTAAGAGACTGTATGACGCAGCTCGGTCTCATCAAGGATGACAGGTTCTCCGTCACGGCGAGGTCGGGCCTTTTAAACTGCATCCAAAAGAGAGGAAAAGATTTTTCCGGGTTTGACGCAGATTGGGGCATAATTGGCGACGTTCTCGCCCATACCTGGTCAGACGGCAAAACGGTCCGTGAACTCCAGGAAAGCCCCGCCTTCTTGGAATTCCTGGCGTCTTTCATTCAGATGGCATTTGATCGGCAACCCGAGGCTTCCGACGGAGCACTTGCGTTTCTCAACACCGATATTGTCCGGGAGCCGTTGGATACGTTGCTGCACAAGTCCTACCGACCGGACCATTTTTCTCATACAACGAAATACAATGGCCTCGGCTGGGCAGATTTTTTCGCCATCAAGCTCCTGTGGACTTATGCGCCGAACAAGATATTGGCCATTGCCACAGACCAGATGAAGGATATGCCGGCTGAGGCGAGAAGCGCGAACGTGCAACGCATGTTGGTCTTGAGCCAAATCATCAGCGAAATCTCACAATCCGTAATGTTCGAGATTAACAGGGACCAGAGAGCTTCGCTCGTTCAAAGCGATATTGCACTTCTGCATTGGTTGGGATTGAACGCGATCGAGACCCGTCTCCAGGAGCCTGAGGCGCGAGACTCGTCGCTGAATCTGATATATACGTTACCACCAGCCGCGCAGGTTCAAGCTCTCGGCTGGATGACAGCTCGTGCGGCACGCTCATCCGATAATGCCGAAGTCTGTAAGGCACTGCTTGAGGCTTTAGATAAAGCTCTGCCTCCCGAACTCACTCATAATGATCTGAGCTGGCTTGTAGACTCATTGCGTGGACACATGCATCATCTCGGTTGGGCGGAGCCGTGGCTATTCGAAGATGTCATCTCCCCACTCGTTCAAGGTGGCCGCGTCCAGGTAGATGATGCTTGCCGTGTGTGGAGTGACGAATTGGAAGTGCTTTTGGGCGATGGTTGGGCGAGTCAATCAAGGCTTTTCGAAATATCTCGAGAAGGTCGAACTACCAATATAAGTGCGTATCTCTTTGCGCACAGCACTGCGGTCAGGCAACGAGCAACCATCAACGTGCTGAGAAATATCTTGAAGCGCAAAGAGCGTGCGGTGCGACAACCACTTGCGAGTACATCAAACTGGGCGCAGTGGAACGACGGGCTCATCGTGTCAATGTGGATTTTTGCGTGGTCGCGATGGGCAGAATATTATTTGCAGGCTAGCGGTCTTTGCCAGCCTGACCTGGATGACCTGCTGAAGAGCGCAGGCGCACTCGCGACACTGCGTCCCATAGAGGAGTGGAAGGTGTTCGGACCTGGCCGCTCCGGTGACATGGCCTATTTTCTTGAACAAGCAGAAGCACTTCTCGCGAATGGCCCGCTAGCCAGGCCAACACGATCGCCGCCGTTAGTTTCGTGAGTTCGTATGTGCCATTTGATGGCTATGCTTCGAGCAACAATCAAGTGACGTCCGCTTTGGGGATTTGGAATACGTTCCAGATTGACTGATTTGGGGGCGCGGAGCGGAAATGATTTCTGTTGTTGGCCCTTCGTAGTCGTGAGGCCGTGACCGAACGGGCAGATTGGGATCTTCTTCCTGCCGCTCCATTTTCGGAAAGCCGCCTGATAACTGCAATCAGCCCAACACCGAAAACCTCCTGTGATCAGCGGCGCTGAGTCGTAGTCGGGCTCGTCCGCCAGGAACGCATCGACGTAGCCGAAATCGACGGTAAAGTTCTCTTACAGACCGTGGTCTCAGAAGAAACAGCCGTTCGTCACGTCCCGATCCGTGATGATCGTCAAATGAACCGACACATCGGCAGTCTTCTCAGCATACTCGCTGCCCACGTCGACTCTCTTCGGTGAGCTGGCTGTGGGACGATCGAGCGCAAGCTCATCGTGAACCTTTGGCAGTACGAGCTAGATCAGTCCCAGCTTTGTGGCCAACGCAGTCGACTGCGGGAGAGTTACGGTCTTAAGTTTCCGTCGAATGCTCTTCATATGAAAATTGACCGTATGGTGTGTCATGTTCTCAAGGAGCGCTATCTCCTGGGTCGTTTTTCCTTCGGCGGCCCATTTTAGAACCATGGCCTGTCGTGCCGTCAATTCGACAGCCGGTGATCTGATCGATGCGGTCGCGGTCGCCTCCACGCACCTGTAGAGTAACGCCACAGCATTTGCACTCAAAGCGGGCTGCAACTGGTATTTGTGGGGCAACGTTACATCGCTGGTGAAAAGTGAGAGGGTAAACAAATCGCTGAAAGGCGCCATCACGGGCATGCATATGCTGGCCCTGATGCCCGCCTCGTCGGCACTGGAATAGAAGGTCTGGTCGGGTCCGCGCGCGACTTTTCTCTCATGCTCAAAATCAAAGACGAATGGTGCCATTATTTCACGGGTGCGGTCCAGGATTGGATCGATCCTGTCGAAATGCTCCTGCCGATATTGGTCCAGCCACGCCTCGGGAGCATTCGACAGGATGGAGTTCCCAAACCCGGGATGACGGACAGTCAGCGCATGAAAATAGTCAAACCCCAGCTCTTGGGTCAGGTGATCGAGTAGTTCTGTAGTCGCTCGGCTGGTTTTCATCATGGACGTCGTATCGATCAATTTGTGTAGCCAGAGTTTCATCCGAGGTATTTTCCTCCCATCCGTGAGAGACACGTCTGGCTGCGGGCTGCGTTGCAGGTCCAGAAGAGCTCCGTTTTTCTAAGAGGTTTGATGTGGTCCGAGCCTTGAGGCGTTTGTCTTGCGGCCGCTTCTGACGCCGCTGGCAAAAATCGCCTGTATAGAGGTCGTGCAACTCGAAGGACTGTTCGCATTTGCTGAAGAGTTTCCTCTGAAACAGCGAACACGCCGCAACACACCGGAAGCCGGCCATAACCGTCAGCACGGCCAATCTCCTCCACGATCAATCCGGCTCGCCGATATACTCTCTCCATTGGCGGTTCGTAGTTTGACACAAGTGTTTTGATGCCATGCGCAAAGGCGCATTCGAACAGGGCCAGCAAAAGGAACCCAAACGCTCTTGATGGGCTGAGCGTCGGTTGAGACGCTCTGAGGAGGTCGACATCAAGGCACATTCGTGTGCCTTCCCATGTGGCTGGTGACACCAGATCCTCTGCCGGCAAAGTTCGCCTGAACACATCATGCAGCAATGTCGGCCCTGTCGTCGGCATGAGCCGTACCGTGCCATAGAGATGGTGCGCGTCGTTGTCACACCAGACCAGGTACACAGCGCCTAACTCGTCATACGCGTCCCGTTCAAGACCGTGATGCACATCGACCTGCCAGCCAAGACAATCGTGAAAAACCCGCTTCCGCAATCGGAACGACTGCTCCAGCAGGCCTGCGTACCGATAATATTGATAGGGTTGGATAAGAAGGAACACGAGCCAATCTCCGATCATGTGTCGGAATAGGATGCACGTAAATCCCGAGTTGCCCATCGCTACAGATGGGTACAATCAATTGAGGTATTGCGCCGAAAATTGAAGGTCTTTGGTTGTTGTGCCACGAGGGTGAAAGTCCCGGTTCGTGCTGCTAAATCAGATGTTGATCAGCCTGAACTTCATCGCCTGGACTGCGGCGGATGAAATAGTTGCGCATCCAAGCTTTAACCGGCCCGACTTGAGGTAGCTTCTTGCCGTATGCTCGGAAATTCCGAGAATGAGTGCAATATCCTTGTGATCTTTTCCGCGTGCTACCCATGACAGGCACTCCCGCTCGCGTGCACTGAGACCCGGAACAGGGTCTTCTCCGCCATGAATCTCCGTGATCGCCTTCATATGGATCTGATAGGCGATTTCGATCCAGTCTGACATATTTCCTGCAACAAGTCTGTCCCAGCCTTTCGGGTCGTGCTCCGCACTGAGGGAGAAAATCGCCCGCCGGCCGACCCTGTCAGTAATGGGGATCGAATAACCGAACTCTCCGACGCCATGCTGCCGGGCATCATCAAAGAATGCTGCGATTTCGGGCGTCATTTCGAATTCACGCCAGTCGAATGGAAGCTGCCGCAAAAAGCCCTGTTGCACAACAGGATCGACCTGAACATATCGCTTCAGGAAATACCGTGCGATCCATTCCGGACTGTAAGTTGATTGAACAAACGGCGCATCAAGGTCGCTGATCACAGTTGCGGTGAGATGATAGGTGACGAAATCGACGTCGTAAATTCCCTGAACACATAAAAGAGCCTCGTAGACTGTGGGGGCATCTGTGATTGTCTCGATAGCCTTGGCGAGATTCGCAGACACTGATTTCATGCCGTAATCCTTTTCGTTGTGAGGTGAGTCTCACGGCGCAGACGACAAGCACCTCGTTCCCCATGGGCGCTCAACGACAACGCGCCAGCGTTTTAGACGACCGACATCCTCATGATTTTGCCGCTCGTCTTTCGGTTGAAGCCGTGGCAGGCTGTACCGCGTCCAGACTTATTGTTCGGCTATCGGCTCGACGTTGGGGGGAACGATCGCTTCGAAACCGACGCCTTATCAACATTTTTCTAGCTTTGGTCAGCGTCCCGCTCGGTCGCTGATAGCTCGCCCGTCAGGAGTCACGCCGAGCGACCGTCTTGGTCTGGCAGCAGCATCTTTCCGTTGCGGCCTATGTAGCTTCCAACCAGACCGCAGCGATGGCGTGGTAGCCCGGATGCCTGTTGCCCGTTGGTGGAGGCATCTACTTCGGCAACGCAAAATAGCCGTTTCGCACAGGCGTTTATCGCTGTTTGGATGATGCGATGATAATTCAACGATTGCGACGCTACGCTTCCGATCTCGCTGCCAAGCGTTCGATACGAAGCCATCCCTGGTCTTTCCGCTCTTCGATGTGGTCAAATGTCCGTCCCTGCAATGATCGTCCTGCGAGTAGCCAAACTGTGTCGGCGGCCACCGTCTCCCCTGATAACAAAGATAAATTTCAAATGTGCCACAACGCATCACTTTTGGCGACTACTACTTCTAGTAGTCGATTTCACATCGAAAATGAGAGAAAGTAGTGTGTCGATTATAGGTATGTTGCTTCGATGCAGGAGGTAACAGCCCTGCTTTTGTAGGGTGCTGCCGACGCAAAGGACATTTGATGAAAAAATTGATCCTGATCGGTTCGGTTGATGCTGACTTCTTCCTCCTCCTTTCACATATTTTGGAAGTGGAGGGTTATCAGGTTCGGATGGCCAGAGGCGTGGAAGAGATGTCGCACCTGGCCGACGATCACCAAGTCATGGCTATACTGCTTGACTGCAGACCTGATCCCTTTCCCGCGGTTGAGGTCTGTGACAGGATAAAGGGAAATCATCGCACGGCGGGCGTCCCCGTGCTCGCAATCATTGGTGCGGGCGCCGAGGGGCAATATGTCGATATGCAGCGCGCCGGCGCCGAAGAATGTTTCGTCCGGCCGTTTGCACCGGTCAAGCTGCTTGAATATCTGCGCAAGCGTACGCTCAGCCGGGCACTGCCTCGAGCGCGATCAGGCCAGTTGTCCTATGGCGGCATCGAGATTGATTTCGAGCATCATCGGGTTTCAAGAAACGGTCTAAACGTTCATTTGGGACCACTGGAATTTGCTGTGTTGTCGTACCTGATGGAGCGACCGACCGAAATTTGCCGGCGGGCGGAGCTCATGAGTGCGGTGTGGCCAAGTCTGCATCATGTAGAAGAGCGCACACTGAACGTCCACATAGGCCGATTGCGAAAGAGACTGAACGAGAACGGGCAACCCGATCTTATCCGCACCGTCCGGGGTGTCGGCTACATTCTGGAATCCCATGCGCGTCAGGCTCCAGACGGTTTGGGGGACGATCGCAATGTCTCATAATCGGCTCGACAGGATCATACGCGGTGCTTCCGTGATAACGGGAGATGGCGCGACATTTCATGAAAATGCATCCATCGGTATCGGAGAGGGCAGAATTGTTTTCGTCCAGCCAGGAGATATATCCATCAATCCTGATGAGATCGACGTCATCGACGCTCACGGCCACACGATTATCCCGGGCGTTATCAATGCGCATGCCCATGGCTGCGTGGGCGGGCCATCCATGCCGAGCGGGTCGTCTCCTGTCGATAGGGACGTGATCGACTGGAACAGGAACAGGCACCTCCTTGAGGGGACGACGACATTGTTGAATGTATGCGGTTTGGCATTGGCTGATGAGGCGTTTGCGGGCGATCCACATCCGCTTGATGTCCATATCTCCACAGCGCACACCCCTTCCAATATCGAAGCCGCCTTGGCAATCGATGGCGCCGGTCTTTCCGAACGACATCGACATGCATCCATCGATGATGCTTTGTCTCAAGGAGCAAAAGCCCTTGGCGAGGTTGGTGGGGGCCAGACACTGGGAGGCGGTGCGCAGGAATATCGGTTCATTCCAGAGGCGATGAAACGGGCGACGGGACGGAAGGTATCACCTCTGGTTTCACGCCAGTTGCGAAATGCCGTGGTCGGCCGATACCTGAAAGTCGAGGATGGAGTTTCCGATCGCGAATTGCAGTCGATACTCAACGAATGCGGTCTGTCCGATGTCTGCAGCGCGCGAACCGTCCGTCAGGTCATTCTCGCGTCCGTAATGCCACCGGTCGACCTCGCGCTGAGAGGCTTTGAGGAGGTGGCGCGAGAAGCCGCGCGTGTGGGCTTCCCGGCGATTTTTCACAATTCTGCGCCGTCGGTCCAACGTCTGATCGAAGTCGCTGAGAAATACCCCCACGCAAACATCGTCGCGGGTCATACGAACCATCCGATGTTTCTGCCGGATGAATCCGTATCATTCGCCCACGAACTGCGACGGCGTGGCGTCACCATCGATGTCTCAACGCTTGACAGCATCCAAACTCGTTGGCGGAATAATCCGGCGAATTTCGACGCCTTGGTCGAGGCCGGATGCGTCGATACGATCTCGACTGACTATGCCGGCGGCCATTGGGACAGTATCCTCGTGGCAATCCAGCGCATTGTTAACAAGAAGCAGATGTCACCGGCTGCAGCTGTCGCATTGGCGACCGGGAACGTCGCACGCGCCTTTCCACAATTGGCAAGCGATCGCGGTTTGATCGAGAAGGGCAGGCGCGCCGATCTCGCGATCGTCGATCGTGTCAACCTGGGCCGCGTCCGTCACGTCATCATCCATGGCAAGGTGGTGGTCTGGAATGGAACGATCAAAGGCAATAGTTCGGGCGCTTCTACGGCCAAGCGAAGCGATCAATAATCACAGGTCGGCCGAAATCTCTCGCAGGAACGGCAGAGGATCACCATACTTGAGCTGGTCAATCGCCGTGTCGAAAACGTCCTCACGCGCTGCACTCATTTTGCCCTTGCACACCTCATGGAACTTCTCCCTAAGGTCGTCCCAAAGCATCGGTCGGCCCGCATCGCCACGCGGCATAACGGTGGTGGAGGTTATTTCGCCCGAAGGAGTGGTCAATGTCACTCTAGCCAACGTTTCTGACGGAAATTTTTCGTCGATCTGTTCATCGAGGGCCAGGGTAACGGCACCGGCAAGGGAACAGATTTCCCGGTCATCGAGAAGTCGCTCATCGATGGGCGCCAGCGCAGATGCGCCACGACGGACGGCCGCTGCCAGACAAAAAGGCAAACTGTATTGAGCCTCCACGAGAGTTTTCGGTATGACTTTGTTTTGCAGCCGCTGAGCCCACTGGAATGTGTGGACCTCGATTGACAGTACGTCTTTCGGCTCGAGTCTCCGGCTTTGCATGAGGTCCAGCGTTGCATCGATGGCGGGATGAATATAGCGACAACAGGAATACGGCTTGAAATAGGTCCCCAGGATTTCCCAGGTCAGACCAAGCCCGGTCTCGATGCGATCCCTGTCAAAATGGGAAGCGTGATCGAGAATATCTTCTGGACCCGTAAACCCAGTGTCGGCCAATTCGAGTGCGGTGAGGCCAGTGAGGACGCTCCACGGGATTCCTTCTTTCGCATGATTTCCGGAGAGCTTCGAATAGCCGGAGCTTCCATTTGCCGCTTGATTGGGGGCCCATACACCGTTGATCGCCAAGGCTTGGGCAAGATGATCACCGCGTGTGCGATTAATACTGCCGGCTGCAGCGACCGCACCGTAGCCGGCCCAGAGACCGCTTTGGCGACTTTTTATGTTCTCAGGGTTTTGTGCGGCGGCGATCCGGATAGCGATCTCGTAGCCGGCGACGATCGCAGCGACGAATTCGTCCGCGTCGATTACCCCGTCAGCGGAGGTGGCCAGAACAACAGGGATCACCGCAGCACCTGGATGTCCGCGCGCGGCACGATGACCATCATCAAAATCAAGGGCGCAAACAGAAGCCGAGTTGGCGAAGGCGGCGCCGATGGTCGATAAGCGATGCTCCGAAAACCAGAGGGCCGCGTTTCCGGGACCGAAAATTCGGCTGGCAACAAGTCTGACGCTCGTCGATCCGGTGGTGTATTTGCCGGCGAGAGCGCAGGTCGCGGCGTCGAGCAGGCAGCACAGTGCCTTGTTCCTCACCTCTACCGGCGCCGTATGGAAAACGCGGTCAGCAATGCATTCGGCGAGGAGCTTCGTCATATACATGGGAGCATCTCTCAGTGGGCCGCTTCTACAACCGTCGCTCCGCCGGCGTTATCATCAGTGACGCCTGACAAAGCCTCGTAGACATGTGCGGCCACATAAAGGTCCAGCATGGGCAAACCGACACAGGTGATGTGGACAGGTTTTTCCTGTGCGATCTCAGACGGATCCAGGATCGCCGTAATTGACCGGATGCCGAGAAGTGGTCCCAATTGCTCCAGCGTCGTTCCTTTCCGCGAGAAGTGAAGCGCGAGGCTTTGCGAACCACGACGCGACACCATCTCCACATCGTCACACAGAACGCTACCGCACCGCAGCGCCCGTTCCAAATGTCCCGCGGGTGTTTCATCTCCACCCAGATGAAGCACGGGAGCGTCGCCTATCTCACTGGCCTCGAAGACGGGAGCCTTGGCGTTTGATGCAGTAATCACAAAATCGCATCGACCGAGATCGGCGTTGTCTCGAACAGGAATCATGTCGAAGGTTACCGTCTTTTCCAGCGATCTCGCGAGCCGTATGGCTGAGTCAACTGTGCGGCTACGGATAAAGACTTCGCAAATCTTTTCCCTGTGGCATCGATCAAGCGCCAGAACGATTTTTTCAGCAATCGGTCCAGCGCCGAACAGGAAGACAGACATATCTCGACGGCGCGCGAGCAGTCGTTCAAGAACAAGCGTCGCATAACTCGCCGTCCTGGCGGCGGAGATGTCAGTTCCATCGAGCAGGCAAAGAGGAAGGAGGGTAAATTTGTCCAGGAGGACAATCGTGGACCGTGACCGTGGAAGACCGAGCTGGCGATTGAGGGCGTTTGCGCCAACGATTTTCACTGCCCCATAGCGGCTGTTGACGCTTGAAAGGCAGGACAACTTCCAGCCAAGACGCTCCTCCAGCGATACTGCATCCTTGATCAAGGGATGCCTGTCAATCTCTCCGGGGGTGATGGAGAGCACGGATTTCGTGCCGTACGCGGAACCGCGCGCAATGTCGTCCCATGCTTTGCCGGCAACCTCATGGACGATCTTGCCATCGAGGAGAGCCTCGTTCCCGGCGATATCTGTCGCGCAGTAACACGGTATGTCTGACAGGCTTGGACTGATAATTCCTCCACTCATGCGAGTTCCTCCTCGAACATTCGAACGAGAGGATTTCAGCAGGAATCAGCGGGAAATAAAGCCAAGATTAGCTATCTTTTATGCGACAATATTCATTCCGGTTACATAGGGCTGTCCATGGACTGAGGCACGCCTCTTGGTGTGCGAATCGTGTCCAGCAGAAATCGCAGGTCGTCTTTTAACTCGAGCTGCTTGAGGAACTGCAGTAATTCCAGTTTTACGTTCCCATGCAAACGCCCCGCCGACAGGCGCAAAAACTTCTTCTCCAGAAACGAAGGCGAAAGTGGATTGGCAGCATCGCCCTTTGCAACCTCGACATTGGCCTCCACCACGCGGCCGTCGAGCAGGTGAAGACGGACCTTTGCCCCGTGATGATGGCTCAATCGATCCGTGGGTCTCAGAGGAAAGAGCCGGATTTTTGACGTCAGCTCGCGCACTGTTTGATCCAGGAAACGGGAAGGCTCGAACCATTCCGGACCGGCAGCGTGTCCGAGCACGCCCATGGCGATTGAAAAAGGTGCGCTGAACTGGGCCGCCCAGATGTCGCGGGGTTGGGGATCATTGAACGGGGGACGGCAGACGATCTCGGAGGCGAAGACCTCGACTTCCCTGACGTCATGACCTTTGCCGCGAACAGCCGCGACGGCGAATGCCTCAACAGCAGCTTCGACGCTGCTTTGAATGATCCTGCAGCAGCTGAACGCCTTGAAGCCGACGTCTTGTATTTCGTAGCGAATACCGGGCCCGATTTTCAGCTGCGACAGGTCGACGCCATCGGCTCCCGCCATCCGCCAGAAACCGGTGTCTCCTTCGAAAACGTCAAGAGGCCCTTCAAATCCGGCACGAGCAAGAAAGGCTGCGTTGACGCCGCCCATTGCTGCGGTCGCAAAATTGTTTTTCGCCATTGTCGGTGCGGCCCCGTAAACGGTCTTCATGACCGACGCCACAGGTGCATTTGCAGCCGCGATTGCCAGGGCATGGGCCGCTTGCTTATGATCGAGTTTCAGCAGTTTCGTCGACGCGGCGGCTGCGCCGAATATTTGCCAGGTGCCATGGCCATGGACGGTCTTGCGCGGTCTGGTGTGGCGGAGCGACATGCCGATGCGGCATCCCACTTCGTAACCGGCGACGATTGCAGCAATCAGGTCGCGCCCTGTGGAGCGCGACCGGTTGGCAACCGCGAGAGCCGCAGCAACCACTGTTGCCCCAGGATGCCCCTTCCAGTAGATGTCATCGAGGTCAAGGGCGTTGGCCAGAGTCGCGTACTGAAATGCGTGCCAGGCGGGGTCCAGACGGGGAGGGTTAGCGGAACCTCCGGCGATGTCAGCCGAAAGCCGTTCCAGACCCGGCGCGACCGGGGTTTGGTGACCGCCGAAAAAGCATCCGACCGAGTCCATCAGGCAGAGCTTTGCTTTCTCTACCACGTCCGGCGGAAGGTTCTCAAAACACGCATTCACGAGGCATTCGGCAAGGGTCTGCGTTGCGGGGGTCGTCATGGCGCTCTCTCGACTATTCACACGAGGCAGGCAGGTCTGTCTTGCTGCGGCAAGTCGAACATAGCCCGTCGCAGGCAGCATTTTCGACTACTAGATGTTGAGCTGTTGGTGACGGCGTTTCAGCAAGACCTGCCCGAGATGCTGCGCTTGGAAACTGCTGACGATGGCGCTCCATGGGAATAAGCCGGCGCACATCATTTATTCGTTGGCTGTCCAGCCGTGCCGTTGCAATGCCGGTTCCATCCGAGGCGCGGGCGATGACTTGTCCCCACGGATCGCAAACCAGAGAGTTGCCGAAACACTGCCGGGTCTCGCCGCCGGCGGCAAGGTAACTGCCCCATTGGCCGCACGCGGCGAAATAGACCTGGAACTCGATGGCGCGTGCCCTGCAAAGGACCTCCCAATGATCCTTTCCGGTCTGCATCGTAAAGGCAGCCGGCAGAATGACCAGATCGACCTTGTTCTCGGCAAGTTGATCGAACAGGCGGGAAAACCGGAGGTCGTAGCAGATGGCGGCTCCGATCCGGAAGCCGCCAGCCTCGTAGACAAAAAGGTCGTGCCCTGGTGCGACCGTGACGGACTCGCGATAGGCCTTGCCGTCGGGAGCCACGATGTCGAAAAGATGAATCTTGCGATAGCGGCCGACTTCCCTGCCTTCGGGATCGAACACAACGGTGGTGTTGTATATTCGCTCTTCCCCGGGAACACGCTCGAGCATGCTGCCGGCATGGAGCCATAATCCGTGCCGGCAAGCAAATTCCTGCGCCATCCGGTAAGCTGCACCACCGGGCATGTAGTCTGCCGCCGCCAGCTTTTCCGAGGCGGTACCGCCTGACCAATCGAAATGTTCCGGCAGGACTATCAGATCCGGCACCTCCTCCTTGACGGCCTTGAGCATCAAAGCTTGCGCCTGACGCAAATTTGCCCTGCGGTCCGGCTGGGAGTTCATTTGAATGAGCGATATTTTCATTGGGATTGCCCCTCATCGTACGCGAAGATTGAATGGCCTGCCGCAAGATGGGCACGCAGCCGAGTGGACCGTTCTTGACGCTTCAGCGCTGCCTCAGCCAGGTTGCGCATCCGTGAACGGTCTGCGACGAAGATCCCGGAAGTGTCTGCGAGGACCGCGAAACCGGGAAGCACCGCGGTGCCGGCGCAGGCGACGGGAACATTGATGGAGCCACCAGTCCGGAATGCCCGGTTCGTCGTTTTTGCCGAAACTCCGCAACACCAGACCGGCAGGCCTGACGCGACGATTTCCTCGACATCAGTGCATGGTCCGTCCACGATAATTGCAGCAGCGCCACGCGCTTTTGCTGCTGTCGCGACGCCGCCACCGACACAGGCGATATCGTCCCCATCAACACGCGCGATAACGAGAACATCGCCGGGCCGGATGAGGTCGATCGCCTTATAGATGATCACTCCGTCGCGGCCTGGTGCCGCGACGGTCAATGCCTGCCCGATGACCTTCGCAGGAAGGACCGGACGGATGCCTGTGTTGAGAAAGCCAATATGCTCGGTATGTCCGATCGTTGCAGTTTCAACGTCCTGCAGCAGGACACAAAGGTCCGCTGGAAGGGGAGCCCCTCCCTTTTCTATCCGGTACTCTTGCATGATTAAGGTCGCTTTTCTGGAGTCTGAGACGATCAGACCGGACGTTCGCCGGAGGTCGTGGTCCGGTGCATGATCCGGATCGTGTTGGGATCAAAAGAATCCCGGCGATGCATGGTGCAACGATTGTCCCACATCATGATGTCGCCTCTCGTCCACTTCTGGACAAAAACCTCGCTTGTTTCGGTCGTGTGCTGCCACAGGCGCTTCAGCAGGTCATCGCTTTCATCAAGTGGCATCCCGACGATCCATGCACCTTCAGCCGTTCCACCAAGATAAAGCGCCTTGCGACCGGTTTCCGCGTGAGTGCGCACCAGCGGATGGACAATACCGTTCCATTCCCGGAAATCCTTGCTGGCAGGCTTCACCTTGCCAAGCCGCAATTTCCCGGTTTTGTCGTAGACGTTCTGGAAGAATATCTGCCTGCCATCGATTGCCTTGCGAAACTCTTCCGGCAATGCATCGTAGGCGCGATAGGTGGAGAGAAAGTAGGTGTCCCCACCTTCTGCCGGCACCTCCACCGCACGCAAGATTGCACCCGCTGGCGGGCGCTCGTAAAACCAGGTATCCGTGTGCCAGGTCGCCTCGCTGTTGCCCATGGCACCGGAAGGCTTGCCGTCTTTCATGGTATTGGCGATAACAAGGATTTCCTTGTGTGTCGGATGTCCACCCTCCTGCAACTGCTTGGGGTGAATGACGAACTCGCCGAAGTGACGGGAGAAAGCGACTTGCTGCTCGTCAGTGATGTTAGCGGCCTTGAAACGAAGAACGCCGTAGTGCAGCCAGTATTTGCGAACTTCTTCAATGTCCCTTTCGTCATAGTTGTTGAAGTCGAACCCGACGATGTCGGCACAAACGTTGCTTCCGTCCTGTACGGCCGATATTCTTTGCGTGTTGAGCATTTCCTGTTCCTTCCTTGGAAATTTCCATCTCTGCAAGGGAAGAGTAGCGTGACTGACCTTCGTATCTCCAATATCAATTTCAGTGCATTGATAGGAGTACGCGATCAATTCAATCTTCAAGCAACTGTACAGCCTCGGGATCAATTGAGAGAAGGACAGGATGACCGACCCTCAAATCGGGCAGCCGCGTCGATCGCACGAGTGACTTGAGAACGGTCCCGTTCGTCAGGGTGACGAAGCAATCACGATACGCCCCGAGGTTGACGATCCTGGTTACGGTTCCATTGAACGTATTGGTAGGGGAGGGTAATTCGGTTCCTCGGGGCGTGAGACGGACGGCTTCCGGTCGCAGGCAACAGTACCGGACGACATCGGGATTTTCCGGCGACACGACGATCAGTTCAAGACCGCCCTCGACAACAGCAATCGTCGCTGCTTCATCCCGTCTCAGGGATACGATCGGAAGCAGATTTGATTTCCCGATGAAATCAGCGACAAAACGCGACTGTGGACGGTCATAAATATCGTCCGGCTTACCCTCTTGCGCCACAAGGCCACCATGCATGACCACGATGCGGTCAGACATCGCCATTGCCTCGTCCTGGTCGTGGGTGACATAAATGAAAGTCATTCCGAGCTCCTCCTGGATTTCCTTGAGCTCAATACGCATCGCCTCTCGCAGTTTGAGGTCCAGGTTGGACAAGGGCTCATCCAGAAGAAGGAGCGACGGTTTCGGCGCGATCGCTCGGGCAAGCGCAGTGCGTTGTTGCTGACCGCCGGATAATTCCTTGGGATATCGCTGTTCGAAACCCTCGAGATGCACACGTTTCAAGGCCGACTGCACCTCGGCCTCGGTTTTATCTCTTGGGCAACCTTTCATTTTCAGGCCAAAGGCGACATTTTCGGCAACCGTCATATGCGGGAACAAGGCGTAGTTCTGAAAAACCAGTCCGATCCCGCGCTTTTCCGGGGGGACACCCAGCTGGCTTTGCCCCCGGATCCGGATATCTCCGCTGGAAGGATCCGAGAAGCCCGCGATCATGTTCAGGGTCGTTGTCTTGCCGCAACCGGACGGACCCAGGATGCTGACGAATTCGCCTGCCGGGATCGAAAGATCAATATTGTCGACGACGCGGTTGGCACCGTAATTCTTGGTGATCGCGATCAGTTCTATGTCCATTGTGCTCATTTGCTTCCACCATGTATCTGTGTCGAAAAACCGCCGATCCGCTCGAAGAGAAAGACGGCCGCGAGGATAAAGAAGAGGGAGGTGACGTTGACTGCCGCCAGAACCGGATCGAGGCTGTATTCAAGGTGATTGATAACGGTAATGGGAAGTGTCGTTTCGCCAGGCCGGACGAGGAAGACCGACAGGGGAATGTTGTTGAAGGAGAGAATGAACGCGAAGGTCATTCCTGAAAAAAGGCCGGGCTTGATCAGGGGCAGCAGGATATAGCGGATCCTTTGCAGCTTGCTTGCACCCAGAACACGCGCCGCAAGATCAAGGCGTTTGTCGAAATTGAACATTGCACCTGCGATCATCCGCACAACGAATGGCAAGGTGAGTATGACGTGTGCGATGATCAGGCCGGGCGTTCCGAGAAGACCATAAAACCCGGTCGACGAAAGGAACAGGACGATTGCCACCCCCTTGACGATCTGCGGGACGGAAAGCGGAGACAACAGGAAGGACATGATAGCGGCATGGCCCGGGCATTTCTCGTAGGCGACCGCGAAGGCTGCCAGAAGCCCGAACAGTCCGCTGAGAACCGTTACAATCAGCGCGAGCTCGACGCTGAGCAAAAACGGGTCGATCCAGCGGCTGGTCAAGAGCGCGCCATACCACTGCGTTGTCCAGAGCGATGGTGCAAAAACGATCTTTGCTGTCGGGCTCACGGATGCCACCAGCACCACCAGGAGCGGGAGCGTGATGAATGCAAGGATGAGTGCCAGCGAAGTCTTGAAGGTAATCGACAAAAACCGGTTCACGTCATTCTCCTAGAGATGCAGCTTGTTATGGAGGCGCGCTTCAATGCGAGAGCCAATGAAGACTGCGACAAGCATTGCCGCCAGCAACACATTCGCCATCACCGCAGCGAACGGCCAGTCGATGTAGAAAAGGACCTGCTCGTAGACCATCGTTGCGAGTACCTTGAAGCCCGCACCGCCGAGGAGTGCCGGGGTCGCATAGGCACTAGCAGCCATCGTGAAAGCGATGAGCAACGAGCTGACGATGCCTGGAATGGAAAGCGGCAAAACGATATGGCGGAGCACGGCCGGACGCGAGGCCCCCAGGACTTGCGCGGCCTTTTCGAGATTGGGATTGATGCCTTGCAGGCTTGTCAGCAAGGAAAGAACCCCGAAGGGCAGAACGACATGCGTCAGACCAGCGACGACGCCGAACATGCTTCTCGACAGTGGCAGTGGGTCAGAGATCAACCCTGCCCATATCAGCATCGAGTTCACAAAGCCGTGGTCCTCCAGGATTACCAGCCAGCCGTAAGTGCGCAGCACAACACCGGCAAGTTCCGGCGCAATCGCAAGTGCAAACACGACTGTGCGCCAGCGTGACGTCGAACGTGCCAGGTAATATGCGAGCGGATAGGCCATAACGGTCACGCAAATGGCAACCAGACCGGACATAAGCATCGTCCGGCCAAGACCAGCCAGCATCAGATCGTCGGAAAAAAACCGCTGATAGTTGGCTGTTGTCCATGCCTCATCATCGGCTCCTTGAAAGCTCATCCCGACCATCATGCCCATTGGCACAGCAAAGAAGATCAAAAGTACCGTTGCAGGGGGCACTAGAGAAAGATAGGGCCGCAGCGTAAAGGCCCGGCGTCGCGCAGGTTCAAGTGGCGACAGGAGTTCCAGCGTTGTCATTGTGCCCTCCCTTATCTCGCTGCCGCGATCACTTCACGCTCCCAGCGAGCTCCCCATTCCGGCAGTTTGGCTGCGACGGTGGAAAGATCAGGGAGAAGAAGGGTCTTCAGATCGTCTTCGGTGGTGATCTGACGGGCGCGGACGTCATCGGGAACATCGATATCAGTGCGGGCGCTGCCGACATTGTAGCCCGTGACCCACGCCTCCTGGCTGGATTTCTCGAGAAAGAAATTGACGAATTTGTTCGCCATTTCTTTATTGCGGGCGCCAATCGGCACATTCAAGGTCGCAACGAGCGGAATCGTCCCTTCCGTGGGCCTTACGTAATCAACCGGTAAACCGCTGTCGACGAGCAGCTGCGCACGCCCGTTCCAGAATGGCATGGCCCAGACTTGGCCCTCCTTCAGATAATTTTCCATGATTGAGGAAGACTGTTCGAAGCCGATCGATTGTTTTGCAAGTTTGCCCATCGCCTCGAAGCCGGGATCGACGTTGTCGATAAGATCGCCACCGTTTGCAACCGACATGATCTCCATGAGATAGGCAGCCATGATGTTCTGGAACGTTGGAAGGATAACCTTGCCCTTCAGTTCCTCGCTGAAAAATGCCGACCACGAGGTTGGTGTGGATTTGAGCTTGTCACTACGCCACAGAAGCGACAGGTACTGAATTTCGTGGACAGCACCGCAGGGGCCGGCGATCCCGCTGATTTCAGGGTTGAGTTTCGCAATATTGGGTACGTTTTCCGGCGAAAACTTCTCCAGAAGACCATCGCGGCAGCCATCAAGCGACTGCGAGGCAGTCATGACGACGACATCGAAGCCCGGTCGTCCACGCGTCGCCTTTATTTTCGCGTGGTCCTGCGACGCGGATCCAACCGCGTCGTAGATAACCTTCACGCCAAATTCTTTTTCGAAAGGCTCGATGATCCGATCCCGGATGATATCTTCGTAAGGTCCACCGTAGCTGTTGACGATCAACTGCTCTGCATCTGCAGATTTGACCAGGCCGGTTGCTGCTACAAATGTAACAAACAGGATTCCACGTTTCATCGTTCGCCCTCGTAATGGATTGATTTTTCGCAATTTGCTGGCAGACATTGGCTACGCTGCCGCGCCAAATCCAATATTAGTTTTTTATTATTGATCGTACTTCGCGAATAATTGCGTTTCCGACATGCCGGGATTTGAGCAGCACCGAGAGGCAGTCACACCTGTTCTCCGCGGACGGAATTCCGGAGCGCTCAGAAATTCCTGGGATTTTGAAGGCTGGTGGCAACTGAAGAGAGAAGACCGGGGACGCCTTGCGAAGATCGCAAAAAAGACCAAACCAGAAACGATAATGGTCATCCTTACCGTCGCCACGTGCTTCGATGGCGCACCATGCCGCTGCCGTCGCAGCATAAACCCCATAGTGATCACGCATCACCTCAAAGGCGACAGCGGCGTGTATTCCGTCGCAGGTTTCTACACGTACGAACGGCAAGGACGGCGTTGCAAAAGATTGTTCCGACATGACGACTCTCCAATGAGAGTCCGGCCGAGTTTAGAAGTTGCTTGTGGCCGGACACTGCCTTGGCGACCTTCGCCGTCCGGATGCACACAGCCTGTCATGTTTCCACAGCATAGGACAATTTTTCAACAGGGTGAAGCCTGTATGCGCCTGGCATGTGAGCCAACGTGATCGGATGCCCGTGACTGACATGGATACTCCCAAGTTTTGAGGAAATTTTGCCTCGGCTGCCTTCAGCACCACGCCGCTCACTTTTGCCCGGCTCAGAAATGATCGAAGGCGCTGCGACATAAACCGTCACGTTGATCATGTAGTTCGTCGGTCAATGCGGCCCCCTAGAGCCGCCATGACTGTCGGAAGGCGACGGCGAGTGTTTTTTGTGTCGGGTGCCATCTCACGTTCGGAACGGGAGGGGGTAGACGCCAGAGGGGAGGGCGACTTTACAGCCAGAAACGGTGCGGTCGTTTAGGCTGCGCGTGGAATATCGGTATCTAAACCGGTTGAGATCCGCCAGCATATCGGTCCATATAGGACGAAGCAGAGATCGAAGAGCCATGGTCCTTTCACTTTCCGGCATCAAGAAATCCTACCAGACAGCCGAAGGCAATATCCCGGTCCTGAACGGCGTCGACCTTTCACTTGAAGCCGGCGAAAGTCTTGCCCTGACGGGGGAATCCGGCAGCG
The DNA here is from genome assembly GCF_030818995.1 of Agrobacterium sp. SORGH_AS_0745. Lineage (NCBI taxonomy): Bacteria > Pseudomonadati > Pseudomonadota > Alphaproteobacteria > Hyphomicrobiales > Rhizobiaceae > Agrobacterium > Agrobacterium sp. SORGH_AS_0745. The sequence goes on from NZ_JAUTBI010000004.1 coordinate 153,649, forward strand.
GAAAGAGTACGCTTTTGCATCTGGCCGGCGGCCTTGATTTGCCCGACAGTGGCATCATCACGGTGAGGGGTCGGAAAATAACCGATCTCGACGAGGCCGGTCGAGCGAGCTTCCGACGCCGGGAGGTGGGCTTAATCTTCCAGCAGTTCAATCTCATTCCGAGCCTCGATGTCGGATCCAATATCTCGTTTCACGCCCGGCTGGCGGGCCGTTTCGACCCGGTCTGGGAAAAAAGCCTGGTCGAGGCGCTGGGGATCGGAGAGCTGCTTGCACGCTATCCCGAACAGCTCTCCGGCGGTCAGCAGCAAAGGGTGGCGATCGGACGTACGCTTGCGGCAAGACCGCCCCTCATTCTTGCCGATGAGCCGACAGGTAATCTCGACGAGGCGACGGCTGATATCGTCATCGATATCATGTTGAGACTGACAAAGTCCGCGCAGATCACACTCCTCTTGGTGACCCATTCCAGCCGGCTGGCGGTAAAACTCGATCGGCGTATCGCGCTGAGTGGCGGGAAGGTTTCGCAATGAACTGGACCGCCTTCCGGGCGCTGCTCTCACACTGGCGCTACCGACCGCTTCAGCTTCTCACCCTCATTGTCGGCGTCACGCTTGCAACCGGCCTCTGGTGCGCGGTCCAGGCAATCAATGCCGAAGCCAGAGCAAGTTATGACCGGGCGGCCTCGGTCCTGGCGCAAAACCAGCTGGATCAACTGGTGGCAAAGGACGGCGGCAGAATTTCCTCGCAAACATATGCCCGGCTTCGAAGGGCAGGTTTGCACGTCTCTCCGATCATTGAAGGCGATTACAGGTTTGGTACGACGCGTATCAGGCTTATCGGCATCGACCCCCTGACCATGCCATCCGACGGAATGGTGCCTGCACCATCTGATCCGTCCGCGCTGGTGGAATTCGTCCAGACGCCCGGACAGATGATCGTTTCGCCTGCAACGGCTGCCACATTGAAAGATACCTCTGGCCTTTCCCTTAAGGCACGAGCGGATCTCCCCGACGGCGCAGCATTTGTCGATATTTCCACGGCTGACCGCCTGTTGAAACGCAATGGTGAACTGAGCCGGCTTATCGTTTCGCCATCGCAAGACCCCGATCTTCCGACGATCGGAAACATAGCCCCTGAACTTTCCCTCGAACAGGCAAGAAGCAGGCCCGACGTCGCAAGCCTCACGGACAGTTTTCATCTCAACCTGACCGCATTTGGTTTTCTTGCCTTCGTTGTCGGTCTCTTCATCGTGTATTCGGCAACAGGCCTGTCGTTCGAGCAACGGCGTGGGTCGTTCAGGACCATGCGGTCGCTCGGGGTCTCGCTTCGCTCCCTGACCGCGATGCTGGTTATCGAAACCGCGCTTTTTGCGCTGGTATCGGGAGCGCTGGGCGTTGTCGTCGGCTACGTTGTCGCATCGGCTCTATTGCCGGGCGTGGCCGCGACCCTGCGTGGCCTTTACGGGGCCAGTGTTGCCGGTTCACTCTCGCTGCGGCCTGAATGGTGGATCGCCGGCCTTGCAATGGCGCTGGTGGGGACCGGGCTCTCCTCGCTTCAACATCTCCTCCGCGTCTGGCGGATGCCGATACTGTCCACGGCACAGGGTAGGGCGTGGGCGATGGTGTCCACGAAAAGTCTTCTCCATCAGGCGGCCGCCGGGATGGTTCTGCTTTTTGTATCCGGCGCGCTTGTGCTGCTGGGCGGCGGGCTCATTTCAGGTTTCGCAGTGCTTGCAGCGCTTCTTCTGGGCGCTGCACTCATTCTTCCAACCTTGCTGGCACTGGGCATGAGAGCGGCCGAACACATCTCCGGACAGGGACTGACCCGCTGGTTTTTCGCCGATACGCGCCAGCAACTGCCGGGTCTTTCCCTGGCGCTGATGGCATTGCTGCTCGCTTTGTCGGCCAATATCGGGGTCGGCACCATGGTCTCAAGCTTCAGGCAAACCTTTGTGGGATGGCTCGATCAGCGCCTGGCCGCAGAGGTCTATGTGACGGCCCGTGACGAGGCTGAAGCTGCGCGTCTGCGGCATTGGTTTCCACACCATGCAAGGGCGGTTCTACCCATCTGGAGTACGGAAGGGAAAATTTCGGGGCAGGACGTCCGCATCTTCGGCGTCGCTGACGATGCGACATACAGGGATCATTGGCCGTTGATTTCAGGTGCGCCCGCAACATGGGACGAGATTGCGAGCGGGAAGGGTGCACTGGTCAACGAACAGTTCTGGAGGTCAGGAAAGGCGTCGCCCGGCGCAGAGATAGAAATGCCAGGTGGCTGGAAAGCCCGGGTCGTCGGGGTGTTTTCCGACTATGGCAATCCGAGGGGCGAGATCATCATTGGTCTTGATGCCCTCGTCCAGCACTACCCGGACATTGAAAAGCTGAGATACGGCCTTCGCATGGAGCCAGAGGAGGTTGCGGGCTTCAGACAACGCCTCATGACTGAGTTCGGCCTGCCCGAAGCCAATATTGTAGACCAGGCCTCGCTGAAACGGCAGTCTGCTGCAATCTTCGAACAGACGTTTGCGGTCACCGGCGCGCTTAATGTGCTCACGCTCGCGGTGGCGGGTTTTGCCATGTTTTCGAGCCAGCTTACGCTCGCTTCGCTTCGACTGCCGCAGCTTGCTCCTGTCTGGGCACTTGGACTTCGTCGCCGCGACCTTGCGATGCTGGAGGTCCTGCGAACTCTTGCTCTATGGCTTGTGACATTCATTGCCGCCATCCCTGTTGGGCTGGGACTGGCTTGGGTTTTGCTGGCAATCATCAATGTAGAGGCTTTCGGATGGCGGCTGCCGCTGATCCTGTTTCCGCTGGACTGGCTGAGGCTGGGTCTTGTTGCCCTGCTCGCCGCCATCATTTCGGTCCTGATCCCTGTTCGACGGCTTGCTAAAACCGCGCCGGCCGATCTTTTGAGGATATTCGCCAGTGAACGCTAAAGCCGTCCTCCTGCTCCTTTGCGCTTCATGCACTTCCTTGCCCACGCCGGTCATAGGGCAGGGCTTTGCGGGCCTCGGGTCAAATGCCGAAGGCTTCAGCATTCCCACACGAGGCGTTGAACTTGTCTTTCCAAAAGACCACAAGCCGCATCCGGATTTCAGGATCGAGTGGTGGTACGTCACTGCAAATCTGCAGACGGCCGATGGACAGCGCATGGGCGTCCAATGGACACTCTTTCGTTCTGCGCTTGAACCTGTCGAGCGCCCCGGATGGTCCGACCCTCAAATTTGGATTGGCCACGCAGCCGTCACGACTGCCAGCCGTCACCATGTTGCCGAACGGCTCGCGCGGGGAGGCGTGGGACAGGCGGGGGTCAAAGGCGAACCCTTCGACGCCTGGATTGACAATTGGCAAATGAAGGCAGGAGCTGACAATGCACGGGACGACCTCGATCAGCTTGATTTGAACGCCAGTGGCGAGAGCTTCCGATATCGTCTGAAACTTCAGGCCCACGGGCCTTTGGTGCGTCAGGGGGACAACGGCTACTCGGTCAAATCGGCAGAGGGCCAGGCAAGCTATTATTACTCCCAGCCATTCTACCGTGTCAGCGGCAGCGTCTTTCTTGATGGTGAAACCCATGAGGTAACGGGCGAGGCGTGGCTCGATCGGGAATGGTCGTCGCAACCGCTAGCCTCGAGCCAGACGGGATGGGACTGGTTTTCCCTTCACCTTGCATCCGGCGAAAAACTCATGGCCTTCCGTCTGCGTGACGATAAAAGCGGCTACATCTCCGCCAACTGGATTTCCGCCGATGGCAGGCCGTCTCCCGTCGATCCGAAAGACGTCTTGCTCAGTCCGTTGCGGACCGCGGATATCAACGGAAAGAGCATTCCGGTCGAATGGAGCGTGAAGATACCCAGCCGTGGCCTCGACATAAAAACGAAGCCCCTGAACGAGAAAGCCTGGATGGCGACGTCAACCGCCTACTGGGAAGGGCCAATAGAGTTTGATGGAAGCACGTCAGGACAAGGTTATCTGGAGATGACCGGATATTAGCCAGTTCAACTGCGTTTGCCGAGATATCGGCTGGAGCAAGGCCTGAGCTTACAGACGCCGCCTTATCCGGGCCGGCGCGACACCTCGGACACGCTCCGAAGGAGTCGTCTCGAGTTCCTCGATCTAACGATAGGCATCGTTTCCACTCTTGCCATGTTTCGCCGGGTAGAGAACCTACGGTCTGCCTTCTGGCGCTGCAATTGCCGAGAAATTATTGGCAAGTTCGTGGAGACGCGCACGCAGGTTTTCGCACCGTAACGGAGAGCCACGACCTGTGATCACAAGCTCTGGCTCCAGAGCGGCCAGTATGGACCACTGATTGTTCGGCTTCGTTCCAGTTGGGCATCAGGTAAGACGGTGAATCGTGCATCTCCGGACCGAGGTCCCTTCCCTTGGCGCTCAACACATCAACGATGTATTTTTTTGTTTTCGATCCGGAGTGCGCCAGGCGCAGCCATACTCGGCACGGGGGCTAGCTGGGGTACCGGTGCACTGGCGCATACAGCAAAGCTGGGCTCGTCGGCATCGACCATACCCCTACAGGTTACGACTAATCTTTCTGCGATCGGTACCCAAGCTTTTCAGAAAGCGCGTTGGCAGTGGTGCGAAGCTCCTCACCAAGGCTAGCGATTTTTTCGTCGCTGGCTTCGCTGCGGATCAGACTGATTGCAATGCCGGCAGATGCGGCTCCCGAGTAATCGCGTATCGCTGCGCCAATGCAAAGCATACCTTCGCGGATCTGACCATCGTCGATGGAGTAGCCGCGAGCGCGCGTCAAAGCCAGTTCCTCTTCAAGCTGCGAAAGGCCAGCAACGCTCCTTGATGTCAGAGGCTGTGGAAACTGAGAGAACAGCATCCTCAATTCACCAGGCCCCAGATCGGACAGGAGGATCTTCCCGGTGGCCGTAAATGGCGCCGGCAGACGCATACCGATCCGAAACGTGTGTCCAAGAGGCTGGGCCGAGTTGTGACAGCCGATGTAAACGACTTCGCCACCCTCGCGGACGGTGAGGGTCACCGTGTAGGGATCGAGGTCGTGGCGCTGGGCGAGATGGTCGTTGAATGTCGATACGATGTCGAGGTGCGACAGAAAGCCGTTCGCCCATCTGAGCGAGTGGGGTCCAATACGCAGGGTTCCATCGGCAGATCGCGCCAGAAGATCAAGCTCAGTCATCACCGCAAGCAAGCCATGCGCGCTGCTTTTGGGCAAATCCAGAAAGCGTGTCAGCTCGGCGGCTGTAAGGTCCCGCGGGGAACCTGCCACAAGATCCAGAATACGCACGGCGCGTCTGAGTGCCGGTACAGTGTCTGATATTTGCGACGATTGTTGATCTTCAGCCATGCACCTTCCTTGACACACTTGGCCCCTTTGGCCCATAGTTCACTCTAATGATTCAAGTTCAATTAGTTGAACTATAGTGCGGGAGAGGTCGATGATCAAGCTAAAAAATGCGGCGCTGTTGCGTGATGCCTGCCTGGTGGATGGTCGCTGGCTGAAAGCCGCGGATGGCAAGACGATTGCGGTGGAAAATCCCGCCAACTCGATGATCATCGGTCACGTTCCTTCATTGTCGGCAGATGAGGTTGAAGCTGCAGTCGAGTCAGCAGGCAAGGCATTTTCCGAGTGGAGCCGCCGGGCTGCGAAGGACCGCGCTGCCATATTGCGTCGATGGTTTGATCTCATGGTGGCAAACGCTGACGATCTTGGTGCGTTGATGACTGCCGAGCAGGGAAAGCCGTTTGCGGAAGCAAAGGGCGAAGCCCTTTATGCGGCATCTTTCGTGGAATGGTTCGCGGAGGAAGCCAAACGTGTTTATGGCGATACCATTCCTTCGCCGACCACGGACAAGCGCATTACCATCCTGAAGCAGCCGATCGGCGTCTGCGCCGCGATCACGCCATGGAACTTCCCGGCCGCGATGATCACCCGCAAGGCGGCCCCGGCACTTGCTGCAGGCTGCACGATGATCGTCAAACCGGCTGAGCAGACCCCTCTCACCGCACTTGCTCTGGGTGTTCTCGCCGAAGAAGCGGGCGTTCCCGCCGGTGTCTTCCAGGTGGTGACGGGCGCCGCACGCGATATCGGCAAGGTATTTACCGAAAGCGACACGGTGCGAAAGATCTCCTTTACCGGATCGACTGAAGTCGGTCGTCTGCTGATGGCGCAATCGGCCCCGACGATCAAGAAACTGTCGCTGGAACTTGGTGGCAATGCGCCTTTCATCGTCTTTGATGATGCCGATCTGGATGCGGCCGTTGAGGGCGCGATCGTGTCGAAATACCGCAATGCCGGACAGACCTGCGTGTGCTCCAACCGGATCTATGTCCAGGATGGTGTTTACGACGCATTCGCGGAAAAGCTGGTCAAAAGGGTCGAAAGCCTGTCCGTCGGTGAGGGCACCGAACCTGGGGTTCTGATCGGTCCACTGATCGACCAGGATGCCGTAGCAAAGGTCGAGGATCACGTTGCTGATGCCCTTGGCAAGGGAGCAAAGATCGTCACCGGCGGAAAGCGCCATGCTCGTGGAGGCACGTTTTACGAACCAACGGTTCTGACTGGTGCAACCCAGGCCATGAAGGTTGCCCGTGAGGAGACCTTTGGACCCGTCGCCCCGCTCTTTCGGTTCGGGACGGAAGACGAAGCGGTCGCCATGGCGAACGACACCGAATTTGGTCTGGCGGCCTATTTCTACACCGAGAATGTCCGCCGGACATGGCGTGTCGCAGAAGCGCTCGAATACGGCATGGTGGGCCACAATACAGGCCTCATCTCCAACGAAGTCGCACCTTTCGGTGGCGTGAAGCAGTCCGGCTTGGGCCGCGAAGGCTCGCACTACGGCATCGAAGAATATCTTGAAATCAAATACCTGTGCTCGGCCATCGGCTGAGATCACGCTGGGAGGATCAGATGACCATCAACCCTTTCGAATTCCGCACCGTTCCCTCCATGCAGGTTGCCTGGGGTGGCGCCCAGCGTCTCGGAGAGATTCTCTCCGGCAGGTTTCAGGCGCGCAAGGCGCTGCTGATTACCGATGCAGGTCTCATCAAGGCCGGCCTCATCAAGCCGATTGCTGACGCTCTTGCGGCCAGCGGCTTTAACGTCACGATCTTCGACAAGGTCGTTGCTGATCCGCCAGAGCACATCGTTGCCGACTGCGTCGAGTCCGCAAGGCAGATCGGGGTCGATATCGTCATCGGTCTTGGCGGGGGCTCCTCGCTCGACATCGCCAAGCTCGTGGCTGTCCTTCTGGTCTCGGACCAGACGCTTGCCGACATGTACGGGATCGGCAACGTAAAAGGATCACGCCTGCCGCTCGTGCTGGTGCCGACCACGGCCGGTACAGGTTCGGAAGTCACAAACATCTCGATCATCACCACGGGCGAAACCACCAAGATGGGGGTCGTTTCCCCGCAGCTTTACGCTGATTTCGTTCTTCTGGATGCTGAACTGACGGTGGGACTGCCGCAGGTCCATACGGCTGCCACGGGTATCGATGCCATGGTGCATGCCATCGAGGCTTACACCAGCAAACACAAGAAGAACCCGCTATCAGATGCTCTGGCGCGCGAGGCACTGCGGCTGCTCGGTGCAAACCTGATCGCCGCCTGCAGGAACGGGGCCGACCGGAAAGCCCGTGAAGGCATGCTGTTGGGTGCGACCTTGGCTGGTCAAGCTTTCGCCAACTCACCGGTGGCCGCCGTCCACGCGCTCGCTTATCCCTTGGGCGGCCATTATCACGTGCCACACGGGCTTTCCAATGCCCTCATGCTGGGGCCGGTTTTACGCTTTAACGCGAAGGCTGCAGCGTCGCTTTATGCGGAGCTTGCCGACGTGCTGGGTGTCCCGGGTGAAGGGGATGCGGCAACCCGTTCGGATGCGTTCGTTCAGCATATGGAAACGCTGATGGACGAAAGCGGCGCGCCGCGGCGTCTGCGCGATGTCGGCGTGACGGACAACACGCTCGCCATGCTTGCGTCCGACGCAATGAAACAGAGCCGGTTGTTGGTCAATAATCCGGTCGAAGTCCGCGAAGAGGATGCGCTTGCGCTCTACCGCGAGGCGTTCTGACCCATTTCTTACAGCAATATCTTCAGTTCCAAGGGAGGAAAACGAGTGACCGATATCAGACTTTACATGCTTCAGTCGGGTACGCTGAAATGCAAGGTACACAACATCAAGATGAACCAGGGGAACGGTGCGGACTATGAGATCCCCGTTCCGTTTTTCCTGATTACCCATCCGGCTGGGCACACCGTGATCGACGGCGGCAACGCGATTGAAGTTGCAACGGATCCGCGTGGCCATTGGGGCGGCATCTGCGATGTCTATTGGCCAGTGCTGGATAAGGACCAGGGCTGCGTTGACCAGATCAAGGCGCTTGGTTTCGATCCGGCCGATGTCAAATATGTTGTGCAGTCGCACCTGCATCTCGATCATACCGGCGCCATCGGTCGCTTCCCCAACGCAACCCACATCGTGCAGCGCTCTGAATATGAGTATGCCTTTACGCCCGACTGGTTTGCTGGCGGCGGCTATATCCGCAAGGACTTCGACAAGCCGGGTCTGAAGTGGCAGTTCCTCAACGGTACGCAGGACGATTATTACGACGTTTACGGCGACGGCACGCTCACCACGATCTTCACGCCCGGTCATGCGCCAGGCCACCAGTCCTTCCTGGTGCGCCTGCCAAACAGCAAACCGCTTCTCCTGACGATCGATGCTGCCTACACACTGGACCACTGGGAAGAGAAGGCTTTGCCTGGCTTCCTTGCCTCGACCGTTGACACGGTCCGTTCTGTTCAGAAGCTCCGCACCTATGCCGAAAAGCATGATGCAACAGTCGTCACCGGCCATGACCCTGACGCCTGGGCGAACTTCAAGAAGGCTCCCGAATTTTACGCGTAAATAGAACGCGCAAGTCAACCGCCAGATACGGCGAGGTTGCATGCAGCCTCGCCGATTTTTATCATATGAGCCAAGGGCACCGAGCCGAGCGGGACCGTGTATTTCGGCGCATCGGCCTTTTCCGGATATACGCCTTCGTTCAAGTCGCTCGCGTTGTCGCTTCGAATGCCTGAAAGCTATCCTCTAGCTGCGCGAGTGTGCTCATACGGCGTTTTTCGCCCCGGCGTTACGTTGAGCCATCGGGGTTCGGGCTGACAATTTGCCAATACCGGATGGCTTAGAGTGAACTTGTCTCTTTGATCCAAACTGTCTGCAAATCGAGCAGATCATGGCGCTCACTTAGCGTTCCCCACGTGTCGGGCAAGCCATGCTCCCCAAAACAGGCTTGCAAAAAACCGAAGCGGTTGGTTGAAACCAACGCCCTCCAGCAACGAAATGACCTCGTCTTCCGATCGGGGTGGCTCCGCACCCTGCAGAATCTTGCCCATTTTGGCCTGGACCTCTTCAGGCCCGGCGCCGTTCATACGCCAGCGTGCTGCCCAGGCTGCCATGAGCAGGGGCTGAGAGGCATACGCCCGATAATTCCCCGCCACAATCAGGGGCGCGTCAGGATACAGCCGCATTGCAATCTGCGCCAGAACATCCTGCTTTGCGGCGTTCCCTGGCAAATGGTGCAGCACGCCGATCATGATTGCAGCGTCAAACGATGGAGCACTATCCAGATCGGAGACGGTTCCGAGGACGGTCTCCACCCGGTCAGACACTTCGGCCCTGACCAGATGATCGCGTGCAAGGTTGAGCATCGGTGCTGAAGGATCGACGGCGACAAAGGACCATTGCGGTTCCAGCCGAGCGGCGGCGATGATTTCGCCCGCCGTACCGCCAGCCCCGACAACCAGCACCCGTGCCGACGTTCCTTCGCCCAGAGCTGCAGACAGCATGCAGGCGGAAAGCTCGTGGCAGGCGTCATATCCGGCCAGCGCTATCCTGCTCTGTCGTGCGTATTCCCCTGCGCGGGAGGCGTCAAATTTGGCTGCAGAATCCTGTGTCATGCTGTCTCTTGTCTGTTTAGGCGTGCTGGCGTGCTTCGCTCAAGGAGGATACAAGATTTGCGATCAGGAAAGGGAGGAAATACATGACTGAAAGTTCAGATTCCGGGCGAAAACATGATCGGTTGACGGCTTTCCTGAAAGCCTTTCATCTTGGCGCATCACGTTGCGATTGTGCTGAAGCCGCTAACCTCCTGATCATCAATGTCCATGGCGCAGGTGAACCGACCCATCTGCTTTATCGCGCCAGATCCACGGCGTTGCTGCCGGATGGCGCAGTTATATGCGCTGGCGCCACAGTGGATTTTGGCGGTAGTGCCAATCCGTTGGTCGGTGCACTGCCAGACGAATTGTGCCTTTCACTGGCCAACGAACCGGAATTGCGCGGTTTGTCTCAACTGATGGTGGCCGAAGTCGAGGTCGCCCGCTGTGGTGGCGGTACTATCGAGGCGCGTCTATGCGAGATCATCGTCGTGCTTGCGATCCGCAAGGCAATAGCGATCGGCACGGTCGATGCGGGATTACTGGCGGGTCTGGCGCACCCCGCACTGCATCCCAGCCTTGTGGCCATACATGACAATCCGGCGCGAAATTGGCGGATTGCGGACCTTGCCGCCATAGCGGATATGTCGCGCGGACAATTCATTTCCACCTTCACGCAAACCGTTGCCCAGTCGCCTATCGCCTACATGAATGGCTGGCGCCTGGCGCTCGGACGAGCAGAACTGCGCGCCGGACGAAGTGTCAAATCGGTCGCCGCCTGGGTCGGCTTCGGCAGCGCCGCCGCATTTTCCCGCGCCTATTCCCGCAAGTTCGGCTCACCGCCGGCCCAGAGTAAACCACGAAAATGAGGCAGAGGATCTTAATTCCCTACAGCGCTTCGGCCCTCTCGGCCAATACTGAGGCCACTTTCCAGGGCACGCCCGCCGATGCTCGTGTCGAGTGGCACAATCTGGGAGAGTTTCCCAGAGGAACGTTCGATTTGGCGACCGTCATGTTTCTCACACGAGATCTTGGGGAAGCTGCGAGCGCGGCATGAAGACGGAGCGCAAGGCAAGCTTTTGGATTAGCTGCTCGCGGCGGCTTTTGGGCGTTGGCGTTCTGGCGCCAAACGGCCAGAATGGGATCGGGTCTGGCAAGCTGGCAAAGCGGCTTCAATCGGTCGTTGGCCCGCATTAAGTTCACGGAAGCTTTCGTTCGCTAAACCAGCCGATCCTCACAGACGCATCGGTTCACCTTTGAATGCGAGCTAACCAATGGCGTCGACGAGGCGACCCATCGGTTCCTCTTCAGGCGCGCGATCGACTTGCGCGAGAACGCGGAAATGGCAACGCTGCTCTATTGCATGCGTCGTTACCTTTACAGCTAAGGCCCCCCCGCGATGATTGCTTCCGGGAAGTCAGCCCGCATAGTGAACGGCGGTAATGGGGTCGGCTCCGCCCAGTCGGCAAAGCGCCTTCGTGTCGGTCACAGAGGCCATCATGGGACGCGCCTGAAAGCAGGCAACGCTTCGCAGCGGCGTAAAACGTCACCTGTGCGCCAACAGCGGACATTCGCTTCAAGGAAGGGCAGTCTGACTTGGGGCCGGGAGCGGAATGCCGGCTCCTTGGCGGCGGACGCAAGTAAGCCGACACTCACCGTAGTCACGCGTGCTACGGCGCATGCCGGGGCCAGAAGGAGCTGTTACTAGCGTTGAAGTTTGCCCCCCTTTTCGGCGCGGAACGATGACCCTAGTCTGGGCAGGTTAACCTGTGATCAAGTCGCGACTTTTTAGGCATGACTGGGCTGAACGCGGTCAGAGTGAGATTGCTGGGCAAAGCAACACACTGACCACCACACAGCTGTAGCAAGGTTTACCCTCAAAGGTCACAATTTCGGGGATGACCGCAACCGCCAATCTTGAATGGGTGTTTGGCCGGAAGTACATTCGGAGCCATCAACGGGACGGCGGGGTTGCATGCCTAAGAAAATTTTGACTGTCGGATTCGACTTGGTAGGGGACAACATCGAGAGCGCAACTTTCAGTGATAAAAACTCGCTCCTAGATTGGGACATCGTCCTCTTCAGACCCAATATTTCCCAGATCACTACCTACGAATATGGCAATGACGAATATCTCGGCAAACTCTGCCTGAATGACAACAAATCATTTGCGCTCCGGGAAGCGTGCGCGCACTGGCGTAGGGAAATCACGCAGGCTGTAGACGCGGGCAAACTGGTTGTTGCCTTTCTTTCCCCGCCTGCCGAGGTGTATGTCGCGACCGGGTCGAAATCCACTTCCGGGACTGGTCGCAATCAAAAGGTCACGCGACACGTCGAATTATGCACAAGCTACAATGCGCTTCCGGTCGCGTCCAAATGGACTGCGACGCAGGGATCTTCAATGGCGCTCAGCCAAAGCACGCAAGAATTGTTCGCGGCGTACTGGCAAAAGTTTGGAAAAGCCTCACGTTATAACGTCGTCTGGCCAATAACGAGCAAAGGTGTGTGTGTTCAAACACATACCGGGCACATCCCCGTGGGGCTTTTTCTGAGAAGCAAGGTCTCCACCGGTGCGCTTCTGCTTCTTCCCGACATGGATTTCGACCGGGACGAGTTTAGCGAAGAAAATAAAGATGGCGATTGGGTCTGGTCTCAAGCAGGCCAGCAATTCAGCGCGTCACTAATTGGGGAGATTGTCGCTCTATCGAAGGCAATTGCCAGCGACGGTGAGAAAACGCCGCAACCCGAATGGGCGTCGGCTGAGGAATTTGCACTCGCCCGTGAGGTCGAGCTTCGCCAGCAATTGCTCCAGGCAGAGACAGAACTGGAGAAGGCCCAGCGCGTGAAGGATGATCTATCCAACCAGCTAAAGGACGCAGGACAGCTGCGCGCGCTGCTATTCGAGAAGGGCAAGCCGCTGGAGGCGGCGGTCATCACCGCGTTGACGGTGCTCGGCTTCAAAGCAGAACCATATGAGGACGGGAAATCGGAATTCGATGCAGTCTTCGAGAGCGCGGAAGGCCGCCTTCTCGGTGAAGCTGAAGGCAAGGACAACAAGGCAGTAAACATCGAGAAGCTGCGTCAGCTGTCAACCAACCTGCACGAAGACCTGCAGCGCGAGGAAGTCAGTCAGCCGGCCAAAGGCATTCTATTCGGAAACGGCTATCGCCTGACGAAGCCGGGTGAGCGCGCGGATCAGTTCACCGACAAGTGCATCACCTCGGCCACATCAATGTCATACGGATTAGTGTCGACCGACCGACTCTACGCCGCCGCACAGTATCTTTCCGGCACTTCAGACGACGAATTTGCTCGCCGCTGCCGTTTGGCCATGATCGAAATGTCAGGCACTGTAAAATTTCCGGATGTTCCGGTCACCGCTGGCGAGGCTGCAGATGGGATTCAGGTAGCCGAGTCTATCGTCGATTAGGCATTCGACCATTCAAAGCTCCATTAAGTCAATCTTGTTCTGGCTGGTAGACCGGGCGGAAGCACAGAAGGCAGGTCCGCTTTGTGGAAAAGCCGCAGGAGCGCCGAACGACCAAAACGAAGGCGCATTGCCGCCCGGCAGCAATGCGCTCGCATGTCGGTCGGTGGTGCCTCTGATGGAATTTCTGCTAAAGCTGGAGAGCAAATCGCCCGTGATGTCACCAACAGCCGAAGTGTAGCGGGCTGATGGACCTCTCGCTGATCGAGTCTGTTATTTTGAAGGAGGAGCGCTAGGATGAGCACTGACCGGGAGACCGTGCGGTCCTATGATACGGTAGCGGCGGAGTACGCTGCCGAGGCCGCAGCGATGCCCGGATGGGTCGCGACAGAGATCGATGTGTTCGTGACCGAGCTGGGTGGCTCTGCCAGGGTGCTGGAGATCGGAAGCGGTGGCGGGCGAGATGCACTTGAGCTTGAGAAGCGAGGGATTAGCGTCCGGCGCACCGACATTTCGAAGGGATTCGTGAAACTGCTTCGCGGGAGTGGCTTCGAGGCCGACCTGTTGGACCCGCTGACCGCAGACTTGGCCGACCCACAGCGTCCCGGCACGCCCTATGACGGGATCTGGGCCTGTGCCTGCCTGATTCATGTCGCGCGCGATGATTTCGGTACGGTGCTTGGACGGCTTGCCGAGGCGACCCGGACCGGTGGGCGACTCCACGCCTCGGTTAGAGAGGGCGACGGCGAGGATGTGTCCACACACGGCAGTGCTTTAGCGTCGCGGCGCTACGTCGAGACATACTGGCGCGAGGCTGCCTTGCGGTCCGAACTTACCGAAGCCGGCTGGATCGTCAGCGAGGTCCGTCGGTGCGTCGGAAAACCCCATGATCATTGGCTGAGCGTTCGTGCGCGTCGGGCGTGACGCCCACTGACCTGCGGGATTGGTCGGTTGTGGCGTGACCATGAACTTTAGGTGGTCGCCGCATGTCCGCTTCGCTTCTGGGCAGGGGCAAAGAGGCCGAAATATCTTCGCTGTCGTCCTACGGTCAATTCTCCCCACTAGACTTTGAGTCCGTCTCGGATGGCGTGGGCAAGATGTGAGGCACAGCTGCGAGAATGACCAAGACGATCGCGGTCGATAAGACGGCAGTTACCTCCAATCCCAGGCCGGCCATCACGCCGATCGCGGCTGTCGCCCAGATACTGGCCGCCGTGGTGAGCCCTTCTACCTCGCGCCGCGCCGAGCGGATTATGATAGCACCCGCGCCGAGGAAGCCTATTCCCTGAACGACACCCTGCAGTACCCGTGACAGATCGCCGATCTCCATGCCGCTCTGCAGTGGACCTACAACGAAAAGCGCAGCACCCACGGCAACCAACATGTGAGTCCGCAAGCCAGCACTTCTGCCCTTGCTCTCGCGTTCGAACCCGAGAACGCCACCGAGTACCGCCGCGATCACAAGGCGCACAGTGATGCGAGTTATGGCCGACGCGTCTGGAACGTCAGAGAATTCTTTGACTAACGTCCCCCAAACTTCGTCTCCCACCGTCGCCTCCTTATGTCGTTTGCAAATTTGGCATGTAAACGAGGTGCCATACAAACGCTGCGCTGGCAACTTCACTGCCGCCATCGTCACCCGTGAGGGTAGCGTTTTTGCTGATAGGGGGAATAACAGCCATCTCGCACCGTCAATTGCCGCGGGATGCCTTCCCCGAAACCGTAGCGATTACTCGTGCGAGCGGAAGCAGCAAGCACCTGGATGTAAAGCCGTGTCTGCATTTAGGTACGGGCAGACACGGTGTCTATGACTGGAATGAGGGCGCAAAACTGCGCTGTAGCATTGGGCCGCCAATGACCGGTTTGGGCCGACAGGAGACGCTCTGCTGCAAGAAGGGTTGCCGTCGGCTTTTCCGTCATCCCCGTTGCTCGGTTTCTTGCAATTTTTCGCTGAGTGTATGGTGAATCTTACATCCTGCGCTCGGTACTCTTCAGTGAGCTTGAGAGCCCGGAAACGCGACTGGCCTCACGCTGCTGCAAGACGTGCCGGGATTCGGCCAGTATCT
This sequence comes from Agrobacterium sp. SORGH_AS_0745, assembly GCF_030818995.1. Lineage (NCBI taxonomy): Bacteria > Pseudomonadati > Pseudomonadota > Alphaproteobacteria > Hyphomicrobiales > Rhizobiaceae > Agrobacterium > Agrobacterium sp. SORGH_AS_0745. The sequence goes on from NZ_JAUTBI010000004.1 coordinate 169,071, forward strand.
CGCGATACCTTTGGATCTTGGTTGCTTTCATCCTGAATAAGTCGTCGACTGATACCGTTGCCTGCTGCACCGGAAAAGCCACTTCGTTTTCCAGAAGGTCGAGCAAAAGGTTTCGCATCACTGCGTTTTCTTCTCGAAGTTTCGCGAGCTCAATAGCCTTCCCACTCGACTCAAATTTCCGTGCGATAGCTTTGTCGATATCGTGTTCGACAAGCAGAATCTTGGCGGCATAGTACCGGCAAGCAAAGAATGCTGTTACGAGCGCGCATAACGCGATGACAATGTAGATCATTTCGACCTCCAGGCTATCCTGAAAGTCGATATTCGGAAGCCGGATTTCAATACGCGATTCACTCGGCAAACCAAAATGGCTCCTTTTTGATGAGGAACCGGGGCCGTAAACATCGTGATTGAAACGGTGACTGTCAGTCGCTTCAATCTTACATATTTTGGCGTCTTGTTACCTTAGCAGGTACTTCGCCTTCCTCACGGGGTATGCGAGAGGCTCACCATTTTCCAAGATGAAACCCATACGGTACATGCATCTGCGCATTTCGGGAGAGCCATACGCACCTGCATAAATACCGACGGGGTGGTATGATGGGTAAGATTCAAAACTGCATCTGTCGAGTGCTGACCGATAGGCGATCTCACGTATGTAGTCACCCGTCACCGGAACGGTACCGTAATGATGCAATTGAGTCCGCGCTTCCGCGACTGTTGCCGTGAAGGTAACGCTCAGAATCACGCTTAGAGCCAGCTTGAGTTTCATCACACGCCTCCAAATGAACAATTATGACGAGCAACGGAGATTTCGTCCGGTTTGTTCCCTCGCTCAGACGCAGTTGCGCAATTGTGGTCTCTTCGCCCCCACGGTCGGAGTACATGCCACTTTCTTTTCCCCTTTGGGCCAACTTCGGGAGTGACGTCAGCTTTGCGCCTCCGTACCGGCTATTCAGATCAGTCCCGCCATCTCCTGAAATAAGACGTAAGCAAGAAGTCGTGGCGTCGTTCTTGTCAGGGACAGTCTAGCAAAATTTGGCAACACTACATTGTTGCCGATTCTCTACATTTCCAACGAGCGCCAAGCAAAAACCCCGCCGGGGATGGCGGGGCCGATAACGCCGTTTAGATGCAGGATTTAAGCGACAGCGAGTGCTTTCTCGATATCCTGTACAGAATGGCCAGTCAGATCTTTATCCAGTTCTCCAATAAGAACTTCCGACAACGACTTATGGTAGCCCTTGCGCATCTCACCCAGTGTGCGCGGTGCCGCGATAATCACCAGACTTTTAATCTTGCCCTCAAGCACCTGCTTGTTCAGCATATCCGTAACACCTGCACCAAACCCGTCTTCGTCTTGCTGGCTATCGTCGGGATTAGCCGAGCTACTGGAATGTCGGGCGCCGGAAGAGATCTTCGAGCTGTCGATCGCCGGATCTGGCAACGCTGTCAGATTGACAGTCGCCGCATCTCCGTCGTTCCGAAAAAGGCTAAGCTTTTCGCCATCGGCAACGGCAACGACCGTATTCTGCGGAAGGTCCATGTTGATCTCCTTGGTGAGCAGCTCGAGCCCAGATGACCGACCCTGCTTGTTTCTGTCAGAGAATAACCCCGCTACAGACCATCCGTTCCGCAGCCGGCCCGACAAAACTACAGGATTGGCGTATCGCCGTGATCAGTCGCCCCAGCAAATTCTTGATGCCGGCCTCGCGCCATTCCTCCGGCAGAGGGCCAGACCGAGGCTGCTGTTTCAGGCACAGACCGCCGGGGTGAACTCGGCAGTATGCCTCGGCAGCGAAAATCTTCCGCGACAATGCTGGTGAGCGGTACGGCACATGCCGACCCTTTAATGTAAAACGGCGTCCACATTAAATACTGTATAAAACATGCTTGGTAAAATCACGCATTTCCGGCCGCCGCGGCACCACCAAGCGCGGCAAAAACCTGCGGGGAAAACTCAAACTGTCGAGCCGTTCCTCGTCCCATTGAGTTTCTTCCCAGCGTTTCCGTAAGGATGCCCCGTCGGACCAAGAGTTCAATGGTTTCGATCACCCCACCACGCGTCATGCCGGTAATATCAATTACATTTGAGAGTGTTAACTTCTGATGCGCCTGGTGCATCAGATAGAGAATATTCATCATGCCGATCTGTTTGATGCGCGACTGCGCCGATTCACCGTCGATCGGCTTCTCCAGGATTTCACGCACCGCAAAAACGGACAAGGCCTGACTTTGCCATCTTTCACTTAAATTGCTTGCCATCGTTTTAACTATCTATTATTTGCATAGTCAAATAATTGAGACGAGTCGCCGTTCAGTTGAGGCGGACATTTAGGAAGACGGAGAGTAGGGGGCATGAAGGGCCTTTTCTTTCGAATGATCATAGCAGCGTCAGGGTTCGTTTCACTCTATACCATTTCGGAGCGAAGCGCTCGTGCCGACGAATGGGGGTGCCAGGTTATCCTGTGCTTATCCAATCCCGGCGGTCCGACCCAGTATGGCGAATGCAGGCCGCCCGTCGAGAAGCTTTGGAGGTGGTTGGCAAAAGGGCGTTCGTTTCCAACTTGCGCGGGCGTGGGTTTTCAGACCTCTCGCCCTTTTTACGAACCATATTACTGCAACGCCGGCTACCGCTTATCTGCTGGCTACGGTCCCAGGGGACGTGACGCGACGTGCATTTCCACGTCACTGCAAGCCGTGAGCGACAGCTTTTGCCGGCGAGATCGAGACGGTGGCGATCCGAACAAAGGCTCTGTCACGTCACCGAGGTGGCAAAGGGTAGACGGGCGATACCAATGCCTGGCCAATACCGTGGCGCGACCCCTGGTCCGCGAGAAACCTCGATACGTCGATGTGACGATTGAGGGCGTCGGCACGCAGAGGGTGTGGTTCTGACATGCCCGTTGTCTTCTCAGATCTTGCGCAGACCTGCGCACCCTTCGTTGCATCGGAGGCTCTTGCGGGTGTGGTCAGCCCCGAAAGCCGGTGCGCTCCGTTCACCATCAGGATCAACAGCCGTGCACCGCTCGGGCGGCAACCTGCGACCAAGGCCGATGTAATCGAAGTCGCCGCATCCTCGGAGGCAACATGCCATGACATACACATTGGTCCCGACGGGGTCGGGCCGGAAGAACTGTGGAGATTGAACCTCTCGATACCAGCCGCTTTCGCTCGCTGCCTTAACCTGAAGGCTCCAGCGACGCCATCCGACGGCTATTGCTGCCTCTCGGTGAAGGAGGGTGCTGACAGTCCCAGGGCCGAGCAGGTGCTGCAATCCTGCTATGGACGTGACGATCCGTCGGTCGGGGGCGTGGTCAACTATGGCGATCAGGTTCGCCGCGAAATCGAACGGCTCGGACCGACAGTGGCTCGATTTACAATCGGCGACACGGGAAAAGGGTTGCAGACAAACGTGTCGGCGAATTCTTCCCAAGCAGACGTCGTTGCCGAAGTGGTGGCGGAAAACACTCCGGGGGAAGCACACGCGATCTCGGCGGCGTCCGCGTGGGACGTCTTCAAGACCCGAAGCCGTTCATCCGTCCTGGTGTTTCAAGACAATCAATTGGAATTGGAGCAGAGTGAATGATAATTAGTTCCCGGATCAGACCCGTCGTCGCCTCGTCCGTCATGGCTGCCGCCATTATAGTGACGATGGTTGAGCCCGCCTTCGCGCAAGCCGCCGGCATCGAAACCGTCCTGCAGAACATCGTCGACATGTTGACGGGAAACATTGCTAAGCTTCTCGCCGTGATTGCGGTCATCGTCATCTGCATCGCCTGGATGTTTGGTTACATGGACCTGAGGCGAGCGGGCTTCTGGATCATCGGAATTGGCGGCATCTTTGGCGCCACCGAACTCGTCAACACCATCGTCGGAGCCTGAGGATGGTGGGCGGACAAACGGTTCTCGAAGAAGACACACTCTTCATCGCGTGTACGCGTCCCGCGATGATTGCCGGTGTCACGATGGAGGCGATGGGCTTCAACATCATGGTCACGACGATCCTCTACATCGTCGCCGGATCTATCGCCTACGCGTTCGTCGGCATCGTTTTCCATCTCATCTTCAAAGCGCTCGTCAAGCACGATCACAACATGTTCCGCATCCTGCTCGCCTGGGTCGAGACACGCGGCCGTTCACGCAACGGTGCCTATTGGGGCGGGGCAACACTTTCCCCTCTGAGACTGACACGCCGCTTCGACGAAAGGGATATTGGAATTGCCTGACATCGCCACTCTTAGATCACGCGAACTCACGCCAGAGGCTTTTATCCCTTACGTGCGGCACATCGACGAGACGACAATCGCGCTCGAGTCCCGGACACTCATGGTCATGGTCGCGCTCGCAGGCGTATCGTTCGAAACTGCTGATCTGCTCGACATCAACGCGCTCCATCGCGACCTCAACACGCTCTATCGAAATATTGCCGATGAGCGGCTCGCGATCTGGACCCATCTCATTCGGCGCAGGGATAGCGACTATCCGGGCGGAACGTTCGCAACGCCATTCTCCGCCTCGCTCAACGAGAAATACCGGGAACGCATGGCGCGCGAGCACCTTTTCCGCAACGATCTCTATCTGACCGTCCTTTGGTCGCCAGCGCGTGGCCCTGCAGACAAGGCGGGCAAGCTGCTGTCGTACCTTCGACGGTCAAAACGACTTGATATGGAGCTGGATGAAGAGGCTCTGAAACAGCTTGAGGACAAAGTCGTCAACGTAGTGGCGGGCTTGAGGCGCTTTGAGCCACGGGTCCTTTCTCTTTACGAACAGGAAGGCATGCTCTTCTCTGAACCGAGCGAGGTGCTGCACCAGCTCGTCGGCGGGAGGCGTGAGCGTGTGCCGCTTACCGAAGGTCGCGTCGCCTCGGCAATTTACTCTGATCGCGTCATCATAGGTCGGGAAACGATCGAGATCCGGCATGAGGCAGAAAGCCGCTTTGCTGGCATGCTGAGCTTCAAGGAATATCCAGCCCGCACCAGGACAGGCATGCTGGACGGAGTTCTAAACAGTCCGTTTGAGCTCATTCTCTCACAGTCGTTCTGCTTTGTGTCGAAGGCGGACGCTCGCGTCATCATGGGGCGTAAGCAAAACCAGTTGGTGAGCAGCGGCGACAAGGCGGCTTCGCAAATCGATGAACTTGACGATGCGATGGACGACCTGGAGTCCAACCGCTTCGTGATCGGCGAGCATCACCTGACACTCTCCGTCTTTGCGACCACGTTAAAGGAATTAACCGACAATCTGGCAAAGGTTCGCGCCAGCCTGACCAATGGCGGCGCTGTCGTTGCGCGTGAGGATCTTGGCCTCGAAGCGGCATGGTGGGCGCAACTTCCGGGCAATTTTCGTTACCGCGCGCGCTCAGGCGCGATCAGCTCGAAGAACTTCGCAGCATTGTCACCGTTCCATTCCTATCCGATCGGACAGAAGGACGGCAATGAGTGGGGAAGCGCCGTCGCCCTGCTCAAGACCGCTTCAGGCTCGCCCTACTACTTCAATCTCCATTATGGCGATCTGGGCAACACCTTCATGTGCGGTCCGTCGGGAGCGGGCAAAACCGTGATTGTCAATTTTATGCTGTCACAGCTCGAGAAACACGACCCGCACGTGGTGTTCTTCGACAAGGATCGCGGCGCGGACCTTTATGTTCGCGCCGCCGGAGGCACCTACCTGCCGCTGAAGAACGGGGTCCCCACCGGCTGCGCTCCCTTAAAGGCCCTCAACCTGACGCCGGAGAACAAGGTGTTCCTGGCGCGCTGGATCGGCAAGCTTGTGGGTTCAGGGGCGCGGGAACTGACTGTCACCGAACTTCGCGACATCTCCGGCGCGATCGACGGCCTTGCCGACCTGCCCGCTGAGCGACGGACAATAGGGGCGCTGCGGGCTTTCCTCAACAATACGGATCCAGAAGGTATCGCGGCGAGGCTCCGCCGGTGGGAGGAGGGAGGGCCGCTCGGCTGGGTCTTCGACAATGTCATCGAAGATATCGGATTTGGGGATTTCGGCGGATCAGGGAAGTTCATCGGCTACGACATGACCGACTTCCTCGACAACGAGGAAATTCGCACACCGCTGATGGCCTATCTCTTCCATCGCGTCGAGCAGATGATCGATGGCCGCCGGATCATCATCGTCATCGACGAATTCTGGAAGGCGCTACAGGACGAGGGGTTCCGCGATCTTGCGCAAAACAAGCTGAAGACCATCCGCAAACAAAATGGGTTGATGCTGTTTGCCACGCAAAGCCCACGCGACGCGCTGAACTCGCCAATCGCGCACACGATCATCGAGCAATGCCCGACACAGATCTTCCTGCCCAACTCGCGCGGCAACCATGCCGACTATGTCGATGGATTCAAGCTCACCGAGCGCGAATACGAATTGATAGCGCGCGAGCTTTCCGTTGAAAGCCGGAGGTTCGTGTTGAAGCAAGGACACAACAGCGTCGTTGCCGAGCTCGATCTCAACGGCTTCGATGACGAGCTCGCCATCCTCTCCGGCCGGACCGCCAATGTCGAACTTCTCGACGCGATCCGCGCGGAGGTTGGAGACGACGTCGAGAACTGGCTTCCCATTTTCCAACAGCGAAGGAGTGCTAGCTGATGACTTCCTATCGACTTCATGGCGTACTGCTCAGCGCGGTGCTCATGCTTGCTGCTGAAGGCGCGTCAGGGCAGGGGATTCCTGTCAACGATCAGGCTGCGATTGCCAAGCAGATCGAGAGCATCGCGCAGCTCAAGTCGCAACTCGACGCGCTCAATGAGCAGATCGGCCAGGCTCGGCAGCTTTATGGCTCGCTCAACAAGCTGACCGATATGGCGGATGTCGCCGAGGTTCTCAACGATCCGGCGATCCGCAAGGCGCTTCCCTCCGACTTCGCTGCCATCGAGGGATTGCTCAAAGGCAACGGCACCGGCGTGTTCGGTGATTCCGCCTCAAGGTTTCTGAAAGGTAACTCGACCTACCGCACTGACGCCGATGATTTCTACGCTCAGGAATTGTCCCGGCTTCAGAACAAGAATGCCGGGCAAATGAGCCTTGGTGAGCAAATCTACGATGCCGCGACCAAGCGCATCGACGGGATTGATCAGCTGCGGGGAAAGATTTCCACGGCTGGCGACGCCAAAGAGATTGCCGATCTGCAGGCTCGGCTGCAGGCCGAACAGGCATTTCTTCAGACCGACGTCCTGCGGATGGAGGGGCTGAGGATGGTGCAGCAGGCGCAGAACCAGGTCGACGAACAGCGCAAGGCGGAGGACTGGCGCCAACGGATGGACAATATGAAGGCGGCGCTAAAGTGAAGTGCACCCTCATCGTCCTTTCCCTGGTGCTCTTGTCGGCTTGTTCGCAAGAGGCGGAGCGAACTCATACGGTGGACGAGTTCGTCGCCGACACCGAATTGCTGTCCCGTACGATTACCGAGTGCCGCAACAACCCGGGTGCATTGCGGCAGACGCCCAATTGCCAGAACGCGGAAGCGGCCGAGGTTAAGCTCCGGCTCCAGAACATGCGCAAGGCATTGGGAGGCTGACCAAATGTACCAGGTGTTTGAGTTTATCGACGGTCAGTTCAAGCGGCCGTTGGAGACTTTCGTCTCGGATGGGACGTCGAACATAGCAGAATGGGTCGCTGGTCCGTTGACGGTGGCAGTGACCCTTTACGTCGTCCTCTACGGCTATCTCATCCTTCGGGGCTCGGTCCAGGAACCTATCCTTGACTTTGCCTTCCGCGCGATAAAGCTTGCGATCATTGTGATGCTGGTGAAGAACGCGGGCGAATACCAGACCTATGTCACAAACATCTTTTTCGATGTTTTGCCGCGCGAGATCGCTCAGGCGCTGAATGCAGGTACGGCGCCGAGTGCCAGCACCTTTGACAGTCTGCTCGACAAGGGCCAGGCCTCTGCGACCGATATCTGGACCAGGGCTTCCTGGCCGATTGACATCGTCACAGGTGTGGGCGGCATCATGGTGGTCGGCGTCAGCTTTCTGGTGGCGGGGATCGGTTATGTTGTTTCCCTTTATGCACGGTTGGCGCTGGCGATCGTCCTGGCGATCGGGCCGATTTTCATTGCGCTTGCCATGTTTCAATCGACGCGCCGTTTTACCGAGTCCTGGATCGGGCAGCTCGCAAACTTCGTGATCCTTCAGGTCCTTGTCGTTGCCGTCGGTTCGCTTTTGATCTCCTGCCTGGACTCGAGCTTCACCGCAATCGACAGCTACAGCGACGTCCTTATGCGCCCTATTGCTTTTTGTGCCATCGGGATAGCTGCCCTGTACATATTCTACCAGCTACCTGGCATTGCATCGGCGCTGGCGTCTGGCGGTGCCTCGCTGGTCTATGGTTACACGACCGCACGCGATGCGCATGAAGGCATGCTGGCCAGAGCAGCCTCCCACACCGGCCGGATGATCGGTCGCGGTGCTCGGTTTGCCCGCCGCGCCTTCGGATCAAGAAATGCCGGCGTATGACACCCAATCCAGAACATTAGATAAAGGCCTGCTGAATGATTAAGCCTGCCCTGTTGATCATCTTTTCAGCCACGCTTGTCGGCTGCGCTTCGATGACCTACCCATTGCCGAACTGCGACGGCTATTCGCGCCGCCCATTGAACCGCTCGATGTGGGACTGGGAGGGCGGCAGCAAGCTGCAACAGCAGCAATCCAACACGAGTTCGTCCACGTCCCTCACACCTTTCGTAAAAGAGGCCAGCGAGACTTCCGCTTTTGCGCATCTGGACATCGACGGTTCCTATCGCCGCTGTGAGGGATGAAACATGGTGACGACAGATAATCTCAAGAGCTACTTCGACAAAGCACGTCGTTTCGACCAGGACCGGATGATCCAGGTCGAGCGATCGAACAGGATTGCCTGGTCGATCGCCATAGTTTCAGGCATTGTCGCCGCTGTAGCCGTCTTCGCGGTCGCGTGTCTCACACCCCTCAAGACGGTTGAGCCCTTTGTGGTGCGCGTCGACAATTCGACCGGCATTGTCGACGTCGTGTCAGCGCTGACATCGACGGCTGGCACCTACGATGAGGCGGTGACGAAATATTTCGCTGCAAAATATGTCCGGGCCCGCGAGGGTTACGTCTGGAGTGAAGCACAGGAAAATTTCCGCACCATCGCCCTCTTGTCGACGCAAGCGGAGCAAACGCGTTTCGCGGCCCTCTACCGTGGCAGCAACCCGCAATCGCCCCAGAATACTTATGGTCGCGGGGCTACAGCAAGGATCGATATCGCTTCAATCTCCCTGATCAATCAGAATGTCGTTTCCGTACGCTACATGCGAACCATCACACGTGGCGAGGAAGTGCGAACGACCCATTGGGTTGCGTCGATCACCTATTCCTACGCGAACGCTCCGATGTCCTCGACGGACCGGCTCGTAAACCCGCTCGGCTTCGTCGTCAGCGAGTATCGCGCTGATCCGGAGGAGGTGAGATGATGCGCATCCCTCGAATTCCTGCACTCATCGTGACCCTTTCGATGTCGCCGGCGTTTGCGCTTGAGATACCCCGAGGTGCCTCGCAAGACAGTCGTATCCGGTTCGTGAACTACCAACCCTACAACATCACGCGGGTGGTCGGCACTCTGCGGTCATCCGTACAGGTCGAGTTCGCGGCGGACGAGGAAATCGCCCATGTCGCGCTCGGCAATAGCGTCGCCTGGGAAGTTGCGCCGGCCGGCAACATCCTGTTCCTGAAGCCACGCGAGAGCCAGCCGGTGACGAATATTTCCGTGGTTACGACGCGCAGGGATGGCTCGACCCGCAGCTACCAGATGGAACTGACGGCGCGCGATGGCTCCGTAGAGGCTGGCCAAAACACCTACTTCTACGTGAAGTACAGGTATCCAGGCGATGACGCCGAGCTTCGCCGCCAGCAGGCAGCGTCGAGGGCTCTCGCGGCCCAGGCGAAGGACGCCGACAATGTGCTGGCGCTTCACGAAGCCTATGGCCCTCGAAACTGGCGCTATTCTTCTCAGGGATCGCCGGCACTGGAGCCGCAAAGCGTCTACGACAACGGCAAGATTACAACGTTCGCCTTTGTGGGTAACCAGGAAATGCCCGCGATCTATATGGAGAACTCCGACGGCTCCGAAAGCCTTGTTCCGAAGTCGGTCGATGGAGATCTGGTGATGGTGCACGCGATCAGCCGCAAGTTCATCTTGCGTCGGGGCAAGGATGTGCTTTGCGTCTTCAACGAAGCCTACGACCGCGTCGGTATCAATCCTGACACCAACACAACGTCTCCTTCGGTGGAGCGCGTCGTGAAGCGCGACGTTACCGGGCAATAGGGAAGGGAACAGTCATGGCTCAGGAAGACGAGGATCGCATCCCCGGAGAGCGTGCCGAAACCGTCACCAGTCGTCAGATCGACAACAGCCCTCTCTTGAAACGCGGCGCTGTTGCCATTGCGATCATCGCGTTTGTCAGCTTCGCGCTTTGGTCGACGACGGGAAAGAAGGGAAGGGATGAAAATCTTCAGCCCGAACGGATCATTATTCGCCAGACGACCCCCTTCGAGGCCGCAAAAGAGAAAGTTGAACCGGACCAGGCGCTCCCTGAAGTAAAATTGCCAACGCCTGTCGTCGAACCGGTCATTGAAGAGCAGGATAAGCTGCTCGATTCCGCCCGCCGCGCGCCCGTGATGGCCTTCAGTGGAGGGCAGAGGAATCGGAAAGAGTTGAGGGAAAGCGACAGCTCTTATCCTTCCGACAACAGCAATTTCGTGCCGCTCGACAACAATATGTCTGTTCAGAACCAGCAAAACAATGAGCAGCATCGTTTCGATGGCCTGCTGCGGCCAACGCGGCTTGAAGGCTCAAGGGCCGGTACACTCGGAAACCGCAATTTCATCGTCGCGATGGGAACGACCATTCCCTGCGTTCTTGAAACTGCGTTAGCATCCGACCAGCCGGGATTTACCACTTGTGTGATCAACCGCGATGTTCTCTCTGACAATGGCAGGGTGGTCTTGATGGAAAAGGGCACGCAGGTTGTCGGCGAATATCGTGGAGGGCTTCAACGCGGGCAAAAGCGCCTGTTCATTCTCTGGAATCGCGCGAAAACGCCGAAGGGCGTTATCGTCACTCTCGCATCACCAGCAACCGACGCACTTGGTCGTGCCGGTGTCGACGGCCATGTCGACACCCATTGGTGGGAGCGGTTCGGCAGCGCTCTTCTGCTTTCCATTGTCGGGGACGCGACGAACTATGCAAGCAGTCGGCTGCAGGACAGCGATGTCGACGCGCAAAAAACAACGAGTGCCAGTCAACAGGCGGCCGCCATCGCGGTCGAGCAGTCCATCAATATCCCGCCGACACTCAATAAGCACGAAGGTGAACCGGTTTCGATCTTTGTCGCTCGCGATCTCGACTTTTCCGGCATCTACAGTCTTAGGGTGACCGAACCCAGAAACCGGGTTTTCGATCGTGCAGTCCTGGGGGATTTCGCGCCACGATCGACGCTCCTAACGAAATAGGGCGCGAAATGTCAGAGAGGCAGGAATCGGCTGTCGTCAGCGAGCTGTTGAAGCCGTTTTCGACATTCCTTCAGGACAAGTCTCTCCTAGAGGTGATTGTCAATCGGCCCGGGCAGGTGTTGACGGAAGGTCCCGGTGGGTGGCGGACCTATGAAATGCCGGAACTGACCTTCGAAAAGCTCATGCGTCTTGCCCGGGCAGTCGCAAGTTTTTCCCATCAGTCGATTGATGAGACGCGTCCAATATTGTCGGCGACGCTACCCGGGAACGAACGAATCCAGATCGTCATCCCCCCGGCGACCATCAATGACACTGTCAGCATGACAATCCGCAAGCCTTCCTCGGTCGACTTCAGTCTTGATGATCTGGAGGAAAAGGGATTTTTCCAGACAGCGTGCGCAGCGACCAGTACCTCCTCCTCCGCGCAGGATGAGGAACTGTGTGAAACATATCGTGCCGGCCGTTTTAAGGATTTCCTGCGGCAGGCCGTCATCGCTCGAAAAAACATCATCATTTCTGGCGCCACAGGTTCGGCGAAAACGACACTTTCCAAAGCATTGATCAAGCATATTCCCGAAAACGAGAGGGTCATTTCAATCGAGGACACTCCCGAGCTCGTTATCTCACAACCGAACCACGTGCGCTTGTTCTACTCGAAAGGAGGGCAGGGGCTTTCGCGTGCCGGACCGAAAGAGCTTCTCGAATCTTGTCTTCGTATGCGGCCGGATAGGGTTCTGCTTCAGGAGCTTCGCGATGGGACGGCCTTTTATTATATCCGGAACGTGAATTCGGGCCATCCTGGCTCAATAACCACGGTCCATGCGAACTCGGCCGAATTGGCTTTTGAGCAACTGGTCCTGCTCGTTAAGGAGTCTGAGGGCGGCGCAGGCCTGGACCGGGCCGACATCGTGGGTTTTTTGAAGGCGAGTATAGATATCGTTGCTCAGTGCAAGCGACACAAAGGAAACTTTCGGCTGTCTGAGGTGTATTTCAGAAGTGAGTGTAGAGCCACGGAATAGCAAACTGAGCGACTCACGGAGTTCCGAGGTCCGGATTGTGGTCCTGATGTTTCTTGTTGGGTGTGTCTCCGTAAAGAGCGCCGAAAGCAGCACGGTAACCGTGTAAGTCGATAAGCGTAGTACACCTTGAGACAACTCTGACGTATGCCTGCAAGATCCTCGTTGTCACTCATCCATGGAGTGTCGATCACAGATCAGGCGACAGCGGACAATGTGCGGTCGGACAACTCATTACAATGTAACCGGTGTTCTGCCCCCACATTGCCCGTCGTCGCCTGATCTGTGATCGACATTCCGTGGATGAGCGACAAGGAGTTTCTCCATGGAGTCTACGTTGGAGGTTGTCAAAACGCGGCGGAGCAGACGTGAGGCCCATCGCCAATGGCCCGATGAGGTCAAGGCGCGGATCGTTTCGGAGAGCTTGAGACCAGGCGTAACCGTGAACGAAGTAGCAGGGCGCTACGGGCTGAAGGCCAACCACCTGTCATCGTGGCGGACGTTGGCTCGGCAGGGCAAGCTGGTGCTGCCAGAGCCCGAAGACGGGGTCGAGTTTGCGGCCATCGTTGTTGATGCTCCATCGCCGGAGCCGCAGGCAGCCAAGGTCGCTTCCCGCGCCGAGATCGTCGTGGGTCCAGTTACAATCTTTCTTGAGGAAGGCGCGTCAGCGTCCCGGATTGCTGCAATCGCCCGCGCCTTGGCGGCAGCTACATGATCTTTCCGTCGAACCGCGTCAGGATCATGGTGGCGACCAAACCTGTGGACTTCCGCAAGGGTCATGATGGTTTAGCGGCGCTGGTGAAGAACGAACTGCACAAGGACCCGTTCACTGGAACGGTCTTTGTCTTCCGGTCCCGCAAGGCGGACCGGTTGAAGCTGATCTACTGGGATGGCTCCGGGATCGTCATGGCCTACAAACGGCTGGAAGAGCACACGTTCACGTGGCCCGGCATCAAGGATGGCCTGATGACGTTGACCCATGCCCAGTTCGAGGCCCTGTTTGCGGGCCTGGATTGGCGGCGGGTTCATGTCGTCCAGACGAGAGCACCGGAAGCCATAGAATAGCTGCGGCACAATGACTCAGCAGGGCAAATTGCAGAGGCAAATCGGCTCCGGATTTGGTAGCTTCCTGCTATGTTTGATGCCGCCGACCTTCCCGATGATGTTGCTGCCCTGAAGGCGATGCTGATCGCGGCGCAGGCACGCGAGGCGGCCAAGGACGTCGCGATAGCGAGCAAGGACGAGCATATCGCCCGCAAGGATGAGCGGATCGAGCGGCTTGAGAAGCTGGTCGCAGCATTCAAGCAGGCAGCCTTCGGGCGCAAATCCGAGAAGACCGATCCGGACCAATTCGACCTGGCACTGGAAGACCTGGAGACGGCTATGGCCGTGATCCATGCCGAAGATGAGGCGGACGTTCCGGCTGGAAGCAGGATTGCTAGGCCACGCGCGATCAATCGCGGTTCCCTTCCGAAGCATCTCCCGCGTGTCGAAGAGGTGATCGAGCCGGAAAGCCTGACGTGCGGCTGCGGCGGTTGTCTGCATTGCATTGGCGAGGATGTCTCCGAGCGACTGGACGTGATCCCGGCACAGTTCCGCGTGATCGTCACCCGGCGGCCCAAATATGCGTGCCGTGCCTGCACTGACGGTGTCGTTCAGGCTCCGGCACCAGCACGGCTGATCCAGGCAGGGCTGCCGACGGAAGCGACCGTCGCCCATGTGCTGGTCTCCAAATATGCAGACCACCTTCCGCTCTATCGGCAGGCCCAGATCATGAGCCGCCAAGGCATCGATCTCGACCGCTCCACGCTCGCCGACTGGGTCGGCCGGGCAGCCTATGAACTGCGGCCCGTCTTCGATGCTTTGGTCGCCGACCTGAAGCGCTCAACCAAGCTGTTTATGGATGAGACTCGTGCCCCGGTTCTCGATCCCGGCTCCCGCAAAACCAAGACCGGATACTTCTGGGCACTGGCGCGGGATGATCGCCCGTGGAGCGGCTGCGCTCCACCAGGCGTGGCCTTCACCTATGCGCCCGGTCGCGGTGGCATTCATGCCGAACGGATACTGCAGGGCTTCACGGGCATTCTGCAAGTGGACGGATATGCCGGATACAACAGGCTGATCGCGCCGGAGCGCGTTGGTCCCGACATTCAGCTCGCGTCGCAAGCTGGTGGAGATCACTCGCATTGGCTCAGCACGGATTGCCGAGGAAGGAGTGAAGCGGATCGGAGAGCTGTATCGCATCGAGGCCGAGCTGCGAGGCCTTGACGCGGAGGCTCGACTTGTCGGACGACAGGAACGCTCAGCGCCACTCGTCGCAGACTTGCATAACTGGCTTGTCCATCACCGCGCACGCGTCGCAACGAAGTCGCCGCTCGGCGAGGCATTGGCTTACATCGCCAAATACTGGGATGGTCTGAAGCTCTTCCTGACCGATGGACGCATCGAGATCGACAATAATAGTGTCGAGCGCACCATCCGACCGATTGCGCTCAATCGCAAGAACGCACTCTTCGCGGGGCACGACGCTGGGGCGGAGAACTGGGCGATCATCGCCTCGCTGGTCGAGACCTGCAAGCTCAATGCCATCGATCCTTTCGCCTACCTGACTGCCACGCTCACCGCCATCGTCAACGGTCACAAGCAGAGCCGGATTGATGAGCTGCTGCCTTGGAGCTTTGTCCCCAATTGCAATAGCGAAGCTGCTGCTTGATATCCGAAAACGCTAATCGAGCAGGCGACGCACCATCATGACGTCATCGATCTCCCTGCCGTCATGTAGAAAGCCAGCAGGAATCCGACCGACCTCAGAGAAGCCTTCCCGCAGGTAGAAACGTATTGCAGCCGGGTTTTCCGCACTCACAGCCAGTTCCAACTGCAGAATCCCGATGTCACGGGCATAGTCTGCAACTGTCCCCAGGAGATTACGGGCAAGGCCCGTTCCGCGTAGGTTCTTGCGCACATAAACCATGATAATCGTGGCACGATGAGCCATCTTGCTCGCGCGTTGGCGGAGCAAACCGGTTATGCCCACAGGTTCGTCATCCCGAAACGCGACAAAAACCGGATCATGCAGACGCTGCTGCCATTCATCGACAGACAGTGAAACCCAGTCCTCATAGCTGCTTGCATAAAAGGTCGGTTCAGAGCGAAGCGCTTCCAGGCGAATGCGTCGAAATGCGTCCACTTGATCTGCCTGAATACGCCTGACCGCTAGCGAGCTTCCGTCCATCAATGGTCTCCTGCGATATACAGGCAAAGCCTATACGCGCGTTTCAATTCAATGCAACAAAGGAGGGCCGATAACATCAGAGCGTGGCCCAGAAACAGCGCTTACATTACAATACATCAAGAAAACAGTCTAAAGCGGCGAGGAATCTTGACTAGCCAGTAAGTCCAATCCAGTGAAGCCATCCATAACGTTGCCAGCTTCATGCGCCGGCGCGAATTTATCGCCCGCTTGGCGCCGCAGCCGGAGACACAGGCGGCTGCTCGCGGAAAATCGCTTCCAAAGTAGCTAAAATACGCCGCACTGCATCGGAATGGCTGAAATAGTAGATCACCTGCGCTTCACGGCGGGTCTGTACGACGTTTGCATTGCGCAGCTTGGCGAGGTGTTGCGACAAGGCTGATTGGCTGAGGCCAACCCGGTGTGCCAGCTCACCAACCGGAATTTCGGCGTCAACGAGAATCCGCAGTATTGCGAGCCTTTTCGGGTTTTCCATCGCCGCTAAAAGCTTGGAGGCCGAAATAATTGATTGCTCATCCAGACATCTCTGTATCAAATCCGTATCCAAACCACTTTATGTCGCGGACGTTTAGGCCATAATCCTTGGCTAAGCCATTCGACGTGAACCTTTTTTAGAGGTTTAGAGCCGCGACCGGTAAGGCGCCAATGTTTATAATTAAGAATAGTCGAAAACTCTCACTCTCAAAAGGCGCGTGAAGCCGATGAGCCACCTGTAAAGTGCAGGTGTGTTTCTGAGGTGCAATTTTTTTGCGACTATTGCCAGCGTGCCGGACAAATGTCCTCTGAACCGTTCACTAGACATTGAGAACGTCTTCCGCAACGCAGAGGCTGATTGCAAGCATGACTGATTACGACCGAAATGGAGCAATACCCTCGGTTGATTCCCAGATCTAAATGATGCCGCACCGTTGGTTATTATAGGGACATATGATGCCATTGAGTTGGTACCTAATGCGCTTTTTATCACGTCAACCTGTGTTGGGATGTGCGGGAAATGTCGGACGGTCTGTACAAACAGCTCAAGATCTCGTCGAGAGATATTGGGGAAGTCGAAGAGTATCTGAGTGAGGCGTATGCTCCCGTCGCTGTCATGCCACTGGGCTCACACGACAACTACGGGGTCACCGGTCAACTGGCCGTAATCGATGAAGTATTCTTCGAATGGTCGGCGACGATAGGCTCGTATCGCGTTACTCCCATTGCGATGTTCGACGCTGTTCTGTTTAATTTCGCGAGCAAGGGAGCGACCGAATATGACTTCCGGGGTGAAAGGCTATCGATTGCGGCTAATCAGGTCATTGGCTACCGGCACGCCGATAGCGTGGATGTCCTTGATGGTAGCGAACATTCAACAGTTGTTATCTCAGACGCTCTATTATCAAGACGCATGTCGATATTGCTCGATCGGCCTGTGGTTCAGCCGATCGAATTTAGCAAACGCGCTCTGGATCATGGCAAACTCGAAGGGCTTCCGGCTCTTGTTCAAATGCTGAACGGTTCACCGTTACAAGGAATTGCCAGGTCATTGAATAAGCAGTCTCCGAGTATGGGTAATCTGATCGTTGACAGTTTTCTTCTAAACTATCCGAACAACTACACGCAAAAACTTGAGGCGCCTGTGCCCGTCATTGCTCCACGACAAGTCCGTCGAGCGATTGATTATATCCATGCGCACCCAGCGGCTAGAAGCTCTCCTGAACTCTTGGCGGGCCTGAGCGGGGTCAGTGTTCGTTCTTTGCAATATTCCTTTTTGAACTGCGTGGGACAAACAATAAGTGAGTATCAGCTTGCTCTGCGCCTTCAAAAAGCTCGCGACGAGATCGATCGGAATAAGGATCGGTCCGTAAAGGAGATTTCTCAGGCGTGGGGATTTGCGACCCAAAGTGCCTTCACCCAGAGCTTCAAAAAAGCATTTGGGGTCAGCCCATCTCAACACCGGAAGGGCGAACTTTAGGCGCTGGATCGTCCATGGCATTGATCCGCCTCGTTTTTCGGCGTGGCAATGGCGTTGCAGGATGTGTGACATCAGTCAAGCATAACCATCTGAGCCGCCACCTGCTCCTCGAACAACTTCGAGAAAGAGGTGATGGGTGCCGAAACGATTGCGCTTCTAGTAGCTCATTCAGATATTCAGGTGATGTTCATTCACGTTTAAACGCAAGGCGGTATGCATGGATCGAAGCTTGCCGGGTCATCCAGGGACGGATGGCCAACCAAGGGAGTGGAAGATGAAGCTCTCTGGCATCGATTGGGATCGCAATAGTCGCGATTACTCGCGACGTTTGAATTGTGACCTCGTCAATCGGTGGATGCGGACGGTCGCCGTCAATTTGTAAACGGGTTCTCGTATCATCCGGAATGAGGGTCTTAAGAGGCGTTGACCGTTAAGTCGGCCATCACCTCAAGGACGGTCAACTTGTGTGAATGCCCGTCACGGCCCTTCCACTCGATCTGCTGTCCGGGAGAAAGACCAAGAAGAGCAGCTCCAATCGGGGTCAGCACGCTGACCATTGAGCGTTCGATGTCGGCGAGGCCGGGGTAACAAAGAGTTACCGTCCTTCTGGCTCCGCCTTCCATCAGGTAGGATACCGTCGATCCGACCGCCACTGCGTCTGCGGGGAACTGGTCATCCTCTACGACATCAGCACGCTCAAGTTCGATAAGCAAC
This sequence comes from Agrobacterium sp. SORGH_AS_0745, assembly GCF_030818995.1. Classification (NCBI taxonomy): domain Bacteria; kingdom Pseudomonadati; phylum Pseudomonadota; class Alphaproteobacteria; order Hyphomicrobiales; family Rhizobiaceae; genus Agrobacterium; species Agrobacterium sp. SORGH_AS_0745. The sequence goes on from NZ_JAUTBI010000004.1 coordinate 187,491, forward strand.
TTCTCGGCATCGTCGAGGTCGCGCCCCGGTGCCGCGAGTGCAAGAGCGGTCAGACGAGCGTGGTCAGTCTGCCGGGCGATGATGGACGGCTTTGTGTAATCAGTGGTGTTCATTTCATATGCCTCGTACCGCGGCCGAATAGCTGCGTTTTAAAAAGACTGCTTGTGGAGGGTGAGGTCGCGCAATCCCGCAGGATCAAAGCCCGGGTTCAGACGCGCGACAGCAGTCTACGTCCCGGGCTAGTATCCTTCGACGGGATACTCTCGGCAGAGGCGAAATTTATGTGAATTGCCAATTTTCAACATGGTGCCCTAATCATGGCATGCCTGAGGGGGAAGTCAAGAAGCGCTCCGTGAGACGCTGCCCGGCGCTTTTGATCTCGGCAAGTGCCCTTGACTTCATGGCACCTTCCATAAATGCTAGGTTGATGTTGAATGAGAGCAAAAGACGCGCAGTGAGCGCTTTCAGCGTCTGCCCCATCGCAGGATCGTAACCGGGTCCGGCCACTGTCGCCTGCCGGATCCAGAGTGGCTACGTCAACACGTTCGCCTTACCATCTGCGGCAAGTCTCTCTTCAAACAAGTCAACGCCCTTCCTCTAGCGATGGGGTTGTTGCGCAGGTCACAATAAACATGTCTTCACTCAGCCAAACCATGCCCATAATCGGGGCAACAGACTTTCACACACTTAGCCGCCTGACGCTCGTGGCCCTGACCAATGATTTCGACGTCGGCCCCGACTTGAGTGAGAAGCTGGAAAACTCCTGGGTCTTGGCAGACGAACAGGTCTCGCTCGACACGGTCTGCCTAGGATCAACTGTCTCGTATGATGTAGAGGGGCAGCAACGTCAGGTTACCCTTGTTCTCCCGAATGAAGTGCTGGCAGACGCGGGCCGCTTGTCTGTATTGACGCCTGTTGGCGTGGCGCTCTTGGGCCTTAAGCCCGGGCAGCGCGGGGAGTGGAATTCTCGCGATGGACACAGACATCAATTGACTGTCGTCCGGGTCGGCCGTGCCGGTTTACGACGAGCAGCCGCGGAAGCCTTCAGCCACCTCTGAACGCGATGATATCGACGCAAGAAAGGTCTGCAGGACCGGATGTCTGCGCTTGCTTGCGCACGTTCCTCCGCCCTTTGAACGCACCAACAACATCTGTTTCGTATGGTGCTTCAGATGTTTGGCCAACAAAAGTGGACCAAGGCTTCCCTTATCGCGGCAGCACAAGCTGTCCGGAGCAATCATGGAAAAAGACACACATTTTACTGGAATGCGGGGGCGGGCAGGTTTTGCGCAGGGACTTGGCTGGATGGCGCTGAGCATGGCGTCCTTCATAAGCATGGCTGTCGGGTCTCGCGAGCTCGCATCGACCTTGTCGATCAGACAGGTACTGTTTTTCCGGGCTCTCGTCGGTCTCGGCGTAATTTTGCTGGTGGGACGGTCACTCCTGCCGCAGATCCTTCAGAAGAAACTGTTTCCAAGGCATCTCGCCCGAAACGTCGTTCACTTCACCGCCCAGTATTTCTGGACCATTGGCGTGGTCGCTCTCCCACTGGCCTCGATCTTTGCACTCGAATTTACGATGCCGATCTGGGTCGCATTTTTCGCCTGGCTTTTTCTCAAGGAGCAGCTAACCGGGCCGCGGCTTCTCGCAACCCTTGGCGGTTTCATCGGTGTTCTGGTGATAGTGCGTCCAGGATTCGGCGTCATTGATCCGGCTGCTGGTTTAGTGCTGCTGGCGGCCGCCGGCTATGGGCTTTCCTTAATTCTCGTCAAGCAGCTCACGAAAGAATGCTCACCAGCAATCATCGTGGTCTGGATGATCCTCATTCAACTGCCGCTGGGACTGCTGGCCGCGTTGACGGACTGGAGGGACGTCAGCCTGTCCGATATTCCGTGGATGATGGTTGCCGGCGTTGGTGCCTTGAGTGCGCATTACCGCCAGGCACAGGCGCTTAAGCGCCTCGATGCATCTGTCATCATGCCCATCGACTTTTTGCGTGTACCCATGGCTGCGGTCGTCGGGTTCTACGCTTACGGAGAAGGCGTAGACGCCTGGGTCGTCATCGGCGGATGCATAATCCTGCTGTCGAACTTCCAGGCGATGATGTCCGAGCGAGTGAGGTCAAAGAACCCCGATGTCTGACGAGCCAAGACAGTCACCCTCGCCGCAGTGATTAGGCTGCTTGCCCATGCCGATCTTCCTTAAGCTATTAAAAAAACGGAGTATTTGATGGTTCACGTCGACGAAAAACTCGAACCCATTCTCGACGAAGTCTTGCGCCGAAACGCAGGAGAGTTCGAGTTCCACCAGGCCGTGCGCGAAGTCCTGGAGAGCCTTGGAAGAGTCATTGCTAAACATCCGCGTTATGCGGAAAACGCCCTCATCGAGCGCATTTGTGAACCGGAGAGGCAGATCATCTTTCGTGTGCCTTGGGTGGATGACAACGGTCAGGTCCAAATCAATCGCGGATTCCGCGTGCAATTCAACTCTGCTTTGGGTCCCTATAAGGGCGGCATTCGGTTTCATCCCTCGGTCAACGTCGGTATCATCAAGTTCCTCGGATTCGAACAGACGTTCAAGAACGCCTTGACCGGTATGCCCATCGGGGGAGGGAAGGGCGGATCCGACTTCAATCCGCGCGGACGATCTGATGGCGAAATTATGCGCTTTTGTCAGTCGTTCATGACTGAGCTTCATAGACATATTGGCGAATACACCGATGTTCCCGCTGGCGACATCGGTGTCGGCGGTCGTGAGATTGGCTATATGTTTGGCCAGTACAAGAGGCTCACCAATCGATTTGAGGCGGGTGTCCTGACCGGGAAAGCCCTGTTCTATGGCGGTTCGCGCGCTCGCAAAGAAGCGACAGGTTATGGGGCGAGCTACTTTGTGCGCAGGATGCTGGCCTCCAAAGGAATGGACTTTTCAGAAAAGCGTGTATCGGTTTCTGGTTCGGGCAACGTTGCAATTTATACAATGGAAAAAGTAAGCGAGTTCGGCGGGAAGATTGTCGCTTGCTCCGATTCAAACGGTTATGTCGTTGATGAAAGCGGGATTGATTTCGCCCTGGTCAAGGAGATCAAGGAGGTCCGCCGAGGACGCATCTCGGAATACGTGAAGCTCAAGGGGTCGGACGCTTGCTTTGTAGAGGGAGGATCAATCTGGGATGTCCCCTGTGACGTGGCTATGCCCTGTGCAACGCAGAACGAACTGACTGGTAAAGACGCAAAGACGCTCGTCAGAAACAACGTCATCGCGGTGGGAGAAGGTGCAAATATGCCGTCGACTCCCGAGGCTGTAAGGTTGTTTCAGGCGGCGGGCGTCATGTTCGCGCCTGGCAAGGCCGCAAATGCAGGAGGGGTCGCCACGTCTGCTTTGGAAATGCAACAGAACGCTTCCCGTGACAGCTGGACGTTTGAGCAAACGGAGGCGCGCCTCGCAGACATCATGAGTGCGATCCATGATGTCTGCGCGGAAACCGCCGAGGAATATGGCGCGCCGGGCGATTACGTCCTTGGTGCAAACATCGCCGGATTTGTTCGGGTCGCGGAAGCTATGGACGCGTTAGGGGTCATCTAGGCGATCACGAGCGGCGGCCCAGCTCGACTCATGCTGTCCGGGAGGAACGCATCGGTGATGATTATTGGACCTCAAGCCAGACCGGAGCCGCTGCCCCTCAAAGCAGGAGCGTCACCCGATCGCACGCGTGCGATGGGGTCGTTCGCCAATTCAGTCGCTCCACTGGTCTTTGTTCTCTTTGTTGAGAACAAGGCGTTTTTCAGAGGTTACCACCTTGTTTCCTGCTCTGGTTGCCAAGCCCAATTTTGGACTTGATCATGCTACTCTGGCTGATGTCGCCGCTATCCTATGTGAGGACGAGGCCTGCCTTGCACCGATTGCTAACGCGGCTAACGAGACGACAGGCGAGCCACGGTGGATTGCTCTGGCGTTAATACATGCACTCTGGCGGAAGGCTGGAGTCGCCCCTCAGGTGATGTCCTCCGTCCTTAAAGCCTGGCCGGAGATAGTGGCATCGCTCGAAGCGGTTATGTGTTTCCGGGCAAATGCGGCCGCCGAAGAGAGCGATCCATTCATGTTCTATCAACCTTTCGCCGTCCACTCGATCCCCGTTGCTGGTCTCGATGAGTACATTGATCTGGTTGAGAACCGCTTCATTATTTGGAGGCGTCCCAGCATCGATCGGAAATCTCTGGGAAAAGCAATGATCGCTGGACGCAGGTCGGACAATGATGCCGCTTATCTTGCCGCCTTAAGATCGCTGCAAGCCCGACCGACATACCAGAGCACCGGGCTTGGCTTTACCGATGGAAGCACGTTCTTCCACAACGAGTGGGGGCGCAACCTAGCTGAGCAGGCGCTCGAATCGTCAGTGCGGTGCAACGACCGGTCAGGTCTGTTGTTCGAGAACAGCTACGTCTGCAAAACCTCCATCAATGTCTCGATCGTCGTCCGCGCGTTCAAGCGAAAAGCTCTGGGTCTGACAGTAAGGCCATAAAGTGACGCAGAGCTTCTTGCCGCTGAGTGGATGTCACGAGGTTCGTTCACGTACGATTTGGCGCGAATGGTCCGACATCATTCCTATCGTGCGGCAAAAGGTCACCTTGCCGTCAACGCGATCCTTGCCCAGATAAGCATCATGAAAACGACCATGAAATCCCTATTTTTCAGGCTTATTGATCAGGCACGTTCCCTAACCCGGAGCTGGCAGCACTGAACCCTTAACGCCGCCATAGACCCAGCCGCTCCGGGAACCACGCAATTGAAAGTGCGGTTCGTAATGCGTCGCTCGCGCGACGTAGCCATGGAGCGTTTCAATGTCCCACCCTCGCCCCCTTCCAGTCTGCCCTGCCTGCAACCGTCAACTGCCGGGTGCCGCGGCCCGGTGCCCTTGGTGTGAAACCTCTGTTCCACTGAGAGCCGCACGCAAGCCTCATAGTTGCAAGCGCAACGAGTTCCGGCTGCCCTTTCGCTGGCTTGCGGAGACCGCAGGACAATGACAGGCGCTACGACAGCAAGCCGGATCGTCTCGTCACCTGATGACAGAGGTGAGTTGCAGCAGGTCGGAGTACTTCCCTGGCGGATCGGGCGCGACGGCCATCGCAAGGTGCTGCTTGTCACGGACCGTGAGCGCGAGCGCTGGATCGTGCCCAATGGCCCGCTCGTGAAAGCATGTCCGCCCCTCGTCATGGCCTCGCGACATGCGTTCAAGGTGGCAGGAATTATTGGCGACATGTCCCCGGCTCCGGTAATGACATACAGATACATCAAGACCCTCAACGATGGGCCTCAGCTTGTCTGCTGTGTCACGATATTCGGTATGAACGTGCGTGGCACTTTGACCCACTGGCGCGAAAAAGCGCACCGAAAAAGACGATGGTTTTCTCCACAAGCGGCGGCGGACAGGCTGGGTGATATCGCGCTTGCCGATTTTGTACGGAAGCTCGATGCAGAGCTGGGGTGCTGGCATGCCCGCCGTCACTCTGGCCGCCTGATCCTGGGGTTGAGCGAGCGGCAAGGTTCTGGTGTCTGACATGCCGACGATGGAGCTAACGGGTTTCGCGCTCACCATGCGTTACGTCTTTCCTATCCGAAGGGTTAGTGCCGGACGCTGATTGCCTGGCGCCAATAGTTGCGACCGCGACATTGGCGTCAGGTTTCTCGCAACCCGACACGAAAACTGCGGAGCAAATCTGGCCGCCTGTGCCATGGCATTGCCCGCATTCGGAAAGAAGCAGTCATGACTTTCAGATATATTCACACCCTTCCTATCAGCGGCCCCAACAAGTTGCCTCGTTTCAGGCGGTGGGCTGCCGAAAATATTCCCGGCATTGCCGTCTCTCTGCCGCCCCAGGTACCGGTTAAGAGCGAAGCTCTAACGGTGCGATTGAGATCGGTCGAGGATCGCAACACGCTGATCGCGAAACTGGAGGGCGTCAGCCTCTAGTGATCTCGTGCCCCGCGGCGTACGGCTGATCCGGATCGAACTGGTGGTGTTTATGCCGCGCGGTTCTTGTCGGTCGAGCTATGACTTACGCCGCGCGGGCGTCGACTTCGGATAAAAACCGGAAGGCCCATTAACCGGCGAAGGGTGCCGTGGCCTCGCTTGCCCAGGGGGCATCGAGGTATCTCCACAGATCCAGTTCCACTATCGTGATGACTCGGCGGTCAACAGCGCAGGTGGGACTGGATACTCAACCTTGCGCAAGTGGCCGGCCGCCATCGCCAAACAGCGCGATGGCAAACGTGGATATACCCGTGCGCCAGTCATGCCAGCCAGATTGCGGTCACAAGGTCCGATCGGCCTTACCCAAAACCTGTCGCAGCCCATCGATACTGAAAGGCTTGGATAATTGCTGCGCATCGGAAATGCCCGAGGCTGTCTTGGCGTTGTCGTCACCGCTTGCGAAAACGATCCGCACGTTTGGCCAGCGTTCCCTTACATGCCTTGCGAGTTCGATCCCGGACATGCCGGGCAGACCGACATCTGTCAGCAACATGTCGATCCTGTTGGTCTCAAGGACGCTGAGGGCATCTTCCGCTGAGTTAGCCTCGTGCACCGTGTGACCAAGCTCCTCTACCATGTCGACCGTCGACATCAGGATAAGCGGCTCATCCTCAACGATAAGGACATGCGGTTTTGCGGACACCGTTGGGCGGCTATCACGCGGCTCCCGCTCGGGTGCAGGCGCGGGCTCCTGGCGCTCCATCCGTTGCAAGGCAATCCTGTGTTGCTGCGCGTTGTTCAGGACGTGGCGGACTTTGCGGGCCAGTGCCTCGCGCGTGTAGGGTTTGGATAGCAACTCGACACCAGCGTCCAACCGGCCGCCGTGGACGATCGAATTTTCGGTGTAGCCTGAGGTAAATAACACGGCCATGCCAGGGAACTGAGCCTTGGCCTTCCTCGCAAGATCTGTGCTGCGCATCGGGCCCGGCATCACGACGTCCGTGAACAGCAGGTCGATCTGAACGCCACTGCTGACGACGGCGAATGCGGACTGTGCATCTCGCGCATTGAGGACGCGGTAACCAAGGTCCGTCAGCAGCGCCACCGATGTTTCCCTAACGCCGTCATCGTCTTCCACCACGAGAACAGTTTCCGTGCCACCCGTCACCGCAATGGCCTCTGGATCACTCAGGCTGTCTTCGACCTGCACCGTGCGCGGCATATAGAGTTTCATGGTCGTCCCATGCCCGACCTCGCTGTAGATTTTGAGGTGGCCTCCGGACTGCTTAAGAAAGCCGTAAACCATCGACAAACCGAGTCCGCTTCCCTTCCCGTCCGTCTTCGTGCTGAAGAACGGTTCCAGGACATGTTCGATGATATCCGGCGATATTCCTGACCCCGTATCGGTCACTGCAACGAGCACATATTGTCCGGGACGGACATCGTCGTGCGAACGGGCGTAATTGTCGTCGAGAACCGCATTTCCGGTCTCGATTGTCAATCGTCCGCGGCCTTCCATCGCGTCCCTCGAATTGATTGCCAGGGTTAAGGATGGCGTTCTCCAGCTGACTCGGATCGATCAGCGTATTCCACAACCCGCCGGAGACAACGGTTTCGAGTTCTATCTCTTCGCCCAGTGCCCGGCGCAGCATATCGTCCATATTCTGGATGAGTTTTCGAACATTGACGACTTTGGGCTCGAGCGGCTGACGGCGACCGAAGGCCAAAAGCTGCGATGCAAGCTTTGCGCCGCGGGCAACGCCGGCCAAGGCATTTTGCAGGCGTTGTTCTGCCCGCCTGTTGCCGTCGATATCTTTGGAGAGAAGCTGCAGGTTGCCGCTCACGACCTGGAGAAGATTGTTGAAGTCATGCGCCACGCCACCTGTGAGGTTACCCAGCGCTTCCATCTTTTGCGCCTGCCTCAACGCGATCTGTGCGGTTTCGCGCTCGACAGTTTCTTTCTCAAGCTTCAGAAGTGCTGTTCTCAGTTCAAGAGTGCGCTGCTCGACTTTTTCCTCAAGGGTGTGGTTAAGGCTCTGAAGCTGATCCTCAGCACGCTTCTGGTCCGTGACATCGAAGCCATCAACGAAAATCCCGGTCACTGATCCGTTAAGATCAAAAATTGGCTGGTAGATCAGATGTACGAAGCGCTGATCCGGCTGCTCGTTGCCATCCCGTTCCAGGAAAACAGGCACATAACGACCTATGTACGGCGTGCCCGATCGAAAAACACCGTCGAGCAATTCGAAGAAACCTTGCCCGGCAATCTCAGGCAGCGCCTCTCTGACACTGAGGCCAAGGAGCTCGCGATGCCCGACAAGTTGATTATAGGCATCGTTGACCAGCTCGAAAGTGTGTTCAGGCCCGCTGAGGATGCACATGAAACTTGGGGCTTGCTGGAACAGGGCGCGCATCCGATCTCGCTCCGCGGTCCGAAGTTGCACTTCTGAGGAGAGTTGACGATTGAGCTGCTCGAGTGCCAACGCTGCTTTTTCCCGGATCTCAGCGGCCTCCGCAAGCGCCGCTGCCCGTCGACGTTCTGTTTCGAACGCTTCGGCGCTCGCCAAGCGCGAGGTGATCTGGCCGGCTATCAATTTAAGGAAATCCAGATAATCGTCGCTGACCGCCCGATGCGGATTGAGCCCGGTGATCATTACCCCCTTGGGTTGGTCGCTGGCTTGTCCGACCAAAGGAATGACCGCAGCCTGAGATGGCGCTCTTTGCCAGGGCCCCGACGGGATGACGTCTGTGGCCGACAACTCTATCAGATCCATGGTCTGTTTTTGCCAGGCGCGTTCAAGGTTCCAGATACCCACACCACGGTTTATTGTTACGGGCAATAAAGTGTCGTCTTCAGCTGTGCCGCAAACCCACCGGCGCATCGCATTGCCGTTCTCGTCAAAAACATAAAGTGCGCAGAAGGGAAGATCCTGAGGGTTGTCGTTAAGCGCTTTGCGTGAAGCGTTGAAGACTTCGACCTCTGTGTCGGCCACGGCAAGGCCAGACGCCAGGGTGCGCATGGTTGCCAGGCGGCGTTCACTGATGACCCGCTCGGTTTCTTCCGTGACCGCGCAGAAGACGCCCTCGACCTTGCCACTGTCTCCGATCAGCGGACTGTAAGAGAAGGTATGATACGTTTCTTCCGGATACCCGTCGCGTTCGAGAAGCAAGAGCAGCGCGCGGTCCCAGGTTGCCTCTCCGCTTGAATAAACGGTTTCCAAGCGCCCTTTGATGTCATTCCAGATTTCAGACCATAATATCTTTGTCGGCACAGCAAGCGCGTTGGGGTGCTTATTTCCCAAGGTCGGCCTATAGGCATCGTTATAGAAAAAGGCGATGTCTGGACCCCAGCCAAGCCACATTTCAAATTTTGAGGTGAGCAACAGCCGAATTGCGACCTTCAGCGCTTCGGGCCACTCGTCCGGACAACCAAGTGTACTATCCGCCCAATCATGGCGCCGCATCATCTGCGCCATCTCTCCATCGCCAACAAATATGTCCCGATACCGGTCCGAAATTAATGCCATTCCACTTCCATCCCAATAAAGCACATACTACGTAGAACATTGATAACGCTTCGCTGGCCAGCTAGTTCTAGATCGATACCAGCTTTTGTATGGGGTGGGAGACATTTGAAATTGAGCAAAGGCACATCACAACCTGAATGGAGTACAGCCGAGCTCAGGCGTGCTATCCAGTCGGCCGGGGTCGCGCTCTGGGCCTGGATCGTTGATGACGACACGTTTGTGATGGATGCCAAGGCTTACGAACTCTGGGACATTTGCGGCGAGGTAGACCTCACTTTCGAGCATCTTTCCGCCAAGGTGCATCCCGCCGACCGAGACCGCGTCAGGGCGGCGTTCGTCTCAACTCGCGCCATCGACGGCCCGTTTGAAATTGATTTCCGCATTCTCACGAACGCCTCCGACGTTCGTTGGATTTCCGCTCGGGGCCAGGGCAACGAGGGAGACGCTGCAACCGAAAAAATGACAGGCATCTTTCTTGACGTCACGGGCCGCAAGCAGGCGGAGGAAGGGCATGAACTCCTTGCCGGCGAGATGAGCCATCGCGTCAAGAATATTCTGGCTCTGGCCTCTGGATTAACAAATATCACCTCGCGGACGACCGAGACAAAAGAGGAAATGGCAAAGCAGTTGACTGAGCGACTGACAGCCCTCGGCAGGGCCCACGAACTGGTGCGCCCGCTCCCCGATGGCCAGGGGAGATCGGCATTGCTCGGTGACCTCTTTGCTGTGCTGCTTGCCCCTTACGACGACGTTGGAGCTTTTGCAGGTCGCATCCGCGTTGCTGTGCCGCGGATGGGATTAGGAGAGAAGGCCGCAACCAGCCTGGCACTCGTGATACACGAGTTGGCAACGAATTCGCTCAAATATGGTGCCTTGTCGAATAAGGCGGGATTGCTCGACATATCCGGTTCTATAATCGAAGACGAGGTCGAGATCGTGTGGAGCGAACACGGAGGCGACCCTGCCCAGTCGCCCAGATCGTCAGACGGTTACGGCAGTAAGATGTTGCACAGGACAGTCTCTGGACAACTCGGTGGATCAATCGACTATAACTGGGTAGAGGGCGGCGTCGTTGTGACGCTAAGGATGAAAGAAAGCCATCTTTCTGGATAAATGATCAGCGACCTTGCTCGCCGCCGCCACCATCCCGCGCGCTGTAGCCTAGGCGCGCGCGCCAGCGGATGAGGTCGAGCAGCAGTTTGCGCTAAGGTGTTGAGGATCCCAAGCTTCTCAAGAGTTATAATAGCGTAACTGATACCATAAGGTGATGGTTTGGCATGATGCTCGTGATCGGGGACCGAGAGTTGGTCCCTCAAGTACCCCCGCGTGCCGAAACAAAAAGCCGAGGTCCCAACCACCGGCAGGCTGGGAGCACTTGCGGGGAAGCATCAACGTGCGCTCCGCCAAAACTGATGGCGCCTACCCGTCCTAAGGAACAGAATAGGGGTAACCGCTCGCCGATCAGCCAGGGCATGGTGCCTGGAACGTGGCCAGTTTCGATATTGGCGCCAGTATCCATGCCCTCAGGAAAACGCAAATCTCGTAATTGCAAGACAGCAACTCATCCCTGCTCTCACCAATGCGGAGGCAAGCTGTCCTGTCCGTCCCATGACATAATGAGATGCAGTATCGATCGTTGCTCTGCGGTCAGAACTGCGTCTTGTCCAAATTTTCGCAAAGGGTAATGCCGTCAAGGACGCCGTCACAGGGTGCGGCCCCTGCAGCGGATCCCATCAGTTTATGACTCCGACACCATCCGGGCGAGACGACCGCCGAGCGCCGAATCCGGATTGCCGAGGTCAAGCACGACGCTCATATGGTTGCGATCTGGAACATTCAGTATGCCCGCGTCCTGTCCCATTCTCTCCAGCATCGTCTGCATGTCCGTGGCCTGAGCGTGGAAAGGCGCCGTTTCATTAGATCCGACCGCAATGATCCGCATGGGACAATCGAGCTGGGTCGCTCCAAGCGGCGACCAGGCCTCGGCCTCTCCCTCAGTCATCTCGGCCTCATCTCGAAGGAAGCTGTCGGGTATCCCTGAGAGATCGTAAATGCCGCTGAGAAGCAGAAGTCCCTTCAACTCGGGCAATAATGGAACATTTGTTTCCGCCGGGCCGATGGAGGCCAGGAAGGAGGCAAGATGAGCGCCAGCCGAATGGCCGCTGACGGTCATTCGATCGGGCTTCGCACCGAAGTCCAAGGCATGCTCCTGTAGCCAGAGCACGGACCTTCGCACCTGGCCAACCAGCACATCAAGCCGCTCGCCGGGCATGAGGTCGTATTCAACGAGTGCCGCGACGCCGCCAGCGGCCAGAACTGGAGCAGCGACGAAGCGGTAGTTCTCCTTCTCGCCGGAGCGCCAGTATCCCCCATGGACAAAGACATGTAGCGGCGCACCGGTCTTCGGGCGTTCCGGCAGGATGACGTCCAAAACCTCCCGCGGCCGCGCGCCGTAGCGCAGATCGGCCAACACATTCGCGCGCGCCGAAACTGCACGGCTACGAGTGGCGAATTCGGCGGCGATCGCGTCGAAATCCTGCACGAAATCCCGAATCCTGTATAGATCCTGTGACGTCATCCTGTTCCCCCGTCAGTACTCAACAGCGTAATATTTCGCCTCCATGAATTCCAGGATACCGGTGACGCCGCCTTCGCGGCCGAGGCCGCTCTGCTTGACGCCACCAAAGGGTGCTGCCGGGTCCGACATCAGACCCCTGTTGATACCGAGCATGCCGGTTTCGAGGCGCTTGCCGACCTTGAGCGCCCGCTTCAGGTCGCCGGAATAGATATAGGCAGCCAGACCGTACTCCGTGTTGTTGGCAAGGTGAACCGCCTCGTCGTCGGTTTCGAACCTGTAGACGGGCGCGACCGGGCCGAAGATCTCTTCGCGGGCGATGGATGCATCCACCGGCACGCTTTCGAGCACCGTTGGCGGATAGAAATAGCCGTTTTCCATAAGCGGTTTACCACCCGTTGTCAGGCGAGCGCCCGCAGCCACCGCTTCGGAGACGAGGCGATCAATCTTGCGAACGGCATTCGTCGTGATCATCGGGCCGCATTGCGTTTCTGGATCGTAGCCGGGGCCGATCCTGAGCGCAGCCATGCGGGCCGTCAACCCGGCGACGAAAGCGTCGTGAATGCCGGACTGGACATAGAAACGGTTGGCGGCGGTGCAGGCTTCCCCGGCATTGCGCATCTTGGCTATCATCGCGCCATCGAGTGCGGCCTCCAGATCAGCGTCATCGAAGACGATGAAGGGCGCGTTTCCACCGAGTTCCATCGAGCAGCTGACGACCGACTTTGCGGCCTGCGCAAGAAGCATTCGGCCGACACCGGTAGAGCCCGTGAAGGATAGTTTGCGAACGCGCGGATCGGCGAGCATGGCATTCGTCACCCCGCTTGGATTGCTCGTAGTCAGTACGTTGACGACGCCCGCCGGCACGCCTGCCTCCTCGCCAAGCCGCGCCATGGCATAGGCCGTCAGCGGTGTTTCGGAGGCGGGCTTCAGGATCACCGTGCAGCCGGCGGCAAGGGCCGGAGCGATCTTGCGGGTCGCCATGGCCGCCGGGAAATTCCACGGCGTGATCAGCACCGCGATGCCAATCGGCTCGTGGTCGACGAGGATGCGATGCGAACCGGAAGGGGTGTGGCGGAATTCGCCGGGGATGCGCGTTGCCTCTTCCGCATACCAGCGGAAAAATTCGGCGGCATAGGCCACTTCGCCGCGTGCATCGGGCAGCGCCTTGCCATTTTCCAGCGCGATAAGCGTGGCGAGCTCTTCCTCGTGCTGCGTCATCAACTGGAACCAGCGACGCAGGATTTCGGCGCGTTGCCGGGCAGAGGTGGCACGCCATCCGGCGGAGGCTGCCTGCGCGGCATCGACGGCGCGCATCGCGTCTTCGACAGAGGCGTCAGCAACCTCGGCAAGCTTGCTCCCCGTCGAGGGATCCATCACGGCAATGCCGTCGCCCTTGTGCCATGTGCCACCGATATAAAGGCCCTCGGCGTGGAGGGCAGGATCGGCATAACCGGTGATTTTGTTTTGGAACGTCATGGCGGGAAATCCTTTTCAACTCAGTTCAGGCGTGACCGGTCACCATGATAGGCGGCGGCAACGAGGGTGCGCATTTCTTGCGGGTTCAAAGGGCGGGGATTGTTTTGAATGAGGCGCGTTATGCCGCAACTTTGCTCGGCTACCCAGTCGATCCTGTCTTCAGCAAGACCGAGATCGCGCAAAGTCGCGGGAATGCCGATCCGCTCGAAAAGCGTAACGACGGCGGGGATAACGTCCTCGGGGCCGGGCAAGCCGGCCGCGTCGGCAATCTGCGCGAGTTCGCGCCCGATGACCGGCTCGTTCCAGGTCATCACAAAGGGCATAAGGCAGGCAACGCCGAGACCATGGGCTGTGTGGGTGAGGGCGCCGACAGGATACTGGATGGCATGGGCGGCGGCGGTTCCCGCTACCCCAAAGGCAAGCCCCGCAAGCGTTGCGCCCAGCATCACCTTTTCACGCGCGACGCGCGGTCCGCGCCGTTTTTGCAGGCCGCTTCCAGCCCCTGCCACAGCAGGGTGATGGCGCTGAGTGCGAAATGATCGGATATCTCATTCTTGCCGACGAAGACGCGCTGCTGGGCAATACCCGGAACGGGGTCGCGCCGGATCGCTGTGAAGGCCTCGATCGCATGGGTCAGCGCATCGGCCCCGGCAATTGCCGTCAGGCGGGGCGGGCAGGAGAGGGTGAGTTCCGGATCGCAGATAGAGACAGTCGGGATCAGATAGGGGCTGGAGATGCCGACCTTCAGGCTGCGCTCGACATCGGAAAGCACGGCGACGGGCGTTACCTCCGATCCGGTACCGGCGGTGGTTGGAATGGTGATCAACGGCATTACGGCCCCCGGCACTCTATGCTCGCCGTAATAGTCCTGCGGCCTGCCACCGTGGCTGAGAAGCAGAGCCAGGCATTTGGCCATGTCCAGACACGAACCGCCGCCTATACCTATGACCAGGTCCGGCGAAAAAATGCGGGCACGCTCGGCGCTGTTTGCGGCGGAATCGACGGGAACGTCGGGAAGGGTGGAGCTATCGACCATGACGGCGAGGCCGACGTCGTCAAGTTGACGGACGAGTGTGAGAAAGTCGGCATCTTCCGCAAGTCGTGTATCCGTGACGATCAGCGCGCGCTTGCCGAACCTGGCGGCGATGCTGCCGAGTGCATGTCGCTGCCCGGCGCCGAAAAGCAGTTCGCGCGGCGCTCTCAATGTGCCGAAAAGGTTCATTCTGTGTCTCCTCCGATAATTCAGGCGGCCTTAAGCGCCATAAGCTGATCTAAAAGCGGCTGCGGCAGCTCTATTCCCGTGTTTTCAGTCTCGGCGCGGCGCTGACGCGCGCCATCACCCGGAATTGCGACCGGGTTTGCAGGGTTGGTCGGGCGGGACAGGCGCAGACGATCCAAATAGGTCGCAAGCGACTGGACACTGCCATCTCCCGCTGCCGCGTCGATGAGAATGAGAAGGTCGCCCTTGGTGGCCAGGTGGGTATCGTCGAGCGTGCCATGTACATCGGGCGCGAGATCGGAACCGGCAAGCGCTGCGACGAGAAGTTCGATCGCAAGACCCAGCCCGTATCCTTTCGCGCCGCCGAAGGGCGCTATCGCCCCGGCCTTTGCCGCCTGCGGGTCGGTCGTTGGGCGGCCTGCCGCATCCACGGCCCAGCCAGACGGGATAGGCATTCCGCGCATTGCGTGATTGTGGATCTTGCCCATGGAAACGACGCTGGTTGCAAGATCGAGCACGAAAGGTCGCTCACCGCAGGGAATGCCGATGGCGATGGGGTTGGTGCCGAGCATCGCTTGCGTTCCGCCGAACGGATGCACGAGCGCCTCGCTGGTCGACATGACGATGCCGATCAGGCCTTCCCTCGCGACGGCCTCCGCATAATAGGCGAGCATGCCGATATGGTTGGCGTTATGGATCGCAGCGACAGCGATTCCTGTCTTGCTCAGTACACTTCGCATGGTGTGCATCGCATGCATGACTACCACAGGTCCGAGACCACATTCGCCGTCAACGCTGAGAAATGATCTCCGGCTCCATGTTCCGGTTCCGCATGCTTTGGCGTCGGAAATTCCCTTGTCCAGCCGGGAAAGGATGAGCGGCAGCCGCTGCAGGCCATGCGAAGGTAGCCCGCGCAGTTCGGCCTCCAGAAGCACGTCGGCCTGGAGGCTCGCATTGTCGGACGGGACGCCCCGACCTTCGAGCAGGGCCGTCGCCAGATGCCGGAGTCGTTCCGGTTGCTGCTTCATTTCAAAATCCTATATCAGATCATATACGATATTGTATTTGACATACGATATCTTATTTGTAACAAATGCCGACGTGTCAAGAAGCAATTGGAGAGTGAAAGTGGCTTTTACGGCGGAACGGGAAGCGAGAGCGAGCATTCGCCCGAGCAGCGTGGTCGATGGCGTTTACGACAATATCTACCATCGGCTGATGTCCCTTGAGATAGCGCCCGGCGCGCGTATTCCGATTGATGTCCTGGCACGCGAAATCGGCGTCTCCCAAACACCGATCCGCGAGGCCCTGAGCCGTCTCGAGCGCGAGGGGCTTGTGCGTAAGGAGCATCTGGTCGGCTACAGCGCAGCTCCGCAATGGACGAAAAAGCAGTTCGTAGATCTCTATGCCTTCCGTCTGCTGGTCGAGCCGGAAGCCGCAAGGCTCGCAACGCTCAACATGACCCCCGAGGCACTGCGTCAGCTTGAAAACTCGGCAGCGGATATGGGTAATGGCGAGACGCCCGTCGATCGCAACACGCGATACTCGCGGTTTGCCCGCGCGGATGCACATTTCCACGATGCGATTCTCAAGATTGCCGGAAATGACGTTATCCGCAGCACGCTGTCGAACCAGCATGTCCATCTGCATATTTTCCGGCTGATGTTTCACACACGGGTGACGCAGGAGGCACTCGAGGAGCACGAGAATTTGCTTGCGGCCTTTCGGTCGGGTGATCCGCAGGCGGCGGTCGACGCCATGCGCATCCATATCGAACGTTCACGCGACCGGTTGCTTTCGGCTTTCGAATGAACGCCGTCCTGTCACCCCAACCCTTGGCATCGCCGGAAAGTTCGGCGGTCGCAACCCTTCGGGCCGATGGGCTTTGGAAAGCTTATGGTCCAATCACCGTCCTGTCGGACCTGACGCTCGATGTCCGCGCTGGAGAGGTTCACGCCATCATCGGTGAAAACGGCGCCGGCAAGTCGACGCTGATGAAGCTTCTGTCTGGTCATGTCGCGCCGACGCAAGGTCGGCTGTTCATGGACGGCCAACCGGTCGAATTTCGAAACGCGGTGGAGGCGGAAAATGCCGGTATCGTGCTGGTGCATCAGGAAATTCTGCTCGCCGCGGACCTTACGGTTGCAGAAAACCTGTTTCTGGGGCGTGAAGTCGGCCGTGGCCCGATGGTTGACGACCGGGCGATGAACCGCCGCACCGCCCAGTTGCTGGAGAGGGTCGGTTCGACGGCGCGCCCGCGTGACCGTGTCAGTGAATTGC
This sequence comes from Agrobacterium sp. SORGH_AS_0745, assembly GCF_030818995.1. Lineage (NCBI taxonomy): Bacteria > Pseudomonadati > Pseudomonadota > Alphaproteobacteria > Hyphomicrobiales > Rhizobiaceae > Agrobacterium > Agrobacterium sp. SORGH_AS_0745. The sequence goes on from NZ_JAUTBI010000004.1 coordinate 204,536, forward strand.
CGCTTGCCCAGCGCCAGCTTGTGCAGATTGCACGCGCGCTTCTTGACGACCGCAAGGTCGTCATTCTGGACGAGCCGACAGCGGTTCTGGCCAATGACGAGGTTGCGGCCCTGCTCGACATCGTCAGGCGGCTGCGTGATCACGGTGTGGCGGTTCTCTATATATCCCATCGCCTCGACGAGGTGCAGGCGCTTGCCGACCGCATCACCGTGCTGCGTGATGGCTGCATGATAGGCACCTGGCCGGCCGCCGGTCTCAGCCAGCGTGAAATGGCCGAACTTATGGTCGGGCGGGAACTGGAGATGCTTTATCCCCACAAACGCCCGCCTGCCGAAGGCGCGCCCATTCTCTCGGTCACCGATCTGACGGTCGACCATCGCGCAGAAAATGCGAGCTTCAGCGTCCGGCCGGGGGAGGTGCTCGGCATCGGCGGCATGATCGGTGCTGGACGCACCGAACTGATCGAGGGGCTGATGGGTCTTCGCCCGTCACGGACGGGCAGCGTCACTCTCAACGGCCAGGAGATCAAACACCGGTCGGTCCGCACGATGATGGAGGCCGGCCTTGTCTATCTGACCGAGGATCGAAAGGGAAAGGGCCTGCTTCTGGAGGAGAAGCTTGGTCCCAACCTGACGCTTCAGGCGCTGGACACGGTCAATCCGCGCACGGTTCTCGACAGACGGGGCGAGCGCTCACGGCTTGAGGAGGCCGTGACGGATTACGATATCCGCGTCCGTTCGCTACGGCTGGAGGCGGGAAAACTTTCAGGAGGCAACCAGCAGAAGCTGCTGCTTGCCAAGGTCATGCTCACCGATCCTTCGGTGGTGATCATCGATGAACCGACGCGTGGCATCGACATTGGCAACAAGAGCCAGATCTACGAATTCATCGACGCCATGGTGCGGGCGGGCAAGGCCTGCATCGTCATCTCGTCGGAAATGTCGGAGCTGGTGGGGCTTGCCGACCGTGTTCTCGTGATGCGGGCAGGGAGGATCGTCGCCGAACTTTTCGGCGCTGAAATCAATGAGGAAAATGTCGTCTACGCCGCAACTGTCGGTGGACGCGACGTCGTCGGGGAGGACGAACATGACCGCAGCGACAGCAACAACAACAACAATCATACCCGTTGACGAGGGTAGCCGCATCCGCTGGGCGGATCTCGCACCCTTCATTGCACTTGCCGTCATCGTCCTCATCGGCGCCCTGGTCAATTCCAATTTCGTGGCGTCGGCCAACCTGATCAACGTGGTCACACGCAGCGCCTTCGTCGCCATCATTGCCGTGGGAGCGACCTTCGTGATCTCGTCGGGTGGGCTCGACCTGTCGGTCGGCTCGATGATGGCGTTCGTTACCGGCATCACGATCATGGTGATGAACCATCTTGCCCCATCTTTCGGCGGCTGGGCCATCCCGATGGGAGCTGGCGTAGCGCTGGTGGTCGGCGCTTTCTGCGGGCTGTTTAACGGCCTGATCGTGACGGTGGGGCGCATCGAGCCCTTCATCGTGACGCTTGGCACGATGGGGATTTTCCGGGCGTTCATCACCTTCATGACGAATGGCGGTTCGCTGCCCATCGACCGAGGCCTGCGCGATGCCTACCGACCTGTCTATTTCGGCAGCATTTTCGGCATTCCCTATCCGGTGCTCATTACCTTCGTCGTCGTGATGATCGGTGCGTTCCTGCTTTATAAAACCAAGTATGGCCGCCGCCTGACATCGGCCGGGTCCAATGTCGAAGTCGCCCGCTTTTCCGGGGTCAATGTCGCGGCCGTTCGCACCGGCGCCTATGTCATTCAAGGCATCTGCGTGGCCATTGCGGCCATCTGTTACGTGCCGCGTCTCGGTGCGGCAACGCCGACGACCGGACAGCTGTGGGAACTGCAGGTCATCACCGCTGTCGTGATCGGTGGCACCCTTCTTCGCGGCGGACGCGGGCGCATCGGCGGTACGGTGGCCGGCGCACTCATTCTTGAGGTCATCGCCAACGTCATGGTCCTCTCGGACATGGTCTCGGAATACCTCGTCGCCGCCGTACAGGGTGCGATCATCATCATCGCCATGCTGGCGCACCGCTTTACTGCCAACCGCTGAAAACAGCACTGACTTCAAAAGGAGGAGAAAATGAAGTCTATTATCCAGAAAGCCGGACTGTTGTTATCGACAGCCGCATTGGCCCTTGTCCTGCCGCTCGGCAGCGTTCAGGCCGAAGACAAGAAGGTGACGATCGCCGTGTCGATCCCTGCCGCGACGCATGGGTGGACGGGGGGAGTCGTCTACCATGCAGAGCAGGCCGAAAAGGAAATCGAAGCCGCGTTCCCAAATATCGACGTGGTGCTGTCGACGGCGGCCTCGGCAACCGCCCAAGTCTCGGCGCTTGAGGATCTCTCGGCCAGCCGCAAGCTCGATGCGCTCGTCATCCTGCCCTTCACCTCTGAGGAGCTGACCGGCCCGGTCGAGCAGATCAAACAGAAAGGCACCTTCATTTCCGTGGTTGACCGTGGCCTTACCGATCCAAGCGTGCAGGATCTCTATGTCGCCGGCGACAATATCGCCGTTGGCGCCAACACCGCGCACTGGCTCGTCGACAAGCTGGGCGGCGAAGGACAGATCGTTGTGCTGCGGGGCATCCCGACGGTTATTGACGACGAGCGAATTAAGGGCTTCTCGGATGTCGTCGCCAAGTCAAACATCAAGATACTCGACATCCAGTACGCCAACTGGAACCAGGATGAAGCCTTCAAGCTGATGCAGGACTATTTGGCAAAACATCCAAAGATTGATGCGGTCTGGGCTAATGACGACGACATGCTTCTCGGCGTGCTTGAGGCTGTCGACAATGCCGGCCGCAAGGACATCAAGTATGCGCTCGGCGGCAACGGCATGAAACAGGTTATCGAGATGGTGAAGGAGAAAAACGAGCGCACGCCGATCTCCACACCCTATCCGCCGTCGATGATCAAGTCGGCCATCTACATGACGGCTGCCCAGTTCGCGGGGCAGGCGCCGGTACGCGGCTCCTTCTTGCTCGGCGCGCCGCTCATCACGCCGGAGAATGCGGACCAGTTCTATTTCCCCGCATCGCCATTCTGATCGCACACCGGGCCCGGCTCCAGCCGGGCACACCACAACACCCATGACAAAAGGAGACACGACATGAGCGGCAAGAAAATCCTCATGCTGACCGGTGAATTCACCGAGGAATATGAAATCTACGTCTACCAGCAGGGGATGGAGGCTGTCGGCCATACGGTGCACGTCGTGTGCCCGGACAAGAAGGCCGGCGATCGTATCAAGACCTCGCTGCACGATTTCGAAGGCGACCAGACCTATACCGAAAAGCTCGGCCACTATGCCGATATCAACAAGACCTTCTCAGAGGTGCGGGTAGAGGAATATGACGCCGTGTACGCTGCGGGCGGCCGTGGCCCGGAATACATCCGCACCGACAAGCGCGTGCAGGACATGGTGCGCCATTTCCACGAAACCGGAAAGCCGATCTTCACGATCTGCCACGGCGTACAGATACTGATGGCCGTGCCCGGCGTGCTGAAGGGCAGGAAGGTCGCCGGGCTGGGCGCCTGCGAGCCCGAAGTTACCGCTGTCGGCGGCATCTATATCGACGTGAAGCCCACGGAGGCCTATGTCGACGGCAATATGGTTTCTGCGAAAGGCTGGACGGGATTGGCCGCTTTCATGCGCGAGTGCCTGAAAGTACTCGGTACCAAAATTACGCACACCTGACAGACTGATGAACCCGACGGCATGCCCCTGCAATCCGAGGGCGGGGGCATGTCCGACATGTCGAGCAACAGTGTTGCGGATAACATAGATGGGCTAATCGGCTTCGTGCTCCATCTCATCCGCCCCGAAGAATGAGCCGCACCCCACTGCCGATGATACATTCGCTTGTCGGAAACCAGGCACAACCATCATGCAGAGGAGCGCAGCCATGAAACACTATGCCGGCCTCGATGTCTCGGTCAAAGAAACGAGCGTCTGTATCGTCGATGAAAACGGAAAGCTATGCCGGGAACGCAAGGTGGTCTCCCACCCTGACGACCTTGTCGCCATCCTGAGCGATCCGGCATTCAGCTTGGAGAGGGTAGGCGTTGAGGCAGGACCGTTATCGCAATGGCTGTTTGAAGGGCTGGCAAAGGCTGGGCTCCCGGTCTTCTGTATTGAGACGCGCAATACCAAGGCGTTCCTAGATGCCCTGCAGCAGAACAAAAGCGACAGGAACGATGCACGCGGTATCGCCCACATGATGCGGGTCGGCCTGTTCAAGGATGTGCATGTGAAGACGCTCACCAGCCAGAAGCGTCGCGCCTTGCTAACGGCCCGATCGTTGCTGCAGGAGAAGGCGATCGATCTGGAAAACGAAATGCGCGGGCTCCTGCGCAACTTCGGACTGAAGGTTGGCCATGCCTCTGGCGGCACGTTCGAGAGAAGGATACTCGAACTTGTCGAACACGACACTGAGTTGGCGGAAATCATGGAGCCACTGCTCGCCGGACGACGCAAGTTGCGAGAAGGCTTGGCCAAGCTGGAGAAGCGGGTTTTATCGGAGGGCAAGCAGGATGAGGTTTGCAGGCGATTGATGACGGTACCTGGCGTTGGACCGATCGTCTCGCTCGCCTATGTCGCGACGATCGATATTCCCAGCAGGTTTCGTCATTCTCGATCAGTCGGAGCGATATTGGGTCTTACGCCAGTGCTGAAGCAGTCGGGCGAAATGAGCCGGGTCGGCCACGTCTCTCTACGCGGGGATGCCATGATGCGGCGACTGCTGTATGAGGCCGCCCAATCTATGATGACGCGCGTGGTGAAGTGGTGCTGGCTGAAGGCATGGGCCATGAACATCGCCAAGCGCCATGGCAGCAAGAAGGCCAAAGTGGCACTGGCCCGCCGTCTTGCGGTCGTAATGCATCGCATGTGGGTGGATGGCTCGGAATTCCGCTGGACAAGGGAGGACACTGTCTCAACCGTAGCGGCATGAAGGTCGGCCACAAAGGCAAGCGAGAGATACGAGTTAAGGGTTCCGCGTAGCGGCGGAAGGCGTCCTTCGCGGACGATGGTGATGTGAGTTCGTGGCGGCGTTTATTCCGATGATCCGTCATCAGGATGCAGCATAGATTGGGCCACATCATCTACTGAACCCCATCATGGGAGGGCCGAGTGTCGATCCCGGAGAGAAGCAAGGGCCGCGAAAAGACGTTGGACGCCACATAGGAGGCATGAGCTTCTGCTACACGAGGCGGAGTGTCATGTCGTAACGATCCAGCCCGGCAGCAAAGCCATTGGGGGTGGTCTCCACGACCCTGAAGCCATGTCGCTCATAGAAGCGACTGGTATGTTGACTTGTCGCAAGCACCACCTCGGCAATCTCTGCTGAAGATCGGGCCAGCTTCAATCTCTCATATGTGAGGCGAGTGCCGAGTCCTTGTCGATGGTGGGCTGGGTCGACCATGCCCCACGAGAGAGATGCTATTGTCGGGGTTGGGCCGATGCTCAGCCCACCACATGCGACGATGCGGCCATGTAGCGTGATAACGAGATAAGAGCTCGTCGAGGAGCCTAAGTCATCCAGGAATTGCGCAAACTCGACACGTTCGTCCTGTGAAAAGAACGTTGGCACGTTGCCATCGAAGATTGCCAAGCATGCATTGAAGTCTTCACTACGATACGAGCGTGTGGCGATCTGGTCCATGTTAAGGGTATAGCACCGTTGAGGGGATTGGTCACCCCGTGGACGCTTCGGGCCCGATTGCCAAAGAACTCTTGCCTTCTCGACTACAGATAGATGGAAAACACCTTGACCTCAGCCCGCCGATTAGAGAAGCGCCGCACGGTTGAATGGTGGCAAGATATAGATTGCTAACCCAGTGTCTTTCGGCCGTTTAAGTGGCGATGACGGCCATTCTCCTCACGGCAAAGTTTGTTCAACAGGCCATCTCGGTGTCTTCGCTTTTGCGGTCGAACAGCAAAAAATACAAACCGTGCCGAAGCCCATTGCCAAGCGCGATGTCGCGCAACGGCGCACGTGGCTTCTCATAGCTGCTGGGCAAATGAAGGAGATGCTCCTTGAATGCATTTGAGAAATGGTGGCTTGGATTGAGGCCCGAGGGATCATCTCATCTATGCGTTGGAGCGGGTCAGTGGCTCGGGTCCCTTGAAGGCAGGGATATTAAGCCCCTTTCAAACAGGCTTTAGCAAAAACCGTTCAATTTAAGGATTCGATACGCTTCGATCGAGCTTCGAAGTGCATCCTCAGAATTGCGGTCTCCGTCATTGGCGTCGGGATGGTGCATTTTGAGCCTCTCCTTATAGCGGCTCTTGATTTCTTGGGGTGTCGCCTGGGAAGAAAGGCCGAGTGTTTCGAAAGCTTTGGCTTCCAGTACCTTGAGCTTTCTCTGTTGGGCGCCGATCCGCGTTTGCCCTTGCCGATCGGCTTTGCGAGCATTTAGCGTTTTTGCTGAGCCTGAACGAACTGAAGACGGCAGCGGAGTTTCAGTTGCCGTGCTCACCCTCGTTCCCCAGGTCGGGCGCGCACCCGTCGTCGCTTCCTTCTGGTAACGGGCGACGTCGGCATTGGAGGGTGGTGTCGTAAAACTATAACCCTTGTTGTAGTCAGTCACATGCTCAAGGCAGAATAAGAGGTAAAGACCTTCTGCACCCGATCCCACCGGCGCACGATGAGTACCGCTCTTTTCACACCCGTCCCATTGGCATTTTGGGCCTATGGCTTCGCTGGCCGATGGCGAGCGTTTGCGAGCGGATCGAAGACCTACGAATATTTTCGAATCATGCGTCATTGGAACTATATGGACGCGGAGGACCCCTAGGGCAACATCAGACATGTCCAATCTCGATTAACACGGACAGCCTGCGCGATAGCCAGCCTCACCGGGGTAAGGACTGTTTTCTTGTGAATTGGCCAGTATGGAAAATTTCGGGTCATGCTCATGTCTCGCTGAAAACCCCGCCCGCTCGACAATCATTCTCGCAAGGTGTGCATAGATCTTCCCGATAAGACGATAGCTCGTGGTTGCGGTATCCTCGACGGATTACCGGCCGCGAAATGAAAACGGGTCAAATCCTGCTGAAACTCAGTACTCTTGAAGTTTAGCGTCATTATTGGTATTTTGATATCAAAGAGATCATTTTTCCAAGGATGATATCAATGCCGGCAGTCACCATTCGTAACCTTTCTGAAGAAACACATCGCGCTCTGAGGGTGCGAGCGGCTCATCATGGCCGGAGCACGGAGGCCGAGATTCGTGACATTATTGAAGCGGCTGTTCGTCCTCCGGAACGTATTCAGCTCGGGTCCTTGCTAGCGGCCATTGGTCGCGACGCAGAGCTTTCCAACAGCGACGTTGAAGCTCTTCAGAAAAGTCGCGACAAGACACCTGCTAAGCCGATGACCTTCGAATGATCCTGCTTGACACCAACGTCATATCCGAACCTTGGAAACCGGTTCCGGACGAGGCGGTGATTGCCTGGTTGGACGCCCAAGCTGTCGAAACGCTGTTCATCTCCGCAATAACGATTGCGGAACTTCGCTTCGGAATTGCTGCTATGCCTTCAGGCAGACGGCAAACTATCCTCCGCGACCGTCTCGAGGGCGAGGTGCTGCCACACTTTTCCGGCCGCATCCTGTCCTTCGATCTGGCTACTTCTCAGTTCTACTCTGAACTGATGGCACGCGCTCGAGCGTCTGGGAAAGCGATCGGCACGGCCGATGGCTACATTGCAGCCACAGCGGCAGCAAATGGCCTCACGATCTCAACTCGCGATACAAGCCCTTTCGAGGCTGCCGGGGTGAAAGTGATCAACCCCTGGTCCAGATAACCACAATGGTCATCTGGGCGTGACGCAAGGCATTGTTTGTTCATCGCAACCGAGCCGGTTAGGCGCATAATTCCGCAGATGGGTTGGGTGCCATCATCGGCATCGTAGTGTGTCTCCACAGTCGGGAATGAGGCTTCTGTCATTGCCAGCTGGCAAGCAGGACTTCAAGTGTTGCACGATCCTCGTCGTCCAGACGGGCGAGTCCTGGTGCTCGAACTGGGCCAACCGCAAGCCCCTGGATCTGCATCGCTTCCTTCACCACAGTCACATTGGCGCCGTTCCGGTATCGTGTCCGCAGCCGTTCGAACAACTCGATCTTTTCAACGATCTTACGTGCGGCCGAGAAATCGCCGGCCGTCAGTGCATCATGAACTTGCAGGGAAAATTGCGGTGCGACATTGACGAGACCGGATGTGAAACCGCGGGCTCCGACGGCGCAGAAGGCGGGAGCCCAGCTTTCTGCCAGTCCACACACGTAAAGTGAGCCGTCAGGATCGGAAGCGGCGATCGCACGCGACAGAAGCATAATATCGGTCGTTGCGAACTTTATGCCTGCGACATTCGGATGGCTCGATAGTCTGACCATGTCGTTGACCGAGAACCCGTCGGCGCGGACATACGCTACGAGAGGCAATTCGCTGCCTTCAGCCAGGCCGATAAAATAGTCGATCTGTGATTGCGGCGCTGCGAACGGGTCAACCGGCTGGTGGGACATGACCGCAGACGCGCCCATCTCCCTGGCCCGACGCGCCATGGACAGGGCCTCCCGCTGCGAGCGTCCAATCGCTGCAGTAACGGGGGCTTGCCCGTTCACCCCTTCAATCGCGGCTTCGTAGACCTTGAAAATTTCAGCGGGCGTCAACGCGTAAAACTCGCCGGTATTGCCCGCAGCAACGATATTGTGGATGCCCGCCTTTGCTACACGGGCATAGGCTTCGATGGTGACAGCTATATCGACTTCCCCGTCTGTCTCGTAAGCCGTTACGGGGACGCCGGAAATACCGTGCAGAGCCTGGCGGAAATCGAATGTCGTCATCAACTGGTTTCCTTAAAAATCGAAGGGCATCTTCAGATAGAAAATTTGTGAACGGCTACGCCCGCGACAGGCACATCAAACGCAACAAGCGTACCTGGGGTGGTTGTTCCGTTCGTCTCGGTCACAAGACTCGTCAGATAGATCGTTTTGAGGTCCGGGCCGCCGAAACATGGCATGGTCGGCCCTTTGAACGGCAACCTGTATATCTCAAACAGTTCGCCCTCCGGCGAAAAGCGGTTGAGACGCCCGGCCTGAACGCCGGCGCTCCAGTAACAGCCTTCGCAATCGGTCGCCGCGCCATCAGGCCTGCCTTCGTCGGGTGCGAAATCGTGCAGGCGCTCGGCTGGACCGAGCCTGCCCGTCGCGACATCGAAATCGAACGCCTGATACATCAGACCGCTGCTATCGGAATGATACATGCGCGTTCCGTCCAGATTCCAGGCAAGCCCGTTCGATGTGAACATATCGCCATTGATGACAAGCTCGACGCCGCCATCCGGCGCGATACGATAGAGGCGGGCATTTCCTGTCGGCACGGCAGCCTCGTCGCGGGTTCCCACCCAGAAATGGCCATCGGGGCCGACCTTGCCGTCGTTGAGACGGCTTTCTGCTCGTCCTTCGTCCGGATCGCACAGCAGTTCGAGCGCGCCGTTTGCGGGGTCTAGAAGGTGCACGCCCGTCTTGAGGCCCGCCACAACAAGGCCATTGTCGCAAAGACCGAGGCAACCCACCTGGGCGGGCATTTCGTATCTGTCGAGTTTGCCGCCCGGATGCAGGCAGAAAATGGCGGGGGCGAGAATGTCGACGAACCACAGATTCCCGGTACGCTCATCCCATGCCGGTGATTCGCCGACCTTCAACGGCGTGTCGATGAGAGAGCGGAGTTTCGGCTCGATGATGCGTGGCTGGATCACTGATTATTTTCCCTTGCCCTGTATGGCTCGCCTTTTGAAATGTTGAAAAAACGGTTCTAGCTGCCGACGCCCTGAAACATGCGGGCACGGGCCTTCAGGATGTGATCTTTCATTGCGTCATGCGCGGCCTGTTCCTGGCGCGCAAAAATCGCTTCCACGATTGCCGTATGTTCGTTCTGTACCTCGCGCACATGTTGCGGCGTACGCTTGAGGCTGAGGCTGCGTGTCACCGACTGGCCGATCGCGAAATGCGGCTTGAACCATATCCGCACGGTGATGTGGAACTGGTTATGGCTCGCTTTAGCAATGGCTTCGTGCAGGGCAAAGTCCTCCTCCGCACCAAGATCGTTGCGCGCAAGACACTGTTCCAGCGCGGTAATGGCCTGTTCGATGCGGGCTTTGTCGGCAGCCTGCCAACTGCGTGCTGCAAGTTCGGCGGCTGCAGACTCAAGGCCGGACCGGAACTCGAAGAAACGCTGCACATCGGCAAGCGAGCCGACAGGAACCTGCTGCAACACGGATGAATCCGGCTGCTGGCGCACATAGGAGCCGGAACCTTTCTGCGAAACGATAAGCCCGTCGTTGCGCAGCCGCTCCAGCGCTTCGCGCACCACAGGCCGGGAAGCCCCGAACAGAGAAGCTAGATTTTGCTCCGACGGCAACCGCTCGTTCACGGGAAACCGCCCATCAGAAATCATTCCGATGATCTTTTCGTAGATGATGTCGCTCAAGCGAGTCTCGCCTCGAGCGGCGGCGGATGCGGTTTGATTGTCCATCAGCAGCCCTTCCGTTGCAAATCGCTGAAGTTAATGGGTTTCCTGCATTTCAATCGCAACAGAAATACCGGGAATTTCATGAACGTGGTTACTGTCGTGCCGGTTCTTTCCTCAAACCTGATCGTGAAAACCGGCCTACGAATAAAAAATATGTAAAAATCTGTCAATACTTGTAATCATCTGAAAACGCCCATATGGTCTGCCCTGCCGGTGGAGGATCGGTGTGCTGGCTGGCCGGGAGGCTGTTGCGGTTCGGTGAAAGCTGTCTCGCTGCCGGTGATTTTTTGGGAGGATAGTCGATGCGCGATGGCGATAAATTTTCACTGGGCGTGACGCGCCGAACCTTTATGGCTGGGCTTGGCGGCGTCGCCGCCGTGTCCGTCATCGGGAGCTCGGCCCTGGCTGCTGCCGGCAAGGAAGCGCCGGAACTGGCTGCCCTGGTAAAAGACGGCAAACTGCCGCCGTTGGCGGAACGTCTGCCAAAAAATCCGATGGTGGTGACGCCGCATGAAAAGATCGGCACCTATGGCGGCACATTGCGCCGCGGCCTGCGCGGTTCGTCGGACCATAACGGCATCCTGCGCATGGTCGGCAACCAGGGGCTGGTGCGCTGGAACATGGACTTCACCGAAGTTCTGCCCAACCTTGCCGAGAAATGGGAGGTCAATGACGACGCCTCCCAGTTCACCTTCCATCTATTGCAGGGCGCGAAATGGTCTGATGGACATCCCTTTACCGCAGATGACGTGGTGTTCGCCATCGAGGACTGCATCAAGAACAAGGAGCTTTACAGCGCTACCCCGGCGCAACTCTCCGTCGCCGGTAAGGCGGTCGATGTCGAGAAAGTTGATGATTTCACGGTCAGGTTCAAATTCGCAGCGCCAAACGCGCTCTATCTGGAAAACCTCGCCACGCCGCTCGGCCAGCATCCGACGCTGTTTGCCAAGCATTATTGCAGCAAGTTCCTGCCGAAATACAACACGGCGCTCGATGCCGACGTCAAGGCGGCTGGCGTGTCCAGCTGGACGGAACTGTTCCGCGCCAAGTGCGGCGACATCGAAATTCCGTCGCGCTGGTCGAATGTCGACAAGCCGACGCTCGACCCGTGGGTGGTCAAGGAACCCTATTCCGGCGGCGCGACCCGTGTGGTCATGACACGCAATCCTTACTTCTGGCAGGTCGATACGGAAGGCAACCAGCTTCCCTATATCAACGAAGTCAATTTCGGCATTTCGCAGGATGTCGAATCGTTGATGCTGAACGTCATCTCCGGCAAGATCGACATTCAGGAACGCCATATCAGTGTGCTGGCCAACAAGCCGACGCTGTCGCAGAACATGAAAAAGGGCGATTACCGTCTGTTGACGCTGGTGCCATCGGCTGCGCAGCAGTGCCAGATCTACCTCAACATCACCCACAAAGACCCTGAGATGCGCAAGATGTTCGGCGACAAGTCGTTCCGTCAGGCGTTGTCCATCGCGCTCAACCGCCAGGAAATCATCGACATCGTCTATTTCGGCCAGAGCGAGGGCTATCAGGCCGGGCCGCGCCCGACGCATCCCTGGTATCACGAAAAGCTGGCGCGTCAGAACACCGAATACGATGTCGCCAAGGCGAACGATCTTCTCGACAAGGCGGGTTACGACAAGAAGAACGGCAACGGCATGCGGCTCCGTCCTGACGGCCAGCCGATTTTCTTCTCGATCGATGTGATCCCGACACTCTATCCCGATCTGGTCGATGCGCTGGAACTGGTAAAGGCGCAGTGGGCGCAAATCGGCGTCGATATCAAGGTCAACACCATCGAACGCGCGCTGTACTACACACGCGGCGATGATAACGCCCATGATGCGGCGGTCTGGCCGGGTCCGGGCGGTCTCGATCCGATGCTCGACCCGCGTGACTTCTTCGCGTTCCACCCGCAGGGGTCGCGCTACGCCATTCCGTGGGCGCTTTGGTACACATCCAACGGGCAGAAGGGGGAAGAGCCGCCGGAAAGCCAGAAGAAGCGCTTCAAACTGTTCGATGAAGCGCGTTCGACGGCCGACCTTGTCAAGCGCGGCGAGAAGATGAAGGAAATCTTCGATATTGCGGCGGAAGAGTTCGAGACGATCGGTCTTTGCCTTGCCGTTGGTGGTTTCGGTATCATCCGCAACAACCTTCGCAACGTGCCGGAGAAAGAACCCGACAGCTGGTCATGGCCCAACCCGGGCCCGGCGTTGCCGCAACAGTTCACCTTCACAAGCTGACACCGCCACATGGGCGCCGCTTCATCAATGCGGCGGCGCCTCTCAGGTTGTTTCGACCACCCGAAAGCCGTCTCGTAGTGGATGGCGGCGCGTGTGGTAAAACGTGATTGCGAGAACGTTATGCTGCTATTTATCGTAAAACGCCTGCTGTGGATGATACCATCCCTGTTCGCCGTCAGTTTTCTTGCCTTTGTACTGATCCAGCTGCCACCCGGTGACTACGTGACGACTTACATCGCCACGCTTGCTGCGTCCAACGAAGTCATAGACCACAATACGGCGGCGCAACTGCGAGAGCGCTTCGGGCTCGATGACCCGATGATCGTGCAATATCTCAAATGGATATGGGGCATCATCAGTCGCGGCGATTTTGGCATCTCGTTCGAATGGCAGCAGCCCGTTTCCGGCCTCATCTGGGAGCGCATGGCGCTGACGCTGGTTCTGGCCATAGCAAGCCTTCTCGCAACCTGGGCCATCGCACTTCCGATCGGCGTCTTCTCCGCCGTGCGCAAATATTCGATCGGCGATTATCTTTTTACCGCCTTCTCCTTTTTCGGCCTTTCCATACCGTCATTCCTTCTGGCGCTGGTGCTGATGTATGTCGCGGCGGTGGAATTTGGGGCCGATGTCGGAGGGCTGTTTTCGGCGGAGTACGAGACTGCCTCGTGGAGCATCGCCAAGATGATGGATCTGATGGCCCACATCTGGCTACCAGTTGCGATCCTCGCGGTGTCCTCCACGGCAAGCCTCATCCGCGTCATGCGCGCAAACATGCTGGACGAATTACCCAAACCCTACGTGACCACCGCGCGCGCAAAGGGATTGTCCGAGTTCCGGCTGCTGACGAAATATCCTTTGAGAATTGCGCTCAACCCATTCATTTCCACGATTGCATGGCTGTTGCCCAATCTCATTTCGGGCTCGGTTGTGGTTGCTATCGTGCTCAATCTGCCGACGGCCGCGCCGCTGCTTTTGCAGTCGCTGATGGCGCAGGACATGTATCTCGCCGGCGCCTTTGTGCTTTTGATCTGCGGATTGACGTTGATCGGATCGCTCATCAGCGACATCCTGCTTGCGCTGGTCGATCCGCGCATCCGTCTCGAATAGGAGGGCGCCATGAGCGATATCGCCATCACCACCAATACCCGGCCGGACCGCGCTGCCGTCGCCTCGCAATGGCAACTGATCTGGTGGGCGTTCAAGCGCCACAGGCTGGCCATGGCCGCCCTGTTCGTCACCATCGCAATGTATATCGTCGCGCTTTTGCCAGGTTTCTTCGCCATCAACGATCCGGTTCTGCAGAATGCGCGCGCCACCTTCCATCCGCCGCAACGTGTGCATTTCATCGATACGACGGACGGCCTCTCGCTTGGTCTGCATTATTATCCGCTGAAGCTGACGCGTGATCCTGAAACGCTGGCGGCGGTGTTCGTCGAAGATACGGCCAAGAAAATCCCGATCCAGCTATTCGGTCGCGGCTACGAATATTCGGTGCTCGGCCTGTTCACCACGGATATCCATCTGCTGGCCTCGACCGACAAGACCCGACCGCTCTTCCTTTTCGGCGCGGATCGCCTTGGCCGTGATGTTTTCAGCCGGGTAATACAGGGCTCGCAAATTTCGCTGTCCATCGGTCTCGTCGGCGTGTTTTTCTCGCTGCTTCTCGGTGTCGTTCTGGGCGGTATCTCCGGTTATTACGGCGGCCGCATCGATTTTGTCATGCAGCGCGTCATCGACTTCGTTTTGTCGCTGCCGACCATTCCCATCTGGCTGGCGCTTGCCGCTGCCCTGCCGCAGGGTTGGCCGGCAACGCTGCAATATATGATGATCACCATCATCCTGTCCTTGACCGGCTGGGCGCAGCTTGCCCGCGTCGTGCGGGGCAGGTTCCTGTCACTGAGGACGGAAGAGTTCGTGGCGGCGGCCCGGCTGGATGGCGTGCCGGAAGGGCGCATCATTTTCCGCCATATGCTGCCGAGTTTTTCGAGCCACATCATCGCCTCGGTCACGCTTGCCGTTCCGGCGATGATCCTTGCGGAAACCTCGCTGTCCTTCCTCGGTCTTGGCCTCCAGCCGCCGACCATTTCCTGGGGCGTGCTGCTTCGCGAGGCGCAGAATATTCGCTCGATCGCAACCGCGCCGTGGCTGTTCCTGCCCGGCGTAGCTGTTGTCGTTGCCGTCATGGCGCTCAATCTGCTCGGTGACGGTCTGCGTGACGCAGCCGACCCCTATAACAAGTGAGGCCCCGGATGAGCGATATTCTCTCCATGAAGCCAGACCGACCGCTGCTTGACGTCCGCAATCTGGTCACCGAATTTCCCGTGCGAAACGGCATTTTCCGCGCGGTAAACGATCTGTCTTTTTCCATCGATCCCGGCAAGACGCTCTGCGTTGTGGGCGAAAGCGGTTCCGGCAAATCCGTCACCGCCCGCTCGATCCTGCAGATCATCGACAGCCCCGGTTACATCGCTTCCGGGTCGATCATCCTCAACCGTGCCGACGGCACGTCGCTGGATCTCGCAAAGCTCGATCCGCGCAGCCGGGCCATCCGCTCGGTGCGCGGCGCAGATATCGCGATGATTTTTCAAGAGCCGATGTCGTCGCTGTCGCCGGTGCATACCGTCGGTGATCAGATCACCGAAGTTCTGCGGCTGCACTTGAAGATGAGCAAGGCGCAGGCACGGGCGGAAGCCATCGAGCTGCTGCGACAGGTGGAAATTCCCAACCCCGAAAAGGCGCTCGATCGTTATGCCTTCCAATATTCCGGCGGCATGCGCCAGCGCGCCATGATCGCCATGGCGCTGGCCTGCAAACCGCAACTGTTGATCGCCGACGAACCGACAACCGCGCTGGACGTCACGACGCAGGCCGAAATCCTCGACCTGATATCGCGTCTGCAAAAGGCGCATGGCATGGCGGTGCTGTTCATCACCCACGACATGGGCGTGGTGGCGCAGATTGCCGATGACGTGCTGGTCATGCATCACGGCGTCGCCAAGGAATATGGCACTGTCGATGAAATATTCCACAATCCGCAAGACCCCTATACGCGTATGCTGATCGGCTCGGTTCTGAAGCTGGAGCAGAAGGCGGAAATCCGGCTTGCCCGCCCGCCGCTCGATCTTGCCGCGGCGCCTATCCTGGAAGTGAACGACCTCTCGATGCACTTCGGTGAGATGAAGGCGCTGGATGGCGTGTCGATCAAGCTGCTTCCGGGCGAAACGCTCGGCATCGTCGGCGAAAGCGGCTCCGGCAAGACCACCATGGGCCGCTCGATCATGCGCCTCTACGATCCGACCGTGGGCGAGATGCGCTATCGCCGGGCGGATGGCACGGTGGTCGATCTTGCCAAAATCGAAGGTGCGGAGCTGAAAGCGGCGCGGCGTGAGTTGCGCATGGTTTTTCAGGATCCGTTCGGTTCGCTCAATCCGCGCATGACGGTGGCACAGGTCATCGGCGAGCCGCTGCTGGTCAACGGCATTGCGAAAGGCAAGGAACTGGATGAGCGCGTCTGCGCCCTGATGGAGCAGGTGGGTCTGGACCCGGCCGGACGTGAGCGTTATCCACACGCCTTTTCCGGCGGCCAGCGCCAGCGCATCGGTATCGCCCGCGCCATCACGCTCCGGCCGCGTATCATCGTTGCGGATGAGGCGACGTCGGCGCTCGATGTTTCGGTGCGTTTCCAGGTGCTGGACCTTCTTATGCGGCTGCAGGACGAACTTGGCCTGGCTTACATCTTCATCAGCCATGACATCGGCGTCATCAGATACATGTGCGACCGCGTCGGAGTGATGTATCGCGGCAAGCTTGTTGAGGTGGGAGACGCCGAAAAAGTCTGCAACGCGCCGGATCACCCTTATACGCAGGCACTTCTGTCGGCCATTCCGCGCCCGGATCCGCGCGACCGCGACCGCACGAGAAGGTTCCGCTACGTCGAGCCGCCCGAGATCAAGAACGGAGCTGCTGCCAGATAACAGCGCGGCTGTTGCTTCTCGCAATTCAAGAGGAAGACCAAAGCATGAAAATCGATCGCATGCGGGTATTCGTTACCCGCGACAAGGACCGCCCCCGCGTTATCGTCGCTCTCGATACCGATGACGGTTTGACCGGCTGGGGCGAATGCTACAATCACGGCCCCGATCTCGCATTGCCCCCGGTTCTGGATTACCTCTACGGCTTCCTTGCCGGGCAGGATCCGACTCGGGTCGAGTATCTCTACAATCTTCTCCTCCAACAAAACCGCTTTCCGCCCGGAGCACTTGGTCTTTCGGCAATCTCAGCCCTTGACCATTGCCTCTGGGACCTTGCCGCCAAGGCGGCAGGCGTGCCTGTGTACAAGCTTTTGGGCGGCGAAGTGCGTGATCGTATCAAGGTTTACGCCGGCGTCTACACGGCACCGGATGCACCGGCGGCAAGGGAGGAATTCGATCGTCTCAACGAAGACTGGGGGTTCACAGCCTTCAAGCTAAGCCCATGGCGCGTCGATATTCACGCCCATCGCTGGGGTGAGGTGGTGCGCAGTTCGGCCGAATATTTCCGCTCGCTTCGCGAAACGGTGCGGCCCGACTACGATATTGCCTTCGACGCGCATGCCAAGATTTTCGAGCCTGCTGCCGCTCGTCAACTGGGTAATGCGCTTTGCCCCTTACGATCCGCTATTTTTCGAAGAGCCGTTGCGTCCGGAAAATATCGAGATGTGGGGAGACCTGAAGCAGGGGCTGAACTGCACGCTGGCAACGGGTGAAAGTCTTTACAACCGCAATGACTTCCTGCGTCTTCTGCAAGTCCGGGGCGCCGATATAATTCAACCCGACATCTGCGTTGTCGGTGGTATTTCGGAAATGCGCCGCATCGCCACGCTTGCAGAGGCGCATTTCGTCAGCATCGCACCGCACAACCCGATGGGGCCGCTCGCCACCGCCGTCAACGTTCATTTCTCCGCCGCCCAGCAGAATTTCCGTATTCTTGAATACAGGCTGCCGAAAGGGCAGTGCTATGTTTATGGCGGCACTGACCTCGAAAAACGCGAGGATGAAACGCGCTATGTTGTCGACCCTTATCTGCCAAAGGATGGATACCTGGAACTGAGGCCGGACCGACCGGGTTGGGGAGTCGAGATGGATGAAAAGGCCATGCAGGAAGATGGCTATGTTCACTGGCAGCGACGCGTGCCGAAACGGCCTGATGGCTCATATGCTTTTGCCTGAAACGGTTACGATTGCCTTCAGGCAGCTTTCGGCCCGCCTCCACCCTTCCTGGGGTGGAAGAATGACGCATCTGCACCACGAGGATCACGGCGATATTCTGGTGCCGACAGCGGGGGAGTCTTTTGACCCGTTGAACTGGCCGAGGGCAGGTGCCTATCCGCTCATTCCTTACCACAACAGGTTATATGGCAGCTCATTCGTTCACGCGGATATCCGCCACGACCTTCTTCCACATCCCGCCCTTTCGCCTGATGCCATGCATGGACCTGCTCACCGACGATCGTGGGATATTTCCAGCTTGGCGGCCGATCAGTGCACGCTGGTGCTTGACTATAAGGCGGATGCTGAGTGGCCATTTTCCTTCCGCGCTGAACAATCTTTTATGCTTGAAAGCAACCGTTTGACGGTGGAATTGTCGATAACCAATCTGGAAAACCGGCCTGTGCCGGTTTCGCTTGGCTGGCATCCCTATTTTTCGGCAGGACTGGGCTGCGACGCCAGCACCGATGCCAAACTGCAATATCCCCTCGATGTGCAGAACGTGCCAACCGGCCAGCAAGCGGTGCCCCGCTCGAAACCTGCCATTCCTGCTACGACGGGATACACCTTGCACTTCACCGACTGGTCATATGCGCGCATCGGTTTTGACAGTTTTTCACTGTTGCTCGAGGCCGACCCTGTTTTTAGCAATCTCGCTGCCCACCGTATGGACCGCTATCTTTGTCTTGAACCCGTTTCCATGGTCGCCGGAGCGCTTGGCTTACCGGAACCAGAGCGAAATGGCCGCGGCGTCGAAACGATCTCGCCCGGTCAACGACTGTCGGGGTTTATCAGGCTTTCTATTGAAAGTTGACAGGGGCGTAGGTGCCTCACGCACATAACGGCTATTCCGGGCGCTCCGCCTGTCTTGAATCCTGCGCAATCAGTAAGGTTATGCGTTCCTATCTCAAGGATATCCCCTGGCGATCAACGTCTTCCGAGCGGCGGCGTACGCCTCCTGCAGCGCCTAGTGGCCTTAGCCCGTCAAGAGGTGTTGTCGCGCTAACCGGCTCGCCGTTGCCCACGTTTTGGATTGGGCGCGCAGTCGATCAGGATGGCGTCGTTCTCGAAGAAATATTACAGAAGCGACGTGACAAAAGGGAGGCCAAGCGCCTACTCGTGTCTTTGATGAAGCGCTGTGGTTTTGCTCCCTAGCGGATCATCACTGACAAGCTGCGCTCCTACGAGTGCGGCAAATGCGGACGTGGCTGCCGGCCTTAACAATTGGTCGCACAACAGCTTCAACAATCGGGCCGAGAACAGCCATCTGCCGTTTCCAACCGAGAACGAACCCTGCAGCGTCGCCGATCGCCCGGAGCGTTGCAACAGTTCGTTTCTATGCACTGCGCTACCCAACATCGCTTTTCTGTTTCCGCCCGCCGCCGCGCCGCACAAACAATTCGCTACCGCCTTGAAGCGTTCGATGCATCGAAAATTGCTGCCTGCATCGCTTGAAAATTCGAGCCGCTGCCTTTCTCGGCCTAGGTAACTTAACGTGACAACATCCCATGAGGTTATGCTTCAAGCCGGCGTCTGTCGTGCGCTCGTCCGCAGGCGAATGTAACGACATTATCTTTACGACGCTTGTAAAGATAATGTCGTTACGCTATATAAATGCGCTTGGATAGGAGTTTCTCATGCCGACCTCACACACGGGTAAGAGCCCGGACGCAAGTGTGCCGCTGAATATGCGCATCAAACCTGCTACTCGCAACTTGATCGATCGCGCCGCAGAGTTGCTCGGCAAAACGCGCACAGATTTCATGTTGGAAGCTTCCGAGCGCCGTGCGGAGGAGGTGCTGCTCGACCGTACAATCGTCACGGTAAGCCCCGAAATTTATGCCGAATATCTTGCCCGTCTCGATGCGCCTGCACAGCCCAATGAGCGTCTAAAGCGCACGATGTCGACCAAAGCGCCCTGGGATGAGGCGTGACTCTCAGCGCACCAGTCCCCCTGGCCGATCATCACGAACTGGCCGAATTCAATTCTGGAGTACCTGAACTGGACGACTGGCTTCGGCGCCGTGCCCGGGCCAATCAAGCAGGCGGCGCGTCGCGGACCTTTGTCGTGTGCGAGGAGAGCCGCGTCGTCGCGTACTATGCCCTGGCCTCTGGCTCCGTGAAACCGCCGGAAGTGCCTGGCCGCTTTCGGCGCAATATGCCTGATCCAATCCCAGTTGCAGTGCTTGGCCGCCTCGCCATTGATCAATCCTGTCAAAGGCGTGGTATCGGCAGGGCATTGGTGCGCGACGCGGGTTTGCGCCTGCTGAATGCCGCTGAAGTGCTCGGGATCCGCGGCGTGCTGGTCCATGCGATTTCTGATGACGCACGAGCCTTCTACGAAGCCGTCGGCTTCCTGTCTTCTCCGTCCGATCCCATGATGCTGATGGTCGGTTTGCACGACCTCGACAATGCGCTGAATACCTAAACGAAATTCATCAATAATTTTCGTTTGAGTCCATTCCACTGTGTTTCTAAGCCAATGGAACTGCTCGAAAAAGTCTGACAACAAATGACGTGCGGTGGGTTCGTACCCCTTCAGGGCGAAAAGACACTTTGTCGCAAAACGGAGTGGACTTTAAAGGCCAGCTCGCCATGAAAATCATTTCTGGAATAGTTTTGGTTATCCTCGAGCTTCGACAAAAGAAAACAAAAGGCGCTACAGCTTGAAGAGCGACGTTAGAAATCGCGACGCGCTTTAAGTATTTCATTCAATCAGCCGCTTCGCCATCACGATCGATGGTGTCCGGTCAATTTCCACAAAGCCGAATTTGGCGTAAAATGCTACGACCTTTTCGTTATACTGATTAACGCCTAGATGGACGCCTCTTACGTCAGACCTCGTTAAAGAATCCAGTTGATGTCGCAGTAGCGACGACCCATGGCCGCCATTTTGGATCTCAGGAAGAAGATTAATATGCAGATGGGCCGGGTAGGGCCGTGTGACCTCAGCCGGGGTCTTTCTTGCGCTTCGAATATAGGAAAGAACGTTCTCATCCTCTACTGTCCGTGTTTCGAAATCGCGGAGCTCTTCCTGCAAGGACGGCCACCATACGGCCTCGAGCCAATTTTCATAGGCAATCGTATCGGGTGCGGCGACACAGTAGCCCATGACGACGTCACCCTTCGTCAGCACGAATGCAGTTTCTGCGCAGAAGCGGACATAGGGCAGCGCCCATAAGAGTCCGGGAAGTCTCGGGTCAGAGTAGTATTGCGATCCGTCTTTGCCTCGATCTGAAGTGCGCACACATATGTCGAGGATCGCCGTCTCATCGGACGGTCGGGCTTTGCGGATGGTAACGGATGATAAAGACGCTGGCATGGTCATAATCGCGGCCTCAGGCAGCCACATGCGGGGTGCGAAGCGCGTCATCGAAGCGCTGCCAGGTTTCAGCAAGCTCGATGGTGCGCCGGAGACGGCGTGCCTCATCGATCTTGATTGCCACGAGCCCCGCTTCCAAGGCTGAGACGATATTGACGGGCAGGGGAGAGGCCTCGGTCAGATGCCTGTAGATATCCGAGGCCATCTGATCATCTGCGCCATAGTGATCGCTTTCGTGCCCCTCGTAACGCCGCTCGACTAGCTTTTCGCCTGTTATTGCAGAGTGCACCTCGAAGCGATTGCGGATGAAATCGCCTTCGGCCATTCCCTTGCTACCGATCACGCAGAAGCGGCGGAACTGATCTGGAACGTTGAGATTGGTATGAAACGTCATCGTCGCCCCGCCATTATATTCGATAATCGCGGTCTGATAGTCGATAATATCGCCGTCACTCTCAAACACCGCGCCACCCTCTAGCCAGCCGCTCGGCTTTTTATAGAATTCTCGCTGTTGAAACGCGGAGAACTGATCCGGTTTGTTTTCCGCGATAAACGACTTTCGGCCGCCGAAGCTGGCAACGGCCATCGCCCGCTGCCCAACAACGCTGCCATAGAGGTCGAGATCGTGGCAGCATTTCTCCAAGATAAACGGCCCGGCATAGCGCGTATGCCGTCGCCAGTCCCGCATGAAGAATGCTCCGTGGTAGGGTGCGATATGCTCGGATGCCTCAATCGACGTGATGGCGCCGATTTGACCTTGCGTCTGCGCTGCGCGCAGATCCCGATAAAGGTCAGAGTACCGCAGAACTAGCCCCACGATAACGCTTTCATCGCCATATTCGGCAAGCAAACGCGCCATCGTCATCGTCTGGTTTTCGTCGATCACCACCGGTTTCTCCGTGAAAACCCGCACGCCTGCGCGCAATCCGGCGGTGATATGTTCCAGATGGAAAAGATTGGGCGAGCCGACCATAAGAAGATCCGGCTTCGTCTGCGTCAGCATAGCCTCGATGGTTTCGAAACGTCGCGGCGCCGCCATGCCTGCGGACTGAATGGCTGGAAGGCCAGCAGGCTGCGCGTCCATCAAGCCGACAATTTCCAGTTCAGGGCAGGCCTTGCGGAAGGAGGCAATGACATTGGCGAGCCGAAAGCCGAGTCCGGCAATTGCGATTTTCATGTTTTAGTCCTGTCGGCAAGAGTCATGTAAATCAGGATGACGTGTCGTCATCCGTTGGCGCGCCTGCGACCCGATCGAAGCGTCTTTCGAAATCGATCGTCTGGCTGCGTCCGCGCATGGATGAGAGCCGCCTGAAGTCTGGGCTGCCATGGGCAATCACAGGTAGCATGGCAGCGCCGATCGCGGCGGCCTCCGGCCCTAGAGCGCCAGCACACAGCCGGGGAATTTCGCGGTGACTTCGGGCGCTGACTGACGGCAAAAGGGGATAGGCCCGGTCGATCAGGGAATTGATGAGCGCTGGGGGAAAGTGCCCTCCAACCACGATGGTCTGTGGGTCCATGATGTTTTCAAGCAGCGACACCAGCAACCGCAGACGCTTTGAATTGAGATCGAGCCATCGCATCAGAATACTGTCGCGTTGAGCGTAAAGTTTCTCCAATGCCCCAGGCCGCGCAATCTCCCTGCTTTCGCACGACAGCATCGCTGCAAGCTCGTCGATCGAAAACGGTGTCTGTTTCCCCGCATCTGGATTGGCAAGTTCCGCCGGCCATGTCAGGAGACCGATTTCTCCGGCATTGTTCCAAAATCCCTGGAGCGGCATGCTGTCATTGATAATGCCTGCCCCAAGTCCGTGCCCGACGAAAATATGGACGTAGTGGCTCAGTCCTCCCGCACTTCCCACCCTCAGTTCGGCAACTGCTGCGGCTGTGGCGTCATTCTCGATGATGGTGGGGAGGCCACATGCATCTTCGATGGCTTCCGCCACCGGCATACGGCTCCACGCATCCCAACCCGGCGGGCCGACGGGATGTTCGAATTCCGCCTCCTGCAATGTGGGCATCGCGATGCCGATGCCCCAGGCGGGACGATCCACGGTAACCGACCGCAGACGCTGTGTCATATCGGCGATGGCACGGATGGTGTCGGATGGATCTTCGAGCGATGCGGATGCGGTTTCGCGACCCAACTCCTGCCCCGCCAGATCGCAGACGATGCCCAGAAGCCCGTCGCGATCCACGTGAATACCCAGGCAGCAACCGGCATCGGCCCTGACCCACATCTTCTTTTGCGGCGCACCGCGCGCGCCCTCTTGTTGGATGGTTTCTACAACCACTGAACGGTCTATCAGGTCCTTGCAGATATTGGACATGGTCTGCGGCTTCAAGCCCGTCACATCAACAAGGTCACGCCGGCTTATGCCGTTGCCAGATCGGATAAGATCGAAAACGAGGCGACGGTTGTAGCGGCCGGAATATGTGTGATTGCTGCCCATCAAGCTCATCGGGGCCAATTCCTATTTAATAAATTAAATGGAATTTATCAGCCCAGCCAATGGGCGTCAAGCAGTTCGCAATGCAGATGATCTTAGCCTTCAGTCATAATACTGTAACGCAAGGACCGTAATTCCGCAGAAAAGGCGGCTTGATTTTTAATCTGGTAAATGGATTAATAGGGTCGCCTTCTTCTCAGTGACTTTAAAAAGGGAACATAGTCATGCTGAAATGGACCTTGCGGCGTATCATAGCGGGCGCGTTGGCGTCGGCGTCGATCATCAGTGTTGCGAATGCCGGAGAACTGGTGGTCTACACCGCTCATGGGGAGGCGACATCTGCTCCCATCCTCGACGCTTTTGCCAAGGAAAATCCGGATGTGAAGGTGACCGTCGTGCGCGGCGGTACTGGCGAGCTGATCGAGCGTCTGCGTGCAGAAGGTGGCAATTCCTCGGCAGACGTCATGTGGGGCGGACCGACGCAGACCTTCGAAGAAAATGGAGCGCTATTCCAAGCGTTCGAAAGCAAGTCCGACGCCGACATGGTGACTAACGATCCCAATCACATCTGGCATCCGTTCACGGTGCTGCTGCAGCCGCTGGTCGTCAGCACCAAACGCGTCGAGGCCGGCTCCATACCAAGGACGCAGAAAGATCTCGTCTCACAAGACTTCGCAAAGAACGGTGGCCTGATTATTCCAGACCCTGCAAAATCCGGCACCGGATATGTCATTCTTTCCGCTCTTGCTGGCAATTTCGGTTGGGATTTCGTCGGTCAAATGGCCAAGGGTGCGCGCATTGCTCCCGGTTCCGATGACGCCTTCAACGCCGTACGCGACGGTGAAGCAGCAGTTGGCTGGATTAACGAGGATCTGGGTGCCAAGTGGAAGGCTCAAGGTCTGCCGATCGAAATCGTCTATCCGACCGATGCGGTTACCGGCCAGATCGATGCGCAAGCCATCGTCAAGGGCGCACAGCACATCGAAGACGCCAAGAGCTTCATTGATTTCCTCGGCAGCAAGACGGCGCATGAAATCGTTCGCGACGCCACCGTTCGACGCTCGGCACGCAAGGATGTAACGCCTCCCGCCGCTCTGCCTGACATGGCTACGCTCACAATCGTATCCGCTGTCGATCCGCGCCCTGTGGTCGTGGCTCGCTTTCAGGAGCTTCGCGGAAAATGAAGGTGCTGCGCGACACTTGGCTGATATTTTCAATCGTCGCGCTCGTGCTCTGCGGCCTGACGATTGTTGTCCCGCAGGTTCGCCTCATGGCCGCCTCCCTCCTGGAGGAGGGCGGCCGTTTTACTCTTCTGCATAATAAAGACGGCTTGCAATTCGTCCCGGAAATGACCGCCCGATACAGCGTTGCTAAACTTTCTGACGGCGTTGCGATAACGCTGAGTTCGACTGACAGTCTGACTGTAGACGTCCAGGATGACCGAACGCTGCGCCTCTCTTCGCAAGAGCCGATTTCGGTTGGTAAGGACGAGGCAGGTTTACTTGAACTCGATCTGGGCTCGGCTCGGTTCACGCTTTCGCAGCAGGCGCCCCGGGGGCTATTCGCGACAACTTCACCAGCACCCTTAGATATCAACGCGCAGTCGCTCAACACTGTCCTGCTCTCACATGCCGCGAACGCCTACATCACCTTCGAAAACAAATCGCTGTCGCTCTCTGCTGTCCACTATACCGACTTCTTTACACGCTCGGAAACCCTTTCCGCCACGGTAAACAGCCTGCTGATCGCGTTGACGTCCACCGGACTTGCCGCTTTGATCGGCGTATCGCTGGCTTATCTTATCGCACGTTACCGGGTCGCGGGCAGCACTGCTATCGTCTTTCTTGTCACTATGGCGTCCGTGTCTCCACCATTTCTGGGGGCATACGCCTGGCGCTTGCTTCTGGGACGAAACGGCGTTCTGACCAACTATCTCGGCCTCGATGTCTCGATTGTCGGCTTGCATGGCGTCATTTGGGTCATCACCTGGCTGGTCTTTCCAATCATCTTTCTGCTCAGCCACAGCTCGTTTCAGAGTTTGGACGCTGGCCATATCGAGGCAGCGGAAAGCCTTGGTGCCAAGCCGCCTCGTGTGCGCATGACGGTCGAAATTCCGCTGGCACTCCCCGGCATCATCACCGGTCTCTATCTGGCAACGATGGCAGCCCTGTCTGACTTCGGAACGCCGCGCATCATTGGCCTCGATGTCAACGCACTGCCGGTTCTGATCTATACGTCCTTCCTGAGCGAGGCTGGGCGCAATCCGGCGCTTGCGGCCACAGGATCGATTGTGCTCATCACCATCTCGAGCCTGTTCCTCATGGCGCAGCAAATCTATTTGGCGCGACGCGGTTTTGCCGTGGTGTCGTCGCGGGCGCTGGAACGCAAGCCGCTATCGCCTCTTGCTCATGTCACAGTGCTTGGCGCGGTCATCATTGCCCTTCTCATGGCATTCACGCCCCACCTGACGGTGCTGGTTTCCAGCTTCATGGAATGGCGGGTCGGCCTACCCAGGGCGAACTTTACGCTGGAAAACTACGCCACTATGTGGCGCACCGGCATGGGGCCGGCTTGGGTGACCTTGTCGCTTGGTATTGCCGGAACGCTGGCGGCAACAGCAATCGGGTTGGGGATTGCATATGTGATTATACGCAAGCGCTACCGGATCATCGCCCCCGTTCTCAGCCTCACTGTCATGATGCCCTACGTCATTCCCGGCACGGTGCTCGGTATCGGTCTCATCATGATGTTCAACAAGGCGCCGCTGCAACTGACCGGCACCTGGTTCATCCTTCTCCTTGCCTATCTCATTCGAAACCTGCCTTTTACGGTGAAGGCGTCAGAGGCGGCCCTGAGGCGCGTTCACCCGGCTCTCGAAGAGGCCGCAATCAGTCTTGGAGCGCGTCCATTCAGGGTGTTCTTCACCATAACGGCACCTCTTGTTCTGGCGGGGGCGGTAACCGGTGCAACGCTCACCTTCCTTCACATCGTCACGGAGCTGTCGTCTACCATCGTTCTCTATCGTCCGCCGTGGAAGCCGATGACAGCCGTGATCTTCGAAAACACGCTTGTCGATGCCGATTTCGGTGTCTCCGCAGCACAGACCATCCTGCTGATGCTGATCATTTACATCCCTCTCTATTTCATTGTCCGCTACGGCCAAATTCGAGGAAATTCCGGTGGTTGAAACCTCATCTTCCAAAACTCCAACCCAAGGCTGCGAGGTCGTCATCGACGCCGTCTCCAAGACCTTTGGCAATCATGCAGTTCTGAAAGACATCAGCCTCACGATCAGGCCCGGCGAATTCTTCACGCTGCTAGGGCCGTCCGGTTGCGGCAAGACGACACTTTTGCGCGCCATTGCAGGTTTCCACCCAATCGATGGCGGAAAAATCCTGTTCAACGGGCAGAACGTGACCTCGTTCGCCGCCTGGGACAGAAATATCGGCTTCGTCTTCCAGAACTATGCGCTGTGGCCAAACCAGACCGTGTTCGACAATGTCGCTTACGGGCTCAAACTGCGTAAGGTTCAGAAGAGCGAAGTTGCTGAAAGGGTTCGGGCCGCACTGGCCCAGGTCGAGCTTCACGGCGTCGAGAAGCGCTATCCCGCAGAAATGAGTGGGGGTATGCAGCAGCGCATCGCGCTGGCGCGTGCACTCGTCATCAACCCGCCGCTGCTTCTCATGGACGAGCCCATGTCCAACCTTGATGCGCGTCTTCGCGTGGCTCTTCGCCATGAACTGCGCAGTCTGCAGAAGAGACTCGGTCTGACAGCAATCTATGTGACGCATGATCAGGAAGAAGCCCTCGAAATGTCGGACCGGATCGCCGTGATGCAGAATGGAATCGTGCAGCAGCTTGCAGATCCCGAAACAATTTATTCGCGACCGGCGAACCGCTTCGTTGCCGAGTTCGTCGGCAGCGCAAACTTTCTGGAGGGCGAATTTGATGAGACCGGCTTCCAGATGGCTGACGGATCGAGACTTCCTATCACAGGAAGCGGCCACCGCGGTAAAGGCACACTTGTCGTGCGTCCCGAACAGGTAATGACCCGCGAAAACGGCAGCGCTCTCGTCAATGCAACGGTGAAAGATCGCCGCTTCATGGGCAAGGCCTGGACGCAGACGCCTTCGACTTGAGAACGGTGCGACCATCTCGGTGGAAACACGACACGCACTCGATCTCGACTCGCGCGTCGGTGTGGATTTCGAGACGATGACTTTTCTACCCTCGGGAGTATGAGATGGCGGACCTGTCGCTTGACGAACTGATGCAGCTTGCATTGTCCGCCGCACTTGCCGGAGGCGCTGAACTGAAGACGCATTTCGGCGCCATGTCCCGCGATAGTGTTCAACGAAAAGCTTTGGGTGATTATGCGTCCAAGGCGGATCTTGCTACCGAGGAGGCTATTGCCGCAGTTCTGGCAAGGGCAGGTGATCGCTACGGTTTCGTGGGTGAAGAAACCGGTACGCGCAAGCCAGACGCACGACGCCGCTGGGTGGTAGACCCGCTCGACGGAACCAGCAACTTCATTTGGGGCATTCCCTATTTTGCTGTCAGCATCGCTCTTTGCGACGACGATGGCGAAATACTGGGCGTCGTCCTTGACCCATTGCGGGACGAGATGTTCACGGCAGTTCGAGGGCAGGGTGCCCGGATGAACGGTAAGGAACTGACACGGTTGGAAGAGAAAAAGCCCGAAGAATCCATCATATCTCTATCTATGCCGATCCACGGACAGTTGAAGTCGATGGACCGCAGTAGTTTCTTCCGGGCCCTGGATGCCATCACCAACGAGACAGCAGGCATCCGCAGACTTGGCTCGGCCGCACTTGATCTCGCATATGTTGGCGCGGGCAGGCTAAATGGCTATTTCGAAGACGGCCTTAGCCATTACGACTACGCGGCTGGAAAGATCATTGCCCAGGAAGCCGGAGCGCTTGTTACCTCGCTTAGCGGCGGTGTTGTAAAGGACGGCGGTTCACTGTTGGCGGGAACGTCATCCATACATCAGTGGCTCCAATCCAAGTTTCAGCAAGGGGAGACTCCAAGCTGAAAGGTCTCACAACCGCAGGCCGCTTTTGATGTAGCAACTGTCAAGCTTTAGATCTGACTGCTCTTAGTTCGCCGTAGATACCGAGAGACGCGTGACGTTATCAATCTTTGTATCGATGCATCGTGCTTTTTGCAGAGTACGGGTTTGGGCGGTGATGAGCGTGCGCAAGTCCAGGGGCTGAAGCTTTCGGGTGGTCCTATGCGTTATGATCCAGGAGACGAGATGCGTGCACATTGGTAGTATCAACAGACTTCTCGTGGCTGCGTTTAGGCAGCCACCGGCGGCACTCGGCGCTGGCGTGCCACTTTTCTCACGGGGCTTTTCAAGGCCACAGGGCCTGTGTCGCTCAGGGCCGACAAGACGGCCTGCGTCAGCGAAGCGGCAACGAAGTCGGCGCTTATGTCTTGTGGGTCGATTGGCGCTTCGCGCCCGCCTTCTCCCATCGGCAACAATATGCCGACACGAAGAGAAGGTCTTACACGCTTCAAACGACGGACGATCTGTCGTGCGTGCGATTTCGAGTTCTCATTGAGAAACGTGACGACAACGGTGTCGATATCGTCAGCCACCAGAGCCTTTAAATCTCGCCCTTCAATCACTGTATAGTCTGCTTGTCTGATCTGCGCACCCTGAACCAAGAGAACTTGCGATAACATCGCAGACGCTGCATCGTCCATGGCCCCTCGGCCTCCCAGGGATAGAATGGATCTGCCTTTACCGTCCGGTAGCGCGATTGTCTCTTTGGTCTCTGGCGCTGAAGTCTGTTCGTCTTCCGACATTCCCTCGTTTTCCTCTTCGCTCGCAATCTCTGCAAGATTTTCAATGAGGGCATGGGCGCTGGAGGCAAGAAGCGCGATCTGAGCCTCTGTCATCACGCCGCGCTGGCGGTCCGCTTCGCCCAGGATTAAGGCAGGAAGACCAACTTTTTCGTAGTAGTCGATGAGATATTCTTCTTCGAGAAACTCTTCGGCGTTGTCAGTCGCTTCGTTGGGGTCGCCGGAGAGCAGCCGCTGGTAAAGCTTTTCCTGCGGTTGGAGGACTGGTTCATTTCCGAGCAGAACATCCAGAAAACTAAACTCGGGGACATATCTGCCAAGAACGACCAGACACACCGTGAGAGGTGTCGACAGCATTAACCCCAGTGGTCCCCAAAGCCAGGACCAGAAGATTGCGGAGATGATGATCGCCATCGGAGACAAGCCGGTGTGGCTACCATAGAGCCAAGGCTCAACGACGTTATTGCTGATCAGTTCGGTGATGATGAAAAGTGCCGCGACCCACGCGACCAACGACCAGCCGGGAGAGATTGCAAGGGCGAGGAACAGCGGCAACACCATTCCGATAACGGGACCAATATAGGGCACGAAACGCAGAACCAGCGTCAGCAGACCCCATAGAATCGCGTTCGGAATGCCAAGCACCCAAAGCCCAATGGTGATGGGAAAGGCGTAAAGGGCATTTACCACCAATTGCATCAGAAGGTATTTCCCAACCCGTTTTCCAGCGTCCTGCAGCGCTGCCGTCGTGCGATGGAGGTCACCAAGTCCAACCAGCCTGATAAACCTGTCGCGAAGGTCCTCACGCTCGATCAACATGAAAATAACAAGAACGATGACCAAACCTGCCGTTGCAAACGGGCTGATAAGCGGAAGAATGAAATTGCCAAGTGTCTCGACCGGATGGGATCGCGTGACGATTTCAACGGGCATCGGCTCTCGCATGGTTGGTGCGGTCGACTGCTCGTCCTGACTTTCGACGGCGCGTGTTTGCAACTCGGCGCCGACACGCTCGACAACCTTGCTCAGATGTTCGAGCACACCATTGCCTGATCCGGCTTGGCTGAGCGCCTGAACCTTGGTGACTATATTGCGCTGATATGTCGGGATGTTTTCGGCAAGATTTGTCACCTGCGTGGCGACGACGAAACTGAACAGCGCAATTGCCATGAAGGCTGAGGCGACCGCCAAAATAACGGCGGCAATCTTGGGCACAGAGTGTTTTCGGAGAAAAGAGACAATAGGTGCCAGAGTGAATGTCAGGAGGAGAGCCAAGGCTAATGGCACGAAGATTTCCTGACCCACGTGCAGGATGACCGCGACGCCAATCAGAATGAGAATCGTTCGTCCAGAAAGCCTGGTGTTAGCCAGCGGACCTTGATGAGAAACGGCCATAAGTTTTCCGATGTCGTTTGTTGTTAAAGCGCCAGTGTCCATCAGCAGTCCGCCTTTAGATGCACCGATGAACTCAAAAAAAATGTGCCATGTCCGCATCTGCTTTATGAAGATCAGCTTTAACTCGCGAAAGACGTTAAAGATGCAAGGGCGTGCCTTACATCTTTCTCTCGACCTAGCAGTCCTGTAGTAGCGCCAATGTAAGGGAGAATATTGCTTAAAAATTACTGTGGCCTATCGGAATCGAAAAAGGGGTGTAGGGCCTGAGCGATGCCGGGCGATTGGTGCTGTCACATAGGCAGGATCGAGGCGATTGAGCGTAACTGGTTCGGTTTCAATGGATGCAGATAGCTTGCGCAACGCTCTTGAACGCAACTCTCCACATCCCCATTCATATTAGGCTGAGGCATATCTCTTTTATGGAGCACGATTGTATGACAGCGAGAACGTGGAACGCCCACGGCACATCGGACGACTTCGTGGATGGTGCTGAGCGGCTCCGCCGCCTGCGGCGGCTGTCGGGCATCGCTCGTATGATGGACACAGCGATCCGCATTCCTGGCACGGGAATCCGTTTTGGTGCAGATTCCATCATGGGTTTGCTGCCACTGATTGGTGATGGTGCGGGCGCGATTGTCGGCCTCTATATCGTCAATGAAGCGCGCCGCCTTGGTGTGCCGCAGGAAAAGCTTGCGCGAATGGTTGGCAACATCGCCATGGATGCTCTTGTGGGCAGTGTTCCTGTCTTCGGTGATCTGTTTGATATTTATTTCAAATCGCACCGCCGTAATGTCGATATGATCATCCAGCACTTTGGCATCCATGGCGACGACTTGCGGCGGAAGCGCAAATAAGCCTCGACGATGGCCCGAAAAAACCTGGCTGCGGTTCTGGAGTCGCAGTCGAGGTGTACCGTTTCCTCGTCTGTGGTCGAGACTGCGTCTTTCAGCCTGTGCACATTGTTGGCTGTCGCCTTAGGGCGGGTAGGCTCAACTAAGATCCTTCAGTGCCGGATAGAGGCCGCCCCGGCGGACGGAGTCGTCCCTGTTTCGCCGGGTCAGCCGGCTTTCCTGCTCGCTCGCAATCCACGCGATGGCTGTCAAAATACAAATCCCAAATCTGGACGCTGCTGAGCGCGCCGATATGCCATCCCGTGACGCAGCTAGAACGCGGCTACGCAGATCGTCGCTGAAAGCTCGGGCCATGTTGCTTGCGACCAAATCGCCAATCGGATCGCTGGAATCAGAATTCCGCCAGTAAGGGAGGCCTAAACGCGATTCCGCGTTCAACGGACGTGCTCTATAAACCCAATGGAAATCAGCCTGTGAACAATGCTGGGGACAGTTCGACTCCTTTCAAGAGCCAAAGATAAAGATTCCCCTTGTCTTAGTTCAACAGACCCAACTTTTTTCTAAGTGCTTCCGACCAGACCGCGTAGCCTGCCGTATTCAGGTGAACCAGATCGGGTAAATAATAATGGAACATCGGCAGGCCATTTTCACCAATGAGGCCGGCGTTCGGATCAAGCCATGTCGTGTGTTCGCGGCCGTTGCACCAGTCGCGCGCCGTCTGGTTGAAAAGATCGAATTCGTGGCGGTATATCCAGCGCGCCGGACTGGGCTTGATCGCCACAACAAAGACGTCCGCCTGCGGTAGCGCTCGAGAGATGCGATCGCGCAAATCCTTCAGGTGCGCAAGCGTCGTCTCAGCCTTGAGGCCGTCGCTGGCAATATCGTTTTCGCCGAAATAAAGCGCCACTCTACCTGGCTTCAAGGGAACCAGGAGCCGGTCGAGGTAGTGGCTGGCAGAGAGGTAAGTGCCACCGCCAAATCCCAGATTGACGATATCCAGCGAGCCGAGATCCTCGGTGACGGAGCTCCAGATTCGAAACGAGGATGAGCCATAAAAGGCGATCGGATTGTCTGGAAGGCCGATGCGCTGAATGCGGGCCAGAACGGCAATGATATCGTTTTCGTGACGGCTGGTGCCGATATTGGCTGGGAAGTCGTACATGATTGGTCCTAAAGATTGTCTTGAAAGCCGGATGCCGCCATTTCGGCAACCGGCGATCGGCAAGGGTTATAAAAGCGCTTGCCGCAGGACAGTCAGAGCGCCTTTTGTGAGGGCGTCATCCGCACCCATGGATGTCTTGAGCCCGAACACATCGGCCGCAACCAGATAGAGATCGTTCAGCCCGTCATTGCCGACGATAGCTGCCTCGTCTCCTTCCGCATACCATCCGGCCTCGCGGGCTTGCCGAAACTCCTGCCCGATGACCAGTCCCCGCACATAGGATCGCAACTGATCCGGCGAAAGCCGGCCCGCAAGCCCGCCGGTTCGCGCCGAAAACAGCAGCGACAGCATGGCGGCGGATCGTTTTGCCTCTGTCAGACCCCAGCGATAGGCCTCCTGATCATCGACCGGCGGCTGCGTGGAACCGCGCGCGATGAAGGAGTGATT
This sequence comes from Agrobacterium sp. SORGH_AS_0745, assembly GCF_030818995.1. Taxonomy (NCBI): domain Bacteria; kingdom Pseudomonadati; phylum Pseudomonadota; class Alphaproteobacteria; order Hyphomicrobiales; family Rhizobiaceae; genus Agrobacterium; species Agrobacterium sp. SORGH_AS_0745. Next base: position 238,064 of record NZ_JAUTBI010000004.1, read on the forward strand.
GATAAGCAGGTTGAAGATTTCACCGGTGACGAATGTCTGGAAGCCATCGATCCTTCCCGCCGTCACCCGCGCCCATTTGCTGTGTGTTCCAGGGATGATGAGGGTGGCATCTTCGCCAAGGCCATGGCCGACGATTTGGGTTTCTTCACCACGCATCACGTCCGGGAAGGGCTGGCGGGCGGGATCGGTCAGACCGGGCAGGAACACGAGATCGGACCCGTTCGGCAGCGAACTGCGCACCGTGCCGGCGGCAAGTTCCGCCGGGCCGGCCGGGCACGGCACATAAGCGACCTCGACCCAGCCGTTGCGGCTGGTGATCATGCCGAGTGCGGCGACGGGCAAGGCCCCATGGCTTGAGAACCAGGGTGCGAGTGCATCCATCAGCGCCGCCTCGTGCTCACCCCTACCAAGGCTCGAAATACCGTCGGCGGTTTCAAGATGATCGAGTTCTTCGCCGCCTTCATCAACGAGCGCTGCCCTCAATGATGTCGTTCCCCAATCAACGATGATCGATGTCGCCGCTGCTGCCATGTCTTGAACCTCCTCGTTCATTTCATCTTGGGGCTTGTCATAGGTCGCAAGTCTATATAGTGTCAATTAGTGAATTCAAGGTATCAAAATATGATACTTAATCGGGAGGAGAAAGATGGTGGCTGGCCTTAAGGGGATTTTGCCTGTTCTGCCTACGCCGTTTCTGGCTGATGGCGGCATTGACGAAGCGGGTATGAAGCGACTGGTGGTCTTTGCGCTCGACAAGGGCGTCGATGGTGTCGTGTTTCCCGGTTTCGCCAGCGAGGTGGAGACTTTGAACGCCGCCGAGCGTGCGGCGTTGCTGAAAATTGTCGTGGATGTGGTGGCCGGACGGGTGCCGGTCGTGGCCGGGGCAAGTGCGGCAGACTGGCGTGATGTGGTTGAGCACGGGCGGGCGGCATCGGCGCTTGGCATCCGCCACCTGATGGTGCAGGTGCCCAAGTCGGTTGGCACGGATGCGCCGGCGCTGATCGAATTCCTCGGCAGGATCGTCGAGGCGCTGCCCGAAGTTGAAATCATTCTGCAGAATGCCCCTGCGCCGCGCGGCTCCGACCTTTCGCCGCAGGCGATCGTGGAGATCGTGCGGGCGTTGCCGCAGGTGACCTATGTCAAGGAAGAGACGCTTCCTGCCGGCCCAGCCATCAGCCACATCGTCGCCCATGCGCCTTCGACACTGAAGGGCGTCATCGGCGGGGGCGGCGCGCGTTACATTCTCGACGAATATGCCCGAGGTGCTACGGCCGCAATGCCGGCGCTGGAGATCGCCGAGGAACATGTTGCCATCGATCGGGCGCTTGTTGCCGGGCGGCAGGAGGAGGCTCGTCGGATTTATGTCCGCACCCTGCCTCTTCTGGTGCTGCAGGCGGTCTATCGCATGCGGCTGACCAAATATGTGCTGGCCCGTCGCGGCGTGATCGAAGGCGTCGGTGTGCGTGCGCCGACACCCGAGCTTGATGCGGCGGCCATTGCCGATATCGACGCCAATCTGGTTGAACTCGGCCTCGTTGCCGTGGAGGCCGCATGAACAGCCCCATCGCAAGCGTCGAAGTCTTCACCCTGACCCAGCCGCGCAAAGTGCCTTATCTCGGCGCCTTGCGTGAAGGTGAGGTGGTCAATCCCAACGGCTATATCGTGCGCAAGGGAAATCGGACGGTTTACCCGACCTTCGACCGCAGCGTCCTGGTGCGCATGACGACCGAGGCCGGCGTCGTGGGCTGGGGTGAGACCTACGGTATCGTCGCCCCCGGCGCGGTCGCCGCTCTCATCAACGATCTTCTCGCCGGTTTCGTGATCGGCCGCGATGCTTCGGACCCTTCGGCGATCTATGACGACCTTTACGACATGATGCGGGTGCGCGGTTATACCGGCGGCTTCTACGTGGATGCGCTCGCCGCGCTCGATATTGCGCTATGGGATATTGCCGGACAGGAAGCCGGCAAGTCCGTTCGCGACCTGCTCGGCGGCGGCGTGGATACGTTTCCAGCCTATGTTTCAGGCCTGCCTGAAAAGACGCTCAAGGCCCGCGGGGAATTGGCGAAATACTGGCAGGACCGCGGTTTCAACGCCTTCAAGTTCGCAACGCCGGTGGCAGACGATGGCCCGGCGGCCGAAATGGCGAATCTCCGGAAGGTGCTTGGACCCGATGCAAAGATTGCCGCCGACATGCACTGGAACCAAACGCCGGAACGGGCGCTGGAACTGATTGCCGAAATGCAGCCCTTCGACCCTTGGTTCGCAGAGGCTCCGGTCTGGACGGAGGACATTGCCGGTCTGGAGAAGGTTTCGAAGAATACCGAAGTGCCGATTGCAGTTGGTGAGGAATGGCGCACCCATTGGGATATGCGCGCCCGCGTCGAGCGCTGCCGCATTGCGATCGTGCAGCCGGAAATGGGCCATAAGGGTATCACCAATTTCATCCGTATCGGTGCTCTTGCTTCCGAGCACGGCATCGATGTCATCCCGCACGCCACCGTTGGCGCCGGCATATTTCTTGCCGCCAGCCTGCAGGCGTCGTCGACATTGCCAACGCTCAAAGGTCACGAATTCCAGCATTCGATCTTCGAGCCGAACCGTCACCTGCTGGAAGGCGACATGGATTGCCGGGAGGGCGGGTATCACCTGCCGTCCGGACCCGGACTTGGGGTAAGGCCGTCGGAGGCGGCACTCGGTCTGATTAAACGTATCTGAACTGGTTTTTTGGAGGAGGAAGCCATGAACAAAACAATAAGCCGATTGGCGCTCGGCACCGCGACCGCCGTTTTGATGACAATGGGCAGCCTTGCCCCGGCCAAGGCCGATACCGTTCTGAAATTCATTTCCTGGCAGACGGACGATGCCGGCACCGGCGAATGGTGGCATTCGGCCATTGCCGCCTTCGAAAAACAGCATCCGGGCGTGAAAATCGAATTCACCAAGGCGGAACGCAGCTCCTATGCCGACACGATGACGACGCTTTTTGCGGCCAACCAGCCGCCGCAGATCGTGCATCTGGCATCCTTCGAGTTTCAGATGTTCGCCGATAGTGGATGGTTGGAGCCGCTCGACCCGTGGCTGAAGAAGGACGGCATCGACATGACGGGCTGGGCCGGCCAGCAGAAATGCGAATGGAATGGCGAAACCGTCTGCATCATGACCAACTATTTCGGTTTCGTCATGGCCTACAACAAGAAGCTTCTCGAAGAAGCGGGCGTCACGGTTCCGAAGACCTATGACGAGTTTCTGGCCGCGGCAAAAGCGACGACAAAGGATCTGAACGGCGACGGCATTATCGACCAGTTCGGCACAGGCCATGAAACGAAAGGCGGTCCGGGTCAATATCTGACGGAGATGCTGAACTACATCCTCGACGCTGGCGCCTACTGGACCGACAAGGACGGCAATATCACCATCGATACGCCGCAGATGGTGGAGGGTCTTTCACGCTGGAAAACCGTGATGAAGAGCGGGATCAGCCCGGTCGACATGAGCGCCAGCGACGTGCGCAAGCTGTTTGCCGATGGCAAGATGGCCATGCGGCTGGACGGCCCCTGGCTTTACGGCACCACCGAAAAAGGTTCGGCCAAGACTGACATCATTTACGCCGCACCGCCGCTTCATCCGCCGCTTGGCGGTTCGTCCAATGTACTCGCCATGCCGGCCGATATTCCCGACGACCAGAAGGCATTGGTCTGGGATTTCATCAAGTTGACGATGTCACCGGAATTCCAGCGCAGCTATGCCACCCTTGGCGGCAACACCCCGCCAAGCCCGAAGGCCGACGTCTCGGGTGTTGAAAAGACCATCCCGCATTTTCCGGTGCTGATCGAGACGATGAAGGCCGCGTCCGAGGCGGGGATCGACCGCATTCCGACCGGACTTGAGCTCTTCTACAACGAGTTCAGCAAGATGGTGATGGAAGAAAGCCAGCGGAATGATCATTCAGGATCTCGATCCGGCGGCGGTGGCGAAAACCATGCAGGCAAAGGCCGAAGCCATCAAGGGTTGATCCCGTTGTCTTGCCATGGCCCGGAAAGGGCCATGGCCATCATCCGCATCCGGCAGGAGGACCATCCATGACCGAACCCGTTCGGGCTGGGCGTCGCAAGTTCTTCGATCTTGCGCGCCCCAGCCGGCAACATCTCCTCGGCTATATTCTGATCGCGCCCGCAGTCCTGATGGTTGCCGCCATCATCGTCTGGCCGCTCGTTTTGGCCATCGACCTGTCGTTCCAGCAGGTCAAGATACCAAGGCTTGGCGGTGCCAGCCGGCCGTTTTCGCTGAGCAATTATACATGGTTGTTCTCCTCGCCGGAATTCTGGCTGGCCTGCTGGGTGACGCTGAAGCTGGTTATCGTCGTAACCGCCGGCAGCGTCGCAGTCGGCCTCAGCACGGCGCTTCTCGCCAATAATCGCTTCAAGGGCCGCACCGTCGCGCGGCTGGGAATGGCGCTGCCCTGGGCGGTGCCGGAAATCATCGCGGTCGTCATCTTTGCGTGGATGTTCGACACGTCCTTCGGCCTGTTGGGTTGGCTGGCGATCAAGCTCGGTTTCACCGACCAGATGATCCCCTGGGTCAGCAGTTCCACGGCCGCCTTCTGGGCCGTTGCCATCACCATGGTGTGGAAGGGCTTTCCTTTCGTGTCGATCATGTGTCTGGCCGGTCTGCAGTCTATTCCCACCGATTATTACGCCGCTGCCAAGGTGGATGGCGCCAGTGTCTGGCAGCGTTTCCGCTGGATCACCATGCCGTTGCTGATGCCGGTTCTCGGGGTCACGCTCGTGCTGACACTGTTGTGGGTATTCCGCGACTTTTCCATCATCAAGGTTCTGACCGGCGGCGGCCCGCTGCGTTCAACCCAGACGCTGTCGATCATGACCTACGACCAGGCCTTCCAGTATCACAACTTCGGTCGCGCTGCCGCCGTCGGCGTGCTGACGCTGGTGATCTGCATCATTGCCAGCCTGCTGATGCTCGGCCGGCGCTCGAAATCAATCTACTGAGGAGGCTTTGATGAAACGTAGCTTTGCACAGAGCCTTGCCCTCTACGCGACGGTGATCTTTACGCTTGTGATGATCCTGTTCCCGGTCTACTGGCTGCTGGTTACCGCCCTTTCCACCACCGACGAACTCTACCGCCTGCCACCCACTTTCTGGCCGGACGATCCGCAATGGGACATTTTTGCCCGTGTCTGGGCGGCAAAGCCGATCCTTCTATGGCTGTGGAATTCGATGCTTGCGGCTGTCGGCTCGGTTGCGCTGTCGATGCTGGTTTCGGTCAGCGCCGGTTACGCCCTGTCCCGCTATTCGATGCGGGGTGGCGCTACCATGGGAATGTTCGTTCTCACAGCCAAGATGTTGCCCGCCACGCTACTCGTCATCCCGCTGTTTTCGATCTTTTCGAGCTTCGGTTTGATCGGCAGTCTATGGACGCTTGTGCTTGCACATTCGACCATGATCATTCCCTTCGCAACCTGGATGCTGAAGGGTTATTTCGACACGATCCCCAAGGAACTGGAACAGGCTGCCATGGTCGATGGCTGCTCGCCGATCGGCGCCATGGTGCGTGTCGTGCTTCCCATCGCAACACCGGGGCTTGCCGCCACCGCGCTTTACGCCTTTGTGCTCAGCTGGGCCGATTACGCCTATGCGCGCACCTTTCTGGTCAACTCGCCGGACAACTGGACCGCCAATCTCGGCATCACCACGATGCAGGGCGAATATGTCACCTATTGGAACGACATCTCCGCCGCATCGGTGTTCATCGCGCTGCCGATCATCGCAATCTATCTGTTCCTTGAACGTTATTTGGTCGGCGGTTTGACCGCTGGCGCGGAGAAATAAGCATGGCCAATATTTCCATTCGCAACGTCAGCAAGTCCTATGGCGCGCTCAACGTGCTCAGGCCCTTTTCGCTTGAGATCGAGAACGGCGAGTTCGTGGTGCTGGTCGGACCTTCCGGTTGCGGCAAGTCGACGATGTTGAAAATCCTTGCTGGTCTCGAACCGGCAAGCGAAGGGCAGATCTTCATCGGCGACAATGAAGTCACGGATCTGGCGCCCGGGGACCGCGATATAGCCATGGTGTTTCAGAATTATGCGCTCTATCCGCATCTGACGGTTCGCCAGAACATCGGCTTCGGGCTGAAGATGCGCGGCACGGACAGGCATGAGATTGACCGCCGGGTCGACGATGCGGCGCGCATTCTGGAAGTGACGCCCTATCTGGATCGCAAGCCCAAGGACCTGTCAGGCGGTCAGCGGCAGCGCGTGGCTCTGGGACGAGCGATCGTGCGCCAGCCGCAAGCCTTCCTCATGGACGAGCCGCTGTCCAACCTCGATGCCAAGCTGCGTGTCCATATGCGTGCCGAAATCGGCGCTTTGCACAAACGCATCGGGGTCACAACCGTCTACGTGACGCATGACCAGGTCGAAGCCATGACCATGGCGGACCGGGTAGTGATCATGCAGGGCGGCATCATCCAGCAGATTGCCGCACCAGACGAACTGTTCAACAACCCGGCCAATCTTTTCGTTGCCGGTTTCATCGGCTCGCCGGGCATGAACTTCCTCAATGCGCAACTGCGTGACGGCACTGTTACCCTGTTTGGGCAACATGTTTCCGTGCCGGGCGCGGCTGATCGCCAAGGCAGCGTGATCGTCGGTCTGCGGCCGGAACATCTCGTTCTCGGCGATGCGCCGGTCACCTTCGATGTTCACCCGACGCTGGTGGAAAGCCTCGGATCGGAAAAATACGTCTATTTCGACGCGGAAGGCGCAAGGGTGGCCGATGGCGAGGAGGGCAAGTCCAAGGGTCTGATCGCGCGCGTCTCGCATACCGGCAATCTTCCTGGCAACGAGGCACTCCGGCTCGGGTTCGATCCGGCCAAGCTTTATCTCTTCGATGCAAAGACCGGAGAACGGCTATGATCCTCGTCACCGGATCGGCGGGCCGTGTCGGTCGTGCCGCTGTCGCCGCCTTGCGCGCACAGGGCCGCACCGTTCGCGGTTTTGATCTCAGGCCATCGGGAACCGGCGGCGAGGAAGTCGTCGGGTCGCTGGAGGATGCGCAGGCACTGTCCGAAGCTATGAAGGGCGTGAGCGCCGTCCTGCATCTGGGAGCCTTCATGTCCTGGGCTCCGGCGGATCGCGATCGTATGTTCGCTGTCAATGTCGAGGGTACGCGCCGGCTTCTGGATGCCGCTTCAGCGGCTGGCCTGCGGCGTTTCGTGTTCGCTTCCTCAGGCGAGGTCTATCCGGAAAACCGACCGGAATTCCTGCCGGTCACCGAGGATCATCCGCTTTGCCCCAACTCGCCCTATGGCCTGACCAAGCTTTTGGGCGAAGAGCTGGTGCGCTTTCACCAGCGAAGCGGCACCATGGAAACGGTGATCCTGCGGTTTTCGCATACGCAGGATGCGGCGGAACTGCTGGACGAAGAGAGTTTCTTTTCCGGTCCCCGGTTTTTCTTACGGCCACGCATTCGCCAGCAGCAGAATTTCGGAAACGTTGCTATCGCCGAATTGCTCCAGTCCCGAGATATCGGTGAGCCGTCGCACATTCTGTCGCGCAACAAAAACGGCCGTCCATTCCGTATGCACGTTACCGATACGCGCGACATGGTGGCAGGAATTCTGCTCGCTCTCGATCACCCCGAGGCGGCGGGTGGCACCTTCAATCTCGGTTCCGATGAACCGGCCGATTTCGCCGAGCTTCTGCCGAAGATTGCGGCGCTGACCGGCCTTCCCATCGTGACAGTCGATTTTCCCGGCGACGGCGTTTATTACCATACGTCCAACGAGCGGATCAGAAACACTTTGGGGTTTGAAGCAGAATGGACGATGGACCGGATGCTGGACGAAGCGGCGGCGGCAAGGCTGGAGCGACGCGCGAAGGAGCAGAGGCGATGAAGCCCGATACCCCGGGCGGCACGGCGGCGCTGGCCAAGGGGCTGACCCTGCTCGATATGGTTGCCGACGCGCCGGAACCGCTACGTTTTGCCGAGTTGTTGCGCGCCTCCGGCTTGCCGAAGCCGACCTTTGCACGCATCCTGCGCACCCTTATCGCCTATGGTCTCGTCCGTCAGGATGCGGCCCGTGGCACTTATGTTCTGGGCCAGCGTTTTCTGGAAATGTCCCATAGGGTCTGGGAGAGTTTCGATCTTGTCTCGGCGGCGACCCCGGAACTCGAGCGGCTGGCGGCCGAACTGGGGGAAACGGTTGCGCTGTGCCGGCTTGACGGCACGATGACGCAATATCTGGCCGAACGTTCGCCGAATGGCCTTTCTGTGCGCGTCGAGGTAGGGCGCCGCGTCCCCCTGCATTGCACGGCACCCGGCAAGGCACTGCTCGCCTTTCAGGACCCCGCCGTCGGCCGCGCCCTCTTGGACCGTCTGACGCTGGATGTGCAGACCCCGAAAAGCATCACCACGCTCGATGCGCTCCAGGCCGACCTGACGTTGACCCGGGCACGTGGTTATTCGATTTCGTATGAGGAGCACTTGCCAGGTGTAAATTCGGCAGCCGCGCCTGTCATGGGTCGCGACAATACGCCGATCGGCGTGCTTGTTGCGCTTGGCCCATCATCGCGGCTCAGTTCCTCCAATATCCATCCAGCCGGGCGCGAATTGATTGCTGCCGCCCGCCGTATCACGGGTGCGGCTGGGGCTGTCGCCATTAGTTCCAGGCCCAGACCCCGGTCTGTCACCGGCCGTCCGAGTGCCGAGCTGAGTTGCGTCTTGCCATGGGGCGCACAGCTTGGCGAGAGTCCAGTGTGGCACGATGGCGAAAATACGCTCTACTGGGTCGATATTCTACATCCCGCTGTCCACCGGTTTGATCCAGCGAGTGGCCGGAACGAAACCTGCGAGACTGGGAAGTTGGTCAGCGCGGTCATTCCGGTTCGCGGTGGGCGTCTGCTGGTGGCGTCTCAGGATGGGATCGAATGGCTGGATTTTGCATCAGGTCGCCTCACACCCTTCGTCAGCCCGGAGGCTGGCATCGTCGACAACCGCTTGAATGATGCCAAATGCGGGCCTGACGGCGCGATATGGGTGGGATCGATGAGGATTGACGCCTCCAAGCCCACGGGTGCGCTTTATCGTATCAGCACCGATGGCGCATTCGAACGCAAGGAAGGCGGCATCATCGTCTCCAACGGCCTCGGCTGGAGCGCGGATGGGAAAACCTTCTACTTTGTTGACACGGTACCTGGCCTCATCCACGCCTATGATTGCGATCCCGCGACCGGAACGCTGTCGGGATGCCGCGAATTCGCACGCATTCCCGTCGCTGACGGCAGGCCGGACGGTCTTGCGGTGGACGCGGAAGGAGGGGTCTGGTGTGCGATCTGGGATGGCTGGTCCGTGCGCCGTTATCTTCCAAACGGGAAGCTCGACCAGGTAATTGAGATGCCGGTGCCCCGTCCCACCAGCATCGCCTTTGGTGGCCCGGATCTGTCGACGCTGTTCATCACCAGCGCCCGCACTCGCCTGCCGGCCTCGACACTCGCCGACGCGCCTCTGTCAGGTGGTCTGTTTTCCTGCCGCCCGGGAGTTTCCGGTGCGCACGTCTCATTGTTCGAAGGATAAAGGATGAACCTTGAAAACATCTTTGGCCTGAAGGGCCGCGTGGCGCTCGTTACCGGTTCAAGCCGTGGGATAGGAGCGGCGATTGCCGAAGGGTTGGCTGGGGCAGGTGCCCATGTCATCCTGCATGGCGTCAAGCCGGGCGCCACAGCGGCTGTACATGAGCGGATTGTTAGGCAAGGGGGAGCGGCGGATCATCTGGCAGGCGATCTCTCCGAAGTCGGGGCTGGTCGGGATCTTATCGAGCGAGCAGAGGCGATCGCACCACTCGACATCCTTGTTATCAACGCCAGTGCCCAGATCAATGCCACTCTATCGGCGCTGACGCCAGGTGATCTGGCGTTTCAACTGGCGGTCAATCTGGGCTCGACGGTCGACATGCTGCAGACGGCACTGCCGCGAATGTCGGCTCGGAAATGGGGCAGGATCGTCTCCATAGGATCAGTCAATCAGCTAAGGCCCAAAAGCGTCGTTACCGCCTATGCGGCGACAAAGGCCGCACAGCACAATTTAATTCAAAGTCAGGCTAGAGATTATGCCCGCGACAACGTGTTGCTCAATACTCTCGCTCCCGGCCTCATCGATACGGACCGCAACGCTCATCGCCGCGTCGAGGACCCGGAGGGCTGGAATGAATATGTAAGCGCACTGAACTGGATGGGGCGGGCCGGGCGACCGGAAGAGATGGTGGGGGCAGCTGTCTTTCTGGCGTCGGAGGCATGTAGTTTCATGACGGGCGAAACGATTTTTCTCACCGGAGGTTATTGAGCGGGTGGATATTGAAAAAATGCAAAATGTCCCGAACGCAGGTGTTGGCCCAGCAACTTTTGCGGTGATCGTCTGGAGAGGTCGTCATTCGAAAAACCAGCGCCGATAATGTGGCGATTGTGCGGGCCTGGCTTCGACGTTGTCATCACCGAACTGCCGCATACTATCATCCACTCATGCGTCTGCTTGATTTGCCGAACTTCATCCTCACGCCGCATGTGGCGTGGGTAAGAAGCGCAGCGGTCCAGTCGCTGGTCTATCAGCTGATCGACAATGTCGAGGCGTTCTAGCGCGCCCTTCGTTTGACCGTTATAGCTTCTCATGTAATCGAGAAATGCGCGCATGGCGGCACGTGGGAGGCGGGTCGTAAAAACCATTGCGGTAGGAGAGTGTCCATTGGGAGGAAGCTCCGCCAGCCGGCCGATTTCCTTTCAGGTGTCGCTGTACCTCCTAACGTTCAGCGGTCGAAGTTTCCCAGATATCGGGCAGGCGATGTGCCAAGCGCTTTCTTGAACATGGTTATGAATGCAGAGACGGATTGATATCCAAGATCCCCCGAAACCTGCTGCACCGTTGCCCCCGCTGCAAGGCTTCGGATTGCGACAATCACCTGCAATTGTTGTCGCCAGCGGCCGAAGGTAAGGCCCGTTTCGCTTTGAACGAGACGGGCGAGCGAATTCTCACTCATCGCCACTCGTTTTGCCCATTGCGCCATCGTACTGCGATTGGATGGATCGTCTGCCAGCTCGGATGCGATGCGTGCAAGCCGGGGCTCGTCCGTCAGCGGGAGGTGAAGATGCTCGACCGGCATCCGCGACAATGCCGACAGAAGCAGCGTTTCCATGAGCTCTAAGTCTGCAGTCGCGGCAGCCGATTGGTCGGCCATCTCGATGATCAGTTCCCTGACGAGCGGAGACAGGGAAAGCGTGCAGCACCGGTTCGGCAGATCGGCAGCCCCCGGCTCGATGAACAGGAAGAACAAACGTGCGTTGGCGGTGGCCACATTGCTGTGAAGCATGCCCCCTGGAACCCAGACGCCACAATGAGGCGGAACCATCCACATGCCGCTTGGGACGCGACAAGTCACGCCTCCCAGCAGCGGCATGACAAGCTGGCCCTTACGGTGCTGGTGTTCGGGAGCCTCGCGTTCATTCTGAGACACGTCGATCCTCACAGCGCGGACGCGCGATGAAGAGCTTTCGACATCATGGTCGGCGAGGGCACCGGACAGGGATAGTTGTGGCTGGGGGTATTTAGTGATCATTAGAGGGAATATCTAAATTCGTCCGATCGGTTTGTCGATAGGGTCATCTCGCAAGAAGCTGGAGGGTGATCATGGCACTTCAAAAACACAACGACCGCTGGTGGTCGGATATCGTCCGGACCGAAATTCGTCTGTCCTCGAAAGGACCTCGCAGGCTCTGCATCCTGCCCCCATCCCTGATGGGGACAAGGCCGGATCGTGCCGCTGTTCTGAAAAGGATTACAGGCATTCTTTTTTCGAAAGCCCGAGCGTTGCTTGCCCGCCAGCCTCCGGCTATGTCGACTGTTGTGCGCGATGACCCTGCCGAAGCCTATTTGCACGCCTGCCTCGCTGCACCATTCTTTTTCTATGTGTCGCCAGCGACCTACGGCCTCGCAGACAATGTTACCACCGATGAAAAAGGCATCGAGCGCAAGGCCACACTGCCGGGGGATGAGGTGTGAGTTCCCGGCCAGTTGTCACCAGCGGGAACGTCATCTTTTCGCTGAAAACATTCCTTGCGGCCATGGCGGCATATCTTGCAGCCATCTGCTTCGATCTCAACCGGCCGTCCTGGGCAGTTGCAACCGTCTACATCGTCGCTCATCCCCTGTCCGGCGCGATCTCGTCAAAATCGGCATATCGGCTGCTGGGCACAATCATCGGCGGTGGTGCAACGATCCTCATGGTCCCGAATCTTGTGAACGAACCTATACTTCTTTCCGGCGCGATCATCCTGTGGGTCTCCGGGTGTACCTTCGTCAGTCTCCTTGATCGCACACCGCGTAGTTATATTTGCCTGTTGGCGGGCTATACCGTGCTTCTTGCAGGACTGCCGCTCGTCAACGCTCCGGTAAACACCTTCGATATTGTCGTTTCCCGCACCGAGGAGATCGGCCTCGCAATCATCTGCGCGTCGATTGTCAGTCACGTTGTTTTTCCGGTTCACGTGGGGACGACCCTTCTCAACCGGATCGATGGATGGATGGCCAGGGCGCAGGAGCTTTTCGAAGCCACAGCAACCGGAAAAAAGGACGGAAACCAAAGCCGGATGGAACGCCACGCCCTGGCGGCAGAGGCTGCCGATCTGCGGTCGTTCGCGGTTCATCTTCAATATGACGGATCCAGATACCAAAGCAGAGTGGCACTGGTATGGTCGCTGCAGCACCGGATGCTTTCCTTTCTGCCGCTACTGAGCGAACTGGAGGATTTGCGACGATCACTGGGCAGGTTTGACCCGGCTGGCCGGGAAAAGGCATTGACGATAATTGCCGAGATGGATTCGAGACCGAGAGGCTCCTCCTCCACGATCGATGCGCTCGCCTTCTCCACCTCGCCTCCGACATGGGAAAAACTTCTTCTCGTCAAATTTGCCCGAGATCTGCGGGATGTTGTTCGGCTCTCTGACGAGTGCCTCACTCTTCGAAAATCCATTGAAGATGAGGGCGGACGTAGAGCGGCTGGCGCGTCTGACAGAATGCCTGCACCGCATCGGGATATCGGAATGGCTTTGCTGTCATCGCTGACGGTTGCAGCATGCCTTGTCACCTCCCTCTTCTTCTGGATCGCAACGGGCTGGTCCGACGGGGTTACCTTCGCCCAGATATCGGGCGTCCTTTGTTGCCTCCTCGCCACCATGGATGATCCGGTCCCTGCCATGCGCAAGTTTGTCAATGTGACGATCGGTGCGGCGATTGCGGCATTCATCTACGGCTTTGAGATCCTTCCGGCAGTCGACGGTTTTGCGTCGCTCGCCGCTGTTTTGGGACTATTTCTGATACCGGCGGGCCTATGTCTCGCAGTGCCTTCGCTTGCCCTCGTCGGCATGGGTCTTTGCATAAATTTTCCGCTGCTTCTTACCCTTCAGGCCTATCCAGCGACAGACTTCATCAGCTTCGTCAATGCCGCAGCGGCGACCATACTCGCAATGGTCTGGACGATCACGGTTTGCAGCCTCCTTCGATCCGTGCGAAGCGAGACAAATGACAGAAGGCTTTTTTCTGTTATCCGGAAACATGTCGTAAGCATCGCGGTTGGCAAGCAATCCGACGTCCTGGTCACCCACCATCGCATGATCGACGTTGCCGGCCTGTTAGCCTTACGAATGGCAAAACGACCAGCGGTCTTGGAAATTGGCGACTGCGACCTCTTGAGGGAGGTCCGGGCAGGGCTGCATCTGCTTGCAATGCAGGAGCTTGTGCCCAAGGCTTCGAACGGTATCCGGCTCGCCGCCAAACCGGCCTTTCAGGCGGTCGCAGCCCTGTACGGTGCCCGTGCCGCTAAAGGTGAGGGCTCCGTGGAAAAGGCGGTGCAGGCGCTGGATGGTATGATCCTTTCCCCCGCGGCCGCCACCGCGATGGATACCGAGCTTCTGATGCGCGCCGTTGCACTTCGCCTCTGCATTGCTCCGGACGCTTACGCTCCCGTTTACCCAACAGCCGGGGCGGGGAGGAAGCCCGCGTGACGGAGCAGGTCGAACTCTATGGCGTCTTTCTGCCCTCGCTCGCGGCGCACGCATTGTTTGCGTATGCAGCCTTGCGCCTTCTCACATCGCTTCTCGGCAAGATCGCATTCTACCGTATGGTTTGGCACCGCTCACTGTTTAACCTTGCGCTGTACATTACCCTTGTCGGCGGATTTTCTGCCGCTATCAACTGGTTTCAATGACATGAAAAATCTGACGCTCACCACGGGTCAAGTGCTTCTAACCCTGTCGATGACGGCATGTGCTGCGATTCTGGGCTGGCACTTGTGGTCTTTCTACATGGAGGCGCCATGGACCCGTGACGCCCATGTCCGCGCTGATATCATCCGATTGGCACCAGATGTTTCCGGGCCTGTCGCCGAGGTTCTGATATCAGACAATGCGCAGGTGGAAAAAGGAACGCCGCTGTTTCGCATTGAAACGGATCGCTTCTGCCTCGCGCTGCGCGAGGCAGAAGCGAAGGTAACGGGTAGCAGGGCGGCTGCGGAGATGGCGAAAACCGATTTCGAGCGGTATCAATTGCTTGCCTCAAAGGAAGCAGCCAGCCTGAAGGAGCGACAGCAAGCGGAAAGCCGGATGTATCAGGCAGAGGCCGCCTATCGATCTGCACTGGTCGCGCGGGATCTGGCAAAGCTGAACCTTGAGCGGACAATCGTGAGAGCGCCGGCGTCCGGGGCAATTACGAACTTTTCCCTGCGCCGGGGTAACTATGTCCTGGCTGGAACTGCGGTGGGCGTCCTGGTGGAAAAAGAATCCATCTATCTTGCAGGGTATTTTGAAGAGACAAAGCTACCGAGAATCCATATCGGTGATCCAGTTACGATCAATATCATGGGTGAAGCCCAATCGGTCACTGGGCATGTCGCGGGAATTGCTGCGGGGATCGAGGATCGGGAACGAAGCGATAGTGCGGGTTCGCTGGCAAGCGTGACGCCGACATTCTCATGGGTTCGACTTGCCCAGCGAATCCCGGTGCGGATCGAGATCGATGAGGCTCCGGCGACGGTTCGGCTGGTCGCGGGAAGGACGGCGACCGTTTCGATTGAGCAAAAGCGGGACCAGGCGGCACCTCCTCTCCCATTGCCCTCCGCCATCACACCCTGATCGCTACCAAAGCCGAGTTCTAAGGCAATGCCGAAGCGCAGGGTCTAACGGCAGGCTGAGGCGGAACCGGTCGTCGCAGAGACCGTTCACTCAACGATTTCAGGGGAAGCGCGATGTTTGAAAATTTCAAGCTGGAAATGATCACGGTTCCGGAAACAACGCTCCGGGTTCGCCATGGCGGAAGTGGTCCACCGCTTCTTCTGCTGCACGGACATCCGAGAACACACACAACCTGGTACAAGGTGGCCCCCATCCTGGCCGAGAAGTTCACGGTTGTTTGCCCCGATCTGCGAGGTTTCGGGAAGTCTGGCAAGCCGGCTAACCCGTATGATCATGAAGCATCGTCAAAGCGGGCCAAAGCTCGTGACTGTGTCGCTCTCATGGAACATCTCGGCTTCAACCGGTTCTTTCTGGCGGGCCACGACCGCGGCAGTTACACCGCATTTCGTACTGCGATGGACCACCCTGAAAGGGTTGAGAAGCTCGCAATCCTTGATGGGGTTCCGATCCTGGAAGCGCTGGAGCGATGCAATGTTAGCTTTGCCACGCATTGGTGGCATTGGTTCTTCTTTGCTCAACACGACAAACCCGAGCGGGCCATTCTTTCTGATCCCTTGGCCTGGTATGGCGGCAGCGAGGCTTCCATGGGAAAGGGAAACTTCGCGGACTTCCGCTCGGCTGTTGAAGACCCCGCGACTGTCCGGGGAATGCTGGGTGACTATCGCGCGGGTGTTCACATAGACCATCTCCACGATCTTGATGATCGAAATTCCGGAAAAAGACTGACATGCCCGCTTCATGTCCTGTGGTCACTGCAGGACGATCTGGAAATGTTGTATGGAGATGTGCCGGCGGTATGGCAGCCCTGGTCGAGCCTTCCCGTTTCGGGCCGGGGAATAGAGAGCGGACATCACATGGCAGAAGAGGCCCCTGTTGAACTGGCGCGTGAGCTCATCTCATTTTTCAAAGCGTGAAGACATCGATCGCGCCCATCCCTTGCCGAAGAAATGATCAGCATTGTCGCTGGGCCGGTTGGCACGACGCTACGTGATCCGTTGGTCTCATAAGAGCGAACACCTGCAAACAATCGTATCGGAGTTCTGCGCTACTTCGGTGCGATCAAGACAACCGTGACCTCAATCCGGAACGCAGCAGGATCATGAAGGCGGGTGCGCCGATAATAGCGGTGATGATGCCTGCCGGAAGTTCGAGCGGCGCGATAATGCTGCGACCGACGGTGTCGGCAAAAGCCAGCATCACTGCGCCCAGCATCATTGCGATAGGGAGATTTTTTGCGTGGCGTGCTCCGGTAAGAAGTCGAGCCGCGTGCGGTGCGAGCAAGGCAACGAAACTGACGGCCCCGATGGAAGAAACGGCGATCGCCACCGCACAGGCGGCATAGACCATCGCGTATTTGCTCGCGGTTCCCGTCGCCAGGCCCAGTGAGCGGGCCTTTTCATCCCCAAGCAAAACGGCGTCGAGATGGCGACTGAACAACAGGCCTATAGCCGACAATGCAAAAACCCACGGCATCAGCATGGAGGCGTCGGCGTAGCCGCGGGCGTGCGTCGAGCCGACGAGCCAAGAAAGTGCCTGAGCCGTTTGCAAGCGCGCCTCCACGACAATGATTGTTGCGGCCGCGCCCAGGCTTGCGGCGATTGCGACACCAGCCAGAACCAATTTTTCCGGAGAATTCTTCGGCGCCAGCAACCGGAGCAGCAAAAGCACGGTGATGGCCCCCAACAGAGCGACGGCCTGGAAAGTTGGCGTTGCTGGTGAAAGTCCCAGCAGGAGTGCGACGAGGCTAAACAACGCTGCTCCCTGTGTAAGGCCCAGCGTCTCTGGCCCGCAGAGCGGGTTGCGCGTCACCGCCTGAAGGACCGTGCCAGCAGCAGCGAGCAACGCGCCACAGCCGAGTGCGACAAGAAGGCGAGGCGCGCGCAGGTCGAGGTTTCCTGTCACCTCGGCAAGTGTCAATGATATTCCGTCGCCTGTCGCGAGACTTGCCGCCATCGTCAACAGGCCCAAAGCGACAAGGGCTCCAACGGCGAGGAGGAAAGGTGGGGGCGCGATGCCTATGGGCAAACCTATGCGGCGCTCCCCCCCGATCTTTGCCCTGCGCAGCAGGAATAGCATGACCGGTGCACCGAGGCAGGCAATCGCAACGCCTGTAGGTATGGTCGTGCCATTGCGCGCCAAAGATTGCGTGGCGACATCTGCAAGGAGGAGGCTGTTTGCTCCCCAAACCGCTGAAAGCGGCAGGTGGCGGTGATGCCGGCTTATACCCAATGCGCGCAATACGTTCGGGACTGCAAGGCCGACGAAGCCGATGGGCCCTGCAAGGGTTACGGCGCAGCCGCAAAGAAGAACGCCGATGAGCAGACCGAAAAGCGTGACGGCCCGTGTTACCCCCAGACTAGCCGAACCCTTGTCGCCCAGTCCCAGCAAGTCGAGGGCGCGCGCCATCACGATGAGCGCCACGAAGGACAGGAGCACCAACGGGGTTGCTGTTGCGGTTCTGGACCATCCGGTCTGGTCCAGAATGCCGGACGACCAGAGTAACAGACCGGACGCCCGTTCGTCAGCAATAAGCACGATTGCCGATGACACCGCGGAAAAACAAAGCGACACGGCGACACCTGAAAGAGCCAGCCGGCCCGGCGGGGCTTGAAAGCCGCCGGCCAGTGCAAGGCACGCGGCCGCGCCAGCAAGGCCGCCGGCGCTCGTCACTACGATGGGCGGCAGAGACAAGGGAAGCAGCAAGGTCGATACGACGAGGAAAAGCTGCGCGCCACTGGTTACAGACAGTATATCCGGAGCCGCCAAAGGGTTCCTCAAGACGGTCTGAAGAACCGAACCTGCTAGCGCAAGCGCGGCGCCAGTTGATATCGCTGCGACCAGACGGGGCGCCCGAGTTGTTTCCAAAATTGCCTGCGCGAGCGTCTCAGGGCCTGTCGGAAAAAGAAACACATCCCTCCAGCCGACCAGCCTGCTTCCCACTCTCAATTCCAGCGCTGCCAGGACCAGCAGAAGGACCACGCCGACGGACCAGACAAGGGCTGGAGCAAATCGACGAAAGGGGAGGCAAGACAAATTCATAGTTGAGCCAAGGCCTGACGGCTTTGCCGGTTGCCGGCGCCGATCCAGTCGACCATGCAGTAGGTTCGCCCGCTTCCATCTGGATGTGGCACGAGATCGACGTGGCACTCAAAGGCTTGCTGCAACAGGTCAGTCCGCAGCACCTGATGCGTCGGCCCAGCCGCAAGAACCTGACCCTTTTGCATCAGGACGACGTCATTGGAGATATCCATGACTTGATTGAGGTCATGAAGCACCGCGATGATCGTAAGACCTTCCTCTGCGTTGAGTTTGCGCAGGAGGGTCAGCAATTCGGCCTGGTGTCTGATGTCGAGAAAGCTCGTGGGCTCATCAAGAAAAAGGATGCGCGGCTCCTGCGCCAGAGCCATCGCCAACCAAGCTCGCTGCCTTTCACCGCCGGACAGGGTCGTGAGTTGCCTCGCACGCAAATTTTGAAGGCCGACGCGAAAAATGGCGCTTTCGATAATCCTGCGGTCCCGTGTCGACAGTCGACCAAGCCAGGGACGGTGAGGATAACGGCCTTGTTCAACGAGTTCTTCGACGCTCAGGCCGATGGGAACCTCTGGTGTCTGGCTTAGGACGGCAACCTGGCGGGCGACGGTGCGTCGCGACAACGCGTTGAGCGGCTGCCCGGACAAGCGGATTTCGCCTTCCGTCGGGTATTCGAGTCCGGCGAGGCATTTGAGAAGCGTGCTTTTACCGGAGCCGTTCGCGCCGCATATGACGGTAATCCGGCCTTCAAGCGCAACGGCATCGACCTTTCGGAGCGCTTGAGCCTGATCATAGACGACGCTGAGACCAAACGCCTGAGCCGCGATGGCCTGCGTCCTCTGTTTGCTCGGCGGCCTGTTCATCCTGCCACCTCACGCATGGCCTTGCGAAGAGAGGACAAGCTGCGATAACCGACGTCCGCCGCTGCCTCCTCCAGGCGCGCTCCCTCGGCCTGGCGGCGCATGACATGCGCCATGCGCAAGCGACGCCGCCATTCGGCGAAACTCATGCCGGTCTGAATTCGGAATTTCCGGGTCATGGTGCGCCTGCTCATGCCGAGATTGTCTGCCCAGCGATCTATATCGAGATCGAGCGACGGTGTTTCAGAAAGATCCCGACACAGCCGTTGCAATCGCTTGTCACTTGGCATTGGAAGCGCAAACGGGCCTTCCTGCGCATTTGCGATCTCCTCGAGCATCAGTGCCGCGAGATGTCCGCCGCGGCCATTTTCGTCATAAAGGGTCGGTTCGTTCAAAAACGCCCCAACCGTTGCCGAAAGGAGTGTGGAGGTTGAGATGACACGCGTCGGCTCCCATGGCATGGCGACGCCTGGATCCGGTTCGATGTAGACCGACTGCATGGAGACCCGCCCGTGTGAATGAACGGCGTGTGGTATCTCCGGGGTAATCAGCAAACCGTAACCACAGGGGATGATAAATGAGGTGTCGGGGGTACGGGCGGTCATGAATCCGTCGATGATCTGTAACAATTGGCCTCGGCGATGGCTGTGCCAGCCAAAATCGACGCTTTGCTCGTAGGTCCGTGCCATGGCAGCGACGGGCCGCGGCACATTTTGAAGGTCGGCTGCCCTTTGCGGCTGTTTCATCATGGTTCCAGGCGATGGGATTTCTCATAGCAGTCTCACGACCGCATCCAACGCAGAGAGCCATAATCGCGCAGCGTCCATATTTCAAAAGGAAAGATTGGCCCGACAAAACAGAAAACTACGATTTAGCCAGATAAGGCCACTAAATGGCCCGCAAAAGCTCGATTTTGACCTGACAATGCTGATAAAAAAAGTCTAGTTAAGCGGCCAAGCGTGCGGGATTTGGCAAACACTGCGGACAGTCCGGGGTACCCTTCGCGCAGTATTCCTATCACAGGTCCTCGAATGCAGAACACCGTCCTTCGCCTTCGCACATCAACCTGCCACGTCACCAGACAGCGGCTCCTGTTTTTCGTGTCGGGCGTTGCGTTGAGCGCGCTCGTCCTCCAGAAGGATACGGCTGAGGCACAAGAGACAAATGCTTCCACCGTGCTTCAGCCGATCGTTGTCCAGGGGACAGCGGCGACAAAAGGGGCCCGTGTCGAACAACGTGGCTACGTAGCAACGCAGTCGGCTTCAGCCACCAAGATCACGACGGCGATAGCCGAGACACCGCAATCTGTCTCCGTCGTGACCCGCGGCGCCATGACCGATCGAGCCGTACAGACGG
Source organism: Agrobacterium sp. SORGH_AS_0745 (assembly GCF_030818995.1). Lineage (NCBI taxonomy): Bacteria > Pseudomonadati > Pseudomonadota > Alphaproteobacteria > Hyphomicrobiales > Rhizobiaceae > Agrobacterium > Agrobacterium sp. SORGH_AS_0745. The sequence goes on from NZ_JAUTBI010000004.1 coordinate 258,561, forward strand.
TGGCGGACAGCTTGCTCTATAGCGCGAATGTCAACGGCCAACGCTACGGCAACGATCCCCGTTCCGATTACTTCAGCATTCGCGGCTTTGGCGCCGATCTTTATCTCGACGGCTTGCGCGTGCCACAGATTGCAAACCAGACAGGCGGCTATGCTGGCTTTCGCGTGGAGCCTTACTTCCTTAATCGGGTAGAAGTGCTGCGCGGACCAAGTTCCGCGCTTTTCGGCCAAACGAATGTCGGCGGCGTTGTCAACATGATCAGCAAGGATCCATCAGAGACAGCTGGCGGAGAAGTCTACACCCGTTTCGGAAGTTACAAACAGAAGGAAGCGGGGTTTGACGTAACCGGCCCTCTCGGTGCGGATTCCGATCTCACCTATCGCTTGGAAGGCATTATCCGCGACAGCGAAACAATGAACGATTTCGGAAAAAACGACCGTTTCGCCATAAGCCCGACGGTCAGGTGGTCGCCGGATGAAGATACCAGTCTCACGATATATGGCGCTTACATGAAGGATGACGCTGGCCAGGTGCCCTCGCTTATTCCTGCCGTCGGGAGCATCTATCCCAATCGTCTCGGTTTAACGATACCGCGCAGCTTTTCGGACGGAGATCCCTCGCTGGCGATCTACGACAAGGAAACGGCCTATATCGGATATCGGCTGGAACACGCATTTAACGACGATCTCGTTCTGCGCCAGAATTTCCGGTACTCGTACCTGGACGTCAATTATCAAAACCTTTTCGGCAATGGTCTTTCCGCTAACCAGCGCACGCTTTCACGCCTCGTCTACAATGCGCAGCCAACGCTCAACGCCGTGGCGTTGGACACCAATCTTGAGTACAGGTTCGACAGTGGGCCAATCAGCCATACGCTTCTCGGCGGTATCGATGTGCAGTGGCAAAACCTCGTCAACAGGACAGGATCACGCAGTGGCCCCACTCTCGACCTGTTCAACCCGGGTTACGGCATTAGCGTACAGCCGGCAGCACTGACGACACACCTTGATCAGACACAGCGTCAGGTTGGTTTTTATCTGCAGGATCAAATGGAACTCGGCGGCCTTCGTCTGACCGTTGGCGGTCGCCAAGACTATGTCAGTAACGACTCCGACAGCACCGCTCTTGCCAGCGGTCTTACCACCCGATACCGGCAGGACGATTCAGCTTTCACGGGCAGGGTTGGTGCCGCTTATGTCTTCGATAACGGCCTTGTACCCTACGCGCTATATTCAACGTCCTTCTCCCCGGTGCTGACATTGACGCCAACGCCGCTGAAGCCAACCAAAGGCGAGTTGAAGGAAGTCGGTGTGAAATTCGCGCCACAGGGGGACGATTTCAGCCTGACCCTGTCCGGGTTCGAGGCAACGCAACAGAATGTCGTCAATCGTGTTGCAAGCGTTTATTACCAGACTGATGAAGTGCGCGTTCGTGGGATCGAACTGGAGGCCAACGCCACGCTTTGGGACAGCCTCAACCTTACTGCGGCGGCGAGTTGGCAGGATCCTGTGGTAACCGAGAGCCAGACGCCAGCCCAGATCGGGAAGATGCCGTATACCGTTCCAAAGCAGCAGCAATCGCTGTTCGTGAGCTATGATCTGCCGATGCCAGATAGCTGGAACGGCAAATTGACGCTTGGTGCAGGTGTCCGTCGCATCGGCAAGACTGCCGGGGATACGGCGAACTCCTTCTTCGTTCCTGGTTATACGCTGGTGGATGCATTTGCCCGTTACGAACATGATCGCTACTCGTTCCAGCTTAACGGGTACAATCTCGGCGACAAGACCTACGTCGCCGGTTGCAACACCCCCACGCAGTGCTATTACGGGCAGGGTTTGACCGTTGTCGGAACAGTGAGCGTGAAGTGGTAGCTGGTATTCGCAGACGATCGTTCTTGAGCGGCGCGGTGGCTTTAATGGCTGCGCCAGTGGCACTCGCCGCCTCAGGATCTTCACGCCTGGTCACGCTCGATTGGACTGCCACCGAGATTGCCCTTTGCCTTGGAATATCGCCCGTTGGGTGCACGGAAATCTCCGGCTACAGAACATGGGTCAATGTCGCAAATGAAGGCCTTTCGGACGCCGTTGACGTTGGACGACGACAGCAGCCAAGCCTGGAAGCGATCCGCAAATTGCAACCTGACCTCATCTTGACGTCTCGCTACCGGCACGCGTCCATCGCCCGTGCGCTCGGTAAGATCGCTCCGGTTCACCTGATCGACGATCAGGAAAACGACGGTGACATGTTGGTAAGCGTCTATCAGAGCGCCCGTCAGACGGGCGCAGCACTTTCCCGATCGGATGATGTCGAAAGGCTCCTCGCACGTTTCGATGATGATATCGAAAACCTGAAATTGCGCGATGCCTGGCAGGCAGGCCGCAAGCTGGTTGTCGCGCAACCATTACCTGGCGTTCCGCGGTTACGGGTCTTTGCACCCAACGCCGCAATTTCGAGCCTTCTCAGGAAAATCGGTTTTGCCGATGGCATTGAAATGCCGGCGCAATCCTTCGGCTTTACGACAATCGATCTGGAAGGACTTGCGTCTATCGATAGCGACAGCACCTTGTTCATCCTTGGCGAGTCCGTTCCGGCTGATCTTCTCCACGCTTCGCTCTGGCCTATGCTGCCTGTCGTTGCGCAAGGAAATGTCCGTTTGACTGGCACACCCTCCTGGCCGTTCGGTTCCACGGCCTCGTTGCAGCATCTGGCTCGCCAGATCGTCTCCCGGTTCGTCTAGGCGGGCGGGAGCGTATGCGAAGGTCAGAGGTTCTTGGCGAATTGCTGCGGCAACCGGCGCACTCGCAGTGGAGAGATTTCTTCCGTCGCAGGCGGCGTACCGACCTGACCTTCATTGAATTGCTGGAGCACGATAATCTCTTAGTGATACTCGGCAATTACGGTCGCCGACATGGGCCGAGCGCGCCCCTTGCCGCCGTTGCTGGCGAGTGGTCGAAGCGGTACTTCGCCAAGGTAATGGGACCGATTGCTACAGCCGCGATGCTGCTGGATTGGCGCATGCCTCTTACACCGGCAGACTTGAGCATTGACATCAGCGAAGAAGGGGAGATCGTCTCGCTTGGCCTGTCTGGTTTTGGTCGCCCGGTTCAAGCGAAATCAGCACAAGACCGTTTCGACTTTTTGTTCAGTGGCAATATCGAGGGAGTTATCCGAACTGTTTCGGATGTGAGCGGACTGTCTCGCAATGTCCTTTGGTCAAACGCGGGCAACATGTTCGAAGCCATCGCGCGCAGTTACGCCATGGAAAATCATTGCCCCGATGCGGGCGTGGCCGATGCGCTGGAACTGCTTGAATCGCCTCACATGGCAGATGGCTCACGTAATCCGATTTTCAGACCCATCCTCTACCGTCAATACGAGGGCAAGCCAAAGCGTCTCCGCCGCATCTGTTGCATCCGATATCTGATTAACGGACTGGATTACTGCAAGACGTGCCCATGTCTGAATAGTCGCTCTAGTCCGATGCATGATGCGTGTTATCGCGATATGCACGATGGATCGACCAATGCCGGCGGCAAGAAACAGAGCTAAGGACTTTGAATTCACGGGCCGGGCTGCAAGGATTTCGCTGCATCTTTGTGCGATTGTCTCACGAAATCGATAAATGCGCGCAAAGGCGCGGGCACAAGCCGCCGTCCGGAATAATAGAGGAACGGGCCGGAAAACCGCAGCCACCATTCTTCCATCACCGGTACCAGATCTCCTCTATCGAAGTGTGGCCTTAGCCAGTCCTCAAAAATATAAATAATGCCAGAACCGGCAATGGCTGCGTCGATACCAAGATCGGTGCCGCCGCCGAACTGAACAATGAGGTTACCTTTAGGATTTATGGCGATTTCTTCCCCATCGCGTTCGAATTCCCAGGAGGGAAGCGCGCGCCCCGAAAACCGGCCTAAAATACAATCATGCGAAAGCAGGTCTTGTGGATGTTGCGGTTTGCCTCTTCTTGCAAGGTAACCCGGCGATGCGGCAAGGGCGTAGCGCTGCTGGCGCGGTCCGATCGGCAAAGCCACCATATCCTGCTCGAGCCGTTCGTCATAACGGATGCCTGCGTCGCAGCCGCTCTTTATGATGTCGACGAAATTCTCATCGGTCACGATTTCCAGCCTTATTTCCGGATAGGCCTTTAGGAACGGCGGCACGATCGGAGGCAGGACCAGCCTTGCAGCACTCATCGGAACATTGAGTCTGAGATCCCCCGAGGTGCGGCCGCGGCTGCTTTTCACCTCGTCGAGTGCCGATGCCACCTCTGCGAATGCGGGTCCGGTGCGCTCTAGCAAGAGACGTCCTGCATCCGTCAGGAGCACGCTGCGGGTTGTGCGATTGAATAGTCGTACCCCAAGGTCTTCTTCGAGACGCTTCACCGCATCGCTCAACGCCGAGGAGCTGACTCCACTTTCGCGCGCGGCCTGCCGAAAACCTTTGGATCTAGCCACCAGTAAAAACGCATTCAGATCCGGTAAATCCGACACCCTGCTCTCCAAACACAAAAAACAATTGTCCGTCCTCACGGACAACCTGTCCGGATTATAGCTTCTTGTAGCGTATATGCCACCTGTCTATTTTGCAGGAACACAAGGAGATGGACCATGAGCACTTTTGCAACTTCAGGAACCTTCACGCTTGGCGATCATACGGTGCGCCGGCTGGGCTATGGCGCGATGCAGCTTGCAGGCAAGGGCGTTTTCGGGCCTCCGAGCGATCGTCCGGAGGCCATAGCCGTCCTGCGCGAGGCGGTGGAAAGCGGCGTCAACCACATCGACACCAGCGATTTCTATGGCCCGCATGTTACAAACGAGATAATCCGCGAAGCTTTGCATCCCTATGACAACGACCTTGTGATCGTCACCAAGGTCGGCGCAGGCAGGGGCGCGGACGCTTCGTGGTATCCGGCGTTCTCGCGCGCGGAGCTGACACGGGCCGTTCATGACAACCTCCGCAATCTCGGAGTGGATGTGCTCGATGTGGTCAACCTGCGCGCTAGTTCGACGTGCACGGCCCCGCGGAAGGCTCACTGGACGAGCCTCTTGAGGTTCTGGCGGGTTTAAAGCAACAGGGACTGATCCGGCATATCGGACTGTCTAACGTCACGGCGAAGCAAATCGAGGACGCCGGAAAGATCACCGACATCGCTTGCGTCCAGAATCAGTACAATCTTGCGCATCGGCAGGACGAAACCTTAATCGACACACTCGCCTCCCGAGGGGTTGCCTATGTGCCGTTCTTTCCTCTTGGCGGCTTCTCGCCGCTGCAATCCTCTACCCTGTCTGACGTGGCCGCCCGGCTCAACGCCACGCCGATTCAGGTTGCGCTTGCCTGGCTTCTCCAGCGATCGCCGAACATTCTCCCGATCCCTGGCACGTCGTCACGGGGACATCTGCAAGAAAACCTCGCCGCTGCCAGGATAGAGCTCCCCTCGGAGGCACTGTTGGAGCTTGATAAGGTGGCTGCTTAATGCCGCTTGTAGAAATCTGGGGAATTTGTCGACGGGTTGTCATCTGTCCTCACGCCCGCTTTTGGCAACTGCTGCCTAGTCAGCGTCGCCCCAGAAGCAGACATTCGCTGCCATTGTCAGGACAAATTCACTAAGTGTCGAGGAAAGCGCGGACGGCCGGGTTTGACCGCCGGCTCTCGGGCCACAGCGCCGTGATGTTGTGCCGTCCCACCGCATAATCGGCCAGAACCTGCAATCCGTAAAGTGCCAGCGGGCTCGGTGCGCGCTGCTTTTGCCGCCTGCTCTATATCTTCGGCGTCGTGCAGCAGCCTGAGCGCACGCTCATGAAGATCGCGCCCCTCGGTCGTCAGGGCCAGGGAACGTGTCGTACGCGCAAAAAGCGAAACGCCGAGCTGCTTTTCCAGCCGCTGAATGCTTTTGCTGACCGCCGACGCTTCGCGCCAGAGGCGGTCACGTTCACTTGTGTCATCGCGTCTAATACTGAGGATGGCAAACGAATGCACCGGGTGTTGTTGAGGTGACTTGTCTGAACGCGCAGGAAAACGACGCAGTGCTTGAGAAGCCTGCATCGCTCGCCACGTCGGCGATCGCCTTTCCCTGAGCAAGTTGTTCCATGGTTCTTACTATCCGAGCTCGTTGCCTCCAAGCTTTCAAGGTCATTCCTGTCTCACGCGGGAACAGACGGCTTGCTGTACGAACCGAGGTTGCGGCGCGCGATGCCAACTCGTTTAAGTCCATGCGATTGCAACGATCACCAAGAGCGATCTCAGCCACACGCTTTGCGACAGGGTTCTTGGGCAAGGGAAGGTAGGTCGGCGCATCTGATACTGCACTCAATTCGAGAAGTACCAGCCTCACTACCAGCTCTGCCCTTTCCGTCACGTGGTCTTCTTCCATCGCTGCGACGAGCAAGGAGCGCAGCAGCGGCGTTACCATCGATGCAAAGACCCGATCGGGAAAATTCGACGGAGCCCAAGTCGCGATCGCAGAGGGTTGACAGTTTACCATCCAAAGCTCGGCGTCCGTCATGATGTCCAGGCGATGTGGAACACCTGCCGGAATCCATGCAACAAGTTGAGGAGGCACAAGCCAGACACCTTTATCCGTATGGAGCTGGATCATTCCAGAAGCAGCGTAGGTAAGTTGCGCTTCATCATGAGAATGCAGCGGCAGTGCTGAACCGCGCGGTTTCGTAATGCGATGGATATTGAAAGAATGGTGCATATCGAATGGCCTGTCCGCGATGCGGAATGGCATCACATCGATAAACTACACGTATATTAGAAAGAAGGTCAATATTTTGGAGATGTGACGATGAAAGCTGCTGTCATTCGTGAGTATGGCTCAAACGACGTTGTGGAGATCGCCGAGGTTGATCGGCCAGAGCCAGGAGTCGGCGAGGTCTTGGTGAAGGTTCACGCGGCAGGGGTGAACCCGATCGACTGGAAAATTTGCAGGGGAGCGGGCAAGCGCATGGGGATGACCCTGCCGATTCACCTCGGAGAAGAACTTGTGGGCTCGATCGAGAAGCTCGGTGCTGACGTCGAAAGCTTTCGACAAGGTGAGGCCGTTTTCGGCATGGTACGCACTGGCGCTTTTGCCGAATATGCGGTCGCCAAAGCATCAAATCTTGTGCGAGTGCCTGACACCATTGACGTCCTCCGTGCAGCAGCCCTTCCACTGGCAGGCTCCACGGCTTGGCAGGCGCTCTTTGATGAAGCAGTATTATCGGTTGGACAACGTCTTCTCATTACAAACAGTTCAGGCGGTGTGGGTTCCCTAGCTGTGCAATTCGCAAAAGCAAAAGGGGCGCATGTTACGGCGGTAGCTTCAGGCCGCAACGAGGAATTCGTTCGTGCTTTGGGTGCTGACGAGTTCATTGACTACACGATCCGACCGTTTGAAGACGCAGCACGCGACGTCGATATCGTACTCGACACAATGGGCGGCGAGACGTTCGAGCGTGCTTTCAAAACGCTGAAGAGAGGCGGCTTTATGATTACGGTCGTAGCCTTCCCCAACGACGAAGCCGCGCGCTATGGTGTCAGCGTCAAGCGGTCGTTTACAGTTCCGAGCGCGCGGAACTTGGCTTCGATCGCGGAACTGGTCGAAGCTGGGAAAGTGGTGGCGCACGTCGATACCGTTCTACCCTTGGCGAAGATCAGGCAGGCGCTTGCACTATCTGAGGCCGGTCGGACTCGCGGTAAGATCGTTCTAACCCTCACTGACTGATACCCGCCAGTATTGCCCTTTATTCCATCGTGTGATGATCGCCTTGAGCCAATGCACGTCATGCCGTCGATTCACTAGAAGAGGTCTTCCGCTACGCGCCTACAGCAGTCATATGAACTATTACCGTTGGCGACCTGTATCGGGTGGCATCATAAGATTACAGGCATACTAGGGGTTGGCACTGAGCTCCGGCCTTCTAGCGAACCTGCCAGGAGGGCAACCAAGCCTTTTGCTGAACGCTGTGCTAAAGGCGCTTGCGGATTCGTAGCCTATTTCATCCGCGATCCGGTCGAGCGACTTTGCACCGCTCAGCAAGGCCTGCTTGGCGATAGCGATGCGCCATCGCGCCAGATACTCAATTGGTGCGCACCCGAGAATCTCGTTAAATCGCGCGGCGAAACCCGATCTCGACTTGCCAGCTATTCCTGCCATATCCGCTACCGTCCACCTTCTCCGAACGTCTTCGTGAATGGCACGCAGGACCCGGGCCATGGCTGGATCGCGCAGCCCGTTCAGCAAACCCGCCGAGGCAGTGTTGTTACCGATAATGTCCCACCTCAATGTCTCTATCAGCAGTGTCTCCAGCAAGCGTTGGACAATAAGTTCCTTGCCGGGATGTTCGGTAACGCACTCCTCAGACAGCAATTCGATTAAGCGGCCAAATCGCGTCCCGCGCCCCGCCGAAGCGGGAATATAAATTGCATTCGGCAGCAGCGCGAGCAGCAGCGGGGCGTTGGCACTCTCGATAGAGAAACTCCCGCCCAGCGCAACGAAATCTGGCTTTCCTTCTTGGTCGCCGTGGCGAACAGCTTCAGCCAGAGGTTCAGCAGTAATGCAGGGAGCTCCAGGTTTGCTACACAAGGAGAACGCGGGCGTAGTCGGCAAAAGGAGAAAATCGCCTTCGTTGATCGGTAGCGGTTCTCGATCACCTAGTGTGAGCCATGCTTCACCAGTCAGGACCAGCGTAAATCCAGGCGCGTCATACGATCTGTAGCGAACGCCCCATTGGCCGCGCCCGGAGATGGGCTTCGCTATCGCGGCTCTGGGCCGAAGTAGCGTGATGAGATCACTTAAAGGATCCATTTTGGACGACTCATAAATTAATTCGGACTCTGAATTATAGATCGTCTTAAAGACTCCGTCTATCACTATCTGACCGCAACCAAGGAGACTGATATGACAAAGACCATTCTCATTACCGGCACATCGTCCGGCTACGGCAAGGCTACTGCCGAACACTTCCTTTCTCGCGGGTGGGACGTTCTCGCCACCATGCGGCGTCCGGATCCGTCACTCTTTGCTAAAACTGACCGGCTGCGCGTGCTGCCGCTCGATGTCACCAGCCCCGACAGTATCGCCAGCCTCATCGAGTCTGCCGGTCCAATTGACGTGCTGGTCAACAATGCCGGCGTTGGCGGCGTTGGTGCGTTCGAGGCGATGCCAATGTCCCTCATTCGACAGCTTTTGGAGACCAACACGATCGGTGTCATGGCGATGTGTCAGGCCGTAATTCCGCAGTTGCGCGAGCGACGCTCCGGAACCATCATCAATGTGACATCGAGCGTCGCCTTGGGGGCATTCCCACTGGCGGCAGCCTATACTGCCACCAAACAGGCTATTGAAGGCTTCTCGGCGTCGCTCGCGCATGAGTTGAGCTATTTCGGCGTAAGGGTGAAGCTTGTGGAGCCTGGTTACGCGCCGACCACGAGGTTCGGGGCAAATGCCATCGTTCCTGTCTCGGAACTCCTTCCCAGCAGCTATGCAGACTTCGCACAGCCGATCCTCGAGGCGTTTGCGCATCCCGCCCTGACCACCGCGGAAAGCGATGTTGCAGAAGCAATTTGGCAGGCCGTTCACGATACCGAGAACCGCCTTAGGTTTCCTGCTGGAGCGGACGCTCTCGCGCTTGCTCAAACGCGCTGATGAAATCGGCACGAGGGGGGCGGCAGCAAATTAGGCGGCCTTTCTGCTGCCCTTCTATCCAGCGATTCACCAGGCTCGTCCCGTTATAAAATCCCCCTCGATTCTTCTGGGCGATTCCGGAGATCAGGCGCGTTCCCTCCGTTCCGATTTCACGCGCAGTGATTGCTCAGGCCAAGGATAAGCGCACGGTGAAGCCGCCTTGTGAGGCGAGCCTGAACGTCGGATGTCCTGGTGATAACATCAGGAATAGTCCTGTGACGAAGCATCCGATTGAAGTCATCACGTCTGTTGAACGCCGCCGGATAGCAAACACGTCGGTGCGGGTGATCGTTTCGGCGGTCTCTGCCGGTCAACTAATACCGTCCACGACATCTAGTCCCCGCCAGAAGCTCCGCGATGGAACGATCAAGCTGGGTCGGGGCCGATGTGTCATCGTGGATAGTTGCGGATCCCGACGTGAAGCCGGCCACTATTCCGATCGAAGATCGGCCGGTTTTAGGAACTGAAGCATAACCCCTGGTCACCTTTGGCATGAAATGGACCGGCACAACGTAGAGATCTCGATGCCGGCAAAGACCGAACTCGCTAACGAGCTCAAGAGGCCAGGCGTCACTCTGGTGATCATCTGGGAGGAGTACCGCAACGTAAAGCTTTGTTGAGAACGTTGTACTTACGGTAAAGCGCTGATGGCTGCGCGGCCATATGCAGACCATCCGGCAATCGCGATCCTCTGGAAGTCCGCACACGAATTTAAGATCGCGCGAGCGCACAGGGTGGTCGGTGAGCGTCAGCAAATCGCACGACCAGGCGGATTCGACAGCTTGATGGAGTTCAAAATCAGCCCGCTCATCTCTGTTATCCCAGGAAAACCAACGATTACTGTTCGACAACGCCTTCTGCGCGAAAAATGCATTTGATGACACGTCAATTTTCTTAAGTGACAGTCCGTTGGAAGTTGAATTCCAAAATAATACGGTAATCAGCTAAACACTTCGCTGCACGCCACGCACTCCTGTCGAACAGGCTTGGCTCTTCGACCTTTCTTATAGGCTTTCTCTACCGAAACTCCACGAAACTGTTGGATGAGCAAAATCGTAGCGACAGAGTGGAAATAGTATGTGTTTTTTCAAGCGAGCTGATGTAATCCTGCGACCCTATTTCAGGTTGCTGAAAGATATCGCTGCCACTGTCAGGCTCGCGGTAATCATATTTCTAGTGCTGTGGCCTTTTTTTATCGCCGTAATATTTCGGGCACTATCGAGCGGCCATGGCCGTTTTCCTCTTTATTTTTAAGGACTGCTTAGTCGAGAGAGTGACGTGTTTTCATTCGGCGTCCCTAACGAAGCCATTGACGACCATCGCCGTGTGCAAATGTAAATCCACTGTGTTTCAGAAAGTTTCAGTTCTAATATTTGAGTAATTCGTCGAACGACTCGGGCCCATCGGACAGAACTTCATCTGTTTCATTCCTTTCCGTAAGGCACTTCCCCCTATTTCTATTTATAGACGCGAATAATGACCCGCTGCCCCACCCGGAACGGAGCGTCGCGGCTTACCATCACGATCGAGGTTGCGGTACGGATGTCATTGCGTTCGCCAGGCATCCCGGTTGACTGCATTAAGACGGGGGAAATGCGGCTGATACGGCCCTGATATGCCTGCCCATCTCTGTCTTCCGCAAGCACCTCAACAGGTACACCGGGCTTCACATTATCGAGGAACTGCTCGGGAATTTCCGCCCTTACAATCTTTTGGCCTTCCGGCAGGATGGTGAACATCTCTGTCGCGCCGCTCGCCGCGGCAAACTCCCCGACCTTAATTCCCTGCCTGATAATGAAACCATCGACGGGAGCGCGGATCGTTCGTATTTCGACTTCACGGGCGGCAATATCGCGTCGCATCTTGGCGGCAGCGAGAACCGAGGCTGCTACCTTCAGTTCTCCGGTGAGATTGTCCCTGGCCGTCAGTGCTTCATCGAGGGCTTGATCCGAGACGGCATTTCCCGCCGCGGCGCGTTTAACCCTGTCGGCCTGGCGAGCAGAATTTTTCAACTTCATTTGCAGAAGATTATGTTGCTCTTCAGCTTGTAAGGCTTCCTCCGATGCAATCTTTGCCGATAACGACTCCTGGTCTGAATCGAGCATTGCCATGACGTCCCCCGTCTTGACCTGATCGCCTTCGTGCACCAGCAAGGATGCGACGATGCCGTCGCGAGGGGAGGTTACCCGCAAAAGCCCTCCTGGAATATCCACCACCCCCCTCGCGGCGGCCAGGATGGGTGGGCCGACAAGATCCGGGCGGTCGGTGTCTTCCTCCGCATTCGGGGACAGTGCTGTGAAATACAGGAGCGACAAGCCGATTAAGCCAGCGGAAGTTGTTGTCACTGCCGGACGTTTGATACGACGGGGAAATTTCATGTTTTCAAGATCCTGTGGAATTTTTACCAGGGAAGGGGCGGACGTCCCTGAGCAAGCGTCCGTCTTCCATCTGGAGGACACGATCAGCCTGCTTGACGAGACGCATGTCGTGCGAAACACACAGCACCGCCGAACCGAAGTCTTTTGCTATGGATTGGAGAATCTCGACGATGTTGCGCCCGTTTTCGCTGTCGAGGGCGCTCGTCGGTTCGTCTGCGAACAGAATGGCAGGTTTTTTGACAATGGCGCGGGCAATCGCGACCCGCTGTTTTTCACCGCCGGACATTTCCGCCGGCCGCAGATGACTTCTCTTTGACAAGCCCACACTTGCCAATGCGTCGATAGCCCGCTTCCGGGCCTCAGCTGCCGGAACAGACATGTAGTCGAGAGGTATCTGCACCTGCTCGACCGCCGTCAGGCCCGGGAAAAGATTGAAACCCTGAAAAACAAACCCGCAATTCTTCAGACGGAATTCATCCCGCGCTTCATCGCTCAAGCACGAAAGCATGACATCCCCGGCGCTGACGGACCCTTCGTCTGCCTTTGTCATACCGCTGAGGATGGCAAGCAGCGTGCTCTTGCCACAGCCGGACGGCCCGATCAGCAGCGTGAATTCGCCTGCGAAAATGTCCACTGACACATTCGACAACGCCTGCATATGAATGTTGTGTATCGTAAAAGATTTACCGAGATTACGCGCGCTAAGGACAGGTAACATGGTTCACCTCAAAAGCGTGGCGGGATCGGTGTCGCGCAAACGATGTATTGCCAAAAGACAGGCAACAGCCGCGACAAGAAGCACCACCGTTGAGGCCGAGGCGACGATACTGAAGCGCAATTCGAAAGGAACCCGGTAAAACGCTGCCATTAAGGCGATTGCGACACTCAGAAACAGGCTGATGACGAAGCCGAAAAGGCCAACCCAGCCCGCCTGTTCGATAACGATGAAGCGCAGCCGGTCGAAGGGTACGCCGAGGGCTCTAAGCGTCGCATATTGAGGAACTGTTCCTGCCACCGCACCCATCAGAGTCTGGCTGGTTATGACCGCACCGATCATGACTGCGATCAAGGTTGCGAAAATGAACGCAATTCCCGCACCCGAATCCAGCAGCATGTACATCGTCGTCATCGATGCGAGTTCTTCGGCCGACCAGACCTCGAAGCGGCGTATGTCGGTGCTGCTGTTAAGTCGCGCCTGAATGGCGGCGCCGTTTGTGCCCGGCTTTAGATCATAGAGGAAATAGGTGGCGCCGCCGTCGCTGGGCAGGCTGTGATCGAGATTTCGGGCGGTTTCCCGTGAGGCCACGACATTGACGCCTCCCAGGCCACGAAGGCCGTCGATATAGCCGACGATCCGCACCGAGCGCCCGTTAACCTCGGCAACGCCGCCCTTTTTCGTGGAAAGTTTCGATGCGTCCGCAATATCAACGACAACTGTGCCGGGCTCGTTCAATTGGTTTCGCAGCGGACCGGGAACGATGCGCGCGAGCGCCTCAGCGTCATTTGCGGTATTGATGCCGAGCACCGTAACGCTGACACCGCCGCCACCGTGAGTGCCTCGCCAGTCGCCTGAGCCGAACAGGACCGGTTCTACATGCGAAATTGCCGGCTCGGCATAGAGATTTGTCGCCACACTGGCCGGGATCGCGCGTCCAAGGTCGACGCTCTGTGTTCCGGGAAAACCCACCCAATATTGGGCGGTGGATTGTGTAACATAAAGACCGTTTGCTCCCACGATGCCCAGCAGCAATGCGCCCTGAACTGTCATCAGGACGCCTGAAAAGGCGATCGCGACCGTGGCGGGTAAAAAACGACGCCATTCGTGGATCAAGGTCTTGCGCGCAATCGAGATCGTCATGATCCGTTTTTCCTCCGCTTGTCGGGGGAGGTTGCAACACTCTGTGCCTCCGCGCCCAGACTTCCGCCCGTCGCTCTTGCGAAGACGATCAGCGCTTCCGCTTCGTCTTTGATGGCTTCGGTGAGTTGACGTCGGATTTCTGCGGCGGCGAGGTGCCGGGTCACAAGTACGGACGCGTCCGACAATCCTTCGCGCGACAGCAATTGGGCCTCAGCAACGGACTTTTCAGCAGTCGAGTGGACTGATCTTACACGGGCAGTTTCGAGCCGCGCGGTAAGAAACGCACGCAGGGCCGAGGAGGCTTCGCCGTGCGCGACAAGGACCGCCTGTCGGTAGGCTACGACGGCTTCACGCAATTGCGCTTTTTTCGCCTCCACGACATCAAGCCGCTTTCCATAGTCGAAAATTGGCATTTGCAAGGAGGGGCCGCCCATAACGCCGAAGATGGACCCGGAGACGGGTGACCCAATGCCAATCATTCCCGAAAGATGGAGTTTCGGATAAAGATCGGATTTCGCAATTCCCACCTCGGCTCCCGCCTTAAGGACTGCAAATTCAGCCCTTCGGACATCCGGACGCTGCCGAAGTATATCGGCCGGGACCGTCGTCACCGGTGCTTTGCTCGCTACGGGTTGCGGTTTTATTGCCGACAGTGCTGCATCGTCTTCCGCTGCGCCCTGAAGCACGGCAACGCGCTGGATTTCGTCTGCAATAGCATTATTGAGGACACGTTTTTGTTGCGCCATAGCGGCGGTATCGTCGGTTGCTGACTGTGCTTCGAGCTTTGTTGCCAATCCGCTGCGGGATCGCACGGTCGTTATATCCCTGGCCTTTGCTTTGGCGGACCAGAGCAGATCGGCATTTTGCCGCTGGTGCTGCAATGCCCGCAAGCGAACATAGCTTGTTGCGGCCTCCGCGACGACGGAGAGCTTTGCCGCATTAACGTCTTCAGCTGCCATGTATCCGTCCAGATCGGCGGAATGCTGGGCCAGCTTGTCTTGCCCGAAAAGAGCGATTTCCCATCCGGTCTCAAGATTGAACTGGGCTGGACGGCGGGAAATGTCGTCCACCTTTGTTCTGCTGCTGGAACCGGTTGCAGACCCTGAGAGGCCGACACTGGGCCGGAGGCCGGAAGACGCAGAGTGTGAGATGGCGGCGGCAGCAGCCAGCCTCTCGCGGGCCTGCGCCACGGTCAGATTACCTTGCTGGACACGCGCCACGATACTATTGAGTTGACTGTCATTAAGCGCCAGCCACCAAGCCTCGCTTTTGGGGCTGGGTCGCTGCCCGCTCATCGGCGAAAATTGCGGCGGCAACTCCGAAGGTGCGATGTCCGAAAAGGTCGGGCCCCCTTGATGGCAGGACGACAGGACGAGGGCAAAGACAACCCAGCGATGCCGCTTCAAGATCACATTGCTGCTCGACTGTGAATGATCACAGCAATCAAGAAGCACCCTATACATTTTGGACCACATGAAACACGCATTACCCGGAAAAATCGTCGTTGATCCCTATTGCCGGTCGCCGATCCGACAATTCTAATGGATGTCGTCGCATCCATCACGCCTCCCAAGACCATTGCAGGCTCAAGATTTCGCGCAGTCACTGTGCAGATTTGGTCGAGGACGTAGGTATCGACCTTTCCTCCGGTGCCGTCGAAACACACCAAGCACCCGCAATGATCAGCGCACTACCGCCCAGCTGAAGAGCGGAGACCGGTTCGGAATAGAGAAGCCATGCGCTTGCGAGCACGAAAACATAGCTTACCGCGGAAAGAGGAAACGCTTTCGACAGGTCAGTCTGCGCAAGGACACGCAGCCACAGGACGAAACAGACGATTTCGGCAATGATGGCAAAAAGGAACCAGGGCGATGAGCCAAGTTTCACGATCCACTCGATGCCGAACTCGCCTGAAGCATGAACCGCGCTCTGTTTGAGAAATATCTGCTGCAGCGTATTCAAGAGCGGGATGGAGAGCCAAAGCGTCGGGAGATCCTTCATTGTTTCTCCAATCCATCGGAACTGAAAAGCGGTGAAACCCACCTGAGCACGGTGTGAAGAGCAAGGTTTCGGTGCCTGAAAAACATGGAGTTCGCCGTTAGCATACTGCCGAGGCGGAGCTTGTTCTGGTAATAGGCCTGCCCGCTTTGATATCGGGTGAGCCCATGCTCGAGGCAAAAACGGATGTTCTCGAACCAGCTGAGATAATAGAGATTGTATGGCTTGCCACTGATGTTATCCATGCAGAAGAATTTATCGATGAGCCGGTCGCGGTCGTGCAAAAGTAGGTTGAAGGCGAGAATGTCTTCTCCAACGCGATAGACCGTGCAGAACGCATTCGCGGGCAGATTTGCCAGGACACCGGTGAAGTAGTCCGACGTCAATTCTTCGAACTGCCACTCACTTCGATTACGGGTATCGTGATAAAGTTCGAGAAAGCGGGGCAACATGTCACCGAGGTCCTTGACCCTCTCCACTTTTACCTCTGAGGCTGCACGGCATTTGCGGCGCATGTCCTTGCGTGTCGAAGACGACAATCCGGCAAGATAGGTCTCCATATCAGGAAAGTCGACGCGCAACGATGCGGTTGGCAAGCCGGGCATGGCGACGAACTTGCGCCGGTGGATCGCTGCAGACAGTGCGGGGCCGAGAGGCATCGGCACGTCTTTCAGCGCGAACAGGCCGTATCCCGACATCTGCGCCCATCGTTCCGTGCACCCCAACAGGTGGGTCATCAGATCAGCTTCCCAAATACCGGGAATATCCGGATGCATTCCGACGCTCGCGCACTCCGTACAGGGAGACCCGATACAGGCAAGCCGGAGCGACAAAAACCGTGGGATTCTTTTGCGGATGCTTTCGACAAGGGACGTTAGCCGTCCTCTTTCCAGCGTCGTTTCCAGACGGTAATCGCACAGAAAAATCGGAGCAGCAGCAACGACGACCCCAAAATAACTGATCGTCGCATATCGCCATTCGAAACCGACAAGTCCTGCCTGTTCGACTGCCAGCAAATAATCGTAGCGTTCAATCTCTGCTTTAAAGCATGCGTCCCACGCATGCCTGTCGATGGTCGCAAGCGTGTCATGGATCAGGAATTCGAGGTTTCGGGAATTGAGGCCCGCCCCGTCGCCAATCTCAAATCGGGTTTCTAAAAGCATGTTTCGTCTCGAAGAACCGGGCGGAGAGATCGGCGACCTTGCGATGTTCTCTGTCCACGTGGATCATGTGATAGCTGTCGTTCAACCACTGCAGCGCTCTTGGGCCGCCCAGCTTCGCGGCGATATAGCGGGCGTGGTCCGGGCCACTGAGATCATCTTCGGTTGAATGGATGATGAGCGATGGGGTGGTGATCGCGGGCAGATGCTTCTTGAGGTAATGGCCAAGTCGGTTCATTTCGACGAGACCCCGCCCGGGGAAATGGCTGAGAACGCCTTCGTTTTCCATACCCGCTATGATGCGCCTTAGGCGGTCGTCCTTGATTCCGAGGGAAGGCGTCTCGCTGAAATTGAGACGGTCGATGAAGGGTATCAACTTTATCCATCTGATATGCGGTGAAAGGATCGCGTAATAGCGCGGAACATTCCAGCCGTCGTAGTGGAAGCAGGGTGAGTAGAGTGCGACCGACTTGATCGGGGACGATTGCATATGGGACGCGAGAAGCGAGAGCTTTCCACCAACGCAAATGCCGGCCGAAAAGACGGTGTCGCTTCTCGTCGCCAGCCAGTCTGCGGCGATCGTGGTGCTGTCGAGCCAGTCTTCAAAGCGGGAGCGCCGCAAGGCAGCTTTCCCACGCCCGTGCCCGGCGAGTAGTGGGGCGAAAACCGAATAACCCCTGCGGCTGAATTGTCGCGCCACCAGACGCATTTCGGCAGGAGCACCGCTCATGCCGTGCACGAGCATCACGGCCTTGCCATTCGAACCCTCTTCGAAAAAGGAAAGACCGTCGTTTGACGGATTGAACACTTTCGTCTTTTCGTCTGCCGGAACGTGCGGGCAGGGGCGGGATAGACTGGATTGTGACCCAGCGAAAGAAAACGTCATAGTCCTGATACTCCTACGCAGATGACGCCGCCGGACACAAGCGCAACACCGATGGAATGACGCAGACCGATCTTTTCCCTGAAAAGGATGGCGCTGAAGATGGTGATTACGGCATAGCTCGAGGCCATCAGCGGGAATGCGATGGAGAGCGGTACCCGCGCAAGGACATAGGTCCAGGCGACAAGCTCTACGCCCCAGAACACGATTCCGGTTAAGGTAAAGGGATGCAGGTAAATATTGCCCCGGTCTTTGGCGGAAGCGAATTTGAAGCAGATTTCCCTGCCGGCCTCCGTCAGCACGCAGAACAGGATTAGAGCAAGCATCGTATTATTCAGCCCGTCCATCATGCCAATATTTCCGAAAATGATCTTAAAAGAGTAAGGTTGGTGATGGTGTTGCGATCGCGGGTCATCATCGCATCCGGAGCGCGCAGAGGCTGGTCGATCAGGATTTCCCCCTGCTTTAAAAGTCGTGTGAGCAGCGAGCCGGTGTACATCGGTGTCGAATAGTCCCCGATGACATCTGCCCCCACGATGCGATGTCGCTCTGCGATGTCGCTGAGTAGCTCAAGGATCGTGGAAAGCCGCAATCGGCCCTGATCCCAGTTGGTGATGGCGTCGTCCAGGGACAGGCAATCCTTGTCTATGGTGATGTAGACATTGGACGTGAATATCCTCGACAGCAGCTGCTCCCTGAATGCCGTGAGGCCCATCTTTTTCATGGTCGACCAGATGAGATGGCCGCCCGACTGGATGTAGCTGACGCTTTCACCATAGCCGCGTTTGACGCGACTTGGCAGGTGGTCGTAAGGGTAGAGCTCAACCTTGCCGTTAGCGAGATTGCCAAGGTTAGCACCCTTCCGCTCCGGCGATTGCAGGTCGTCGCTGCAGACACCAAGCGTGATGATCTTTTGAACATTTGGATGTTCTGCGACCTCGTTCACCCATGAGCCACAATGGAGACCGTTGTCGAAATTGACCCAGTCAGGGTGATTGTCGACATGGATGACGGTGAGAGGTCCATCGAAGGTTTCTGCCGCCTCGGCAATCAGCAACGCTGAGACATGATGAAAGTCGCCCGATCCAAGGAAACACAGTCGAGGGGACGCGTGCGCGCCGGCGGGGCGCGCTAAACTGGGTTTCAACAGATCGAGCGACTCTCTCCTACTCCAGAGACGAACGGCGCTCCCACAGCGTCGTTCGTCAACCTCGCGTGCGCCCACCGAAAGTGCGGCATCCACAAAGGTTGGCTGCAGATGGAGGGCATCATCGAGATGGAGCAGAAGCGTGTCCACGAGGTTATCTCCGTTCAGCGCGGGTCAGAAGCTGGTCAAGCAGCTCAATCGCGAGATTGATCTCGTCGAAAGTGATGTTGAGGTTCGGCGCGAACGTGATGACGTTCTTGTGGTAACCGCCAACATCGAGCACCAGGCCGTAGTTGCGGCCGTTGACGATCATGTCGCCCTTCATGCCCTCATCCGACATCCAGTCGAGCGTGGCTTTGTCAGGCGTGAAGCTGTCGTCGCGGCAAATTTCCATCCGGAGAGCAAGGCCGAGCCCATCCACTTCGCCGACGATCGCGTGTTTGCGCTGCAACTGCTGCAAGCCATCAAGGAAGGCGGCGCCCTTTGCCATGACACTGGCGCCGATATTTTCTTCCTCGGCCATTTTCAGTGTTTCGAGAGCTACAGCCGTTCCCATCGGGTTGCTGGCGAAGGTGGAGTGCGTGGAACCGGGTGGGAAAATTGTCGGATTGATCATCTCTTCGCGTGCCCAGATGCCGGAAAGCGGGTTGAGACCGTTCGTGATCGCCTTGCCGAATACCAGAACGTCAGGGGAGACGCCGAAATGTTCGATCGACCAGAGTTTACCCGTGCGGTAAACACCCATCTGGATTTCGTCGACAACAAGAAGAATGCCATGCTCATCGAGCACCTTCTTCAGTTCCACGAAGAAGTTCATCGGCGGAATGACGTAGCCGCCTGTGCCCTGAATGGGCTCGATGTAGAATGCCGCATATTCGGACTTGCCGGCTTTCGGATCCCAAACCCCGTTATATTCGCTCTCGAACAGGCGGGCGAATTTCTGGACGCAGTAGTGGCCATACTCCTCTTTCGACATGCCCTTCGGGCCGCGAAAGTGATAGGGAAACTCGACAAACTGGGCGCGTTCGCCAAAATGCCCGTAACGGCGACGGTAACGATAAGACGAGGTGATGGACGTGGCGCCCAGCGTGCGACCATGATAACCGCCCTCGAAAGCAAACATCAGGCTTTTTCCGCCCGAATAGTTTCGGACAAGCTTCAGCGAGTCCTCGACGGCCTGCGAACCGCCGACGTTGAAATGCACGCGACCCTTCCGACCGAACTTTCTTTCCGCGTCCTGGGCGATCATCGTCGCCAGTTCGACCTTCTCACGATGGAGATATTGCGAGGCGACCTGGGGTAGGGTGTCAAGCTGGCGATGGGCTGCAGCATTAAGGCGGGGGTTGCGGTATCCGAAATTGACCGCAGAGTACCACATCTGCAGATCGAGGAAGGCCGTACCTGTCCCGTCATACATGAAGGATCCATCGCATCCCGTGAAGAATTTGGGGCGATCCGTGTAGTGGACCGTGTCTCCGTGGGAGCAATAGGTCTCCTCCAGAGCACGGAGTTCGTCTTCGGATATGATGTCGTCCTGGCCGTCAATCGGCTTGATAAGAGAATGCATTTTCATGTTCCTGATTAGGCAGTTTTTGAGAGGTGAGAGGCCGCTGTGTTTGCAGTACGGATGTGCGGCAGCTGGGTCGCGGCCTCTGTCTGGACGTCCTTGAAAGTCGTGTAGGAAACGAACGGAATCGAAATGCTCGCGCAATGCGTGGCGAGTTTGTGCTTGGCAAAAAGCAGGTCGGCATTTGCCGAGACGCAAAAGTCGCTGCGGCCGTCGCCGACGTAGATATGGGGCGTATGTGATGCCACGATGGCACATTTGCAGACGCCCGATCCGGCTTTGCATGCGGACTGCGTAAACGGAGCTTCCAATCGATAGTGGAAGCGGTTGCCGTTGTTTTCGACACAGAGGTGATTGGCGATGATGTCGAGATGATCGAGACCGTGATTGGACAGGACGCGGTGAATGAAACGATCGACCCCGTCGCTGACGACGGTTACGGGGATCGAATTTCTCAAACACCAGCGGACGAATTCAGGGAATTCAGGATCGATTTCGACCGTGTCGAGAAATTCATCTATTTGGTTGATGGCCGCTTGGATGAGCGTGATTTGTGCACTCATGCATTGCCGCGCATCGATGCGCCCTGCTTCCCAGGCTGCTTCGATATCGCGCCACTCGGGGGCGGCGAACCGCTCGAGAACGGCATCCGTGACGTCGATCGTGGCTATCGTACCATCAAAATCGCAGTAGGCGTGCATCAGCGCGCCATCCCTGCACATGCGACGTCGGAAGGTCTGGAAACGCGATATGTGTGGCCATGAGCAGCCAAATGACCAGACACTGCTGAGATATCCGCTCGATAAAATAGCGATTTCACCGACGATTGTTCGATTGTTGGTTTTTTCATGTCCGAAATGCTCTCCGTCAAAACCAGCACGTCGGGAAACGGAACGGTGCCGTTTGCCGGTGCCGTGCTGGCGAAAAGGCAAATGCGCCTCGTCTGTCGAGAAATCGTGGAGAAAATCTTCGTGTTCGGTGGAGCGGTCACCCGTCGGCAATATCACCGATTGACGCACTTGAATAAGTTGGTCCAATTGCAAGCAGAATACCGACGCCGGAATGCGATCGCGACCTCAGCACGTTGAACCGAATGCTTTATGTCAACGCCTGCACAATTGCCTATCGAAAGACAATCTATGAACAATGCCCTCATCCTCATCATAGAAGACGACCCGGAAATATCCGACATTATTGAGACCTATTTCGCGCGCGAAGGCTTCCGCGTCGTTACCGCAGGTGACGGCGCAGTTGGATTGGGCCATCATCAGCGCCTTCGGCCGGATCTGGTCGTGCTGGATATCAAGCTGCCGCGTCAGGACGGGTACGAGGTACTTGCCGCCATCAGGCGAGTTTCCGATACGCCTGTCATCATGGTGACGGCACTTGCCGACGATCTGGACAAGCTGCAGGCTTTGCGCATTGGCGCCGACGACTATGTCGTCAAACCGTTCAATCCCCTTGAGGTCGTTGCACGTGCCAAGGCGGTGCTTCGGCGGGTGGCGGGTCGCAGTCCAGACCACGTGTTGCGTGTTGGGCCGCTCCGCGTCGATCCACAGGCCCATCGTGCGGTGGTTGAAAAGGGATCCGATCACGTGACCCTCGATCTGACGCGCACCGAGTTTAGAATTTTGGCGCATATGGCGGCGTCACCCAACCGCGTGTTCGAGCGATCAGAACTCGTCGATGCCTGTCTTCCAGAAGGCGAGGCGCTGGACCGAACAGTTGACAGCCACGTCAGCAATCTAAGGCGCAAACTCACTGCCGCGGGCGCCGGGGGCGTTCTGACGGGTGTGCGTGGCGTAGGGTACCGGATTGATGACATCTAAACGCACTAATCTGAACGCAGGACTCGTGCGGGCGATGGTGTTGCTGACACTATTGGCCTTCGTCGTTGTCTATGGCGGCCTGGTGGCCTATTTTTTCTTCATCTATGATTGGCTTTATCCCGAGGGAGAATATGACAGCGCCTGGCAGATTGGAGATACGGTCACGCTGGGGCTGCTGCTTGGGATAGGTATATTGACCGCCTCGATCCTGGGCTGGAGGTTGGCGCGATACGTTACGGAGCCGCTGAAGTCTGTTGCGAGTGCGGCAAGGACGATTGCCCGTGGTGATTTTTCGGCACGTGCCGTGCTTCCCCGCCGCAGCTTTGGCGAAGCGGGTGAACTTGTCGCGGATTTTAACTTGATGGCGGAACGGTTGGAGCGGGCAGAGACCGAACTCAAATATTCGAACTCCGCAATAGCCCATGAATTGCGAACCCCACTGACCATCTTGCGGGGCAGATTGCAGGGTCTGCTCGACGGCGCGTTCCAGCCAAGTCCCCAGCTCTATCTTCGTCTCATCGCTCATGTTGATGACCTCGGCGGCATCGTAGAGGAGTTGCGGACACTCGCACTCAGCAATGCCGGCCAACTCGATCTGCAATATTCACGGCTCGATCTCGCATCCGACGTAGCTGCCGCTGCCGATTCGATGGAACACGAGCTTTCAATCGCGGGCAGCCTCGTCGTGAGGCGGCTGAACCCCGCTGTAACCCTGGCAGACAAGCCCAGATTACGTCAAGCAATTGTGGCTCTCCTCGATAATTGCCGGCGCTACGCCCCAAATTCCACCGTGTATATCGAGACTTGGCAGGACAGGAACTATGTGTATTTCCGATGCACCGATACGGGTCCAGGCCTCGCTGATGACAACCAGAACCGCGCCTTTGAGCGTTTTTGGCGAGCTGATGATTCCCGTAATCGTGTTTCCGGCGGTTCAGGCCTGGGTCTGCCCATCGTGAAGGCGATCATGCAAGCCCATGGAGGTGACGCAGTCATTCTGCCTACCGAGGGACGCGGTTTCAGTATCGAACTCCAGCTACCTCGTCGAGAAGAAGCCCGAGACTGAGGGTCACACACGACTGACATTCGCAACGGCGTTCCCGCTGTCGCGGAGTTCGGCGTTTCGGCGAAAGCCTGAAGAAGGTGCCGCAGGGCATGGAATGATGGGGGTGCTTCGGCACCCCGTCATTCGTTTAAGGCTACCGATTATCGACGTTTCCTCCACGTAATCTGGACTTGGACTTGGTTAGTGACACTCACGAGCAATCTCTGCTCTAAGTTGTCGGCGCGGACGTGCCGGCCGAATTCTATGAGGTTTTCGATGCGAAACGCGCTCATTCTCGCGGCGGCAATTACCGGCGCAGCCATCCTTGGAAACACTACCGCGCTGGCTGGTTCATATGCCGCTGCCGAAATCAACATGCGGGCGGGTCCGAGCACACATTATCCCTCCATGGGTATCTTGCCGGAAGGCTTACCCCTGAAAGTCGTCGGCTGCACGAAAGGCAATCGTTGGTGCGACGTAGAGGCCTCGCGGCGCCGGGGCTGGGTTTCGGGCGCTTACATCACTATCGACTACGAAGCACGAAGGCTCCGGGTGCCGGCTTACGCTCATGTGATGCATGAGCCCGTCGTCCCAACGGTTTCCTTCAATATTGGCACCTATTGGTCCGATCATTACGCCGACCAGGATTTCTATAGCGACATCGACACCTGGGATGACTTTGCATGGGAAGACGATGTGCCGCCGCCCGGTTGGGATCCCAATTGGTGAGACGGCGCTCAGGCGGATGGGTTGCTGTGCGACCCCTGCCCAAGCCAGATCTGGGCAGACGCTCCATGACCGAACGAAAACTTCTCGTTGTCTGCATCGTCTTTTCTATCCTTGAGGTGGTTCTTGCCTGGCATACGACCGGCTCGCAGATTAACGACCATTTGCGGACGAGCGTTCAGCAAGCCGCAACACCATGAGTCAGACGACAATGAAACGCAAAATCACCAGAAAGAATGGTCTCATCATTGGCGCCGTCATCGCAGTTTTGGTGATAGGCGGGGCCTCGGCGCGGACGGTTTTCTCCGAGACGGATGATAAGGAAGAAATCGTCATGCCGGTTGTTCAGGGAGCCGTCGAAGAAGCGGTTGTCGCTAGCGCCGTCCTCGAGCCCTCCCGTTTGGTCAATGTGGGAGCCCAGGTGTCGGGGCAGCTGAAAAACCTGCATGTCGAACTCGGGCAGAAGGTGAAGCAGGGCGATTTGATCGGCGAAGTCGATTCGACACCGCAGGCAAACGGCCTGCGGATTGCCAGTGCCGCCCTTGCGAACCTGAAAGCACAGCGGCGCGCGCGGGACATCCATCGGCATCAGGCTGAACTTGCTTACAACAGGCAGAAAACGCTCAATAGCGCGAACATTGTTTCGACCGCCAACCGGGAAACGGCGGAAGCGGCGTTTCGCGCCTTGCAGGCCGAAGTCGAGGCGCTCGACGCGCAGATCCTTCAGGCTTCGGTCGAGGTTGAGAATGCCGAGGTCAATCTCGGCTACACGAAAGTGCGTGCTCCGATCGACGGCACGGTCGTTGCCGTCGTCACCAAGGCGGGGCAGACCCTGAACGCCGTTCAGGCCGCACCGACAATCGTTTCTCTGGCGCAACTGGACACGATGCGTGTGAAAGTTCAGGTTTCGGAAACCGATATTGGGCGGGTTCGGGTCGGGCAGGACGTCCGCTTCACAATCATGGGTTATCCTGACAGTCCGATCTCGGCGAAACTTGAGCAGATCGAACCGGCGCCCACGACAATCGCAGCAGATTCCGCGACCAGCACCGGTACGTCAGCGGCGGTTCAGGGTGCGCAGGCGGTTTATTATAACGGGCTGTTCAACACCCCCAATGCGGATGGCCGCCTCAGGCCCATGATGACAGCGTCTGTTAGAATTATCGTCGGCAAGGCAGAAAACGTCCCTCTCGTGCCCTGGTCGGCCCTCACGGATCGCGATAAGGACGGCCGCTATCATGTCCGTGTGCGTCAGGCATCCGGCGTCGCAGTCGAGAAGCTGGTTACGGTCGGGCTGACGGATAAGATCAACAACCAGATCATCGACGGACTTTCGGTTGGCGATAAGGTCATCATACCGTCGAAAGGCGAAACATCGTCCAACGCAGACATGGTGACGATGTGACCCCGCTTATCCAGATCGACAATGTCTACCGCTCGTTTGTGGCCGGGGACGAAAAAATCACCGCGCTTAACGGTGTCAGCCTTACGATCGAAGCGGGTGAGCTTGTCGCGATCGTTGGTGCCAGCGGTTCGGGTAAATCCACGCTTATGAATATCCTCGGATGTCTCGATCGGCCGAGCGAAGGGGACTATGTGATTGGCGGCAAGAGTGTTTCAGGGCTGACTGCCGATGAGCTTGCGGCGTTGCGACGGGAGCATTTCGGTTTCATCTTCCAGCGTTATCATTTGCTCGGACCGCTCAAAGCCGTCGAGAACGTGGCAATTCCTGCCGTTTATGCGGGTCGTGACCCGGCTGCCCGCCATCGTCGGGCGAGGACACTGCTGGATCGTCTTGGTCTTGGCGAGCGTCTCGATCATCGCCCGGGGCAGCTTTCCGGAGGCCAGCAGCAGCGTGTCTCCATTGCCCGCGCCTTGATGAATGGCGGCGAAATCATTCTCGCAGACGAGCCCACCGGGGCACTCGACAGTAAAAGCGGCGAGAACGTACTTGAGATCCTTAAGGAGCTGCACGGTGAAGGGCACACCGTCATCATGGTCACGCATGATATGCAGGTTGCGGCCAACGCGGACCGTATCATCGAGATCCATGACGGCAGGATCGTTTCCGACCAAAGAACACGGGATGTCCCGGAAGCAAGCATCACACTGCCACCCCACGACGAAACGCCGGTCGGCCGGTTTTCTGCCTTCAGGCAGCGCCTGTCCTATGCGGTTCCGATGGCGCTTCGCTCCATGGCAGCCTATCGCATCCGCACGTTCTTGACGATGCTCGGTATTATCATCGGCATCGCCGCCGTCGTTTGTGTTGTGGGCCTGGGGGAAGGATCGCGTGAGAAAGTTCTGGCTCAGATGAGCGAACTTGGCGCCAGCACGCTCTCAATCTATCCGGGGCGCGATTGGGGTGACGAGCGTGCGGCGAGTATCACGTCTCTCGTTATCGCTGATGCCGAAGCAATCTCGGCGCAATCCTATGTGCGCGGTGTGACGCCGCTCATCTATGCTTCGGCCCGTGCGCGATCAGACCATGCTTCCCTGACCGCAAATATCAATGGCGTCGGGCACGACTATTTTGCCATTAATGGCATGAAGCTGCTATCGGGCAAGGGCCTCTCCTCCGCGGGGCCGTCGATGCTCGGTCAGCAGGCTGTTTTGGATGACAGGACGGCAGCGGCACTGTTCCCTAATAACCGGGTTCCGCTTGGGCGCACCATTATGATCGACCGCATGCCAGCGACAGTGGTGGGCGTTGTCCAGCGGCCAAGAAGCGCTGCGGGCGATAGAACGTTGCAGATCTATGTTTCCCATCTCAACTTCGCAGGAAGGGTGTCTGGAACTGCCAGCAGTCTTGGCGGACTGACTGTGCGTGTCGCAGATGGCATCGATACCGCAGCCGCCGAACGCGCGATCGTAAACCTGGTTACCCGCCGGCATGGGACAAAGGACTTCTATGTCTTCAACAGTGACCAGATGCGAAAGGCGCTTGAGAAAACCTCCCGCACGATCACACTTTTGATTTCTTCCGTTGCAGTGATTTCGTTAATCGTCGGCGGCATCGGTGTCATGAATATCATGCTCGTTTCCGTCACGGAGAGGACACGCGAAATCGGTCTTCGAATGGCCGTGGGCGCAAGACGCCTGGACATTCTGCTGCAATTCCTGATCGAAGCGATTTTGATTTGCCTGGCCGGCTCGATCGTCGGCGTAGCCCTTGCGTTTGCGATTGCAACGATAATCGGCGACAAACAGGGTGAGATGCCGATGATCATCTCCATGCAGGCGGTGCTTGGATCCTGCGTCGTTGCTTTTCTGATTGGCCTCACCTTCGGCTTCCTGCCCGCCCGCAACGCGGCGCGGCTCGATCCGGTCGAAGCTTTGTCGAGAGAGTAAGAGGCAATATCGTGCCTCATGCCGTCCTAGTGAAAGAGAGAGTTCAATGAGCAAACATGGAAATTCGGTCGATTTGACGCTGGATATAGCGCAAGGGGCGGATTTGCCCGATTTCAAGAAGGCCTTGCAGCGCGCTTTCATGCTTTCCGTCGCCGAGGAAATGGGGTCGATGGGCGAGAAGATCCCGGCTGACGAGGACATTGAAGGCGCATTTCAGGCTCCCGGCTCTGTCGTTATTCGCGTTCTCGCCGACGGCAAGTGGGTGGGAGGTGCCATCGTCACGATAGACGACAAGACGCATGAAAATGAGCTCGCCTTCTTTTATGTGGAACCAGATGAGCATGGTCGTGGCGTCGGCCAGAAAGCGTGGAAAGAAATAGAGCGACGGTATCCTGAAACACGCATATGGACGACGCACACGCCCTATTTCGAAAAGCGCAACATTCACTTCTACGTCAATAAGTGCGGGTTCAAGATCGTCGAATATTACAATTCGCGGCATCCTGACCCGCACGATACGGACGAAACTGATCCAAATGACGGTGGCATGTTCAGATTCGAGAAAAACATGGCCTGTGCAGGACGCTGACCCTAATCAGCAAATTTGTCGGTGAGATGAGCCAATAATCCAATTTACCGGTGATTGCCGACGCCGTTTGGCCAATGTCTCGTCTTGTGATCGGCTCCTGACCCGAATCAAACCATGCGGGGAAGAACATCGGTCGGACCGCCCTTGTCCATCAGCCGGTGTTTCAGCGCTCCCAGCACGTGAAGTCCGATCAGCACCAGAATGGCGTAGGCGCCGTACCTGTGCAACGTTTGGAAGACGGAAAAAGCATTGTCGTTCTTGGGAAGCAGTTCCGGCAGATGCGGAATGAAGAAAAATGGCACACCGTCACTCTGCGAAAAACTGCTAGAGAGCGAATAGCCGAGCAGCGGAACGAGGAGCGTGAGGAGAATGAGAAGCTTGTGGACTGCATGTGAGAGGGTTCTCTCCCACCGCGCAAGCGCCGAGGGCGCTGAGGGCAGGCTCGTTGCGTAACGCGAGCGAAGTGCAAGGTGGACAAGCGCAAGCAGCCAGACGAGAATGCCGAACTGCTTGTGGTTGGGATAGAAGATCGAAGCGGTTGTCATATCGCTTTCCGGCAGGCGCGTCATATACCAGCCCGATGCAATTAGCCCGATGATAAGAGCGGCTCTTATCCAGTGAAGACAGCGGATCGGAAGGGGATATTTAACGGCCTTGAGATTGTCTGTGTTTATGGCTGACATCACAATGGTCTCCTAGATGGGAATGGTCATCTCGCCAGATTGGCGCTGCCGAATGAGAAAGACGGGCTCAATGGCCCGCCTTGACGTTTTTGAGGGCAAGGAATACGGCTGCCGAAAGCAGGCCGATCGTCGTGCCCGCTGCTGTCAACAGAACCGCATGCGCTTGCGAAAAGGCACTCTTGCCGGCGGTTACCAGTGCCGCAGCGACGCTTCCGGGCAGCTTGCCTGCCAGAACGTAGGTATCTCCGATCGAATGGCGTGCGGCATCTGCGAGCTCTGTCGGAACCCCTGCCGGGAGAACCAGTGCACCCATGTAGATTGCCGACAGCGCCACGCCGAAGAAGGTGATGCCGAGGCCGGCGCCCAGCTCGTAACCGGTTGCCTCGAGCGAACCGGCAGCCCCTGCCTTCTCAGCCTCCACGGCTCCCATGATGGCGATCGATGAAGCAGTGAGGCCGATGCTGAGCGATAGTCCGAGCAGCATTAGGCATGCTGGCACGATGAAGCCGGGGTCATGGAAATCCATTCGCGCCAGCCCGAGAAGGCACAGAGAGGCAACCAACAGGGATGCGCTAGCGACCGTGCGAAGCCCGAGCCGGTTCGACAGGAAACCGGCGAAAGGACCGCCGACGGCGGCAGCAATCATGATGGGCAGCATGAAGAGGCCCGCCTGCAGCGGGGACTTGTCGAGAACAAACTGCATCTCCTGGGCAATGGTTAGTTCGACACCTGCCAACGCCCCCGACGTGACGATCGCCATCGCCACACCCGTCACGATCGCAGGGCGGGAAAAGAGAGTTACGTCAAGCATTGGCTGCGAGACGGAAAGCTGGGAGCGAACGAAAATCGTCAGAGCCGTCGCGCCGATGAGAAGAGCGAGTACGACGATTACGAAGGGCTCCTTGCCACCGAAACCGGTTTTGACGGCATAGACCAGTCCTATAAGACCGACGATCAGCAAAAGAGCCTGGCTTATCTGCCACTTGCCAGGAGAAACCATTTCCTTTTTAGGCAGGATGAAAGCGATGATCGGCATGATGACGAGCACGACGGGAATATTGATCAGGAAGACGGATCCCCACCACAAATGCTCGAGAAGCGCGCCGCCGACCAGTGGACCGACTGCGGCACCGGCGGCTCCGACCGTGCCCCAGAGACCGAGCGCCATCGCGCGCTCACCCGGGTCTTCGAAAGTGCGCCTGATAATGCCGAGAACGCAAGGCAGGATCATCGACGCACCGAAGGCAAGTAGGACACGCCCAGCGATCAACATCCAAGGCGTCACCGAAAACGCAGCCACGAGGGAGGCAACGCCGAAAACGAACAAGCCGGTCAGCAGCATTTTCCTGTGGCCGATCCTGTCGGCAAGGGTTCCCATGGGTACCAGCAACCCGGCCATCAGGAGCGAATAGATGTCGATGATCCAGAGCACCTGCGTGGTCGAGGCCCGCAGCGCCAGTGTCAGCGATGGCACGGCGATATGAAGGATCGTCATGTCGATCACAACGGGCGTAAATGCCAGCATGACCGCAATGAGAGTGAACCACCGACGCGCGCGCAGCGGGGAGGGTGGCGTGACGTTATTCGGGTCGACAGACACCGTCATTGTTTTCACCATCAGAATACTTGATCGCGCAAGGCTGACAACGGGCTGGACCCGCTGCCACTTCCGCATCCTGGACCGTATTGGGGGCCCCTTGTCGTTTCATGGAGGCATTGTGGAGAAAGCGTGGAGACGACGTCCTTCGGTCACGCGGCGTAAGAATGGTCAGGAGACCGGCTGACCGAGCGATATCTCGAACATCGCGCCGCCTTTGGCGGATGGCGCATATCGCATCTTGCCGCCGTGGGGGCGCTCGCGCCAGATGTGTCAGCAGGCGGAACTTGGTCAAGGTGAGCGACAAGCGGATAGTCTCGCCGTCATTGTCGATCTTTGCCTGGTAGCCGTCGAGATCGATGGTCGGATTGCCGACGCGGACGACGGCTCCCGCCTGAGCGAGCCCGGCACTCCTGAGGACCGCCTTCGCCCGTGTCACGACCTCGATGGGGTGGAACGGTTTGACGATGTGATCGTCGGCGCCGATGCGCAGCCCCTGACGGCGGTCGACATCCTCGTCGAGCGCGGTGACCATGATGACGGGGGTATAGCCGCGTCTTTGTATTTCCGCCAGAACCTCCCACCCACCCATCCTGCGGCGGCATGGTGACGTCAGCCAGGAACGGTATCGGGTTTCAGCGAGCGGTGGAGTTCAAGGGCTACCTTGCCGTCGCGGGCATGCGCCGTGCGGAAACCCTCGCGGACAAATTAGGCCTCGAGTATGCCGGCAATTTCCATGTCGTCTTCAGCGATCAATACTAGTTCAGCCATCGTCGTCACACTCCTTGACACCTCCATGCCACCGAACGATGGCGCCGTCGAGTTTGAGACCGCCGCCTCCACGAAGCCTCAACAAATCCTGCACAAAGCCACCACGCTCAGACCTTACATGGCCGCCATCAAAGAGATTTTTCAAGAATTCAATGGTGGACACACATGCAACGCGGATCACGCTTCTGGAAACTCGGCGCATTGTGCCTGCCGATCATTCTTCTGTGTTCGTGCAGCGACAGCGGCCAGGGCGAAGGCAGCGCTCCCGAAGTGGCGGCGCCTTCACGCGTCAGCGTCCTGACTGTAAAGCCGGAGACTGTGACCGTTTATGACGAGCTGCCGGGCAGGGTATCAGCTTATCGAACAGCGGAAATCCGGGCGCAGGTGGGCGGCATCATCCAGAAGAAGCTCTTTACCGAAGGGGCGTTCGTCAAAGCCGACACGCCACTTTTCGAGATCGACCCTGCACCATTCGCCGCCGATGTGGACGCGGCAACCGCCGTGCTTGCTCGCACTGAGGCAGAGCTCCTCAATGCGCAGGTCAAATATGAGCGCGCGAAATCCCTGTCGTCACGCGAGATCACCAGCACAGAGTCCTTCAACAATGCAACGGCCGCTCTGGCGCAGGCAAAGGCAAATGTGGCGGAAGCCAGGGCCATTCTGGCGCGGCGAAAGCTGGAGCTCTCCTACGCCACGTTGCGGAGCCCCATTGGCGGCCTCATTGGCCAGTCCTTCATGAGCGAAGGGGGGCTTGCCTCGGCTTCTGCGACGACACCGCTCGCCGTCATTCAGCAGATCGATCAGGTCTATGTGGACGTTCGCCAATCGGCAATGAGCCTCGAAGCGCTGCGCGACACGGCGGCGGAGGCAGGATCGCAGAATCCGGACGAATTGCCGGTCAAGATCACGACGATTGCCGGTAAACCCTTTGCCCATGACGGAAAGATCCTGTTTTCGGATACTTCCGTCGATAGCGCCACGGGAAGCCTCGGTATTCGCATCCTCGTCAGCAACCCGGAGGAGCAATTGCTTCCGGGCATGTATATCCGCGCCATGGTACCACGCGCCATCTATAGCGAGGCAATCCGCGTGCCGCAGGAAGCCATTACCCGAGATCCGGCCGGTCGCCCCCAGATCATCGTCATTGGACAAGACAAGACCGGTGTCCGACGAACCGTGGAGTTGGGGCCGATAACGGACGGTCAGTACATCGTCACATCAGGACTTGCCGCTGGAGAGACGGTTGTCGTCCTGGGGCAGGATCGCGTCGAAAACGGGCAGCCGCTGGAGACATTGCCCTTTTCCGCCGCCGCGCCACAGACAAAAAGCTAAGGAGCGGACAGATCATGCCGCAGTTTTTCATTAACAGGCCGGTTTTCGCCTGGGTCATCGCAATCCTGATCGTAATTGCAGGGGTCATCTCCATTCCCCAGCTTCCCGTTTCGCGCTTTCCGGTCATCGCGCCGCCCAGCGTCTCGATCTACGCCACCTATACCGGTGCGACGCCGAAGACGATCAATGACAGCGTTACCAGCCTGATCGAGCGCGAACTTTCGAGCGCCAAGAATATCCTCTATTTCGACTCGTCGGCCGACTCTTCCGGTTCCGCAAACATCACGGTCACCTTCAAGCCGGGCACCAATCCCGAGCTTGCCCAGGTGGATGTGCAGAACAGGCTGAAGGCCGTGGAGCCGCGCCTGCCGGAACAGGTTCGCCGCGCGGGCTTGACCGTGGAATCGGCATCGTCGGGTTTTTTGATGATCGTTTCGTTGAAATCGAAAGACGGGTCGCTCGACGCGCTCGCCCTTGACGATTATCTCGTGCGCAATATTGCGCCCGAGCTAAAGCGCGTTAGCGGTGTCGGCAGGGTGCAGTCATTCGGCTCGGAAGCGGCGATGCGCATCTGGCTCGACCCCGTCCGCCTCGTGGCCCATTCCATCTCCATGGCTGAGGCGACCCAGGCGATCCAGCAGCAGAACGTCCCGGTTGCCCCCGGGCGTCTGGGTGAATCTCCAACTGTACCGGGCCAGAAGGTCACCGTACCGCTGAATGTGAGCGGCCAGTTGCAGACCCCGGAACAATTTGCGCAGATCATCCTGCGTTCCAATCCCGATGGTTCCAGGCTGACATTGGGCGACGTCTCGACAATCGAAGTGGGCTCCCAGAGCTCAAGCTTCTCCATCCTGGACGGTGGCAAACCTGCAACGGCGGCAGCCATTCAGATGACGCCGGGCGCCAACGCGGTAAGCACGTCCAATGGCGTACGCGAGCGTCTGGCGGAGCTTGCCACTACCATGCCGCAGGGGATGGAATACGCCATTTCCTATGATACGGCACCATTCGTTAAGGTTTCCATCCAGAAGGTGGTTCAGACGCTCGCGGAAGCCATGGTCCTGGTGTTCCTGATCATGCTGCTGTTCCTGCAAAATCTGCGTTACACGCTCATTCCGGCCATCGTCGCGCCTATCGCCCTTCTCGGCACATTCGCGGTCATGCTGGCGATCGGTTATTCAATCAACGCGCTGACGATGTTCGGCATGGTTCTCGCAATCGGCATCATTGTCGACGACGCCATCGTCGTCGTGGAAAACGTCGAGCGTCTGATGGCTACAGAAGGACTTTCGCCTCTTGAAGCGACCCGTAAGGCGATGACGGAAATATCCGGTGCCGTCATCGGCATCACGCTTGTTCTGACGGCAGTTTTCCTGCCAATGGGCATGGCCTCCGGTTCGGTTGGCGCGATCTATCGGCAGTTCACCGTCTCGATGGCCGTTTCAATTCTATTCTCAGCTTTCCTGGCGCTCAGTCTGACGCCCGCGCTCTGTGCGACCCTTCTGAAACCGGTCAGCCACGATCATGATCAGAAAAAGGGCTTTTTCGGCTGGTTTAACCGTGCCTTTGAACGCCTGACCGAGCGCTACGCCGGCTGGGTTGCAATCCTCCTGCGCAAGACGGGGCGGACCATGGTGGTCTACCTCGCGATCATCGCTGCGGTCGGCTACGGTTACGCCAAGGTGTCGACGGCCTTTGTACCGGATGAAGACCAGGGCTCGTTCATGACATCCTACACATTACCGGCGGATTCCACGGCGGAGCGGACCCGCGCTGTCGTCGATCTGTTCGAAGACCACGTGAAGACCCGGCCGGACATCGCCAATAATTTGACCATCACGGGTTTCGGCTTTTCTGGCTCGGGACCGAACACTGCCATGTCTTTCACCACACTGAAGGAATGGGGTGCGCGAGAGACAAGCGTGGATGAAGAAGTGAACGCCGCGACCGTCGCGATGGCCAAGGCCGAGGAGGGACAGATTTTCAGCCTCAAGCCACCGGCAATCGATGAACTTGGGACGACATCGGGCTTTGCATTGCGGTTGCAGGACCGTTCCAACCACGGTGCAGAAGCGCTTGCCAAAGCTGCTGTCCAACTCACCCAGCTTGCGGGTGAGAGCAAGCTTGTGCGCGATGTTCGCGTTGATGGGCTTCCGCGTGGCCCGAGCGTCACGTTGAACATCGATCGGCAGAAAGCGAGCGTACTCGGCGTATCCTACTCGACCATTGCCGATACGCTAGGTGGTGCCGTCGGCTCGACCTATGTGAACGATTTTCCGAGTGATGGACGCCTTCAGCAGGTGATAGTCCAGGCAAAGGCTTCAAGCCGCATGCAGGTGGATGACGTGCTCAATCTTCATGTCCGCAACGATGCCGGCAAAATGGTCCGCCTTTCGGAAATCGTCACACCGGAATGGTCGACAATGCCGCTGCAGTTCACCCGCTATAATGGCTACCCTTCCACCAGCATCTCCGGCTCCGCCGCATCGGGCGTCTCCAGCGGTAAGGCGATGGAGGAAATGGAACGGCTCGCGGCAAAGCTGCCCAAGGGTTTCGCCGTCGAATGGACCGGTCAGTCGCTGCAGGAGCGTCAGTCGGGCGCGCAGGCGCCGATATTGATGGCCTTTTCGTTCCTCATCGTTTTCCTGGTCCTCGCCGCGCTTTACGAAAGCTGGACGGTCCCGCTGTCCGTCATGATGGTCGTGCCTCTCGGCATTCTCGGTGCAGTCATCGCCGTCCATCTGCGAGGGTTGGAAAACGACGTGTTCTTCAAAGTCGGTCTCATCACGCTCATCGGACTGTCTGCAAAAAATGCGGTGCTAATCGTGGAGTTTGCGCGAAAGAGACAGCAAGATGGACAATCGCTGATCGACGCCGTCATCGAGGCATCCCGGCTTCGACTCCGGCCCATCGTCATGACCTCGCTCGCGTTCACGCTCGGCATCGTGCCGCTCGTCATCGCGAAAGGCGCAAGTTCCGAAACACAAAATGCCATCGGAACTGGTCTTTTCGGCGGTATGATTTCCGCAACTGTCCTCGCCGTGATGTTCGTCCCTGTTTTCTACGTGCTGGTGGCGTCGTTGAAGCGCCGCTGAAAAGAGTTTGCGTGAGAAGTCCTGGACACTCTCTGCGTACAATCGGATATTGCGCCTTAAGCATTGGCGCTGTTCTGGCCTCCTGCTTACGCAGCCGCCACGCTCGCCGTCCTTCGCTCCCATCGTCACCTTCGCCGATAAGAAGCGAACCGGACAGGTTGATCGCGGTCGAAGCGATTGTCAGATCAAATATTCCAATGTGCGCGCTAAGCCATCGCGGTCAGCAGCTAGTGACGGAACAGAAGCGGCGCGGACTCCACGAGCGATACAACTAATAGAATACCTATAAACCATTGATTTGGTATAATAAAAGCGGAGGGTCGCGTTCGTGTCCTAATCAGCGCGTTTGCATTCCCTCTCATTTGTAGAATGCTGTGTTGTGATCAGAGGATACACGAATTTGCTTTCGCTTCCCTTTTGATCAGGTCCCCCGGCGTTTCAGCTGAATCAGTTCTGATGATCAATCAGCGAGAGGCGGCGCCTGCGGAAGCTCTTGCTTGCGTCATGCCACCTACTTTTGACCTCTCGTTCCAATCAGTAGCCACGTTGATTTCAAATGGTCACATACTGACTTTCAATTAGTCATCACCATAGTTTCAAACGGTCATCGATGAAGTTCAACGCGCCCCCGAGCTGTTGTTGGCAATCAAGGAAAGTGTAAATACCGACCAGCGTCCGGGCCGTTTCCTTCTGACTGGTTCAGCTAACCTCATGACGCTGCCAAGGGTGGCAGACTCGCTCGCAGGCGGAATGGAGGTCATTCGACTGCTTCCGCTTGCGCAGAGCGAAATCAGAACCGCCGGAAGCAGCTTCTTGCGCGACGCCTTTCAAAATCAAGCTAAGGGTGGAGAACCCATCGTCGGCGACGATTTGATGGCTGCCGTCCTTGCCGGTGGATATCCCGAGGTATTGGCCGCAAAACGTTGAGCCGCAGACAGGACTGGTATGCAGATTACATCCAAGCGATCGTTCAACGCGACGTTCGCGATGTAGCGCAAATCGAGCAGATTGCGAAAATGCCGCGCTCGCTGCACATATTGGCAGAGCATTCGGGACAGCTCGTGAACTACTCCGGAATTGGCGCGGCCCATCGGGATGAACCACATCACAACCCAGAAATACGTCGGCATTTTCGAGAGCCTGTTCCTCGCCCGAACCGTTCAACCCTGGTTTTCCAACAAACTGAAGCGCCTGACGAAGACCCCGAAAATACATTTTCTCGATTCTGGTCTTCTCGGATCTCTTCGTGACCTCTTTCTCGAGAGGATGCGGAACGACAGAGCGCAGTTCGGGGCGTTGCTAGAGACTTTCTTTTTTGGGGAGATCCTTAAACTCGCCAGCGCGGCACAGATTTGAGTTTTCTCATTTTCGTGACAAGCAACAGAATGGAGTCGATATCGTCATCGAAGACAGACGAGGACAGATTGTCGGTATCGAGATAAAAGCGGCAGCATCCGTCACGAATTCCGATTTTTCTGGATTGCGAATTTTGGCCGACGCTTGCGGCGAGCGCTTTGTATCAGGCATGGTCCTTTACGATCAGCACAAGGTGGTTCCATTTGGAGAACGCCTATCCGCTGTACCAATCTCGGCATTGTGGCGATAGCGCTCGATCATTCGCTCTGGCTCCAGACACGCGAGCATCCGTGAAAATTCAACGGCTACGAAATTGGGCCTCAGGTTCAACTCCCTTCAAGGCGAAGAGAGCCATTTTATTGAGCAGATGAATAATAGGTCTTGCTTCCAGAGTAGTTGGAGCCGCGAAAATCAAGCTGCGCAGGCTAAGAACTGCTGGAGCGGCACCAAATTATCGAGCGAAGTGAATATGCGGTCGCAAGTGATAAGGTGACGGTTCGACGACGGCTTCAACAGAAAATACGTCTCGCAACAACTCGCTCGTTAGAACGTCTTCAGGTGTACCGGATGCCACGATCTTGCCGGACTGAAGTACAAGCAACCGGTCGCAGAACATAGCTGCATGATTGAGGTCATGAAGCGCAATGATACTTGTGACTGGCAGCTCGGAGACAAGACGCAGAAGGCTGATCTGATGGTGCACATCGAGATGGTTTGTTGGCTCGTCCAGAATGAGTTCCCTTGGAGATTGCGCAAGCGCCCGCGCGAGCTGGGCCCGCTGCTTTTCCCCGCCCGAGAGGATCTGCCAGGGATCATTGCGCTTTGCCGTCATCTGCGTCCGTTCAAGCGCGGCCGTGACCGTGGCGTCGTCTTCAGTGGTCCAGCCCGAGAACATCGAGCGATGGGGGAAGCGGCCGAGTTTGACGACGTCAATAACCTTCAGATTGGCATTTGTCGTTGCATGTTGCTCGATAAATGCCACCCTCCGGGCAATTGTCCGGCGGCGGATTTTCGAGATGTTGGTATTGTCGAGGGTTATGGTACCCGAGTGAGGTTGCTTGAGACCACTCAGCAAGCGAAGAAGTGACGTTTTTCCAGAGCCGTTGGGTCCCAGAAGACCCAACATCTTGCCGGGTTCGGCAGCGAAGGAAATGCCATCTAGGATCGTCTTGGAGCCAATCTTCCAGACCACATTGTCGGCGATAAAACTCATGGTGCGCGCTGAAGCCTGTATAAAATGACAGAGAAAAACGGGACCCCGACGAGTGCGGTCACAACGCCAATCGGCAGCACCTGCTGAGGGATCAGACTGCGTGACGCAATATCAGCAAGAACCATGAAGATAGCACCCGAGACTGCACAAGCTGGCAGTAACCTAGCATGCAGAGGACCCACCACGAAGCGGGCAGCATGAGGAATAACCAGTCCCACAAATCCAATCGTCCCGACCATGCTTACGATGGTCGCCGTCATGATTGCTGTCAGCGCAAAAAGAATGATCCGCATACGGCCGACATTGACGCCCATCGAGGCTGCCGCTTCATCGCCGAACGCAAAAGTATCCAAAACCCGAGAATAAAACAGGCACACAACCAATCCAATACTGACGACAATCGAGACTAGTTGGAATTCGGGCCAACGCACGCTACCGAAGCTACCCAGTAGCCAGAACATGACGTCTCTGGCCTGTTGCGCATTGCCCGACGTGGCCACGACATAAGAAGTCGCGGCATTAAATAATTGCGAGGCTGCAACGCCCGCAAGGATCGTTCTGTCAGCACCCCCACGTGCGCCGTTGGAGAGCAGCGCAACCAGAAAGAACGCTCCGAAGGCCCCGATGAAGGCGCCTGCGGAAAGAGAGATTGCGCCAGCTCCTATCCCCAGGATGACAACCGCCACAGCGCCAGTCGAGGCACCGGCGGAAATGCCCAGAACATAGGGCTCTGCCAACGGATTGCGAAGCATTGATTGCATGATCGCGCCGCAAAGTGCCAAGCCTGCGCCGCAGAATACAGCAACGAGCGAACGGCTCAAGCGATACTCCCAGATGACGGCCTCATGTATGCGATTGATCTCTACTGAGGTCCAGCCGAGCTTGTTGCTTATTGTCAAATATGTCGTGGCCAATGGGATCGGCATGTCACCGACCCCAACGCTGATACCAACGACAAGAGCGATGGCGGCGAGGCAAACAAGAAAATAAATCGCTTGCCCAACTACCGCATTGCTTACTTTACCTGAATAGACGGCTTTGCTCACTTGAGACCAAGTGCCTTCAACTGCTGTGCCACTTGTTCCGCACCATAGACGGTTTGAACGCTGGGGTTCATAGCCTGGGCGGGCATGATGACCAGAGCCTTGTTCTTGACCGCCGTCATCTGGCTAGTCGCGGGGTCGCTATTGAGGAATTTTATCTTTTCTTGGGCTTTGTCGAGTTCCCAGCGATTACGATCGACCTGCGTAACAACAATGACGTCCGGGTTTGAGGCAATGATGCTTTCCCAGCCGATAGCGGGAGATTCAGCCTCATTTGTAACGGCGTTCGTTCCGCCGAGAAGGTCGGCGATAAAGCCGGAAGCGCTGTTCTTGCCACCGACATAAGCATCAGCAGAAGGTGATGGGCTGGAGAACCAGAATACGTAGGACAGCTTCTTTCTGTCTTTTGGCGCATCTGCCCGCAGCGTTGCTTCGCGATTTTTCAGATCAGCAATAACTTCCTGTCCCTTATCCGCGACGTCGAAGATTTGCGAGAGATCTTCGATCTCTTTAAACAGAGTATCCATGTTCCAGAGTTGCGAGCGATCGCCGTAACCGAATTTGTCATGCTTCGTGCCATC
Organism: Agrobacterium sp. SORGH_AS_0745; assembly: GCF_030818995.1. Taxonomy (NCBI): domain Bacteria; kingdom Pseudomonadati; phylum Pseudomonadota; class Alphaproteobacteria; order Hyphomicrobiales; family Rhizobiaceae; genus Agrobacterium; species Agrobacterium sp. SORGH_AS_0745. The sequence goes on from NZ_JAUTBI010000004.1 coordinate 298,430, forward strand.
AGCTACGCAGGTGCTCGGTGAAATATAAGTGGGAACTCCCACTTTCTCGAAATCGTCTCGCTTTGCAACCTTGCTCGACGGCCCCAACAGGCTTGGCAGTGCGGCGGCAATGAAATCAGGGTTTTGTGCGAGGATCGACTCGAATGTCGGGAACTCGACCGTCAGAACTTTCACCTTGGCATTGGCCTCGGCGACCTGTGGAAGAACCTTGTTCGGCCAAAACGCGGTCCCGGCCATTTTGTCTTGAAGGCCAAGCAACAGCAAGATTTCTGCGCTATTCTGGCCAAGGGCAACAGCACGCTCAGGTGCCTTGGTAAAGGTCACGCTCACACCGCAATTTTCCACGGTCAGAGGGTACTTTGTAGCGGCTGCTTGTGCTGTCAATGGCGCAAGCCCAAGCAGACCAACGATCGTCCCGGAGATCAAAAGTTTCATCATGTTCTATACCCTCTTGTGGCCTTGCGGCTGCCAACACTTTCTTGGCGTCTAAATCATCAAAGCGGCAGCAAAACAAGAGGGTAATTGTCAAGTTAGATCGAGCTAAAGTTCCTATTCTGCTATCTCCCCGCGATGCTTGAAGTGAATGGCAGAAGATAAGTCCTAAATTCTCAACGACGGCCGCCCGCCCAAATTGCCCACGCCTTTCCACCGAGAATATGTCGTTCCATGTGACGGCGAATGGTTTGATGGCTCAAGCTCAATCAAACCTGAATTGCAACAACGGATCGCCTCTTCTGATCCCATCAAGAGGTCGTCGGCAAAGGCGGTGCGGCTCTGCTTATACCCAGCTTTGTCAAGGAAAATCTGATACACCTCGCTAGGCATTCTCCGCGAGAAAGATCTGGATGTCCGTTGAGATAGAGACCGCTTCTCCAGGCATTCTACCGAGGAGCTTTGCGATGGTCTCAACTGCCAGGCGTGCTTCCAAAAGGGGTCTCTGGTCGATAACCGCGTTGATCTTTCTGGATTTTAGCAGCATCCGTCGATTGGGCGTGAGTTCGTGGGTGATGACCACCGTATTGTCGATTCGGCCAAGGCGTTGCAGAGCACTGACAATCGGCAAAGCACCCGCGGACAGATGATATATGCCTCGTAATCCCGGGTCATCCCGAAATGCAATCTCTACGACACGGCCTGCTTCCTCCTGATTTTCTCCGGTCTCCAGAACCACGGCCAGACTGCATTCAGGATAACGCTCGGTCATGATGTCGCGAAACCCGGCTTCCCGTTCGCGATGGCCAGTGATATCGCGTGAGCCGGCAACCACGACGACGCGGCCGCCTTGCCGTCCGAGGAAAAGGCCCATCAGGTCGCCAGCCACCCGACCGGCCTGCCTGTCGTTCGGCCCCACATAGGCGGCACGCCCGCAATCTGTGAGGTCGGTCGCCAGAGTAACCACCGGGACATTGCGCGACAGGAATGCTACGGCTTCTCGAACCCTGATATCGTCAGGGCTGGTGATGACGAGGCCATCATAGGAGCGACAATCGCGGACGGCTGCGGCGATCGCCGCCGGCTTTCGTGGATCGATGTGATGGACGAAGAATTGCACGTTCAGTGTTGCGTACATTCGCGATGCAAGATCGATACCCTCGCGCAAAGACGCGTGAAACGGGTTGACTGGCGGTTGGATAAGGACCGCGACACGTAGCGCGCGTGAAGGAGTACGATCTAGGGCCCGGTCAATACCGAGCGCCCGTGCAGTGGCCAAAACGCGGTCTTCTTTGTCGGTACGCACGCCGCCACGGTTGTTGAGAACCCGATCCACCGTCGCGGTCGAGACCCCGGCTGCCTTTGCAACATCCGAAATGCTTATCTTGCGTGCAGTCATTTACCCCTCCGCCCGGTTTTCTGATTGAATCCCATCAAATTCCAACTTTGTAAATCGGAGATCTCCAGCTAAATCTCTGCGTCAGGGAGGGTCGCCCACCAAGTGAGCGACACCAGGGAAGGACCAGAATATTATGGTTATAACAGTCACCACAGCACCGTGCTGCTGGGGCGTCGATGACGTGCGCAATCCAAACCTACCGCCGTGGGAATTGGTATTCGATGAAGTCAAGGCGGCCGGATATGGGGGAGTGGAGCTTGGCCCCTATGGTTATGTTCCGCTGAACATCGACATGGTCTCTCAGGCTCTGACAAGTCGAGGGCTCTATATCGTCGCCGGAACGATCTTCAATGATCTTGTCGCTGAGGAAAACCGCGATAGCCTGCTGCGCCAGACGGACGAGATTTGCGCTCTGATCACCCGTCTCCCGAGGCCGCCGAAGGCGTTGGGCCAGCGATTTCCCGCACCTTATCTGACGGTGATGGATTGGGGACACGACGAACGCGATTATGCGGCGGGTCATTCCGACAGGGCACCCCGGCTCGATGACGCGGCATGGAACGGCATGATGGATAATATCAGGGCGATATCCGCTCTTGCCCGCGAGAAATATGGCGTTCGCGCCACCATTCATCCGCATGCCGGCGGTTACATCGAATTCGAGGACGAGATTGCCCGTCTCGCCATTGACATACCCCAGGAGGTCGCCGGTTTCTGCCTCGACACTGGCCATACCTGGTATGCCGGCATGGACCCTGTCCAAACCCTGCGCAAATACGCCGACCGTCTCGACTACATCCACTTCAAGGACATCGACAGGGCCGTCTTCGGACGCGTGATGGGTGAGCACATTCGCTTCTTTGAAGCCTGCGCGCAGGGGGTCATGTGTCCCATTGGCAAGGGCTGTATCGATTATCCCGCCATTCGCGCCCTTCTTGATGAGCTTGGTTATGAAGGCTTTATCACCGTTGAGCAGGAGCGTGATCCGCGCAACGCGGGCGGTAGCCTCGCCGACGTAAAACTCAGCCGTGACTATCTCAAGTCGGCTGGCTTCTAACAATCCGGGACAGAAACCTCATGATTTACGGAACGCGTCAGACAAAACGACCTCTTCGCTGGGCTATGGTGGGTGGTGGTCGCGGCAGTCAGATCGGTTATATTCACCGCAGCGCCGCCCTGCGTGATCGCTACTTCGATCTGGTCGCTGGCGCCTTCGACCTCGACGCCGAGCGCGGCCGCGCCTTCGGTGTTGAACTGGGGCTCGAGCCTTCGCGATGCTACGCCGACTGGCGTGCGCTTTTCGCAGAGGAGGCAAAGCGTCCGGATGGGATCGAGGCAGTATCGATCGCAACGCCCAACAATACCCACTACGAGATCACCAAGGCTGCACTGGAAAGCGGGCTGCACGTTGTGTGTGAAAAGCCGCTGTGCTTCACGGTGGCCGAGGCCGAGGATCTTCAGCGTATCGCCGCAGAGCGTGGCCGTATTGTTGGCGTGACCTACGGCTATAGCGGCCACCAAGTCATCGAGCATGCCCGCGAGCTCGTTGCTGCCGGCGAGCTCGGAGAAATTCGTCTGGTCAACCTGCAATTCGCCCACGGGTTTCACAACGAGGCTGTCGAGCTTCAAAACCCGGCGACCCGCTGGCGCGTCGATCCTAAATTCGCAGGCCCAAGTTATGTGCTCGGTGATATCGGTACACATCCGCTTTATATTTCCGAGGTCATCCTGCCCGACCTCCGTATCAAACGGCTTCTGTGTACCCGGCAGAGCTTCGTCAAGACGCGTGCACCGCTCGAAGACAACGCCATGACCCTGATGGAATATGACAATGGCGCGTTTGGCACCGTCTGGTCGAGCGCCATCAATGCGGGTTCCATGCATGGACAAAAGGTGCGCGTCGTCGGATCAAAGGCTTCGATCGAATGGTGGGACGAGCAGCCAAACCAGCTACGATTTGAGGTTCAGGGCGAGCCGGTACGCATTCTTGAGCGTGGCATGGGCTACCTGCACGCAAAGGCACTTGCCGACGATCGTATCGGTGCAGGCCATCCGGAGGGTCTCTTCGAGGCCTGGGCTAACCTCTACGACCGCTTTGCTATCGCTATGGAGGCGCGCAACGAAAACGATGGCGAACGCCTTGCGAGCCTTCGGTTTCCGGGGATTGCGGCAGGGGTTGAAGGCGTTCGCTGGGTTGAGAACTGCGTTCGTTCTGCCGATCTCGGCGGGGTCTGGGTCGATTATCGGTAGCGCGATGGAGAGAGCAGCACCATAAATGATTGCCACCCACGCGACGTGGTCCAGCAAGCGATGCTTGTCCGCATCGACGCTCCCGTGAAGGGGCGAATTTATATTATCAGGAGGTTTTGATGAAACACGCACTCGATCCGCACATGATCCGTCATTTATCTCTGGAGGAAATTTGCCGAAAGACCGCCGAGCTGGGATACGACTATGTTGAGCTCTCACCCCGTCCGGACTTTCTCTCCTGGTGGACGCGTCCGAAGGTTTATCCCGAGAGGGTAAAGAGCTTCAAGAAGGCCCTCAAGGACCATGGGGTGGGCCTGGCAACGCTGCAGCCCATGTACCGCTGGGCCAGCCCATACCAAGACGAGTGGGAAACGGCGATAGAGAACTGGAAGCGTGCTATCGAAATTGCGGCAGAGATGGAATGCCCGATGTTGGTCTCGGAGTTCGGGCGAGGGGGATCCCCGGATAGAAGCCTGAATGACCGCAGCGGCTTGCATCGTCCGGAGACGTGTGAGGGGCAGTTTTTCCGTGCGATGGATATCCTCGTGCCAATTCTGGAGCGCGAAGGGCTGATCCTCTCGCTCGAAGCGCATCCAGAGGACTGGATTGAGGAAATCGCCCCTGCCATCGATATCATCAAGACGATCAATTCAAAGGCTGTAAAGGCATCGTTCATCGCGCCCCATACCTTCTTCTACGGTCCCGACATGGTTGCTAACCTGCGAGTGACCGAGGGGCTTCTTGCACATGTGCGCCTCGCAGACACCTATGATCATAACAAGTCTTCGCAACTGCGCTACATTGTAAATCCGCCTGGAGCGAAGGTGCGCGTCCATCAACACACCGACTTCGGCCAAGGTGAGATCAACTGGGAAGTATTCTTCTCAACTCTTGCCGACATGAAATTCGACGGTGTCCTTTCAAATTGCGTTTTCGCTTGGGAGGACCGAGCCGAAGACAGTGCCCGTTTCATGCTTCGTGAGACACAGATGTATGTGAACAAGTACTGGCCAAAGTAACTCCTCCGCAATCGCGGAGTGGTCGAAAAGGCCCTGCGATATGACCAGGCTTTTGTGGCTCGACCAGATCAACCGGCCTTTCGATGCTATCCCACAGTCGCGGGATCGTTCACTGGGCCACCTCTGGTACGAGCGCCTTCAACGCGGAGAAGGCCTTCTCGATTCGACAGAGGTCCGGGCTGACTGTGAATGGCGTATGATTGCGCCACGCTTGCCCAACGAGCCGCGAGGCCGAGAAGCGGCAGCTATTGACGGGGCATGGGGTCGGGACTCTTCAAGAGCTTATTTGGACGCATTCATTGCGGCTCGCAAGGTATCGTTGATGCGCTCCTGCCAGCCCGGACCGTCGGCTTGAAAATGCGCGAGCACATCGCTGTCGATCTTCAATGATACAAGCTCTTTGGTGTTAGGGATTGCAGGCCGTTCAACGGCCGGCGCTGCGACCTTCTTCGCCGGTTTGAATAGCGCCTCTGCTGCGTCTTTCGGATTGGACGGTCGTCGGGGTGTTGCCATGGTCATATATCCTCTTGTGTCGTGCGCTCGAACAGCGCAGCCTGTCAGTTTCTGTTTGCAGGCTGTATGTCAAACACAGCGGTGGTCGCAACCCACGTGTAGTGGTTAGCCGGAAGAACGTAATCGCTGCCGATAAACCGTCAGCCTCCCCCGCGCAATCTGGATCGTGCACCGTTATCCACACTTGCATTCGGAGGCCGCAGGTTCTTGTCAAGGTGTTAGCGCTCCTTGGCGAGATACACACCCTTCGTGTTGACCTATTCTCATGCCCTTTCCGCTGGCGCAGCGTTTCACTCCCCTGCCGCCACTCCCTCGCGTCGTGGATCCGCGCTGCCGATCAAACCTTCGGCGGTTATCTCGATGGCATGCAAACCGGAATTCATCTCGCCCGGTTTCACCTCGTAACCCAGCGCCTTCAGTGGCCCTGCCAGACCTTCCGCGCTTGTACCGGCCTCGATGTCGTAGGTGCCGAAGCGGTTGATGAGATGCGGCTGGGAGACGATCGCCTCTACAGGCATGCCCCAATCGATATAGGCGATCAGCGCCTGCGCTACGTAGCCGATGATCTGGCTGCCGCCCGGCGAACCGATGGCGAGCAGCGGTTTGCCACCCTTCATCACGATCGTCGGGGCCATGGAGGAGCGCGGTCGTTTGCCTGGCTCAACGCGGTTGGCGATCGGCAGACCGCCATCATGGGTCTTGAAGGAAAAGTCCGTCAACTCATTATTGAGCAGGAAGCCGTTCGTCATCAGACGCGAGCCGAAGCCACTTTCGATCGTTGTCGTCATCGAGACCACGTTGCCGTCCTTGTCGACGATGACGAAATGGCTTGTGGAGGGCAACTCGATCGCCGCATCCCGGCCGAAAAGAAGCGCGTGGTCCCATTCCGGCTCGCCGGCCTTGACGGCATCGTTGGTCAACGCCTTATCGCCGTCGAGCAGCTTTGCCCTCTCGCCCAAATAGGTCTTGTCCAACAGGCCCTTGATCGGCAGCGGCAGGAAATCGGTGTCAGCGACGTAACGCTCGCGGTCGGCGAAGGCGAGACGCTGGGCGTCGCCGATAATGCGCCAACTGTCGACATTTTTTGGCCCAAGCGCCTTGAGATCAAAATTTTCCACCAGACCGAGCATCTGGCCGATGGCGATTCCGCCCGACGACGGCGGCCCCATGCCGCAAACGTCAAGAGCACGATAAGCAAAGCAGACCGGCTCGCGCTCGACTACCCGATAGTTGGAAAGATCGTCCAGCGACAGCACGCCGGGATTGTCGGCCGCCTCGCGCACAGTCTTGACGATCGCCTCGGCAATTCGCCCTTTGTAAAAGGCATCGGCGCCGCTTTTGGCGAGCGCCGCAAGCGTCTCGGCATAGGCCGGGTTCTTCAAAGGAACGCCGGCCCGCAGGGCGGCCCCGGAGGTGTCAAAGAAATAGGACCGGGGTTCTGTATACTTCTTCAACCGGTCTCCCTCGGACGCGATCAGAGAGGCAAGACGCGGTGACACCTTAAAGCCCTCTGTAGCCAGCGTTTCCGCCGGCTTCAGCAGGCTTGCCCATTCGGCCTTTCCATAGCGTTTGTGGGCTTCCTCCAGAAGTCGCACCGTTCCCGGCGTGCCAACAGAGCGGCCGCCGACCACTCCGTCCATGAATTTTAGCGGTTGACCTTTGTCATCCAGGAATAGCTTCGGTGTGGCTTCCATCGGCGCCGTCTCGCGGCCGTCAAACGTGGTCAACTTGCCGCTTTTTGCGTCGTAATAGACCAGGAAGGCACCCCCACCGAGACCGGAACTCTGCGGTTCAACGAGGCCGAGCATGGCCTGCACCGCCACCATTGCATCGACGGCGTTGCCGCCCCTGGCGATCACATCACGCCCTGCCTCAGTCGCCAGCGGATTAGCCGCCGCTACCATGAAGCTCTTTGACTCGATGCGTTTGGCAGTCGCAATATCGGTCGCTTTTTCGGGCGCCACCGTGTCGGACGCCTGCTGCGCGGAGGCGACTGCGGTGGAAAGCATCAAGGCGAAAAATGCCTCACCGAGAAATCTCATTTTCATCAGCCCAATCCTCCAGCGTCGTACAACTCGTTAATGTAGCGTGGCATTCAACTGAGCCAGCAGGCAGGCCGAACCTGTATTGACCACGGCACGGACCATTTTCAGAACTCTCCCTTGACTGCCGCAAAGCTTCGGTCTTCACCGGTATTTCAGCCCCGTCCGTTGGCACGCTCCGCTGTTAAGCGTCTGTCTGGCGCGCCGCTCTTTTTCGGCACTATGGTGGCTGTGTCGCCGCATGTCCATCATGTCGAAGGGTCGACCTATCATTCGAAGAATTGGCGGCTTAGACAAGACGGATGTCGCGTACATGGCGCTTTGGCTGATATTCCCTGTGGTGGTGGCTTTAGCAGCTTATATTTTAGAGAGGTTTATTGAGCAGCCACTCGCCAGACGTTCCAAGCCGATGAAAGAAAAAGCTCGATAAATATCTCTTGCGCTCCGATAACTGACTAAGGGGAGCTCACAAGGCTTGAAAAGTGGTAGCCTGGTGCAACACTTCAGGTCGCAATAAGTCCCTTCGGCAGCAAGCCTTCTGTTATGCCTACCCCTGCGCGATGAACGGATCGATGGTCGCAGGGTTGGGAGCCTGTTGCGACGCGATCACGTGAAGATAGCTTCACACCTCAGGCAGCATCATCCGAACCAGCAAACCACTTACCACGAACACAGACATGTAGACGCTGGCCTATCGAAAGCCGGTATGGGAAATCAGAATCGCACCGCTGCCTTGGCAAGCGGATGCTTCTATAGGTTGCAACTTGCGCGGCGGGGTGAGAGCCCGCGTAATAACCAGATGCCATTTAAAAGGCACAGCTGATACGAAACGATTGAAATTTAGCTCTGTAGTTTTTCGTGGACGAGTTTTTGCGATTTCAACGCTGGCAGATGCCTATGATTTAGGCGATATCGAAAAATTTATTAATGCAATCTTAACGATGTTGCGTCGCAAAAAAACTTAGTGAACTATTTTAATACTGCGGGAGGAAAGGCTGTTCAACAAAACAGGAGTTGATATCATGCTGTTCCGCAATAGAGACAAAGAAGTGCGCCAAAGTGCGTCGGTGAAGCTGGCCTCCTATACTGTCCTTGGCGTTGTAGCCACGGTGTTTTCATCTTCTGTGTTTCCGCCGGTCTTCACATCCCAGACGAACCGCGCCCTCATCAATGCACCAGTCATTCCGCTGACGACACCGATCAGCGGTGTGGTAAAGATATCCGACAAGAACGGTAAGGCTGCTATTGAAAACGACAAGGTCGACAATACCACGCTCATCGGCCTGAAGGTGCAACTGGCAGCACTCGATAATGAACTTCGCCAGAAGAACGGAATTATTGGCGACTATGCAAGCCGCATCGACGATTTGAACAGGGATCTTGCCAGTCAGCAGGCGGCGTTACTGCAAAGAACCGAATCTGATCTACAGGCAGCCAATGCAGCCTTGCAGATGGTGACCTATTCGACCCGAATTGCAAAAGCGGAAGCCACGCGAAAACAGAAGCTGATGGCGAAGGGGATGTATTCTGGAATCGGAGAGGATATAGCGGACACAATACAACTTGAAGATACAAAGCTGCAGGCTGCCAGAGTCGCCGTTGACAAACTCACCAAGGAAATGAACTTCGCGCGCCAAGGCATCTATATCGGCTCCGATTTGCAATCGCTGCAAAATCTTCAGCAGGAAATTCGCACACGGTCCGCAGATCTGCTGCAGATCCGGATGCAGATGACCACCATGCAGACGCGCAAAAGCGAGCTCGAAACGCTGGCATCGGCGGAGAGCGCACGTATTGAAAGGCTGACCCGCGCCGATCTTTCCATTCCACCGGGCACAACGCTCTACAAGCCCGTGGCTGCGACCGGCCGTGAAGTGGTTGCAGGCGATACGCTGGCGGAGGCGCTTGACTGTCGCAACGCTTTCGTCGTGGCGATTTTTTCAGAGCGTCAGGCACAGGCGCTTTCCGTCGGTTCTCGGGTGAAGGTGAGTTCTGATGCCTGGGCGGAAGAATCCGATGGGGTGGTGGAGCGCCTGGTGCCACGTACTACCGAACGTGTCGACCTCGATTATGCCGTGCCCTTTCCACCAACAGAGCGGCGAGAGCTTTACGCCTATATTCGCATGGACGGCAGGGCACAGGAGAAATTGACCGAGAACGGCGCCTGTTCGGTCGGCACGTGGGTGAGTGTGAGCCTACCGCGCGAGTGGCTCGGCAAAACCCGGAATTATGTGCATGAAGCATCAGCCAGCCTGTTCCAGTTTGCAAAGACCTCCGTCAGCGAATTGCCGGATGTCAGGCAGGCCGCATGGGCACTGATCGAAACGTCGCGTGATACGCTATCCGCACACACTGGTATCGAGTGGCCACAACAGCGGCCGGACGTGCCTGGCCGGGCACATCAGCCCGATATCATCACCCAGCACCCTTTCGGCAATACGGATGCCACCGGAAAGGCACCGCGCACCCAATCCTGACACCCGCATGGATTGGACGGGCCCCTGCGGGAGTGCGATGCAAACCCGCAGGGCGACCCACCACCTGTTTTAGACACTCGAAGCAACCTCATTCACGCGCGGCGTGCCGCGCGCCTGACCAACCATGAGGATAAGTCGATGTATTTCAGCCCTGATGGCGATGTTCAGTCGGTACTCTACGTCAATCTTGTCATCGCCCTTTGCGCGATCCTGTTTACCATACTGGCCGACCCGCGCAGGGTCCTGGACCGGTTGGCCTTCAGTGCGATTATGCTGCTGTCTCTTGGCCTTTACATATTTTGGCGCGCCACCGATACGCTGCCACCCTTCGAGCTTTCTCTGGAGACTGCCTGGAACTACATTTATTTCACCTTCGAGCTGATCTCCGTCCTTTACGCCATCGGCTCGATCCTGATCCTGACGAGGCGGACGGACTGGACTTTCCTGGCTGATAGAGGGGAAGCCGCGATTGCAAATAATTCCGATGCGCCACTCGTCGACGTCTTTATCTGCACCTACAACGAACCTTTGAACGTCCTTGAGAAGTCGGTTATCGCGGCCCAGGCCATGCAATATCCGCAGCTGCGTGTTTTTGTCTGCGACGACACGCGCAGGCCGGAAGTGCGGGACTATTGCGAGACGGTCGGCGTCAATTATGTGACGCGCCCGGACAATAGACATGCCAAGGCGGGAAATCTGAACAATGCACTTGAACACACCAATGCGCTGCCACAGGTTTCCGATTTCATCATGGTTCTGGATGCGGACTTCGCGCCACAGGCCAACTTCCTTCGTCGCGTAACCGGTCTTTTCGCCGATCCCAAGGTAGCAGTTGTGCAGACACCGCAATTTTACTTTAATTGCGACCCCATCCAGCACAACCTCGGCATCCGCAATTCCTTCGTCGATGATCAACGTGTATTCTTTGATGTATTCCAGCCGGCCAAGGACGCGGTCGGTTGCGCTTTCTGCGTCGGGACGAGTTTTGTCGTGCGGCGGGCGGCGGTCAACGAGCTCGGCGGGTTTCCGCATGATGCACTTTCTGAAGATATGCTGCTGACCTACCGCCTGATGGAGCGAGGTTACGTCACACGCTGGCTCAACGAAAAACTCAGTGTCGGTCTATCGGCTGAGGGCCTGCCAGAATATATCACGCAACGCACGCGGTGGTGCCTGGGCACCATTCAGATCGGCCTTCTGCGGACGGGACCATTGTGGCGTGGCAAGTTCACGCTGACACAAAGGCTGCATTATCTGCACGGGCTGTTTTGCTGGCTGTCGAAGCCTTTCATCCTCTGCCTGTTGCTGGCACCATCGATCTACTGGCTGACAGGCGTTTCCGCCCTCCAGGCCGACGAGCTGATGTTCATGAAATTTGGACTGTCGTCACTGGCTTTGTTTTGGGCCTACTCCACCTGGATATCGGGAAAACGCACCCTACCGCTGTTCACCGAAGTGACGCATGCGCTGACCGCTGTTCCCATCACTATCACGTTGTTTCAGGCTATGCGCAAACCCTTCGGACGTCCCTTTAAAGTCACGGAGAAAGGTGGTGACCGGTCACAGGTGCGCATTCATGGGCCTACAGCGCTATTTTTCGCAATCGTCACCGTCACCTCCGCGGTTTCAGTTCTGCTCGCCGTTTACGCATGGGACGCCCCTGTAGAATTTTCGGCGCGAGATTGTCTCAACCTCATCTGGTCGGCGGTCGCCATGGTGATTGCCTTCACCAGCCTCATCTGCTGCATCGAATTACCACGTGTCGACAAGGAAGAGCCGATCGGCGTGGATCTCGAAGGCCGTTTGCAGTGCGCAAGCGAGGTGAAGGCGGTACGGATCGTGGCGCTTTCGACCGAAACCGCGACCCTGGCGGATTTCAACCGGTCTTACGCCGAGGCAGAGTCCCTGTACGTGCCCGATGTGGGCTGGGTGCAGATCGATGCAACGAAGGTGTCGCAAACGCCCGGCAAATTCACTCTCACCCCGACTGCCGACCAGCATCGTGCAATCTTGAGGCTGCTTTTCCGCAATGCGCCCGAAAATGTCGCGGAACAGGGCGACCTCTTGAAGTCCATGCAGATGTTACTCGCAAGGGCCTTCAGCTAAGACAATTCGCGCCAAACCCGGGACCGTGCTCGACGTAAACCGCAAGCTAGAGGCGGGCTTGTTTGGAAAAGCGCCTACCAAACGGAAAACTCATGTCTGTCAAATCGATCGTCGCGACAGTTCTCATGACCTGCTTCACAACAGGAGTGGTCGCTGCTGGCGATGGGCGCACCGGTTCCGGATCAGTTCGCGACCGCCTTGCTGTGAGCTTGTGTGCGGGTCTCGTTGGGAAGATGGACAAATCCACCACCCCCTTCGTATTTCGGAGCTTTGAGCCTGCACCCGGCGGCAAAGCGCTTGATCCCGCTCTTTCAAATGCGGGTTTCACCTATGACAATGCCCTGGCGACGATTGCCCTTTTTTCCTGTGGCGACGATGCCGAAGCAAAAAGGGTTGCCGATGCGCTGCTGCTCGCCGTCAACAACGATCGCTATTACAGCGATGGCCGCCTGCGCAACGCCTACCGTTCCGGCCCCGTCGCGAACGAAAACGATGCTATGCTTTTGCCCGGTTTCTGGAGTGAGGCCAGCAAGACGTGGGTCGAGGATGATTATCAGGTGGGCAGCGCAACGGGCAACCTGGCCTGGGCGGCACTTGCGCTTCTCACTGCCAGTGAACGATCAAGCAATCCGTCCTATGTACAGGCAGCGACCAAACTCATGCGCTGGATCGATGCGCATACGGCGGGCGTCCGCGATATCGGCTACACAGGTGGGACATTCGGTCATGAGCCTGCACCGGCAAAACTCGAGTGGAAATCGACGGAACATAATCTCGATGTATATGCCGTTGCGGGTTGGCTCGCCGAAATAGAGGGAGCGCTCGCCTGGCAGGCGATGCGGGATAAAACACGCAAATTTCTTGATGCGATGTGGAATGAGCAGCAGGGACGGTTTTACGTCGGCAGCCTGCCCGGAAGCGACACACCCAACTCGAGCCAGTCCGGAATAGATTCCGAGCTCTGGCCCATTCTCGCCGTGCCGGAGTTTCGGGGCCGCGGTGGGCGTGTTCTGCATTGGGTTGATCGGCATTATGAGGTTGCGGGAGGTTTTGATTTTAACGACGATCGGGATGGTGTGTGGCTGGAAGGTACGGCCCAGGCCGCGCTGGCATTTCAGCAGGTCGGCGATGCCGAGCGGGCCGAGGCGCTGCTTGCCACCATCGCCGCACAAATATCTCCCGATAACCTGATCTACGCAACAGTCGGGGCCGAACTGACGACCGGGCTGATGATCGGGCCGACCTCGACATTTGCCGACTTCAAATATTTCAGGTTGCCGCATGTCGGCGCTACTGCCTGGGCAATCCTTGCAGCGAAAGGCTGGAACCCTTTTCTTAGAAAAAGCGGTTGTATTCGTCTTTGTGAGGGATAACTGTCCGCCTCGGCGGCAGCAGGAGGATATTGCTCCAGGCCGTTGCGCCGGCGATTGAAAACTGGGACGCATGACGCTGCTGAAAGCGGCGAAAAGCGTAAAACCGCAACGTTGACTGCCGATTGGCAGTTCCAGTGGCTCAAGCCTGACGGTGCGATCAACGAAGCCGAATACCGCCCACTGCCAGACCTGTCAGATGCCCGGTGCGGATCGGAACTTCCTGTGCACCTTCAACGACATGCGGCGGTCCGAAGGCCCGAGCAGAAATTCGGCGGTGCTGTCGCGGATACGCGTCCGTGATGTTATCGCCCCGCAATTTAAGGGTGCTTGCCTTCGCTCATTCGCTATTTAATTCAAACGCCGATCCCTTAAATAGCGCTGCGCCGGCACAGTAAGGCATGTCCGAATAGCATCCCAACCTCCAGCGGGGCCGCTTCGTTGAAACGCCTGTGGCAGCCGAAATCATGCGCGCCTTCGGTTTCACCAGGCTGCTTCCGCGCCAGGAACTGTTCGTGGTGTGGTCTGATCCTTTCAACTGCGTGGCGCGAGACGTCTACTATTTCCCGGAAGCTGTCATCACGCATGCTTACCTGCGCTTGTCGGAATCGAACCGACAGTCGACGATTCATCTTTAGTTTGCCACGGCCAGGTCCGCGTATGTGAGAATCGCCTGACAACGCCGAATGCGACCTACTCGGTCGGAACCGACAATGGAAACGTAGACTTAAGGACATAAAGATATCGTTATATGATGTTGACCGATGACGTGGCTTACAATATGGTCGTCACGCCTAAGGTTCCCCAGTCGTTGCAGGCAACGTGCCGGGGCTAAGAGGGAAGTCGGTGCTCCGTGTCATGCGGAAAAGCCGACGCTGCCCCCGCAACTGTAAGCGGCGAGCTGAAGTCCAATATGTCACTGGTTTACCCCGGGAAGGCGGACGGAAGTGATGATCCGTGAGCCAGGAGACCTGCCTTTGGTGAAATAACGTCCACGGGCGGGGTGTCCCAGTGTGCCGTAGCAAAGGCTGCATTGTCGCGGCCTGTCTTGCTATGCGTCCGCAGACCCATGCCCCCAACTCTATAGGGGCACAACATGTCTCAGACCTGCATTTTTACAATCACGAGCGTACCCTTCGATGAGGACTATCGTCCTTCAGAACATACGCGCATCACCACCAATTTTGCCAATCTGGCCAGGGGTGAAAAGCGGCAGGAAAACCTGCGCAATGTCATGCGCATGATCGACAGCCGCTTCAACGCCCTCGCTCACTGGGATAATCCCAAATCGGACCGATACTCGGTCGAGTTGGAGATCATTTCGGTCGATATGAGCTTCGATGTCGCAGGTGAAAAATTTCCCCTCATCGAGATACTGAAGACGACGATCATCGATCACAAAACCAGTGAACGTATCGACGGCATTGTTGGGAATAACTTCTCCTCCTATGTGCGAGACTACGACTTCAGCATTGTGCTGCCGGAGCATAACAAGAGCGTTCCTGCCTTCAGCATTCCGGCCGACTTCGGCGACCTCCATGGAAACCTGTTCAAGTCTTTTCTGCGGTCGGATGCCTACCGCTCGCACTTTCGCAAGCCGCCGGTCATTTGCATCAGCGCCTCGACCAGCAAGACCTATTACCGGACCGAAAATCATCACCCCGTCATGGGCGTCGAATACCGGCAGAATGGGTTCTCGTCCACCGACCAGTATTTCGGGAAAATGGGATTGCAGGTTCGCTACTTCATGCCTGCAGGCAGCGTTGCGCCGTTGGCCTTCTACTTTGTTGGGGACTTGCTGGGCGACTACTCCAATATTGAGCTAATCGGCGTCATCAGCACGATGGAAACGTTTCAGAGAATTTATCGCCCCGAAATCTACAATGCGAACGCAGCAGCCGGGACATTTTACCAGCCCAACCTGAAGCACCAGGACTATTCGCTGACCCGGGTCATTTACGATCGCGACGAACGAAATCGCTTGGCGGTCGATCAGGGTAAGTTCACCGAAAAACACTTCATCAAGCCATACCGCGCCGTCCTTGAGCAATTGTTTGCTCACCGCCCCGCTTGAGCATCACTTAGAAGAGGTCCCACCGTGAAGAAACTTCTCCCCACATCGACCGCTGGCAGCCTGCCGAAACCCTCCTGGCTTGCGCAGCCCGAAAAACTGTGGTCGCCCTGGAAGCTGGAGGGCGAGCAATTACTGGAAGGCAAAAGAGACGCCCTGCGCCTTTCACTGGACGATCAGCAACGTGCCGGCATCGACATCGTCAGTGATGGCGAGCAAACACGCCAACATTTCGTCACGACTTTCATCGAGCACCTCGACGGGGTCGATTTTGCAAAACGCGAGACAGTCAGAATTCGCGATCGCTACGATGCGAGTGTCCCGACAGTCGTCGGCGCCGTGTCTCGCCAGAAGTCCGTGTTCGTCGAAGACGCCAAGTTTTTGCGCCAGCAGACCAAACAACCCATCAAATGGGCGTTGCCAGGTCCGATGACGATGATCGATACTCTCTTTGACGGCCATTATAAGAGCCGTGAAAAGCTTGCCTGGGAATTTGCCGGGATACTCAACGAGGAAGCAAAGGAATTGGAGGCTGCCGGCGTCGATATCATCCAGTTCGACGAACCTGCCTTCAACGTTTTCTTTGACGATGTGAATGACTGGGGTGTTGCCACTTTGGACAGGGCAATTGAAGGGCTGAAGTGCGAGACCGCCGTCCATATCTGCTACGGTTACGGCATAAAGGCCAATACGGATTGGAAAAAGACACTCGGGTCAGAATGGCGGCAGTATGAGGAAACTCTCCCCAAGCTGCAGAAATCCGGCATCGGTATGATCTCCCTCGAATGCCACAATTCTCATGTCCCAATGGATCTTCTGGAACTTGTTCGAGGTAAGAAAGTGATGGTCGGGGCCATCGATGTGGCAAGCAATACCATCGAAACCCCGGAGGAAGTCGCTGCAACGCTGCGCAAGGCGCTTAAGTTTGTCGACGCAGATAAACTTTGCCCCTGCACCAATTGCGGCATGGCCCCCCTGTCTCGTCGTGTGGCAAGAGACAAGCTGAATTCCTTGAGCGCAGGAGCTGAGATCGTCCGAAGAGAGCTCACTGTTTAGTTTTTTGATAGTCTGAACCTGCGGATGGCAGCCGTTCGCCGCCACCGCGCCCATCGCGACAAACGCTGGGAGACTTACGAATGGCTATAAGGTCACGGCGCGGATCATCCTGACAGCTTCGACGGATGTAGGCCTCTTGGCGCAAAGCTGCCAAGACGGCCTGTTCTCTAAAAATCGGCCCTGTTTCTGCTGAGTGTTTGAGCCAAACGTCTCGGTTGGAAGACATTTATTCCAACGCCACCGACGTCTTCGTGACTTTTGCCAAACAGAACAACTTCCCAGACGCCGAAAATCTCGGGAGCACGACGGCCGCTAAGATCGCCGAAAAAAGGGGGTCTCAGTCAGCAGGACGTATTTGCCGAGAGCAGCAATTGCCTTTTGCAAATGGGGACAGTGGTGGCCACCCGGTAGCAGCGATCCCAAGATAAAGAAGCCGTTGCCTCAGAACATCGCTTCAGCGGAAATTCCAAAACGATACTATCGGCCAGAGACTTGGCAAT
The DNA here is from genome assembly GCF_030818995.1 of Agrobacterium sp. SORGH_AS_0745. Classification (NCBI taxonomy): domain Bacteria; kingdom Pseudomonadati; phylum Pseudomonadota; class Alphaproteobacteria; order Hyphomicrobiales; family Rhizobiaceae; genus Agrobacterium; species Agrobacterium sp. SORGH_AS_0745. The sequence goes on from NZ_JAUTBI010000004.1 coordinate 315,665, forward strand.
CAGTGACTTTGTCAAATCGAATGAAGGTGTGGCGTTCGTATTCCATCAAGGCTGAAGGCGCGAATCGCTACGGCAGCTTTGCACCTGCGCACAAGACATTGCGGTAGTATGAAAATCGGCTAACTTCGCAACGTCGACAGACAGGAAGAGCAACGAGGTGGCAATGATTGAACCCGGCGGGGATGAGCAATTAGTTACCCCACGTGACGACGGAGCAGCCAGGCATTTACCCGGGATGGAGTTGCCTGGCATTGGTTTGGTTGCGACGGATGGCACGACCGTCGATCTGCGTGGGCCTGGGTTAACCGTAGTCTATGCTTACCCCCGGACAAGCCCGCCCGGAGGCAAGGCTATTGACGGATGGGACGCAATACCCGGCGCGAGGGGATGTACACCACAGTCCTGTGCCTTCCGTGATCATTTCGCTGAACTGAAGGCATTGGGAGCAAAGCGTCTGTTTGGCCTTTCTACGCAGACCACGGAGTATCAGCGAGAGGCAGCAGAGCGGCTTCACCTGCCGTTCCCTCTGCTTTCCGATCATTCACTCCTTCTGGTGTCAGCCCTTCGCCTTCCAACGTTCCAGGCTGGAGGCCTGACACTGCTAAAGAGGCTCACGATGATTATCGAAACGGGCGTTATCAAGCATGTCTTTTACCCGGTCCATCCGCCAGAGAAGAACGCAGATGCCGTCATCGATTGGTTGAGTGCTACGACATGATCAGCCCGCCATCGACATTAATTGTCTGGCCGGTGATGTAGGCCGCATCCTCGGAGGCGAGAAACGCCACCAAGGCCGCCACTTCGGCTGGTGTTCCTGCGCGGCGCATTGGAATGTTGCGCACCCATTCGGCCATGAGTTCGCCGGGCTTGTAGTCACCGAGCATCTGGCCCCAGACTCGGTCGTTATAATCCCACATTTCGGTGTGGATGATGCCGGGGCAAATGGCGTTGACGGTGATGCCTTCGGGCGCCAGTTCCTTGGCCAGACTTTGCGTGAGGCCGACGACGCCGAATTTTGAAGCGGCGTAGTGGGGGGTATAGATAAAACCCTGACGGGCCTGGCCGGAGGCGGTGTTAACCAGGCGGCCCTTGGTGCCACTTGCGCGGAAGCGGCGGATCGCTTCCTGGCAGCACAGGAACGCGCCCTTGGTGTTGACATCGAGGTTGAATTCCCACTGTTCCTGCGTCAGCTCCTCGATCTTGGAGATGGTGATGACGCCGGCGTTCTGGACGGAGATGGAAAGCGGACCGATTGCCTCTTCGGCTGCGCCATAGGCCTCGCGCACCGCCGCCGCATCCCGCACATCGAGGATCACGCCATGGGTGACTGAGCCGGTTTCGTCCGCCAGCTTTTTGGCGGCGTCATTGGTGTCCTTGTCGACAGAGGCGATGGCGACTTTCGCACCTTCCTCGGCAAAACGGCGGGCGATGCCGTAACCGATGCCCTTGTTGCCTCCGGTCACGAATACGGATTGACCTTCAAAGCGCCTCATGTCTCCTCCTTATGGGATAACGGCTATGTTTCTGTGCCGACCAGTCGTTCGGCGGTGAATTTGTCGGTGACGAGAACATCGATCACGCCGGTTCTGAGCGCACCGGCGATCGCCTCGGTTTTTTTCGAGCCGCCGGCGAGTGCAATGACGCGGTCGACATTGGAGAGGTTCTCCAGCGGAAGGCCTATGACCCGGTCATCGAGCGGTGTCTTGACGGGCTTGCCGTCCTTGTCGAAGAACCTGAGCGAAATATCGCCCACGGCGCCGGCCTGTGCGAGATCGGCAAGCTCCTTGGCGGAAAAGATATTGCCCGAGCGGGCAAGAAGCTCCGATGGCTCGACGGCACCGACACCGACGATTGCGAGCGTGATCGAACCGAAAAGATCAATTGTTTCGCGCACGAAGGGATCGGCCAGCATCAAAAGCTTCGCCTCTCGAGAGGTGGCGACGCCGGGGACCGGCAGCAATTTCGGTTCGGCCTCAGTTAACCGCGCCAGCCGGGTGGTGATCTGGGTCGCGTGCGTCTGCACGGAAGGATCGCCCATGCCGCCCAGCGTCTGGACGATGTAACGCGCTTTGGCGCCCTTCAGCGGATGGATGTTTTCCACCATCTTGAAGATCGTCTGGCTCCAGCTGGAAACGCCGATGATCTCGTTTTGCGACAGCGTCACCTCGAGAAAATGCGCGGCAGCCTCGCCGATGCGGGCCATGATCGCGCCGTCGCGATCCTCGCTGCAATCGACGACAATGGCTTCCGGCAGGTCGAAGCGTTCGCGAAGCTGTGCTTCAAGATCGCTATAGGTACCGGGCGGCGGAATGATGCTGGTGCGCACGATACCTTCCGTTTCGGCACGCTTCAGCATGCGCGAGACGGTGGCCTGCGAAAGATTGAGATGTTCGGCAATCTCCGCCTGCCGCCTGTGCTCGCTGAAATACATCTGCGCCACGCGGGATATCATCCGAAGTTCGTTGATCCTGCCCATAAGCCCTCCAGGGTGAATTTTTATTCACCCTTACCCGACGTCACAGGTAACGTCGAGCGCGCAATCGCGTCGCGCCAGACGGCAAGCCGTTGCCTGCCGTCACTGGACGAAGGCGCGATGGCGTTGCCGTGACTGTTGAGCGCAGCGATGGCGTCGAGATCGCTCCACAGACCGAGGGCGAGGCCGGCAAGATAGGCCGCGCCAAGTGCGGAGGCTTCCGGCGCGTCACGCTGGATGACGGGGTGGTCCAGCATGTCGGCGACGCATTGCATGAGGAAACGGTTCTGGCTCGGCCCGCCATCCACGAACAGCTGTCCGAAGCCGGAGGGCGACTGCGCGCGCATGGTCGAGAAGACGTCATAAACCTGAAAGGCGATGGAATCGGTAACGGCGCGGGCCATCTGCGCGCGACTTGTGCTGAAATTGATCTGCGAAAATAGCGCGCGGCAATTGGAATCCCAATAGGGCGCGCCGAGGCCGACAAAGGCCGGGACGAAACCGGGGCCATCTGGTTCAGCGGTCGCGGCAAGCTCCACAAGAGATGCGACATCTGGCAGGCCGAGGATGTCCGTCATCCACGGCAGGGAGGCGGCAGACACAAGAATATTGCCCTCGAAGGCGAAAGTCGGCTTGCCGTGAAGCCTCCAGGCAACTGTCGTGGTGATGCCGCGCTCTGGCGCGATGAAATGCGGCAGGGTCGTCATCACCGATGAGCCGGTGCCGAACGTCACCTTGCCGTCACCGGGATTAAAGGCGCCGTGGCCGAAGAGGGCGGCGTGGCTGTCGCCGACGGCAGCCAGAATAGGCGTGCCGTCCTTGATGCCGGGAACACCTGATGTCACGCCGAAGTCGCCGCTGCTTGTCGCGCGGGTCGGGCAGGGCGTTGATGTCGATGCCAAAAAGGTCACAAAGCTCTTCGCTCCACACCTGCCGGTTGAGATCGAGCACCTGGCTTCGGGCCGCATTGGAGGCGTCGCAGGCATGCACCTTGCCGCCGGTCAGGCAGTGGATCAGCCAACTATCGATGGTGCCGAGGCGAAGGCTGCGGCCCTTCGGCGCACGCTCCAACAGCCAGCGCATCTTGGCGCCGGGAAACATCGGGTCAATAGGCAGGCCGGTCAGCGCCATGACACGTTCGGAATGGCCCTTGCTGATGAGATCGGTGCATTCCTGCGCGGTGCGACGGCATTGCCAGCTCAAGACCGGGCCAAGCGGCTCGCCTGTTTCGCCGTCCCAGATCGTCACCGATTCGCGCTGGTTGGAAATGGCGATGGCTTCAATGTTGACGGCAGAGGGTGCCGAAGACAGGCAGGCGGAAATCGCTTCGCGCACCGAGGCCCAGATACGGTTCGGATCCTGCTCGACCCAGCCGGGCTGCGGATAGGTGATGCCGACCGGCGATGAACCGCGCGCCAGCAATTCTCCTGTTTCAGAAACGAGAATGGCCTTGGAATTGGTGGTGCCCTGATCGATGGACAGAATGGCGCGCATCACTTGAGTTCTTTCGTCGGCAGTTTTTTCGTTTCAGCCTTGCGGTGATTAAACGACGATATTGCAAAGGGTGTCGCCGCGCATCCGAAGACACGCGACGACCCTGGGAGGAGACTTACTTTCTCTTGAGCAGCGCTGCTGCAGCCTCCGCGATGGCCGCGGGTGCCATGCCAAACTCATCGAGCAGCCATTCTGCCGAGCCGGTATGGGCAAAGACGCCCGGAACGCCGAGGCGCTTCATCGGCACGGGGGCATGATCGACGACAACTTCGGCGATGGCAGAGCCGAGACCGCCGAAGATCGAATGTTCCTCAGCCGTCAGGATTGCGCCGGTTTCCTTCGCTGCGGCAATGATGGCCGCCTCGTCGATCGGGCGCACGGTTGCCATGTTAAGCACACGCGCCTTGATGCCACGACCGGCCAGAATATCGGCGGCCTTGACGATGCGGTGTGTCAGCGTGCCATTGGCGATCAACGTTATGTCGGAACCTTCGCGAAGCAGGTTGGCGCGGCCGAGTTCAAAGACGTGGTCATCAGGCAGAAGGTCCGGCACGCCGACGCGCGACAGGCGCAGGAAGCAGGGGCCGGCATAGTCCGCAGCCCATTTGACGGCGGCGGCCGTTTCGATGCGGTCGCAGGGGGCAATCACCGGCAGGTTTGGCAGAACGCGGGTCCAGGCGAAATCCTCGATCGAGTGATGCGTCGGACCCAGTTCGCCATAGGCCATGCCCGAGGAGATGCCGATGAGCTTCACATTGGCGTTGGAATAGGCGAGGTCTGCCTTGATCTGTTCCAGCGCGCGACCGGTCAGAAAACAAGATGCGCCGCAGACGAAGGGAAGCTGGCCGCCATTGGCAAGGCCGGCGCCGACGCCCACCATGTTCTGTTCGGCAATGCCGACATTGACGAGGCGCTCAGGGAATTTCGACTTGAAGCCGCCGAGCTTCGAGGAGCCGACTGAATCGTTGCAGACGGCCACGACCCTGTCGTTTGCAGCGGCCAGCGCTTCCAGCGTTTCGGCGAAGGCGTCGCGGCAATCATAGAGTTTGGCGGCGGTTACGGGCGCGTTCATTACAATGCCTCCGAAAGTTCTTTGACGGCAATTTCGTATTGTTCCTTGCTTGGAACCTTGTGGTGCCAGTCGACGCGGTCCTGCATGAACGAAATGCCGTGACCCTTATTGGTGTGCGCGACGATGCAATGCGGGCGCTCGCCACGATGTTCGAGCGCCGGAACGATCTCTTCCATCGCGTTGCCGTTGATTTCGCTCACCTCCCAGCCGAATGCTTCAAGCTTCGGGCGAAGCGGCGCGACGTCGTTGGTTTCCGAGATCGCAGCACCCTGCTGGAAACGGTTATGGTCGATGATAAGCGTCAGATTGTTAAGCTCGAACTGCGCGGCGGACATGATGGCTTCCCAGTTGGAGCCCTCCTGCATCTCGCCATCACCGGTCATGACATAGGTATGGTAATCCGCTCCCGAAAGCTTGGCCGCCTTGGCCATTCCGACGGCAACTGGAAGCCCGTGGCCAAGCGGGCCGGTATTGGTCTCGACCCCCGGCACCTTGTTGCAGTTGGGGTGGCCATTGAGGCGGGAATTGGGTTGCAGGAAGGTCGAGATTTCCTCTTCCGGGATAAAGCCACGTTTGGCGAGCGTCACATAAAGCGCGCAGGCGGTGTGGCCTTTCGACAGCACGAAACGGTCGCGGGCAGGGTTCTTCTGTTCTTCCGGCCAGATGCGCAATACGCGGAAATAAAGGGCGGTCATGATGTCGATCGCCGACATTTCTCCGCCGATATGGCCGGCACCCGCTTCGAAAACAGCCTGGACGTCGCGAAGGCGAATCTGGCGCGCAATGCGCTCTAGCTCTGTGGGCTGCATGGGATCCTCTTCAAAACATGCGTGTGAATATTTATACAGCTGTTTATATAATTGCAGACGTGGCGTTTCTGTCAAGCCGGAATTGTGAATTGTCCTGTTTCAATCCGTGCCGATTATTTCTGCCGCTTCATTTTCACCAATGATGAAGCGCGCCTCCCCGCCTCATTCCTCGGTCCGTAAAAGGAACCTGCTCAGCCTAAGTCCTTTGGCTGAAAGGGCTCTCCTTGCCACGCAGGCGCGCTTGCGCTGGATTCCCGCGATGCGCACCGGAACGGGATGAGAGGCGCAGGTGTGAAGCCATCCCATCACCCGCAAGGCCCGTCCCGTCCTCCAAGCCTATTGACAAGTTTCTCTCAACTGGCATATGCATGTTTCACCGAGCATGAATAATTATTCTAATCGGTTTAAAAAATGCAAGATAGCCACTTGGAGGAGCCATGTCCGTGCTTGAACGCAATGAGGGGGTTACGCACACCAGAAGCCCGCTTGCCTGGCTAAGCGGTGCGACCGGACCTCTTTTGGGCCTGCTGCTGCTGTGTGTCTTCCTGACCTTCACCAGCGAAAATTTTCTGTCGCTTCGAAACGGTCTCAACATCCTCGACCAGATCACCGTGCTCGGCATCATGGCCGTTGGCATGACCTTCGTCATTCTGCTCGGCGGCATCGATCTGTCCGTCGGTTCGGTGCTGGCGCTTTCGATGATGATCATGGGCTGGACAGCCAATGTCGCGGGCATGCCCATGGGCATGGCCATCATGCTGGCGCTCATCGCATCCGCAGCCTGCGGCCTTGTCGTAGGCGTTCTCGTCACCGCCTTCCGGGTTCCGGCCTTCATCGCGACGCTTGCCATGATGTCGGTGGCGCGTGGCCTTGCCAATATGATCACGGACGGTCAGCAGATCGTCGGTTTCCCTGACTGGTTCATGATGCTGGCCATCGACCGCCATTTCGGCGTGCTGACGGCGACCGTGCTGCTGATGCTGGTCGTTGTTCTGGTGTCGTTTCTTTTCCTGCGCTTCCGCTCCGAAGGCCGCACCGTCTATGCGGTTGGCGGCAACCCGGAAGTGGCGCGACTTGCCGGCATCAACGTCGCCTTGGTGACGATCTGCGTCTATGTTGCCTGTGCGGTTCTTGCCGGTCTGGCGGGTATCGTTCTTGCAGCCCGTCTCGACTCGGTGCAGCCCTCCAGCGGTTTTGGCTACGAGCTGGATACGATCGCGGCTGTCGTCATCGGCGGGACCTCGCTTTCGGGCGGTGCCGGCGGCATCGGCGGAACGCTGATCGGCGTGCTCATCATCGGCGTGCTGCGCAACGGCCTCAACCTGCTCAATGTTTCACCCTTTCTGCAACAGGTCATCATCGGTGTGGTTATCGTGCTGGCCGTGGGCGCTGAAACATTGCGCCGGCGCAGAAGCTGAATTTGCCTGCGGAGGGCGATGAGCCGTCCGCGCAATAGACGACCCTCCCGGTATGGGAGGCGTGAAAAGCGGCCGAAGGGGAGGAGGTTTGATCTGCCCGAAGGTCAAAAATCAACAAATGGAGGAATAATCATGAAATTTTCACGCATTCTGCTGACATCCGCCGCCCTTCTGGCCCTGTCGCTCGGTTCGGCCAACGCCGCCGAAGTCAAGAAGATCGGCCTTGCCGTTGCCAATCTTCAGGCGAACTTCTTCAACCAGATCAAGCAGGCCGTCGAAGCCGAAGCCAAGACGCGCGGCATCACCGTTGTCACCGTCGATGCCAAGGGCGACGGTCCGACGCAGGTCAACCAGATCCAGGATCTCCTGACGCAGAACATCGACGCGCTGATCTATATTCCCGCTGGTGCCGCTGCGGCGACCGTTCCGGTCAAGCTTGCCAAGGCGGCCGGTGTGCCCGTCATCAACATCGACCGCAATGCCGACGGCGCACCGGGCGATACCTTCCTCGCCACCGATTCCGTCGCTTCCGCCAAGTCGGTCTGCGACTACATCATCAAGCAGGCAGGCGGCTCGGGCAAGATGGTCATCATTCATGGCCAGAAGGGCACGACACCGGAAGTCGACCGCACCAAGGGCTGCATGGAATCGGTCAAGGCCAATTCCGGCGTGAAGATCGTTGCCGAACAGTGGTCCAACATGTGGAGCCAGGATGAAGGCTTCCAGATCATGCAGAACATGCTGCAGGCCAATCCGGACGTTTCCATCGTCTTTGCCCAGGCAGACGGTCTGGCGCTCGGCGCGGCACAGGCGATCAAGGTCGCCAACCCCTCGCAGAAGATCGTCGTTGGCGGCTTCGATGGCGACACGGCAGCGCTTGAGGCGCTGAAGAACGGCGTCTTTGACGTGACAGCGACGCAGCAGACCCAGAAGATGGGCCGCACGGCTGTCGAGATGGCCGTCAAGATCGTCGGCGGCGAGAAGGTTCCGGCCGTGCAACTCTCCGAGGCGACGCTGACGACGAAGGAAAACGTCGACGGCTTCATTGCCAACCATCCCTGATGCATCCGCCCCCGCGCACTCCAGCCGGATGCGCGGGGGCGTCATCTGTTCGTTTTCAGGCAATTCGGACGCAAAGCCGTGGCGCATCGCTGCCACGCGTGTTTCCCAGGAGGTCCCGTCATGCGCGAGCCGGTTCTTTCGCTCCGTGGCATCAGCAAACGTTACGGCCCGCTCGAGGTTCTGAAAAGCGTCGATCTCGACGTCTATCCGGGTGAAGTCGTGGCGTTGCTGGGTGAAAACGGGGCGGGCAAGTCCACCCTGTCAGGCATCATCGCCGGTTCCCGCGAGCCGTCAGAAGGAAAGATGACCTGGCTTGGCCAGCCCTATACGCCCGCTTCGCCGCGTGAGGCGATAGACAAGGGCATTGTACTCATTCATCAGGAGCTGAAGCTTCTGCCGGAGCTTTCCATCGCCGAAAACGTCTTTATCGGCCGCTGGCCGATGAAGAACGGCATCGTCGACCGCGCCGAAATGGTGCGAAGGGCGCAGCAGCAGCTGGCGCGTCTCAATCTACATATTCCCGCAACCCGCAAGGTGGCGGGCCTTTCGACCGCGAACCAGCAGCTGATCGAAATCGCCAAGGCGCTGGCGCTCGATGCCAAGCTCCTGATCCTCGACGAGCCGACGGCGGCCCTTGGCGGTGCGGAAACCCAGGCCCTGTTCGAGCAGGTTCGCAAGCTGCGCGCAGAGGGCGTGGGCATCATCTATATTTCCCACCGCATGGAAGAGATCAGGCAGATCACCGACCGCATCGTCGTGCTGCGCGACGGTGAGCGGGTGCATGAATTTGAAGACAGCGCGACACCTGTGCGCACCATCGTCGAAAGCATGGTCGGCCGGTCGCTGGAACGCCTGTTCCCGGCGCTGCCCGAACCGCAGGAAAAAACGGTGCTGGAGGTCAAGGGGCTGACTGGCACGGGCAATTCTTTCCGCGACATCAGTTTCGGCGTCCGTGCAGGCGAAATTCTTGGAATTGCCGGGCTGATCGGCGCGGGGCGCACCGAACTGGTGCGTGCCATTTCCGGTGCCGATCCGACCAGTGCGGGCGAGGTTTTGCTCGATGGACAGGTGCTGACGCTGAAAAGCCCGGCGGATGCGATTGCGAAGGGCATCGTCATGGTGCCGGAAGACCGCAAGCTTCAGGGGCTGGTTGTCGAGCATGAGATCGGTGAGAACCTGATCTACGCCAATCTCGACCGTGTCGGCACCGGCTGGATAACGCCTAGCATCAAGCGTGCTTTTACGAAAGAGGCAATTGCCAAATTCGGCGTGAAGGGCCGCAGCGAACAGCCTGCCTCGGATCTCTCCGGCGGCAACCAGCAGAAGGTCGTCATCGCCAAATGGCTTGCACGTAACCCGCGCGTGGTTGTGCTGGACGAGCCGACGCGCGGCATCGATGTCGGCGCGCGGGCTGGCATTTACGATATTATCGTCGGTCTGGCCAAAAGCGGCGTTGCCGTCATCGTCGTCAGTTCCGATCTGGAAGAGGTGCTGGGCGTTTCAAACCGTATCCTCGTTCTTGCGCAGGGAAAACAGGCCGGAATCCTCAATCGCGACGAGGCCAACGACGTCTCGGTCATGGAACTGGCAACCATCTGAAGAAGGAAATAGAGAATGTCCACCATCACGCTCAACGCGCCGAAACTTTTCGATCTTTCCGGCCAGGTGGCGTTCGTCACCGGTGCCGGTTCCGGCATCGGCCAGCGGATCGCCATGGGGCTTGCCCAGTCCGGTGCCGATGTCGCGCTGCTTGACCGCCGCACCGATGACGGCCTGGCGCAGACGGCCGATTTCATTGCCAGGGCTGGTCGCAAGTCGATCCAGATCGCCGCCGATGTTACCAGCAAGCAGGCGCTGAGCGAAGCGGTAGCACGCACGCAGGCCGAACTCGGTGCTCTCTCGCTTGCCGTCAATGCCGCCGGCATCGCCAACGCCAATCCTGCCGAGGAAATGGAGGAAAGCCAGTTCCAGACGATGATGGACATCAACCTGAAGGGTGTGTTCCTCTCCTGCCAGGCGCAAGCCAATGCCATGCTGAAGAACGGTCGCGGCGCAATCGTCAACATTGCCTCCATGTCCGGCGTCATCGTCAATCGCGGCCTGATGCAGTGCCACTACAATGCATCGAAGGCTGGCGTCATCCACATGTCCAAATCCATGGCGATGGAATGGGTGGGGCGCGGCATCCGCGTCAACACCATCTCGCCGGGTTACACCGCGACGCCGATGAACACGCGGCCGGAAATGGTGCACCAGACGAAACTGTTCGAAGAGCAGACCCCGATGCAGCGCATGGCGGGCGTCGATGAAATGGTCGGCCCGGCGATCTTCCTGCTGTCAGATGCGGCGAGCTTCGTGACGGGCGTGGACCTTTTGGTAGATGGCGGGTTCTGCTGCTGGTAGGGTTTGCGCGGCAGCGCCGCCCGAATTGATGACCACGTGCAAGAGGTAAGGTGGTCTGTCTTTTGATTTTACGCCCGGCTTTCGCCGGGCGTTTTTTATTCACCGCACAGGCGCGTGAAGACTAGGCAACCTGCTTCTGCGCCACTTCCTCGACAACCTCGCCCTTCAGATAGGCAACGAGGTCCTTGATCGTCACGACGAGCAGACCGTGGCGTTCGGCGAAGATTTCGAGCTGGGGCAGGCGGGCCATGGTGCCGTCGTCATTGGCGACTTCGCAGATGGTGCCGCAGGGGTACTTGCCGGCCAGGCGGCACAGATCGACGGCGGCTTCCGTGTGGCCGGTGCGGCCGAGCACGCCTGCAGGGTTGGCGCGTAGCGGGAAGATATGGCCGGGGCGGGCGAAGTCTTCGGGACGCGAGCCTTCCGATACCAGCGCACGCACGGTTTTTGCCCGGTCTGCAGCGGAAATGCCTGTCGTGGTGCCGGGAATATAGTCCACGGAGACGGTGAAGGCTGTCTTGAGGGATTCGGTATTGCGCGACACCATCAGCGGAATGTCGAGCGCGTCGAGGCGCTCTCCCGGCATGGCGACGCAGATCAGCCCGCGCGCGTGGTTCATCATGAATGCGATCTGCTGCGGGGTTATGCTGTCGGACGAGGCGATGATATCGCCTTCGTTTTCGCGGTCTTCGTCGTCAACGACAATTACCATCTCGCCACGGGATATGGCTTCGATTGCGTCTTCAATTTTAGCAATGGTCATTTTCTTTCAAGCCTTTCAAGGGTTATGCCGTTTTGCGGCATTTTCGCGCTTCAAGAAGCGCCAAATATCCCTTGGGCGAACAATGCAATGCGAAGCCCGCTGCATGCGGGCGTCTTTTGCCTTGTCCTCTTCCATCCGGACTATACCGTCGGCTCCGGCCTCTCACCGGATCTGCTGACCTTCCGGCTTTGGAGACCGGAAGCGCTCGCGGGCTCCGGGAAAATCCCGATACCGCCGGTGGGGAATTGCACCCCGCCCTGAGAACATTGCCAACATAAGTTATCAAATGGGGAGGAAGCAAGCGGCAATATTTTGCAAGCTTATGCGGGCATGAAACGGATATCCCGATTATATCCGATAGCGGGTATTTCATTTCGAAATAAGAATTGTCTGGGGCGAGAGACCGGACGGTGGCGGTTACGGGTAGCGCAACCGCAAGTTCGGCGACGAGAAGCATTTGCTAGGCTGCGTCGCGGTCGATTCAAAAGGAAGTCTATTCAATGAGCTGAGCTTTTCTGAGGACGCGAACTCGAGGCACTAGATCTCCCAAGTCTTTCAGCGTGCCTTTCCTCGACGGGGATCGATGATTTCGATCAGGTAAAAATCTCGCTCACCATTGGTGAACAAGCAGCTATTGGATTGAGCAATGGCAGCCACGATTGTGTCCAACCCGCTTCGCGGGCTGCCCACTGCCTTTCCTTGCGCCTTTTCCCAAATGAGCGCAGCGTCCTTATCAAGTGCAATAATGCGACCTACAGGTGGGTTGCCCTTCTGGCGTGCCTGTTTGTAGAGTCCGGCGTAGCCGTGCTTCCGGCTGAATGCGGCGCGCGCTCAGTTTCGCCGATGCTTCTGGAGATGATACATCGATTGCGAAACCGTCCAAAAGTGCGGCGCGCGACGCTCATGTCGATGGCCTCGTCCGGGTCATGCTTGATGAGCTCGCGCTGATGCCGAGTGGAGGCTGGAGCTACTCGTATCTGAACATCCAAAGATTGCCCTGATCACTGCGGCTCTTCTGCCAGAAAAGAGCAGCCGCCGCACCGTTGGCCAATGGACTGAACATGTGGCCGTCAGTGAGCGATCGCATTTGCTTGGTCCGTAATCGATGCAAAACGAGCGGAATGTTCAAGAATTAACATTACCCGCAGTGTCTCATTCATCCGTGACATTCTGGTCGCAAACCCTTTGGTAGCGGCTTCTAATAACACTTCAAAACTCAGATACGGAGATCATGCCCCATGAAGGGTCTTTTCATTCTTGCTGCTTCTTTCGCTGCTCTAAGTGCGTCGACTTCTGCCTACGCTGCTGATGTCGTTGACCGCATCCCCACTGCTCCGGTTGCGAACGACACCCCGTCGGAGTTTTCCTGGAGCGGCGCCTATATCGGTGGCCATACCGGTTATAGCTGGGGTACCGGCAAAACTGATGGCCTAGGTTCCGACAGCTTCGATGGCTGGCGGCTAGGCGGCTTCGGCGGTTACAACTGGCAGTTTTCGAACGGCTTCGTCGCCGGTGTCGAAGGCGATCTCAACTATGACTGGGCCGACAAGAACTATAGCAGCGGCCTCAAGCTCGAAAGCGGTGTCTCAGGGTCCGTGCGCGCGCGCGCTGGTTTCGCGATTGATCGTACGTTGATTTACGCCGCTGGCGGCTGGACGGCGACAAACGTGAAGCTGAAGACGCCAGCGGGCAGCGATGACGACACCTTAAATGGCTGGACTATCGGCGGCGGTGTTGAACACGCTTTCACAAATAACATCTTCGGCCGTCTTGAATATCGCTACAACGACTTTGGCAGAGCCGAACTGTTCGGCAGAAATGTCGACTTTAAGCAGAACATTGTGCAGGTCGGCGTCGGTGTGAAGTTTTAAGCGTAGTCATAGGATGCCGATGAGAAGCCGTTAGTGCCAAGGGTGCTGGCGGCTTTGCTATCGCAAACATGGTCCGGTCCGAAATCTCTTTTGTCGGGAGTGATGTGACTGAAGTATCCAAAACAGATCCGCTTGGTATGTGGCCTTTTGGGGCAAAGAACAATAGGAATTAGGGAGGCGAAGCAACCGGACTCATTTCGCAGATAAACCTGGTCTCAGCGCCGCCGGATGCGCAAACTTCTATTTGGCGATCGGGAGACCTTGGGGCTGCAACGCAAGGCTTGCCTGCCAGCTATGCGAAAACGCCGGGATGGTATAATCCGGCTCCGGTAAGGTTGCCAAGCAGAAGGATAGATTTGCGCTTTCCGAATATTCTTCCGCTTTGCTGGACGCGGCAGACGTGCTCAAGACGCCTCGGATGGTAGTCGATAGCGGAGTTGCGATCGCTATTGGAACACGAAGCAGCTGATTGAGCTGGAAGAACACAATCAGCCTAATCGAGCGCCCTGAGCGCCCGAACGGATCCCCAGTGAAATGCTGCGCCGACGGCCGCCCCAAGCAATACTTCCAGCACCCGCCCAACCCCAGAATCCCAAAGATCGATTCCAGGGCTCCGACTAAGATAGACTAAAGGGGCGGTCCACATGGCGACCCTCATGTCTGGAAATTTACGGGTGAAAATTGCACAGAACGCGACGCTGATCCCGATGTCTTCAGTCGTAGAAGCGCCCATCGGTCTAGTTAAGGCCCCAACCAAAACGGCAATGGCGATCCCTGCGCAGGTTCCAATTACGCGCGCGACGGCTGCCTTCTGGGTTGCTCTTTCATCTTCCTGCAAAACGATCAGCGATGACATAGCTGCCCATACCGGGTGTTCCAGATTTAGGGACACTGCGGCGAGATACGATACCATCGCAGCTCCCGAACATCGAAGCACGAAGATGCTATTGTTCAAAATCGATTTTATTCCATGTTTGTCTTTAGGGTCATCCATTGGGCTTATCCCCGTTGCTGGAGTCGGGTGATGTCTGAATTTCTCCGTCGAGAGCGGCTCTGTCGGTCTTCGCGCGCTTATGTCGCCGCATTTTCAACGAGCAGCTTTCTTGCGCTCATCAAAAGCGCTTCGACAATGCTGTCCACGTCGCGCTCACCTCTCCGCAGACTGGACTCCAGTCTGCAAGGTAGAAGGCCACAATGGTCGGCGAACCTTTGAGTTCTGCCAACGAGAGCGACTAATCGGGTATTGCCAATAAAGTGCAATCCGGTGCGGCGGTACCCGACTGCAGAGGCGCAGATGACGCGTTTGACATTTGATGCTCCGAACGCCTTGAGGATTTTCGAAAAGCCGTTGTGGTGAAACACAGCGGCCATAAGAACGGGCCGTGCAACATTCACTGCGGGGGTTCCCAGACAGCTCGCGAGGGGCTGCTGCCGACGGGCTGACATTTGCCGGACAGCGCATAGCGATTACCTCGTGGGTATCCGGGTACCGGCTCGGGCGGGTAGCCGAAATAGACCCCGTTGACGGAAGACGTGGGTGGATAGGTAATCGATGGTTCGCTATCCGGGCTCGTGCAACCGGCGACCCAGCCGCGATCGTGATGGCCATCGCCTTTGACGTTGCGACCACGATCGTGCCCTTCGGCGAGGGCAACCGGTGCAAATGTACGGCTCGCTGCAACTACGAGGCATACCGACAGAATTGCTCGTTTCATTGCCTTGGATCCTTTTAGTCCTGCTATCTGGGCTCATTTTACGACCGCGTTTTCCTCGGGATTGAGCGCCGCCATGACTGTGTCATTGAGATTGAGGTGACCGCGCACGAGGTCGGGAGGCGTTAGAGCCATCCAGCGGTTGAGCGAGATATCGCTGCAGATCAGGCTGTTGAAGACATTTATGACCGTGACCGGCGTGGTCCCCGTATTCTCGATATAATGGCCAAGGGTTCGGGGAACGAAGCCGACGTCGCCAGCGCGATAGTTGAAGGTGCGTGCCTTGGATGTGGCATCGAAGACGGTCATGCGTGCTTCGCCTGCAACATAATATTGCCATTCGTCGGCATTTGGATGCCAGTGCATTTCGCGCATGCCGCCCGGCTCGATTTCAATGATCAGCGCAGACAGCGTCGTTACCGGAAAGTTCCTGGAATCGATCGTCTTCACCGTGCCGCCACTGAAGCGTTTCGCCGGTAGCCGGGAGGAGGCATAGACATACGGGTTCGGTATAGGTCTGTTCGGAAGCTTGTTTCGGACCAGATCGAGCGGTTCCGGTACGGGCATCCGGAAAATGTACTTTTCCTTCTTCGGAAGGTTCGCGAAATCCGCGGCAGTCACGCCAAAGTTTTTTGCCAGAACGCTAAGTGGCGTATGGGCCATGTATTCGGTGATCAGCAGGGTTTCGTTCTCAGAGAAATTTCCGTCGTCAAAGACAAGCAGAAACTCTGTCCCGTCTTCAAGCCCCTGGATCGAATGTGGGATCCCGGCCGGAATAAGCCAAACATCCCCTGGAGCAAGATCGTCGATGGAGAGGTTTCCGTCCGCGTCTACTGTAGTCAGCCGGACAGTGCCGGTCAGGATATAGGCCCATTCCGCTTCCTTATGCCAGTGCAACTCGCGCACCACACCCGCGCCGAGCCGCATGTTTACCCCAGCCATGGTTTTAGAGACAGGAAATTCGCGCATCGTGATCTCGCGGGCCCAGCCACCGTCTTCAAGACGATTATGGGCCATCGAGAAGGGAAATTTCAGGTTCGGCAGAGATCCGTTGTCGGTTTCCGGTGGGACAAGGGAATCCGGGTTTTGCCGATCGAGTTCGACGTTGCGAGGCCCTGGATCATCTGCGCCGCTCGATCCCCGAACAGGCTGTATAATGGCGTCAATTTCCATGGAATGTTCCCTGTCGGATCCGGTTCTCATCCTGAAGGCTCAGAGAACACTGGTTTTTTGAATGGCTGTTGATAACCGCGCCTACGCGGTGGCTTGCATAGAATTGTTCACCTTGGCGGCGCCGATCACAACTATACGTAGGTATGAAAGCATCCGACCTTGGTCCATGCGGCAGACTTGTGAAAACGCGACATCGTCAGGGAATTCGGCGCGCGCAAGCGGCCGCAATAGTCGTGATGACCAAGACGGTGAGAACCGCAAATAGATTGTGCTCAGTCTTCAGTTCGAAGCTGTCATTGCGCGACAGGGTGAAGCCCAAGATCGTCATAACGAAGCAGACAAGCCCGGTATACGCGACGCCGGTTGAGGAGAATGTTAAGATCGAAATCATAATGAGCGGAGCATACAGGCCACTCGTATAGGGAGCGAAAGGTCCGAGGATATCGAGAAGGAAAATTGCTGGCGCTGACAGGGGGATGCCGATGAGAAGCGCGTATCATCAAGCCGTAACTTAATGTGTCCAGCTTCGATTTGTATATTGTTACTGTATTCTTTTTATCCATCCAGCATGCCTCTAGCGTGAGTTATCGAAATCGGTGAAACTGCACGCTCAACGACTGAGATGAGCTGCCCAGCTCTGCTCTGCCTCTCGAACGGGAAAGTTACCAGCCTTGGACCAAGAGTTGACTATCGGACCTAAAATACAGGCCGAGAGGACAACGGACAGTTTCGGATGCCCGTTTGACAAGCTCTATAACAATCAGGCGCTTCAAGGCGCCGATATCAGCTTTTTTCGCAAAGGGACGAGGGAAACGAGCTTGGAGCAGGTGGCCACACCTGCCAGTGATCGGGGATTTGCGATCGGGATTTCCACGATGGGTGGACATACCCGTCGCATTTTCCACGAGCATCATGCGACCACCTACCAGTTTACCGAGGATTCGATATATATCCGCAATCTCGGCGATCCCTACAAGGCGGATCTAGGCGGGCCCTTCGATTTCCTGCTGCTCGAGATCTCTCCGGCCTCGCTCAATCGCATCGCTCAGGAAAGCGATCTGGCGGGAATTTTTTCACTGGACGTCACGACCGCATTGAGCGATCCTGTTCTCGCCAATCTCGTGAAAACACTGATCCCCGCACTTGAGCGGCCTGACCGGGTAAGCCGGTTGTTTGTTGATCAGCTGGCATCTGCGATCGGCACCCATATCGTCCAACAGTATGGTGGAAAGCCTGTTGCTTCTAAGAACGGCAGGAAACTGTCCAGGTCCCACGAGGCGTTGGCAAAGAACATCCTCCTGAACAATCTAAAGGGCGATATCTCGATCCTGGACGTAGCAAAAGCCTGCAACCTTTCTCGCGGATATTTCATCCATGCTTTTCGTGAAACGACAGGGATGACGCCCTATCGATGGCTACAGAACGAGCGGATATCGCGCGCATGCGAACTTCTACGAACCTCTAAATTGTCGCTTTCCGAAGTGGCAACCGCTTGCGGATTTACTGACCAGAGTCATTTCACACGCGCGTTTGCGAGCGCGCTCGGCACCTCGCCAGGCGCGTGGCGGCGTAACGCCTGAGCTTCTACACGTCGACATCCAAACGTGCATGCATCGGCATCGCCTGCGCGTACCCTTGCCTTTTGGTTCTGGACGCCCGCACTGCCAAGGGGCAGGTCATTGCCGCAACCATACTTGCGTATGGTCGCCTTAGATTGAGAGCTATCACACCTGTATTTCAGTTGAGTTTCGACGCGTCTGCGTGACTGGCACAATTTCGGCCAGTAACTGCTTCACCAGCCGTATCGGAGACCGACCATGCATTTAGAGAACGCCTTCGACCGGTACGCCTCTAGCAATCTGGCGAGCTTGGGTGCCGATGACGCCGAGCGTCGTTTATCGGAAGCAGGGAATCTTGGATCGGCAGCGCTGGCCGATATAGCTTCAAAGTCTACGATGGGGGGATTGGCGCCGTGGCAGATCAAACGGGTCACCGACCATATCGAAGCGAACATTTCCGAGAAACTCTGCCTCGATAGGCTAGCCGCCCTGGCCAGATTGAGCACGAGCTATTTCACTGCAGCTTTCAGGCGTAATTTCGGAATTTCGCCCTATGCCTACATTACCAGGCGTCGGGTGGAATTCGCCAAGCGACAGATGGCCGAGGGCAGCCTGCCACTCTGCGAAATCGCTCTCGAATGTGGTTTTGCCGACCAGGCGCATCTTTCACGTGTTTTCCGGCGTGTTACCGGCATGACGCCGACCGCCTTTCGGCAAAGACTCAAGCGTCGGGACCTCAATCGCGCAACGCCTAATCCCGTGCTCATCTAACTTGTCAATTTGGTTTGCCACGGCTGTCTTTTAGGCGCGGATGACCGGCCAAACGATTGCACACAGCCGGTGCATCTCGTAAAATTCAGTCAGGTGGCGGCCGTCGAGGACGCCGCTGCGCGGTTCGGCAAGTTTTCCTGGCTCGCTCCGCCCTGCTTTTTGACCACATATTCGCGAAGCTTGTCCGAAAGTTAGTTTGGGCACTCTTGCTGCCGACCCTTATCATTTCCAGATTCAGCCTGCTCATATCGGTCGTGAACTCCGCCCTTGCAAAATCTGCTGGCCAAAAGAGTCGAATGCGGGGAAATTGAACGTGCCTTCCAGGACCTGAGGATTCAGTGTTTTTCGCCATCTTTGGAAATCTTGCTGCCATGTGAAACCTGCCCTCAATGCCGATAGATGCGACGCTAAACGCGGACTGGAGTAACAGAGCGGGCCATAGTCTGGGCGCCACCGGCAAACCGGCAGAAGGGGCCGAACGAGGTACTTAACCCGCCGGAATTTGTTCCCCAGATCGATCGCAAAGGCGTCATCTCAACAAACCCGACCCAATCCAAGGGATTGGTGCGGCCGTCCAGAGTCGATTGACTCGCGCTTGGTGGAGGTGTTGTCTGTGCCGACATCAATCTCTGCGGAATTGGTGCCATCCGGCGTTGGCGCAAGCCAAAGCTTACTTGGGGACGTCGACACCAGGGTAAGGGATCAAATCACACTCGATTTTCCCGCCGCCGGAATTTGGCATCGCGGATTGTCAATGCAAAGAACCGCCCCCACACAGACAACATGTCCATGGCAGGGGCGGTCAGATCCGCTGGTGAACGTCAACCGATCGAGAACGGGACTGTCACGAAAGTCTTGTCTTCGCCGCGTTGGATAAGAAGCAGCACGGCCTTCCGGCCGGCCTTTCCAGCATCCGCGACCGCGGCTTTGGCTTCGTCCGCAGACTTCACCGGCTGCTGGTTGACCGCGACGATAATATCGCCAGGTTGAAGACCAGCGTCAGCTGCCGGCTTGTCAGGCGAAACGCTCTCGATGACGGCGCCCGTTTCCGTCTCTGGCAGGTTGAGTGCCTGGCGAACGTCATTGGTTATATCTGCAAGACCAATGCCAATCGTCGGAACCTTGTGGGCTGCGGGACCCTCCTTGCCGGCTTGGGCAGAGTCCTGCTGATCTTGACCGTTCTCACCGATCGTCAACCGGAGATCTTTCGTTTGTCCGCGACGCCAGACCGTAACCTCCTCGCGATCGCCGGGCGCGAGATCAGCGACCATACGAGACAGATCGCGTGGCGATGTCACGGCTTTGCCACCGAGCGCGGTAATCACGTCGCCGGTCTTGATGCCGGCCTTTGCGGCCGGCGTATCCCCGTTGACGCCCGCGACCAATGCGCCTTCCGGTTTGTCGAGACCAATCGCATTTGCAACATCGGCGGTGACCGGTTGGATCTGCACACCGATGAAGCCGTGTTCGATCGAGCCGCTCTTGATCAGTTTGGCAACGATAGCCCGGGCCTGATCGGAAGGAATGGCGAAGCCCACACCGACGCTACCGCCGTTCGGCGAATAGATCGCAGTGTTAATGCCAACCACCTTACCGTCTCCATCGACCAGAGGTCCACCGGAATTGCCGTGATTGATCGGTGCATCAATCTGGATGAAGTCGTCATAGGGGCCCGAATGGAGGTCGCGGCCACGGGCCGAGACGATGCCGGCGGTCACCGTCGTGCCGATACCGAATGGGTTGCCGATCGCAAGGATCTGGTCGCCGAGCTTCAACGCGTCGGAATCCCCCCATGATATGGTCGCCAGCGTTTTTTTTGCGTCGATCTTGACGACGGCCAAATCGGATTTCGGGTCGGCGCCTATCAGTTTGGCCGGTAGTTCGGTCCCGTCATCAAGGGTAACCTTTATATCCATGGCCTTGTCGATGACGTGGTTGTTCGTGACAATATAACCGTCCGGGCTGATGATGAAGCCCGATCCAAGTGCCTGAGACCGCTGCCTCTGAGGCTGCTGAGGCGCCTGGCGAGGCGTGGGCATGCCCTGTTCGCCGAAGAACTGCCTGAACTGCTCGTTGAATGGCGAGTTTTCACCAAATGGAGATCCGCTCGCCGCAGCGACAGGCTCCGCCTTCGTGGTCGAGGTGATGGTGACGACAGCAGGTTTGTCAGCGGCGACAATCGAGGCGAACGAGCCGGGGCGCGCGACGATACCGCCGACCTCGGGGGAGGTGGACGCGGCGAAGGCGGTCTTGTTGCCGACGATAAGGGGCGTTGCCAAAGGAACAGCGATCAGAGCTGCTCCGACCAGTGTCAGGATTCTGTGTCTTTGAGTGATGTTCGACATAGGGGTTCACTTTCTGTTTGATCTAGACAAGAAGGGCCTTCGCCGCGGTTGGGCGGGGTGCTCAGGCTCGGTTGGTTTTCCGCAGGGGCGGCGTTAGCCGGTGGTCGTCGACCTAGTTGCAGACGCGCGTTCGATACATGCCGCCCGATCTGTCCTGATGCCAAACGACATGGCATGAGGGGTAGTAGGAAGCGACCGGGGCCGGGCCGTAGACGTACGTCGGCGGGCCATAAGGCGCGGGCGCAGGTTCGGGTGGACCGTAGTCGTGTGCGTGACCGGCGCCGGCGAGCAACGTGCCGCCTACGACTGCACCTGCTATCCCGGCGGCAAGGCCGCGGCCGAAATTGTTATGTGCTTCAGCCTGGGAGGCGGTGACAAGAGCCGTGCCGGCGATCGTCAAGGCGACCAGACCCGTGGTGACGAACTGACGTGTCGCAGTCAACATGGTCGTGATCCTTCGTTTTTCGGTTACGGCCACGCGTACTTCGCTATGTCCGTGAATAGTACACTAGCCGGGGATTGATTACCGCTGGCTATCTGGGCGGTTAAACGTTCGTAATTTTTGGACAATCCGATTGTCGCAACAACCGAACAGGAGATGTGGAGGGGCCGAATTCGTCAGTCACCACTTATTTCCGGCATCCCCAATCCGGTTCAAGCAATGTGCCTGTGGAGGTGTCTTCAGGCACACCCGGAATGGCCATAGTCGACCCGACTCCTGTCGGGAGATGCGATCTATCATCTGGGGCGTTCCGCTTCGTCTCAAAGGTATGAAGCCCGATGCCAAGACCATGCGAGACAATAATATTGCTGAACTGACCAAACGATGTGGGTCGGCTTCGTCCCTTAACCTCAAGGGAAATGTCTGATCCCTGTGACTAAATTTGCTGGCGCGGAAGGTAAAAGGGAGCCAAGACGGGCACCTCGCTCAGCTTGAAGAATGAACCGATTTTCGCGTGAGGTGGATTGTGACACCTGAGCGATGAGGTTGGACAGGTTTATTCAGGCGCACTGACGAACGCAAACGAGGCGGTTATGCCAATTTACGACAGGATGCCGGTCCTCCTCTACAAGAGTTAGCACGAGTATGCTGTGAGGGTCCTTCGACGGAATTCTCGCTTTGCAGGCATGGAAGTTCCTCTCAGATCTCGTGGGATCGGACGGACGACGCAATCAGGTCCGCGTAAAAGTCGGCACAGGAGGATGCGCCGACATTGCTTTGACGTGCCGAGAGAGGATGCGGGCAGGCATGCATAAATGCGCCGGGATCCTTGATTGCGCCTTTGCGAACGAAGTGCGACCAGAGCTGGCGGGAGATGTCGAACTCGACGTTGACTTCGAGGGCTTTGTCGATGTCGATCGTTCCGTCAGCGCGTTGAGGCGTATAGTTGAGTTAGCAATTGGCAGCGTGGCCAGTGCCGGCATTGTTCCATCCATGCGAGTTTTCGAGCGCGCAATCGAACAGCGTTTCAAACGCGACCATTGAAAGGTTGGGTTCCAGCTCCCTCAGCGTGGTTGCGACGGCCGCGCTCATGATACCTGCACCGCAGCAACGTGGTTTTGCTTTTGGGCCATCTGGTGTGCGGATAACCTCGCTGTCGCGTTCTGCGGCTTGGAGGCAAAAGGATCACTGTAGGATGAGAGATCGTCGCCTATGGGCAGGAGCTCGACCGATTTACTATGCGGTAGGGATCGGCGACGAGCAGATGGAACCGATACGATGAGGCTAGTCTCCTAAACGTACGTATGGGTTCTGCGATCCAGTGATGAGGATTACGGTCTGGCAACTCAAATGTTTTCGCCCGGCAGGGGTGGGAGAGGTCGAACCATGTACGAAGACTCCGTCAATAACTTAGCCGAAGCCGGCGCACACAAGGCGCAGGTCGTCAAAACCCAGTTCTTCGCATTTCTGATCGGCGCTGCAATGGCCGGCGCCTACATCGGTTTCGGTGATGTGCTGATGTTTACCGCTGGCGCCCATGCCGACCCGGCCTGGTCCCATCTGGTGATGGGTGTTGTCTTTTCCTCCGCCCTGACGATCGTCGTGTTCGCCGGTTCGGAATTGTTCACCGGAACTGCAATGTATATGCCGCTCGCCGTACTGACCCGCCGGGCCGGAATTGGCGATATGATCGCCGTCTGGTGTGCGGCGTGGGTTGGAAACCTCGTCGGCGCCGTGATCCTTGCCGGCCTCATTTATCTGGCAGGTGGTGGTGTTATGCTGGGTGATGGAAGCGCGGCGTTCTTTACCATTGTGTCGGGCAAGATGTCAGCCGGTTCGCTTGCACTGCTCGCGCGCGGCATTCTGTGCAACTGGCTGGTCTGCCTAGCCATCTGGATGGCAGGCAGGACAGATAATGCTGCTGCCAAGATCATGTTGATCTTTTGGCCAATCACGATCTTTGTAGCTTCCGGTTTCGAGCATTCCGTCGCCAATATGTTCGCCTTCTCCCTTGCGCTCATTGGCGACCATCCGGCTGATGTGACCTTCGCCGGTGCAGCTCATAACCTTGTTTGGGTGACGCTGGGAAATATCCTCGGTGGCGCCATTTTTATGGCCCTGGGCTATTGGGCGCAATTCTACAGTAGCGGCCATGTTTCCTTCACGCCGGAAGCCATGCCTGTTCGCATTCGCGCCAATGCCGTCCCCAGCGACAAGTGAAATTCAAATTAATCCGTATAGCGAAAAAGGAACGATCATGAATCCTCTGTCACGACGTCATATGCTTGCCCTTGGTGCCGCCGGCGGCGCCGCGCTTGCTGCTACTGCCGCGAGCGCATCGAGTTTCGGTAATCCCGACCACCCACTGGAAGGTGCGATCAACGCCAACCCGGGCTCCCTGACGGACCCTGGTCCGAAGAATCCCGCGCTGAATGAACAGTTTCCCTCTTTTCAGAATCCGCCGGCAACAGATGTTGGTGACATGCAGCTCTTCTGGGCCTCTTTCAACAACGCACCGAAGCGCATTCAGAACGGCGGCTGGGCAAGGCAAGTGACAAAGGCGGACTTCGCGATTTCGCAGGCCGTGTCGGGAGTCAATATGCGCCTCAGCGCCGGCGGTGTTCGCGAGATGCATTGGCATCGCGCAGCCGAGTGGGCCATCGTGACGAATGGGCGCTGCCGGATTACAGTGCTCGATGCTAAGGGGCGTGCCTATATCCAGGATGTCGGCGTCGGCGACCTCTGGTATTTTCCGGCAGGTTTCCCGCATTCGCTTCAGGGCCTCGGTCCCGATGGTTGCGAGTTCGTGATCGTCTTTGATCAGGGGGACCAATCCGAATACGGGACATTGCTCCTGACAGACTGGCTGGCACATACTCAGCCAGAGCTGTTGGCTAAAAACTTCGGCATGCCGCAGGATGCATTCAAGAGTATTCCACTCGATGACCTGTGGATTTTCCAAGGAACCGAACCTGGTCCTTTGTCGATGGATCAGGAGGCGGTCGCTTCCGCCGGACTACCCGAATACCCCTTCACCTATCGTCTCACCGCCTCCGCACCAATCAAGGAGAGCGCTGCCGGCATGATCCAGCTTGCTGATAGCAGCGCCTTTACCGTGTCGAAGACCATCGCCGCTGCCATCGAGACAATCAAGCCAGGTGCTGTACGTGAGATGCACTGGCATCCGAATGCTGATGAGTGGCAATACTGGATCAAGGGGGAGGGGCGCATGACGGTGTTCGACGCCGGTCCGAGAAGTCAAACCGCGGATTTCCGCGCTGGCGACATCGGCTACGTCAAAAAGAGCCAGGGCCACATCATCGAGAATACCGGAAAGACTGACCTACAGTTCGTCGCAGTGTTCAAGGTCCCTGAATATCAGGAGATCGGTCTGTCGTCGTGGCTGTCGCATACGCCACCCTCGCTCGTTGCGCAGCATCTGAATATACAGCAAAGAGATATCGCGAAAATTCCGCGCGATCAGCCTGGCATCATGCCCTGAAAATTATCGAACCACCAGAGCTGCATCACGCGCTGCGCCTGGGGTCGGGCTCATCTCGACTTGAAAAGGTTCGAGTGCGCTGTCTGTGAAGCAATCCAGCTTGACATTTTAATCTGACAAAGAGCGAATTATGACGACCTTCATGCAAAGCGCCGAGCCCAGCCATGTCGGCGGCCGTATCATGGAATATTTGCCGACTGTGGATGATCTTCGGTCGCTTTCCCCTACCGCGCGCCACGACATCATAATCGAACTGGCAGCTAGGCTGGATGAGATTTCCCGAACAGCCCATGAGCGAGAGAGGGACGATCTGGAGGCCATGTTGGCCTATCTCTCCATATCGTTGCGTGAATCAGCCATAGAGATTGCGTCGGAGTGCTACGGTCCATTCCTCATCGAGCGAATGTCGGCTTCAGTGAAGCGGATAGAGCAGAATTTCGAAAGGTGATAAAGCCAAGAAAAAGGAAATCTCGTCACGTAATTCGTGCCTTCAATCAAAAAGGGGAATAACTGGCTCCACAACCATGTTGTGGGGCTCTCTTTGTGTTTGATGGTGCATCTTGTTTGCCGCTCCGAACGTCTAGATCTGGCGACACCTAAGTATAGTTCCGCTACCGCGCCGTCGGCAGTAGTCTCCATCTCGTACCTCGATCGCCGCCCCCCAACGACGAGGTCGGTAGCAAGCAGCTACCCGTCCGGGTTTCCCCTCCCCCCGGACGATCTGCGGATCACCGCAATCCGCGAAAGGCCGTCTTCCTACCCTCGGAAGACGGCCTCTTTCTTGCGAACCGATTGTCTCGGAAATGCACCAGACAGGATCGTCATTAAGTCGATCAACTAGACCATTGTATAGGTCCGGCAAGAGGCTCGAACCGGTATCCTTGATCTATAATATTTGGAACCGACCATGACACAGGTGCTGGAAGTGAGATTGGCAAGGCAAGGCGCAGGTAGTCACGACTCTATCTTCGGTGGGGCGGCTCTGTTCGTCGCTTTAACGGTGTTTGCCGTCGACACCTTCACGGAGATCGAAGGCGCGATCGCCGTCATCTATGCAATATCACTGCTTCTGGCCGCGGAAGCGGTCAACAGGCTTGGCCTCATCTTGCTCACCGCGCTGTTCATGGTGTTTTCATTGGCGTCGTTCTTTTTCACGCACGCGCCTGATCCTGATTTCCCAACATTCTTACGCCTTTGCGTCGCGCTTGCGGCGCTCGCTGTGACAGCAGCGCTGCTCTTGCGCAATGAGAATGCGCGCAGCGCCCTGCTGCGGACCAATGCGGCCCTGCTCGAAAGCGAAGAACGCTATCGCTCGATCTTTGATCGCACGCGTGTCGCATTGTGGGAACGCGACTACTCGAAATTGCTCCAATACATCATGGTACTGAAGTCTGCCGGCGTGACGGACATGAAGGCCTATATCAAGGATCATCCCGACGCTCTCGATGAATGCATTGGAAAAATCAAAGTGGTCGATGCCAATGATGCCGCTGTGGAACTTCTTGGATCGTTTACTTCGGGTGAGCCCGGTGGCGTTCTGCATCGCATAATACCGAAGGACAGCGACACTTTTGCCTCTTTGCTGCAGGCGATCATGGATGGAGCGACCTATTTTGAGGACAACGCCGAGGTATTTAACGAGGCCGGCGAACGTCGCGTCGTTCTCTTGGGCATTAGCTTTCCGACTGACCCGCAAGCCTTCAATCGTGTCATCGTGAGCATGGTCGACGTTACTCAGCGAGAAGAGGCGCGCATGGCGCTGGCTGAGGCGCAAGCGGAACTGAGCAGGGCATCCAAAGCCGCTATGATTGGCGCTCTTTCTGCATCGCTTGCTCACGAACTCAATCAGCCGCTTGGCGCGATCGCTGTCAATTCGCAGACCCTCGTCAGATGGCTTGAGCGCGACCCGCCAGATATCGACGCTGCGAAGCGCTCGGCCGAACGGATCTTGCGCGATAGTAATCGCGCCAGCGATATATTCAAAAGCACCCGAGCAATGATGCTCGCAACGCCAAAGGAGAGCGAGCCGATCGAACTCGAGACCCTTATCAGCGACACGCTGACACTGATGGATCATGACCTGCAGCGTGATCGCACCGAGGTGCAGATCGTCCGCAAGTCGATAGTCCCTCCCTTCAAGGCGGCTCGCCTGGAGATGCAGCAGGTCTTGATCAATCTAATCTCGAATGCGTCCCAGGCGATGGGCGCATCGACGACGCAGAAACGGCTCGTAACGATTATTCTGGATGCCCCCCGTGATCGTGATCACATTTCCATCGCGGTGAGAGACAGCGGTAACGGTCTGGGCACCGAGGCCAAACAGAATTTGTTCAAGCCCTTCTTTACTACCAAGGATACGGGCATGGGAATTGGTCTTTCGATTTGCAGAAGTACCATTGAAGCCAGAGGCGGTACGCTCGACGGAAACAATCATCCTGATGGCGGCGCAATTTTTGAGATCAAATTACCCAAGGAGACAGCCGATGCTTGAGTTGAAGTCCAGCAAACGGAACCTCGACGCCCCTGTTATATATATCCTCGACGATGACCTTTCCATGCGTGAGTCCCTCGTCGATCTCTTCCTGTCTATGAAATTTGAGGCTCAGGCTTTCGCTAATCCCAATGAATTCATGAGCCTGGCAGATATTACCCGCCCGGGATGCATCGTTCTTGATGTGCGCCTGCCCGGCATCAACGGCCTTGATTTTCAGACCCAGCTCGAGCGTTCGGGAAGCCTGCTCCCAATCGTGTTCATGACGGGCTATGGTGATATCTCGATGAGCGTCCGTGCCATGAAGGCGGGAGCAGTCGATTTTCTCGCTAAGCCATTCCGCGATCAGGACATTCTGGACGCGGTTCTCGCCGCGGTGGAACGCGATGCGGCACGCCGGCGCGAAATGCGTCGCCACCTTGAAGTCACGACACGCTTCGAAACCTTGACGCTGAGAGAGCGGGAGGTCATGGAGGCGGTGGTCGAAGGCCTGATGAACAAGCAGATCGCGTTCAGGCTTGGTATTAGCGAAATCACGGTGAAACTGCATCGTGGCAACGTGATGCGCAAGATGCAGGTCAAGTCGGTTGCGGAACTTGTGCGTGCCACCGAGCAAGCCAACGAACATCTGGTAAGGTCAGCAAAGCCCGCAATTGTGCGCGTTGCGTGAGCACACAGCAAACTCATGAAAGTTGGAATAAGTGCCTGATACCCCTCTCATCGCCATCGTTGACGACGACTTGGCAATCCGTGAAGCGCTCGATGACCTTGTGAAGTCGCTGGGTCATAGAAGTAAGCTGTTCGAATCTGCAGAAGCGTTTCTCAGATTTCAGCCGCGCGCATCTATCGATTGCATGGTTGTCGACGTCAAAATGCCAGGTCTGAGTGGTATCGAGCTGCAAGGGCATCTGAACCAGGATGGCGACCGACCGCCGATGATTTTCATGACGTCCTATCATGACGACCGGACGCGAACGGCGGCCTTGGATGGAGGGGCTCTGGCGTTCCTTGGCAAGCCAGTAGATCTGTCCAAACTGATCGAGTATATCGACGTGGCATTGGCATTGCCAAAGCGAACATAGCCGTTAGGGCGATTGAGCGGGCGATCAAGGTACGTTCTCGTATCTCATACGGCAGGTATTTCGAAGGGCTCATAATTTGCGCGCCCTTGAGCCGCGGTGACCTTCACGATCCAGTTCAACCGCCGGTAACGCTCATGTGGCGACCAACACTCGGCCGATTGTGCCCACGGTCGATAATGAAGTCGTGGCCTTTCGGCTTGCGGGTGATCGCGTCGTTGATCGCTGCCTGCAGACCATGATCGCTCTCACCCGCTCTTAGCACCGATCTCAGGTCAGCGGCCTCTTCCTGACCGAGGCACATATATAGCGTACCCGTGCATGTGAGGCGCACGCGGTTGCAGCTCTCGCAGAAATTGTGGGTCATCGGCGTGATGAAGCCGAGACGGCCACCGGTCTCTGCAACCTTTACATATCGCGCCGGTCCCCCTGTTCGATAGTCGAGGGAACGAAACGTAAATTGTTGCTCGAGCTCAGTTCGCAGCTTCGAAAGCGGCAGATATCGATCGGTCCGGTCTTCGTCGATCTCTCCCATCGGCATGGTTTCAATGACTGTAAGATCCATGCCTCGGCCATGGGCGAAACGGATGAGTGCCGGCATTTCTGCCTCGTTAAAACCCTTGAGCGCCACGGCATTGAGCTTAACTGCAATGCCGGCGTTCTGAGCAGCGTCGAGACCATCCATAACCCTGGAGAAATCGCCCCAACGGGTGATCTGACGAAACTTGTCTGGGTCGAGCGTGTCGAGAGAGACGTTGATGCGACGAACGCCACAATCGAAAAGCTCCGCGGCGTGGCGTGCAAGCTGAGAACCGTTTGTTGTCAACGTTAACTCGTCGAGGCCATCACCGATGTGTCTGCTGAGCTGGCGAACCAAGTGCATGATGTTCTTGCGAACGAGTGGCTCACCACCAGTAAGACGCAACTTGCGCACTCCCAGTTCGATGAAGGCCGAGCAAAGCCGGTCCAATTCGTCCAGAGTCAGTAGGTCCTTTTTAGGAAGGAACTGCATGTACTCGGCCATACAATAGGTGCATCGGAGGTCGCAGCGGTCGGTTACGGAAACCCGCAAATAGGTAATGGCGCGTCCGAACGGGTCGATCAGGCCATTCCTAGTTGTCGCAGTGAGAAGGTTAGCTTTGTTCTGGGCCGCCATCTGCATTATGTTTCCTTCCACGTTGGCTCATCAATCTCGCAGACGAAGCGACGGGACAACCATACAAACGTATAGGATGGGACTATGGGACCCGTTACACACAGCAAGAGGTGACGGGTTGAAAATGCGCCTTATCTTATCGGTTCCCAGTTCGGCGGGCTTCCTGTTGAAGCAATAAGCGCCTTCGCGAAGGCCTGAACTTTGGCACTTGGGCGCGGTAACGCACGAAGCAGATAGATGCCGGCAGGATCATTGTTCCAGTGGTCATGGCCGCCGAGGACCTCGATCAGCTTGCCTTGATGGACATCAGGACCCACGACCCATGTGGGTAGAAATGCAATGCCCATCCCTGCTTCGGACGCGCCGCGCAGTGCCTCGAAATCATCACAGCGGAATGTTACTTGTCCGTGCCCGCTCTCGCCCGCCGGTGAGCCAAGCACTTCGGTCCAGCCCAGAAGATCGGCTCCGTGAAGCTTGTCGAGCAAGCGATGGCGGTTGAGTTCCGCTAAGGTTGCCGGTGTTCCTGCCTTTCCGAGATATTCCGGACTTGCGACGAGAAGCCGGCGGAAGGGCGCTAGCTTGGTCCCGATCAAAGTGCAGTTGGGTAAGATACCCATGCGAATGACCATATCAAGGCGCTCTTGTACCGGATCGGCGAGCCGCTCCGTTAGCTCCAGTTCGATTTTCAAGGCTGGGTGTTCAGCCTGCAGGGCAGCAACGACCGGCAAGACATAGCGCTTGCCGAACGTGGGAAAGCAAGCGATCCGCAATGTGCCAGACACCGATCCGCCGAAAGCCGAGACCTCGGCGCGCGTGTCGGCTAGATCGCTAAGAAGCCTTAGGGCGCGCTCGTGGAGTTTTTCACCTGCATCAGTCAGGGTGAGTGCCCGCGTCGAGCGTATCAGCAGCGCGACGCCGAGATCGTCCTCGAGCATATCGATCTGTCGCACGACCGCAGACGGTGTGACGGCTCTCTTCCGTGCGGCTGCGGAAAAGCTACCCGCCTGGACAACGTCCACGAATGTAGAAAGGGATTCTGCTTTCATCTTTGCGCTCCGGGCAAAGCCGCTTTGAGGAAATTTGGGCTTATACGTCGCACGTGCTCGGCGCAATCTCTTGGCTCGCCAAACGGCCACAGAAAGAGGACCAAGACGAAAGGATAGGGCCGAGACCTATCCGTATAATTGAGGCTCGCTCTCCCCGATGCCACTTTGATCCCAGAGCAGACAACGGTTTGCTCAAGACGATCATTATCAGAGCGCCACGAACACTGCCAGCAAAGTCCTGGTTTTTTGGGTGCCGAAATCAGACCGAAAGGAAAAAGCCATGAAAGTTCTCACCGACAAGCTGCTATCGTTCTCCGCTTACTCACACGACATCGACGTCCCGCTAGACCAGATCGACATCGCCGATTGGCTTTTCAATCTCCCAGAAGCAGAATATCAGCGTTGCTGCGCGCCGGACCACGTCGCCTGCGGTGCTACCTTCACCGACGATGGCCGCAAGATGTCGATCAATGTCGAGAAGATTGGGACCGGCCTCGTCATCCAGCACTATGTCGCTGATGAAGCCACCCCGTCCTATTGCAAGATGAACTCGATCTCCGACGTCTTCACCCCGACCGGTGAGCGCACGCAGGTCAACGTGATCTGGGAGCTGAAGGCAGAATCGATCGAGGGCAACCGTACGCGCTACACCAATCAGGTTACATGCCACCCGACCGAGGCGTTCATGGCGTTCATTGAACAGCATGGCCAGTCCTTCGAAGATGCTGCAGCAGCTCGTCAGGCAGCAGGCGGCGATCACAATCACCGCGAAACGCCGAAGTTTGCCGAAAGCATCGCTCGCAAAGCGCTTGCCAAGGCCGCCGTCAAGGTTGCTGCAGAGTGAAGGCGATCGTTTATGATCAGTTCGGCAAGGCGGATGTGCTCCGCCTAGCCGACGTTCCACAGCCGGAGCCACGCCCAGGGGACCTCCTCGTCGAGGTCAAAGCGCTCGGTGTCAATCGCGCCGATCTCCTTCAGCGCCAAGGCTATTACGGCACCTTAACTTATGGAGAGAGTGCCTTGTTGGGATTAGAGTTGTCGGGGGAAGTCGTGTCCATCGGTTCAGATGTTACTGGCATCGCGCCGGGCGACCGGGTCATGGCTATCGTGGGCGGCGGCGCCTATGCCGAATACGCTCGGGTTGATCGCTATATGGCTGTGCCGGTTCCCGAGGGATTCGGTTTCGTCGAAGCTGCGGCGATCATGGAATCCTTTGTCACGGCGTGGGAAGCGCTTGTCCATTTGGGCGAGATTGCTCCAGGTAACTCCGTCCTAATCCATGCCGCAGCAGGTGGCATTGGTTCGGCGGCCGTTCAGATTGGAAGCGCGCTTGGAACCCGTGTGTTTGCGACTGCGTCGGCATCGCGCCGAGCAGAAGTCGAAGCGCTGGGCGCTGGACGGGTCTTCGACTATAATTCGGAGGACTTCGAGCAGGGTATTCGCGAAGCAACGGACGGCCAGGGCGTAGACGTGATCGTCGATTTTGTGGGTGGCCACTATCTCGGTCCAAACCTGCGCAGCCTTCGTCCAGGTGGGCGATTGGTCCAGGTCGGTCTGCTAAGCGGACAGGATAATACCGATATTTCGCTCGGGCTGGTCCTCCACAATCACTTGAAGGTCATCGGTACAGTGATGAAGTCACGCAGTGCCCAGGAAAAGCGCGCAATGGTGCAGCGTTTCGCCAAAGATGGTCTTCCAATGTTCGAGGATGGTCGCTTGTGTCCGGTCATCAGCCAGACTTTTCCGCTCGCTCGCGCTGCTGAAGCGCACCGCTCGATGGAAGCGGGTGGCGGCTTCGGCAAGATCGTCCTGACTATTGACAACAAAGACTGATTTCTCCGGCAATATCTCATGCGGTGGAGCCTATCTCACGGGTCCGACCGAGCGGATGTGGTCATCGCATAAGGATAAACGAGGGTAGATATGGACGCCTATAGAAACTACGCGGTCAAACATGGCCGCCCTGTCGCAGATGCGGTTGCCGATCGCTACGGAGAAACTGACGAGCAGGTTCGGACCGGCAATGTCGTAGTCGATCACATGCTCATGCATCGAACCATCAGGCGCTTCACATCAGAGCCGGTCGCGGAAGCCGACATCGTGACCGCGATCGCGGCTGCCCAGTCAGCGGCGACATCATCGAACCTGCAGAGCTGGAGCGTTATCAAGATAAGCGATCCCGCGCACAAGCGCGAGGTCAACCGGCTATGCGGTAACCAAGGGCAGATCGAGGAAGCGTCGCTCATGCTCGTGTGGCTTGCCGACCAGAGCCGCAATTATGCAATCGGTCAGGCCTACGATACGCCCCTCGAGGCATTCGACTATTTCGAATCCATGATGCTGGGCACAGTTGATACCTGCATCGCTGCGCAGAATGCAGCATTGGCCTTCGAAGCGCTTGGCTATGGCACTTGTTTCATCGGCGCGGTGCGCAACAATGCTGCCGTTCTTGCGTCACTGCTGCAATTACCAAAGCGCTGTGCTCCGGTGACGGGTCTTGTCGTCGGTCGCCCGCATCCGGCACATGATACGGACATCAAGCCGCGGTTGCCTCAGGATGTCGTGGTTCACGAGGAGGTCTATCGGATAGCAGGACGGCAGGAAATCTCTGCCTATGACGACGTCATGAACCAGTTCCAGGGCAAGCAGGGCATGGCTCCTGTCGGCTGGTCCAGTGCTGTTGCTGCCCGCCTCGGTACAAAAGGAATTCTGCATGGCCGTGACCGATACATGGAATTTCTACGCGGCGCGGAAATGGGTGTGCGCTAGGTGCAACTGATGCACAACTCGCGGAACTAACCCGTTCCAGGTCCGGTCTACATGAACCCAAAACGCTTTGGGTTGGTCGTCTTCAGAGGCCGCCAAGATCAGGCAAATCCGCCGGTATGCCAGAGACAGATACTGCACGTCGTTGCGCGCATATCCTCAGCATAGCCTGCGGGTTCTGGGCGGGCAGGTCGTTACGCCATCTCCGAGCAAACCATCTTCGCGACGGTTGCCCCGTCAGCATGCCTCATGATCTGCGAGACTGCCGACATGTCCATCGAACTTGAGTATGATTTCCTGATCGGGCTGCTGATGGCCGTCCTCGGACTGGCGTTGGCAGCACGTCGCCTGCGCTTGCCGCCGGCCGCCGCCTTCATCGGCGGAGGGATCGCCATCGCCTTCATCCCCGGCATCCCCGTCGTTGCCATGGATCCCAACCTCGTGATGGTTGTCTTTCTACCACCGCTCCTGCTCAGCAGCGCGTATCAAACGGTTTGGCTCGACTTCAAACAGTATTTAGCGGCTATATCCTCGCTTGCGGTTGGTGCAGTTGCGTTCACAACCGTTGCCGTTGGCTATGTGGTGCATTGGTTACAGCCGGGTATTCCCTGGTCTGCTGCTTTCGCGCTCGGCGCCATCGTCTCTCCACCCGATGCCGTCGCCGCTAAGGCTGTCCTCGAAAGATTGCGGCTTCCAAACAGAGTGACAACCATTCTGACGGGCGAAAGCCTCGTCAATGATGCAAGTGGGCTTGTCCTGTTTCATTTCTCCATATCTTCCGTCCGCAGCGGTTCCTTTGACGCTCCCGTCGGCCTCGAAACCTTCTTCCGAGTGTCCATCGGAGGTGTGGTGGTCGGGTTCTGCCTTGGATGGGTGGCGCTCAGACTGTTGAGGAAATTCGGAAACAGCGAGTTGATAGTCACCGGCACTCTGTTGCTTGCCGCCGTTTCCTATATGGCCTCTGAACAACTGGGGTTCTCAGGCGTGCTAGCAACGGTCACGACGGGACTGATGCTCGGCTGGCAGCAGCATGAGATTTTCTCGGCTGCGACCCGGATCCGTGCCCAGTCCTTCTGGCGGGTCCTTGTCTTTCTTCTTGAATCCCTGCTGTTCATCCTCATTGGGCTTTCACTGCGACAGGCTCTTAGGCACTTCGAAAACGTCGGCGACGGTCTTCAGACACTCGGGCTCCCGGTGGTTGCTGTCGTCGCAACAGTCATAGCAGCGCGGTTCATCTGGCTCGTGGGCTCGGATGTGGTATGGACCGTCCTCTCACGGCTCGGTATCCGTCCCAAATATCCGCCGTCCCTTCCGATGACGATGATTGTCAGTTGGGCGGGGATGAGGGGCGTGGTTACCCTTGCGGCTGCTTTATCCTTGCCGATGGATTTTCCAGGGCGCGACCTCATTCTTGCGTCGGCCTTCGGTGTGATCCTTGTCACTGTCCTTGTTCAGGGAACCACTCTGCCCCTGCTCGTCAAGCTATTTCCCTCTGTCAGCCTGAAAAGCAATTCGCAGCTGGCCAGGGACGAGGGGACCATCCGAAAGAAGGTTGCACAGATCCAGTACCAGGCGATGCTTGACCACTGCCGTGCGACGCGAACGCGCCGACGGCCGCGAGTATCCGATCGTGATCTCTTCAGTGTAGAAGTTAGCCCCCATTTCGACACCGCGCCGGAACTGCGAGGTCCTTTGTCGACGGACCATTTCGATGCCACCCTCTATGCGATCCGTATGGGTCGCTCCGAGATTCTCAAAATGTATCGGGCTGGTCAGGTCTCTGACCGGATCATGAAGAATATCGAGCAGGATCTCGACCTTCAGGAAATCGCGGCCGAACGGCGCCGTGACGAGCGACTGCAATAGGCCATGCGACCAGGACGCGGTGCGCCAAATTCGCGTACGGCTTGGCGTATAGCACTATCCCGCTCAACACCACCGTCAAAAAGAAAAGCACCTGACCTGGCCATTTCGAAGCATGAGCGCGGTGCTTTTGGTTTGGTACCTTTCGGCTATTCCTATGAAAGGCGCTCGGCAAGTGCTGCCAAGGTGAATTCACGGTTTGGCGCCCGGTCTTTCGGCTGTGAGGAATAGGCTGCCGCGACCGGATTGATCATGATCTCCGAGCAGCCAAGATCGGCCGCAAGATTGGCTACAGCCTTTGCGGCGTGATCCGGCGACCCAATGATCCAGGAGCTGCGGAACATTTTAACGAGCCTCTCGTGATGAGCTGGAAATTCGTCGCCATCGGCTTCTTCGACAAGCATCTGCGATTTCACCGGTTCACCAGAGCGGAAAGAGGACATGAAGAAGAGTTGAGGCCTGGCAAGCCGCTCGGCCTCCAGATCAGTTTCCCCAATCACCACAATCGCGGACACCAACACGCGCGGCTCAGCAAGGTAGGCGCTCGGCCTGAACTTTTCCCGATACAGCGCGATTGCCTCCTTCGCGCCTTCGGCGCGAATGTGGTAGCCGAACGCATAGGGAAGGCCGAGTTCGGCTGCTAGCTGGGCGGAATACCAGGAGGTCCCGAGGATCCAGGGGGCTGGTGCGCCGGTCGCGTTTGGCACTGCCTGGAAAGTGAATTCTCGACCGTCCTGCGCAACCGTCAAACCTTCGGGCCGGTTCAGAGCAAGTAAATTGGTGAGATCGCTGATCATGGCTTCGTCTGATTTCGTTTCCGTGTCGCCGCGTAACAGGGAACTGGTTGCCCAATCTGCACCGGTCGATCGGCCGATGCCGAGGTCGACGCGGCCCGGATAGCAGGCCTCCACAATGCCCATCTGTTCGGCGACCAAAAGCGGCGGGTAGTGTGCCAGTAGAACGCAGCCGCCGATCCGGATACGCTTGGTGTGGGCGCCAATGACGGGTGCGAGCGAGGCAGTGTGACTGGCCGCGACCGCCGCGACATTGTGATGCTCGGCAAGCCAATAGCGATTGTAGCCAAGGACCTCGCCATGCTTTGCGAGCTCGATCATAGAATTGAAGCAGTCCGTTGCCGATTGGTTCGAGCGGATCGGGCCGATGTCCAGGACGGAAAGGGTTAGTTTTTGGCTCATACCGTCAACTCACGATCCGGTTGGCAACCTGGTGGAAAGCACGGATCTTGTCCTCGATGTCGAAACACATCGTCGTCAACATGACCTCATCCGCATCGTAAGCTGCCGCCCTTTCGCCGATTTCCTTGACCGCATCATCGACCAGCCCGATGACCTCGCGGTTGGCGATCTGCTTGAGATAGGCCTTCTGGCTTTGCGAAAATTCTACCTGATCCATTGTCTCGGGCGAGGGGACCGACTTCGGATAGTTACCGCTGTCGCGCATCAGACGGAAGTAGTCCGAGGCTTTCTTCAACTGCTCGAGCTTTTCGGTGGTGTCAGCGGCGATGAAGTTGAGGGCGATCAGAACACGCGGTTCCGGGAATTCGAGCGACGGCTTGAAGCTGCGGCGATACTGGTCAACAGCCTCCCGCGTCGCCGTTGGGTTGATGAAGAGCGCGACTGCCAAACCCATGCCCTTCTCCGACGCCATACGGCCGCTGTCGGGATGCGAGCCCGCAGAGAGAAGCCAAAGCGGCGGAGCGCCACTGACCTTCGGCATTGCAGTCGAGCGTTGATGTTCATCATGGAAGAACCGCTCCAGCTGGCCAACTTGCTGGCTGAACTCGATCCCCTCGGGCGGATTGAGGAGGGCGGTCGTATAGGGATCGCCACCGCTTGCGCGACCGATCCCGCAATCGACACGACCTGGAAACAGCGCTTCGAGAACCCTGAAATTTTCGGCGACCTTGTAGGCTGAATGATTAGGCAACATCACGCCGCCGGAACCGAGCCGGATGCGGTCCGTCTTCGAACCGATCGCCGCCAAGAGGACTTCCGGTGATGATCCTTGCAGGATGCTCATATTGTGATGCTCGGATAGCCAAAGCCGCTCGTAACCGAGGTAATCCGCTTCACGCGCGAGCCAGACTGTGTTTTGGATTGCATCCGATGGGGACCCGTTTTCCGACAAGGTCGATTGTTCAAGGATAGAGACTTTCACTGCGGCTCCTTTTGTGAACGTGACGATCCTCTCCATGCCGGCGGCATGCTCGCCGGTAGTTTTTCGAAGAGATTGAGATCGCCGACGTCATTGTTCTCAAGCTGAAGAGATCTGGATGCCGTCAACAGCGGCACAACTCCGAGAACGCTAGACCAAGCTGCAGGGAGCTGTAACTATACATGAGTGTAGGAGCGGATCGAGTTTCGGAAACCGCGCGGGAACACCTGAATTACAAGGCAAATCTGTCGTTCTGCCACCGTCATTAGAGCCTGCGAAATCTTGGTCATTCCATCTGATCCGCCAACACGTATGGTGCGACCTAACCCAACGTATAGTTTAGATATCTCGGCGTTCTCCGTAACCTTCGATCATAATCGGAGATTGACCCGCATGGCAGAAGAACTTTTCGGCAAGGTATTGATCGGGGCCTGCGAGCGTCTGACGGTTCTTATCGTCGACCCTGCCCAGGCACCGGAATCCGACATGGTCCAGAAGGCGGTCCATGGTGGTTTTCAGGTTCTCATCGCAAGGAATATCGAGGGTGCTATTGCCCACATCCTCTCCTCGAGGATATCGTTCTGCGTGACTGAACTGGTGTTCGACGATGGTGAAGCACATGACGTGTTACAAATGCTTGCGGCCCATCATCCCGATTGCAGAACGATCGTCCACAGCGCGTATTGCAGTGTGCCGACAGCTGTTGCCATGACACGAGCCGGAGCGGCAGATGTTCTGCCGAAGCCCATGTCAGTCGAATTTGTTCTGGCAATTCTGCTGGAGAAAGATTTGAGATGCTCGACCCGGATCGAATGCCTCCAAGGCCCGAATGCAGTGCGTGACGAGCACATACGACAGGTGTTGATTTCATGTGGAGCCAATGTTTCGCGAACTGCCCGCCGACTGTCGATGCACCGACGCACCCTCCAGAGAATGCTCGCAAAGTCTGATACTTTGAAGGTGCTAGTTCGATGACGTTTCTGAGGCCGACCCTGCAATCGATGCTGACACGCTCGATCCGGGATAAATGGACAGAAAGAAACAGCGTTCTCTGTGTGCCCGAGGAAGTCCCGATCGCGATATCCTATGGTGGCTCATCGCACGCCGTGTTGATGGCTACACCGGACGACCTTGTGGATTTCGCTATCGGCTTCAGCCTGACGGAAGGTGTTATCGAGAATATTTCCCAAATCCGCTCTGTCGATATTGTCGAAGGAGACCTGGGCATCGATCTGCAGATCTCGCTGGTGGATGACGTCAACGAAATGTTGCGAGCACGCAAACGCAACATGGCTGGGCCTGTCGGTTGCGGACTGTGCGGGATCGAGTCGATCGATCAGGCGATGAGGACGTTGCCGGACCTTTCATCCATCCGGTTCCAGATCTGCCATGAAGCGGTCGTTGCCGCGACTGCCAAGCTGTACGGCGCTCAAAAACTTCACAGGGAAACCAGAGCCGTACACGCGGCGGGTTTGTACCTTCCGGAGATAGGTTTGGTCGCGGCGCGCGAGGATGTGGGTCGGCACAACGCGTTGGACAAGCTCTGCGGACATGCGATCCGTTCAGCCGTGGATCGCCACCGGGGAGCGGTCGTCGTAACGAGCAGGATTTCGGTGGAGATGGTCCAAAAAACCGTGATGCTCGGCTGTCCTGTACTGATCGCAGTCTCGTCACCCACTGCCCTTGCCATTCGCACCGCCGAGGCCGCCGGTGTAACGCTCATCGCCCTCGCCCGAGGAGAGGACTTCGAGATATTCACCTGTCCGAGCCGCGTGGTGCCTCATTGACGGTAACGTTTTAGCGTTGCTGGATACAGGCGCAACAAGGCTAGATCACGGCTGCTTTCCGTAGCCGAGCGCCTCACCGATCCTCACCAGGTCCGCAAATGATCGCACGTCCATCTTGCGCATCACGTTGCCGCGATGGAGCTTGACGGTGACTTCCATGATCCCAAGTTCAAAGGCTATCTGCTTGTTCATGAGCCAGCGGACCACAAGCTGCATCACCTCCTGTTCGCGGGCAGTCAAGGTCTCTTAAAGCGCCGCCGCCGCCTCTAGGTCAGCGTCACCTCTGCGGATTTCGGCGTCGCGCTCAAGTGCTACGGAGACGGCATCCAGGAGAGCCTTTTCTCCAAAGGGCTTCGTCATGAAGTCGGATGCCCATGCCTTTATGGCCATCACGGTCATGGGGATGTGGCCATAGCCGGCATGAAGATGTTCGACATCTTGTTTCACTTGGCATTGAGATGTGCCTGCAATTCGAGCCCGTCGACATGCGGCAGTCGAATATCAAGCAGGATGCACCGCGCCCCGGATCTGGCGGCCGCGAGGAAGGATGCGGTATCCCCAAAGGCAAGGGCGTCCATCGATATCGACGTGAACAGATCAACAAGTGGTTCACGCATCGAACGATCGCCGTCGACGATGTAGACGACCGCATAGGAGGTTCGAGAGGCGATCATAATATCAGTATTTCCATTGCCTCCTCAAGCCATGTTAAGGTCGCTTCTCCTTCTTAGCCAGTCTGGGAGCGAAAGATCTTGACCGGAACGCCCTTGTAGGCTGGTGTTCCGGACTTGTGATCGTAATGGGTCAGGGCGACGACAGCGTTCATTTCCGGATAATAGCCGCCGACCGAACCTTGGGGAAGGTCATAGGCGACGGCAGTATATCCGCGAACCGACCTCTCCGGTCCTGTGGTAACCGCAACCACGTCGATCCGATCGCCGTCCTGCAGGCCGCGAGCCTTGAGGTCGGCAGCGCTAATGAAGATGACATCGCGCCGGCCAAAGACGCCTCGATATCGGTCGTCTAGTCCGTAGACAGTCGTATTGTACTGGTCGTGGCTACGCATCGTGGCCAGCACAAGCGTTTCGGGATCCTTCAGCCTCGGATCCTCGTCCAGACCGCAGGAAATCAGGAAATTCGCCTTTCCGGACGTAGTGCGCCATTCGCGATGTGAAGCAGGGATGTTAAGCCTGAAACCTCCACGTACACGCACGCGCCTGTTGAAATCCTTGAAGTCGGGGAAAACGATCTCGATCTTGTCACGGATCCGGTCGTAATTATCGATCATCCCCGCCCAGTCGATCCCG
This sequence comes from Agrobacterium sp. SORGH_AS_0745, assembly GCF_030818995.1. Taxonomy (NCBI): domain Bacteria; kingdom Pseudomonadati; phylum Pseudomonadota; class Alphaproteobacteria; order Hyphomicrobiales; family Rhizobiaceae; genus Agrobacterium; species Agrobacterium sp. SORGH_AS_0745. Next base: position 356,204 of record NZ_JAUTBI010000004.1, read on the forward strand.
TATTTATCCCCGAGCGTTGCCTGGGCGATTCCAGCCAGAATAGCGGGTTCGGATTTGAGGAAAGGGCTTGGTGGATTGAGGAAACCGCGCGAGGCATGCACCATTGACATGGAATCTTCGACCGTCACGGATTGTGGTCCTGACGCCTGTGTATCGAGGTCGGTCCTGCCGAAACATGGCAAAACGATGCAGGTCTTTCCGGTCAAAAGATGCGACCGGTTCAGCTTCGTCGAAATGTGGACGGCAAGATCGAGCTTGCGCATACCGGGAAAGGTCACCGTCGGGTCCGACATGGCGACCGCGAGATTGCCCCCGAGGCAGATCAGCGCTTTAGAGCGGCCTTCTGCGATAGCTTCGATTGCCTCGACCGCATTGTGGCCCTTATCGCCCGTCGGCCGGAATCCGAAGGCACGTTCCATGCCGTCGAGAAGTGCTGCATTGGGAATTTCAGTAATCCCAACAGTCCGGTCGCCCTGGACGTTCGAGTGGCCGCGGACCGGACATATCCCGGCACCGTTGCGCCCAACATTACCACGCAGCAACAGGAGATTTGCGGCCTGCTGAACGTTATGCGTTCCGTTCGCATGCTGGGTGAGACCCATGCCATAGCAGAGGATGACATTCTTGGCCTTAAGATAGACGTCTACCGCGCTTTCAATTGAAGCACGCGAGAGGCCGGAATAATACAGGATCTGGTCCCAGCTGGTCTCTTCGACGTCACGGCGCAACTCGTCGATGCCAAGGGTGTGTTCCGCTATGAAGGCGCGGTCGAGGACACCTGGTCCGCCCTTTGCGAGATCAGCGGCGTCCCGTTCGAAGATAAGTTTCATCATGCCCTTGAGTGCCGCGAGATCGCCGCCGGTGCGAACCTGATGATAGGCGGATGCGATCTCTGTCGAGGAGAAGGTCGCCATCTCGATCGGATCCTGGGGGGCCGCGAATTTCTCGAGCGCCCGCTCTTTGAACGGATTGAAGACGACAATCGGCGTGCCTCGACGCGACGCTTCATGCAGAGTCGTCATCATGCGCGGATGGTTGGTGCCCGGATTGTGCCCGAAGCTGAAGATCGCATCGCAGTGGTCGAAGTCTTCGAGCGTGACCGTTCCTTTGCCGACACCGATCGATTCCGGAAGTCCGACACTGGTCGCCTCGTGGCACATGTTCGAACAGTCCGGGAAATTGTTGGTGCCGAAGGCACGCACGAAGGCTTGATAGACGAAAGCGGCTTCGTTCGAGGCGCGGCCCGATGTGTAGAATTCGGCCTGATGCGGGCTTTCGAGGGTGTTCAACTCCTTGCCGATAAGGCGAAAGGCTTCGTCCCATTCGATTGGCTGATAGCGGTCGATCTTTGCATCGTAGATCATCGGGTGCGTCAGCCGCCCCTGGTTTTCCAGCTCGTGGTCGGTCCATTTCCAAAGCTCGGCAACCGTATGGTCGGCGAAGAAATCGGGGCTGACGCGCTTGGCAGTCGATTCCCAGGTGATCGCCTTTGCACCGTTTTCGCAAAACTCGAACGACGAGGTATGTTTCGGGTCGGGCCAGGCGCAGCCGGGACAGTCGAAACCTTCAGGCTGGTTCGCTTTCAGCAATGTTGCCGTGCCTTGTGCAACCACCTGCTGCCTGGCGAGCGTCTCGGCAACAGCTTTCAGAGCTCCCCAGCCGCCTGCCGGTTCATTATATGCCTTAATGCCGTCTGGGCGCTTTTTCGTCATCGGGGGTCTCCACAGTTGATCGTTGGCAAGCCTAGCAGCTCAAGGGGACGTCCGAAGCTATACAGAAGCATAGGTGCTATAGACGCGCACCACAGATTGCCGTTCGTTCAAAGAGAATGCCGCATCATTGCTGTTCGCGTGGCTTGGGCTGCTGAGATAAGGGACTTTTTTGTCCAAACAGATGGCTAAGCCGCTCGAGATAGAGATAGACAACCGGTGTTGTATAGAGCGTCATGAACTGACTGATGATCAGGCCCCCGACAATCGTGTAGCCGAGTGGCTGGCGCAACTCTGATCCGGTACCATGTCCCAACATCAGCGGGACGCCCGCGAGCAATGCCGCAAAGGTCGTCATCAATATCGGGCGAAAGCGCTGAAGACAGGAATGGCGGATCGCCTCTTGTGGTGTCAATCCCAAGTCCCGCTGAGCTTCGAGCGCGAAGTCGACGATCAAGATGCCGTTCTTTTTCACTATACCAATCAGAAGGATCACCCCGATCAATGCGATAATTGTGAAGTCGAAGCCAAAGCCCCACAACATCGCAAGTGCCCCAAGCCCGGCCGAGGGAAGCGTTGAGAGGATTGTTACCGGATGGACGTAACTTTCATAAAGCACCCCCAGAATGAGGTAGATGACACAAAGCGCGGCAAGCACCAGAAGCGGTTCGCTTGCCAATGACGACTGGAAGGCCTGCGCATTACCCTGAAAGGTGCCTGTCAATGATGCTGGCGTGCCAATCTGGTTCTGCGCGGTGCCGATGGCACTAACGGCCTGGCTGAGCGCCACGCCTTTCGCAAGATTGAATGACAGCGTCACGGACGGGAACTGGCTCTGATGTGTGACGGCAAGAACCGCAGTTGGTCCCGTCGACTGTTTCACCAGAAGGCTAAGCGGAACCTGCTCGCCAGTCAGCGGCGATTTGATGTAAAGACCATCGATGGCCGCCGGACTGTCCTTGAAGCCGGGACTGACCTCCAGGACGACGTGGTAGCTGTTGACGTCAGTGAAAAACTGGGCGACTTGGCGCTGACCAAAGGCATCGTAAAGCGTGTTGTCTATCGTCTGTGCTTCGATGCCGAAACGCGCAGCCTGATCGCGGTCGATCGCAAGCGTGATCGTCGCGCCGCCATTCTGCTGGTCAGAGGCGACATCTGCCAATTCCGGAACTGTCTTGAATTTGGCAAGCAGTTTACCTGCCCATTCATCGAGCTCTGATCCGCTGGCGTCCTGCAGAGTGTATTGATACTGGGTTGCCGATGCGCGACCACCAACATTGATGTCTTGGGCCGGCTGCAGGAAAATTTGGGCGCCGTTCATCTGCTCCAGCTTCGGATTGAGCCGGCGAATGATGTCGCTGGCTGATGCCGTGCGCTGGTCGTGGGGTTTTAGCGTGATGAACATCCGGCCGATATTGACCGTTGTCCCGGCGCCACCACCGACCGCCATCCCGATCGTCGCGACATCCGGATCGCTTTGTATGATGGCGCCCGCCTGCTTTTGCAGTCGAACCATCTGGGCGAATGATATGTCTTGAGACGCCTCTAGCTGACCGATCAGCAATCCCGTGTCCTGGGTCGGGAAAAATCCCTTCGGGATCTCGATGAAGAGAATAGCAGTTGCGACCATCGAGGCGAGGAATACCGAGAAGGTAAGGGCATGAAATCTCAACGCCAGATCCAGCGTTCGGCGATAGCCGGCAAGCAGTGCGTCAAAGCCCTTCTCGAAGGCCATGAATATCGGGCCACGCTTAGCCTGCACTTCGGGTTCCAGAAAACGAGCAGCGAGAGTTGGAGTGACTGTCAGTGACACGATTGCTGACACAACGATCGTCATCGTTACCGTGAGTGCGAATTCCTGAAAGAGTCGGCCGACCAGACCGCCCATCAGGAGAAGCGGTATGAACACTGCAACCAGAGATGCGCTGATCGAGACAATCGTAAAGCCTATTTCGGCTGCCCCATCGAATGCCGCCACGCGCGGCGATTTGCCCATTTCGATATGGCGCTGGATGTTCTCGACCATGACGATCGCATCGTCGACGACGAAGCCGATCGCAATACTCAATGCCATGAGTGAAAGGTTATCCAGGCTGAAGCCGGCGACATACATCAGCGCCAAAGTCGTCATCAGCGCCAAAGGCACGGTCACACTAGGGATAGCAGTCGCCCAGAAGCTTCTCAAGAAGACGAAGATGACCATAACGACGAGGCCAATAGTGATCGCAAGCGTCGTCTCGACATCCAGAACCGATGCCTGGATGGTTTCGGTACGGTCGCTGAGGATCGAGATGTCGACCGCACCGGGCGAAATCGCCTTCAACTGCGGCATGGCGGCCTTTATAGCCGCCACCGTGTCAATCACGTTCGCGCCTGGCAGTTTGAAGATCGGCAGCAGGATCGCCGGCTTGCCATTCGCCCATGCTGCAAGCTGCATATTCTCAGGCGCGCTGACGGCCTGACCTATGTCCTTGACTCGAACGGGAGCGCCACCCTTGTAGGCAACGATCGCTTCGTTCCAACCTTCTGCGTCGAGCAACTGGTCATTGTCGTAGATCGTATAGGTACGCGAGGCCCCCTGAATGGTGCCTTTCGGCGCATCGGTTGAAAGTGTTGAGATTGCACTTCGGACGTCTTCCAAACCGAGGTTTCGACCTGCAATCTCTGACGGGTTGACCTGCACCCGTATCGCCGGTTTCTGCTGACCAAAAACGACCACCTGCGAGACTCCGCTAAGCTGGCTGATATGCTGGGCGAGCACATTTTCTGCATAGTCGTCGACGGCCGTCAGGGGGATCTCGGCGGAAGTCAGGGCAAGGATCATGATCGGCGGGTCGGCCGGATTTACCTTCCTGTAGGTGGGGGGAGAGGGCAGACCTGTCGGCAGTTGGCCGCCCGCAGCGTTGATCGCGGTCTGCACGTCCTGTGCTGCGCCGTCGATGTCGCGCGAGAGATCGAATTGCAGGATGATAGAACTGCTTCCCAACGTACTAGTGGAAGTCATCTGCGACACGCCGGGGATCTGTGCGAACTGCCTTTCAAGCGGCTGCGTGACAGACGTGGCCATCGTGCGCGGGTCCGCACCAGGTAATTGCGCCGAGACTTGGATCGTCGGAAAATCAATCTGTGGCAATGCCGCAACCGGCAGGAAGGGATAGGCAGCGACCCCGACCGCAAAGAGAGCGACCATGAACAGCGAGGTGGCGATGGGCCGCTTGATGAACCAGGAGGATATCGACATCGGCTACTCCTTCGCTGCGGTTGGGGCTGCAACGGGCGTCGCGTCCACCGCGGTACCTGGGGAAAGCCGGTATTGTCCCGTCACAACGACATCGTCGGTTGCCGCCAAACCGCTTGCGATCATGGCAAAATGTTCCTCGATCGGCCCGACTGTTACATTCTTCACCTGCGCCCTCCCATCGGAATCTACGACGTAGAGGAAGTAGCCATCCGGTCCGCGTTGCAGCGCAGCGGACGGCACCGTGAGGGCGTCAGGAAGGAGTTTTTGAAGGATACGTAGAGAGATGGACTGGCCCGGCCAGAGTTTTGCCTGCGGGTTGGCGAACGTAGATTTGATCTTTATCGTGCCGGTGTCCTGATTGATCTCATTGTCGATCAGAAGGACATCGCCGCTCCCGAGCTCCGTTGTCATGTCCATTGACAACGCCCTGACCTCGACCGGTCCGGCAGCCAAAGCGCTTTTAACCTTTTCAAGATCGCCCTCGCGCAATGTCGAGATCACAGAAATCGGATCCATTTGGGTAATAGTAACGATCGGGGTCGCACCACTTGGGGAAACCTGATTGCCGGGGTCGATTTGCCGAATGCCAGTGCGACCATCAATGGGTGATCGTATCTGAGTGTAGCTCAGCGATATGTCGGCGTTTTCCTTGGCGCTCTGGTCCTGCTGTAGCTGAGCGCTGAGCGCGTTTACTTGAGCCCGCTGCTGTTCCAGTTCCTCCTGGGTGACGATTTGTTGACCTGCGAGTCTCGTGTCTTTCTCCAGCAGATATTGAGCATTGGCAAGATTGGCTTGATCCTGCGCAGTCTTGGCCGCGGCTTCATCGACTGCCGCCTGGAACGGACGAGGGTCGATGACGGCCAGCAGATCACCCTTGTGAACCTGCTGGCCCTCGACAAAGCTGACGCTCTCCAACTGTCCGCTGATCTGTGGCGTGATGTTGACAGTGTTTTCTGACTGAACGAAGCCAAGGCTATTGAGATAAACTGGCACGTTTTCCCGCTTTGGGTTTGCAACCTCTACCGGCACACCTACCGGTGGCCTGTCTAAGGCAAAAGCCGGTAAGGGCAGAAATTCCAGAGCAATCGCCGAGATCGCGACTACCCCGACCGAGGCGCCCAAGATTCCGAGCAATGCCATCGTGTGATGCATTTTGACACTGTACCGACTGTCGCCATGTGAGGACTTCATATTGCGCTCCGATTTCCAGGGACGAGGGCGCGACCGGCAAGCAGTCTTCGTGCCCGATGCCGTCAATGTGCGCGTTCTATAAAAAGATACCGGAAGCGTGATGGAGCGTAATCTATGCGCTGGTCTAGCTACCCCTGCACATAGGTAAGGGGTGGACGTCCGCGCCAGCCCTATCTGCCTCCGAGGCGGATGATCAATACCCATGTAGGGGGCGAGTAAATGTAGGGATGATGTTTGCGCTGGCGCCCCGGGGCTAGTTTTTTGGATGCGCGCATTCCAACCCCAAAAAACGGAGAGCTCGATGAGCCGTATGTCCTTGAGAATTGCAGTCGTCCTGATATCCACGGCATCGTTTGCCCAGATGAGTCACGCACAGACAGTTGACGACCAGCCTGCCGGAACGATGAGATGTGAAGTCACCTCGAATGGGGACACGCCGGTCGCCGCGAAGGAAAATGTCGTCTGCGACTTTTTCTCTGCCACCGATGGTGTGGCGACCCGTTACGATGGTCGCATAACCGATGTCGCTATTGATGCCGCGGAGGTCGACGACGGTCATATGACCTGGCTCGTACTCGGCGCAGCCCCGAACGCCGATTTTGCCGGGTCATACAGCGCCTCCCCGGCCGGCCCCGAACTCAACATGCCAGGCCATGCCATCGTGTTGAAGAAAAGCGACGGCAGCGGTGTTGTGCTCCGACCCTACCTACTTCAGGGACATGGCCTCAACTTTGCCGTTGGGGTGACGGGTCTGTCGCTCGCCAGCCGCTGAGCGGGCGGCCATACGAAGGGATGGGCTGGTTGACCACAGGTATGATTTCCTGCGCGGCAAGAAAGTTCGAATTTCTCCCTGTTCAATTCAAACCGGAGAGTAACTATGCCCCTTACGAAATTTGCCGCGAGCAACTGCAGGACTGGCTTCGCCATTATTGCGACAACCACGTTGTCTCTGGCGCTCGCGGCATGCCAGACGTCCGCCGAAAGCGTTCAACACAAGGAAAATGACCTTGCAGCCGCAGGCTTCGTTGCGCGGCCGGCAAACACGTCGGCGCGTGTCGCGATGCTCAAGCGGCTGCCGCCGAACAAATTCCTGATGCGTAGCAAGGGGAATACCGTCAGCTACGTCTATGCCGATCCGGTCAATTGCAATTGCCTCTATGTCGGAACCCAGAAAGCCTACGGTTCCTACCAGGCAACCAAGAAGCAGGAGCGGATTGCCGATCGGCAGCTTCTGGCCGCGCAGACCTATCGAGACGCAAACTGGGATTGGTCCGGTTGGGGGCCTGATTTCCCAGAATTTGACGGTCCATTCGGACCCGGCTACGGCTGGTAAGCGAGCGCAATACTGCGCTGGCTCAATCCACGTTCTGCTTGTCGTCGCCGACGTGAGGGCATCATGCCAGCTACCCCCACAAAAGGGTTCATGTTCGAAGGCGTGGTTAGGAATGCGCGATCCACCGCGGGGTCGCGCATTTTCTTATGAGGGAAGCAAACTTCCGCCTACGGTGGAGGACTAAATCACATACCCATAAAATCCGTTTTTTTAAGCAATTGTGATTCATTGGCCTCATGATTTGGAGGCATTGATGGCACTCGTTGATTTGACGGATTTCGAATGGACGTTGATTGAACCGCTTCTTCCGAGTGAGGTACATGGCAAGGCCCGGGTTTATGACTGGGTGGTACGGAATGGTATCTTCTGTAGTCTAGGAACCGGAGCGCCTTAAGCGAATATTCCAGCCCGATACGGACCCCATAGTACCTGCGTAAACCGCTTCAATTGATGGCGCCATGTGGGTCATTGGTCGCTTATTTTCAACGCAATAACGGAAGCTTACGATGGCGAATCCAGATGACCGACAGTTCGTCGATCCGCGTGCATCAACACGCCGCTAACGGTCAAAAAAAGACGAGCGATCCAATCGAATGGGTCGCTCGCGTGGCGGGCTGAAAACCAAAATCCATGCTTTGGTTGATGAATACGGCCGTCCAACCCGGCTTAAACTAACAGCAGGCCAGGTTCATGACTGACGCTCGCAAGCAGATATGTTTGAGATTGTTCAGGCTAGAAACACCCTTCTGGCCGATCGTGCTTATGACAGTGGCCGGTTGCTGCGGGAACTCAAGGTCGTTGGAGCATGGGCTTGCATCCGCCTCATGCCGAGCAGGGTGCATATCCCCTTCTTCAACCAGTGACTCTACAAGAAGTGCAATGAAGTCGAGAGGTTTTGCAACAAAATCAAACACTTCTGTGCAGTAGCAACCCGATACGATAAGCGCGGTGATAACTTCGTCGCCTGATCATTCATGGAGCACGGTCATGCATGCTGCATCTCGATCGGAGAAAGGATCGTCTTGGCGTCTGGATCGATACCTTGCGGCAGAGAATGCACGTTAACAAGGTGGCCGTAGCTTTGGCTGCCAAGCTGGCCCGTATCGTTTGGGTTGTTCTGACAAAGGCGGGGGCTACGCACCTGCGTCAGGTCACAGCTTGACCGGATCGCCTTTCTGGCCGTTGGGGCCGGACAGATTGCAGGGTTCGAGGGTGATGACGAGACAGTTGATCGACATTCTGTAAATCGTGCCCGAAGAAGCTATTTGGAAACAGAATGTGCGGATCTCATCAGGGCCTGGCTGCAACAGCAGTCCACTCGCGAGAGGCCGGATACATTAACGCAAACTGCTATCGCCAGAACTTGAAATCCTTGCAATGACAGGGCCGACCATACATTTCGCCGAATGACATCCTGCAACATCTCACGATCCAGCGTCAGGTCCGCGACGATCCTCTTCCACCGCGCATTCTCGTCCTAGAGCTGCTTCAGCTTCTCCATCCCCGGCGGCAGCATGCCCGCGTATTTTTTCTTCCAGTTGAAATAGGTCGCCTGGCTGATCCCTGCTTTCCGGCAGACCTCCGCCACCGACACTCCTTCATCACCCTGCTTCAAAATGAACGCCTTCTGTGCGTCCGAAAACTGCGATGCTTTCATCGACTTCCGTTCCTTTCACAGCCAGAAAAATGCACCGGAAAACTCTAACCAAAAACGGTCCAGTTTGAAGGGTTCAGATCACTGTCAGTTTGCATCTTGCGACAAGGCATGCCGGTGTCTCGAAACACCAAACGTTGGTCTAGGTCGCAGAGACTTGTGTGTGATTTCGCCTTCCTGCTTAACCCCATAGTTTTCTCTCACCGCTTCAAACGCGGTCGAGATGCCGCCCGGCGATCCGTCAGCGGCATTCACCATCCACAGTGAAAGGAAAAGCTATGAATCGCGTCTCGAAACTTGCAGCCGCCGCAGCCCTCGCCACAATGTCGTTTGCCGGGGCCAGCTATTCTGCCGACAGTGCCAGCATGAATTGGGCTCCGGAATTGGAAAAGACCCTGACAACCTTCAACAAACCCTTCAACATTGAATACACCAATGACTACAGCGCCAGCGACAGTGACAGCAGAAACCCAAATGCTGTCCCTCTGCCGGCGTCGGAAGTTCAGAAGCTCCAGGCTGCGATCGAATCCAACAAGGCGCTTGCCCGTCGCCTCGTGCGCCGCGGCGCGATCCTCGATGACATCGTGAACGCTCAGCAGGCTGCTGACGGCAGCGTCACCTTCTGGCTGCGTTAATTGAGCCAGCCTGGTCCAATCTCTGGGCCAGGCGCCCCCCACTCTTGTCGACCGCGCCAAATGGCTGGCTCTTCTCCGCGGCGACCGCTGCGCGCTCCTTTCATAGGATCGCATACTCTCAACTGATCCTCATTTGGAAAGGACCCCCTATGCGTAAATCTCTGATCTCTTCTCTCGCCCTTGTCGCTGTGATCGGTTTTGGCGCGAGTTCCGCCACGGCAGCTGAACATGTCGAAGCCGGACGCCTCGATTGCGACGTTTCCGCCGGTCTCGGTGTTATCGTCGGATCGCAGCAGAAAATGAACTGCGTGTTCACGCCAAGCGACGGCACCGCCAAGGAGGCTTACTCCGGCACGATAACTGAATTCGGCCTGGATATCGGCGAAATCAACAAGGCGAAGCTCTCCTGGCTCGTCTTCGCGCCCGCATCCCGCGATGAGGCTGCCCTGTCTGGAACCTATACCGGTATCACGGCTGACGCCGCCATCGGTGTTGGCGTCGGCGCCAAGGTGCTCGGCGGTGGTCTGCACGGCACTATTGCGCTGCAGCCGATCGCATTGCAGGCCGAAGAAGGCGTCAATATCGCGGCAGGCATCACTGCGCTGACGCTGCATGCCGCCAACTAAGCAAGCCGGGGCGTGCGGAAACCTGCCACACGCCTGTTCTGCCTGTGGGGTCGGCGCCGCGCTTGCACCCGCAAACAAATTTGGGGGACCCAGTTTGAATGCCCTGTCCATAACCGAAAGAGACGAACCGAAACCACGGGGCCCGTCGACAGCAAAAAACACATATGCTGTCCGAGCGATCGATGCGGTAACCGGTGTGTTGATCGAGCCAGGTCAGGAATGCCGGATCGACGAGTTGAGGCCAGGCGTGGCCGATTACTTGCGCCGCCACCATCCCTCACTGAAACCGGACGACACGATCGACAGGCGTCGGATTGAAGATCTTCGCCGCCAATCGATACTGGATCTGCTTCGTGAGGATCGAGACGAATTGACGCCGATCGAAAACGAAGTGGCCGAAAGCATATGGTCGCGGGAGACGCTCGCTGAAAATACCGAAACCGAGTTCGATGACAGCGAAACGCTTGGAAGCCGCGTTGCAGACCTCGTCGCGGAGTTCGGTGGGAGCTGGACCTTCATCATCGGCTTTGGGAGCGTTCTTGCAGCCTGGATGGCCTACAATAGTTTTGTTTCGGCGCGTGATGCCTTCGACAACTATCCCTTCGTCTTGTTAAATCTCGTTCTCTCGACGATCGCAGCCTTTCAGGCACCCGTGATCATGATGAGCCAGAGGCGGCAGGAGGCGAAGGACCGGCTCCGGTCGACCAACGACTACAAGGTCAACCTCAAGGCCGAGCTTGAAATCCGCAGACTGCACGAAAAGCTAGACCATCTCATCACTCGGCAGCGACGGTCAGTGGATGATGCCGAGCAGCACGCGCTGGTTACCGGTGCTGGAAAGAAAGAACTTCTCCGGCGTTCCAAACAGCCACGCCCGAAGGGGGCGCGCCAGCGCGCCGCGATTGCGCGCAGATCATCTTCGTTTCCACCGGGCGTACCGGCGAGGTGAGAATACCTGCCGTCATCAATCGATTTTGCATCTACTGCGGTTTCCTACCCGGGACCGCCACGCTTTCCAACTCGTTCATGAAAGGAGCCCGCCATGACTATGATCACCGTAAACGCCAACCCAAGTATCGCTTTAAAAAAAGCCCGCGCCAACTGGGGCTGGTATGTGGCTCTTGGCCTCGCACTGATTGCCGCCGGCTTCGTCGCCAGCATCAACCTCTTCGCCACCACGCTCGCGTCGGTCATCTACATTGCAGCAATGATGCTCGTCGGCGCCGTCCTGCAGATAGCACATGCATTTTCCGCAAATGGCTGGCGCCGCCGCACTTTTGATCTGGTCAGCGGGCTGTTCTACGGTATCGCCAGTGCCTTTCTGATTTTTGATCCCATTCTCTCCGCAGTCGATATCTCGCTGGTGATCGGCGCACTCCTGATCGTCGCCGGTATCTTCAAGATCGCAACTGGACTGCGTGTGCGCGCAAACGAGGGTTGGGGATGGGTCTTTGCCAGCGGCATTGCGACCACCGTTATCGGTGTCATCATCCTCGCGACCTGGCCGACTGTCGGGCTCGGGCTTCTCGGCGCTATGCTTACCGTCGATCTCCTTTTCCAGGGCTGTGGCTTTCTCGCCTTCGGCCTCGCGCTGAGGCGGCGCCGGAGCTGATTAAACAAACCTTCATCCGGTGCTCTTCGAACAGGCCATGAAGGTTCGCTTCCGCGCAAGAGGAGGATCGCAGCATGTCATCACCCAACAGTGCGAAAGAAATGGAGCCCGTGGCTTTCGACGAGACCGCGCCTCTGCCGGGTCGTGGTTTTGTCCGGTTCTCGCAGTCAGTTCGCAATATCGCTCGAATGACGGTCTTCGCTCTGTGCTGTGGTGTGCTCTCAGGAATTGGGGGAATGTGTGCCAGGGCATGATGGGCGGAGCCAAGCCGACCTACGACGGTATCAAGGCATTTTCCGAAACGGATCAGACGGAAGACCTGAAGAAGGTGACGGTTCCGACGCTCGTTACCCAGGGCGACGACGACCAGATCGTGCCTTATACCGACGCGGCTGAACTGCAGATCAAAATGCTCAAGAATGGCACGCTGAAAATCTACAAGGGTTATCCACATGGCATGCTGACGACCCATGCGGACGTTGGCAATCCGGACATTCTGGCGTTTATCAAGGGTTGAACCGGATCGCCGTTATCCCCGATCTTGGTCGGGTAGCTGATGACACGTGGCAAGTGTTCGACCCGCCACGGTGGGTGCGAGATTGCCAATGCCGGAATCCTCGGGCAATCGATCCGTTAAAGCTGCGCCTGTCATGGCAGGGTTCCTACATCTTCGGATAGTAACCGGCAGTCGTTCGATCCGGTAGTGTTACTTGAAGATCTTTTCAAATCTATTTGCCGCAGGAGGCTAACAATGGAATGCGAACTGACCATGTCCGAACTCCTGACCGATCCGCTGATCCGCGTATTGCTCAAGGCTGATGGGATATCACTTAGTGATTTTTCAGATTTCATTCGCGACGCCGCCGCGCGCCTGAAACTGTCATCGCCTGCATCTGCGCTCAAAGAGCACCACGCGGGCCCGCGTGGATTGATCTGGCATGAGCAGTCAATGACTGGCCACGACACAACGATTGAGATTCACAAGCCGGCATTCTCATCCCTAGCGCCGACCTATGTCTGAACGTTTTTTGCGAGGATCTGACGTTCGCTGCGCGACACGCTTGTCGGCGGCCAACTATGCTTCGATCTCCTCTCGGGGGGATCCACGTTTACCTCGGCTTGGTTTTCATCCAGCACTATCAAATCTGCTGCGCGCGACAGGTATTGAACACTGGCCGAACCACGATCGAGGAGGGATACGCGATGTAGTTCCTCTCTGCTGGTCGGCGACCACTCAACGCGACAGGATTTACGTGCGACCGGGCGGCTTGGAAAGCGACGTAGCAAATCCAATGCACAAGCGGGGCCGTCTTCCGTCTGCCGCCCAGCGAGACGGCTGACGATTGCCCGACTGAGGACAGCGAATCGGGCGGCGGCGGCCAGCGAGCTGCCAGGAAGGATCAGGATCGGGCAATGCTCGACGTCGCCGAAACCAATGGACTTACCGGACCGCCTGTCGAGTTTCCATAACTCCAGGTGTCCACGTTGGGGTCCTGTGGCTGTCAGGTAGGTCTGTAAAAAAGTAGAGGCTTCCGCGGATGGGACGATAAGCTCATGGTCGACCGCTGTGGTGAAAAGCGTTGCATGCAGATGTCGACCGCCTCGAGCATGAGCCGGTTGCTATCGTAGATTAGGCCAGGACCAATTCCTGCGGGTAGATCGAATAATTCGTGTCCGGTCGATAGTAGAGCAACCTTTGGCCTCGGCTTGACAAGGATCGCATGCGCGGATGACCATATACGGTATGGCTCGCGTTAAACTGTGTCCAGCGTCCGGCTTGCGTGTACGATATCGTTACCGACGCCGCGCACTTGCGGCTTGTCGGAGTCAGCTTTGAACAGGCGCGCTAGTTCGCCGTCCACACTGGTATCTCCCTGCATTACAAGGCGATAGGCTCTCCTGGGGATGCAAGCAGCGTTGCTGGCACCGATCCTGAAGAATGTTGTCTGCCAAGTCGCGATGGTGGCATTGTTGTTGAGTTCAAAGCCCATGCTGTCACCAGACAGGTCGGCCAAGTTTGCCGCGATGATGTCCGTTGCTGCATTGTCTGTTCGGAAGAGGTGAGAGCGACGAGGTCACAAGGAATGATGAGACCGAGTGCGACAGGGATCTGCACCTCGGTTGACCTCTGAAATGGCTCAAAATATCCGAATGTGATGGACGGAACCTCCGAGGGCGTTTTTCGTACCGGGTGTGCATCCTTTATTTTAGAGCCTTGCTGAGGTTAGCGCTTTGCACGCTACGGAACGACGCCTGGATATGGCATTTGAAGGATGCAAGGGGTGCATTTATCCACCAGTCCTCAAGACTCCAGGTCGCCGGGCTCCGGATGTTTGAAGTCAGGGTGGAGCGGCCCATAGGGCATCGAGACCATAAAAGCTGCAACGAGCAAGCCGAGGACCGCCGCCCAGAATGACAGCATAAACAGGTCGCTGTAAGCAAGGACGGAGGCCTGATTTCTTATCCTGGATGCAACCAACGACAGGCTCTCAAGATGCGGTCTGTATCCAACACCGAAGACATGTTGCAGCTTTTGCAGGATGACATGAAGCTGTTGCGACGCTGCAGTAATCGGTGTGTTCAGTACGTCTGAATGATACTGCTCCCGATGCCGTTGCAGTGTTGCGAGGATGCTGATCGCTAACTCGACGCTTCCAAGTCGAACCACTTGGATGTAGGCCGAAACCGCAGTCGAGCGAGAAGGATCAGAATTGCCGATAAGGTAGACGATGGAGCCAAAAAACGCGAACGACTGGCCGGCCGTATGGAGGATCACCGTTGGAAAGAAATTCCATGGTGCCCAGTCGAGTGTAAGAAGTGAACCAAATTGCGAGCCTGTCGCCATTAGTCCAAGGCCAAGCACGATGCACAAGCGGGCATCGAACCGGTGTAACAGAACGGCGGCTATGGCAATGAATAGAAAAACTGGAATCACGGCCCCGGTCAGGTAAAGCGTGGAGATCGAAATCGGTCTCAATCCCACGACATTTTGCAGGAAGCCGGGTATGGCAATCGAAGCGCCAGCACTTGAAAGCGCGTAACAGATGATGATTGCGTAGCCGAGACCGATGTTGCGGCTCATGATAACGCTGAAATGAGCCCAAGGGTGCGCCACAAGCGTTTCGTTGATCAGAAACCCGATTGCAAGGATTGAACCGCCGGTCAGGAGCGCAATAATCGTGCCCGATTGGAACCAGTCTAGCCGATTTCCCTGGTCCAGACCGACATAGAGCATCGTCATGGAGCAGCCGAGTAGCATCATCCCACCCCAGTCGGCATGTTCAAGCAGACCAACGTTGATATCCTCTTTTGGGGCCGCGATTAACAGGAGAAGCGCGACAAGCGGCGCAAGGATGACGTCCTGCCAATACATCCACTGCCAGCCGAGATAATCGCCATAAAAACCGACAAGGACAAATCCGAGATTCTGCGACAGCGGCACGCGTAGGACGTAAATAGCGATTCCGATCAACCAGTATCTCTTGTCCAGATTGCGGAAGATGACCATTATCGTCGCTGGGATAAAGACGCCTAGCAAAAGCCCTCGAATAGCATGCAGTGTGAAAAGCAGCGGCCCATCGTTCACCAGTGGGATCTCGAGGGATACGATGGCATAGATAAGGGCCGTCGGTATCATTACACGTCGTACCCCGAAAACGGTCGCAAGCCACGCCACGCCAGAAGCGATAAGGATCTGTGGCGCGTTCGCGATCGTGCTCAGCCAAGATGCCTCATCGACACTAAGAGAGTAGGCTGCACGCAGGTCGGGCATTCCAACAACGAACACGCGCGTGTCGAACCCGACGACAAAAGAAGCGAGAAGCAACGCTGCGACGATCAGCAATGGACGGGTGGCGGTGGTGCCGCTCGTAACCGGCCCGAACGAGCGGACGGCGGTGCTCATGGCACTGCGTCACCCAGGGTGTCGACGGTGACCGTGGCCGACATTCCCGGTCGCAGCTGTTTCAGCAAGGCTTGGTCCGGATCGATGGCAATTTTTACGGGAATCCGTTGAACGACTTTCGTGTAGTTTCCGGTTGCGTTGTCGGGGGGAAGCAGAGCGAAAACGGAACCGCTTGCGGGAGAAAGATCAATCACTCTGCCACGCAACGCTTTCCCCGGAAACGTGTCGATTCTTATCTCGACCATGTCTCCCGCTGACATTCTCGAGAGCTGGGTTTCCTTGAAATTCGCCATCACATAGACGTTTGGCAAGGGGACTTCGGATATGATGCCTGTGCCGGCGCTGACGAAATCGCCTTCATGAACGAGCCGCCTGCCAAGCATGCCATCAAAGGGGGCGTAGATCCGTGTGTAACCCTGGTTGATCCTGGCGGTGTCGAGATTGCCCTGAGCTGCGTCGACTTGAGCTTTGAGTAGCGGCTCCTCGCCTTGCAAAACCTTCAATTGCGCGCGTTGCTGGGCAATTGTGGCGGTCGTCGAGCGCACGGATGCCGCAGCCTGCAATGCAGCGGTCTGAGCTTGCTGCAGCGCCTGTTGCGACGTGGCGCCACCAAGATCAGACTGGCGTCTGTACTCCTCATCCGCTTGCATGCTTTGCGCCAGTGCCGAGGTGTTCTGTGCTTCGGCGGCATCGATCGCAGCCTTCTGAAGCTCAATCTGATTAACTAGGTTAGCGAGGGTCGCGTGTGCCGAAGCAACGTTTGCCGAGGCAACGGTGACCGCCGCTTCGAACGTGCGAGGATCGATCTCAGCCAAGAGCTGACCCTTGGCAACTTTTTGGTAGTCGGCGACCGCCACGCTGCTGATCGTCCCGCTGATCTGAGCGCTCAGGGTCGAGATATCCGCGTTAACGGTTGCGTCATCGGTGGATTGATGCGCGGCGCCAGCAATCCAGCTATCCCAGTTGCCGATGACCGACGCAGTTGCGGATCCGACGACGACGACGGCTACGACCGGGATCGCCACGCGCCGGATCGTCGCCAAGACTGCGGAGGGAGGCTGCGTTGGCGCAGACGAAGCACTGCTCCCGGTGGAGGTCTGGTCGATCATCGTTGCTGGAATCCGTCGTAGTCGAAGCAAAAATCTATGCAAAGGATACCAATGTGCTTTGAAACCCGACACTATACGGAGGAATAGGTCGAACCACCTTGTGTATGGTGGTCTTCAGTCAATCTCGTCAGGATTATCCGCCGAGAGCGCGCCGCGCCGCCACACCGACGGCGGCACGCCTGTAGATTTGCGAAAGGCTTTCGCGAAATGCGCCTGATCGACAAACCCACATCTGGTCGCGACTTCGCTTAAGGGCATTGTCGCTTCGGCGAGTAGCTCCGTCGCTTTTTCGAGGCGCCGTTGTACCAACCAACGATATGGCGACAGGCCGGTCGAGGCTTTGAATGCTTGGGTGAAATAGCTTGAAGACAAGCCGCAATTGACCGCGATCTGCGTCACAGTAGAACGAGTAAGGAGGCTGTCTTCGAGGAGCGACAGAGCCTGGCTCAGCCGAAGAGGTGACAATCCACCCCGTTTGAATATCGACATGTGCCAGTTGCCGCTCTGTTTTAATGATTAAGCCAGTTTTGCGAATATCCAACTGAAGCGAATGGTGGTGTCGGGCAAGTCAGAAAATAATCGAAACGGCTTTGCTAAAAAGTCAAAGATGGGGATCAGACGAAAATCATCAGTCGAGCAAGGTCGTCTGCCGATGCTCAAAGCCGCAATTTCTCGTGCGCAAAACCATGCTCGGGGACGACGATTGACTATTGTGCTTACTTGGCGGAACGGAATTTTGTGGAGATCGGATAGAGACCGATTGTCGGCGCTGGGGGAGCGTTGCGCCTCCAAGCGGCTGGTGGCACACCTTTGGCCTCACCGAAAGCCCGCGTGAAATGGGCCTGATCGGAAAAGCCGCACGCAGAGGCAATTTCCTTTATAGACAGCTGGGAGTTCTTGAGCAAGTCAATCGCCTTTTCGATCCGTCGCTGAGCCAGCCACCTGTGCGGCGTTCCACCGGTCGACATCTTGAATGCTCTAGCGAAATAGGAGGAGGAGAGCCCGCATTCAGTCGCGATATCAGTCAGAGTCAGTTGGCCGTTCAGATTGGCATCAATCAACATTTTTGCCCGGTTGAGTTGCGTTGGCGTCAAGCCGCCACGACTTAATCGCGCGCGTTGTCGCGAGGTGCCGTAAGTCGAAGCAAGATGGATCAGCAAACCCGTGCCGATATAGTCGAGCAAAAGCTGATTGGCCTCGCAAAAGCCATCAAAGATCGGAACGAGCGCGCTGACAATGCTCTCAACAATAGGATCGCTGGTATCGGCACCCGGCGCGATGTCGAAACTATCCAACCGCGCTGAGCCGATCTCATCATCAAGTGAATTGAGCGCTCGCCTTGAGATATGGAAATTCACGCAGTCGAAAGGCGTTTGAAGGTCCGCTCGCCAGGATCTGGAATAGTCATAGAGGGTGAAATTGCCCTTTTTGCTTCCGGCAAAATCCAGTCGCTCTCCATCGAGCCAAAGTCCGCCTTGATAATCGCGGAGCTGCGAGGACAACATGAACGCATCCTCTTTCACATGATCGTCGGAGAGACCATGCCCAGCCATGTCGCACTTGAACCTCGACATCGCGAGGAGACCGCCAGTCAAGGTCGACATCGCAATATACGGCGCTTGGTCGGCTCTCAGGTACTCCATGTTACGATTGTCTATTGTTCTTGTACTGGGCAACGGCGTTTCTCCATTCACTCCTTGGGTCGAGACTTTATAGAGCTACCTAGCAGATAAAATTAAGCAGAGCTATGGATCGGGACGCGCTGGATAGGCGCGCAACATTGTGTTTTCGCTCTAGCCAGTTCCCTGCACGATCGGAAATTAGAACATCAGCCGGTTGTTGCCATTGGCAATCTCAAGAGCATCGTCGTGCCGTCTGTCTCCGAGCGTGCGACATCGAGGCTTCCGCCGTGCAGTTGCGCGATTGTGCGGGCGATTGCCAGTTTGACGCCCCGGTGTCCTTGCTTTGCTGTATAAGACAGATCAAAGATTGCGTCCCGAGCGCCGACAGGGATAGTTTCACCGGTGTCCGAAAATGCCAGAACGAAGAATTTGTCCTGCGTCGCATTCGAAATCGTTAGTTTTCGGGGGGTGTCCACTGCCTTCATCGCGTCAAAGGCAATGCTCACCACGTTGACGATCGCTTGTTGGATCTGTTTGGCATTGCCACGAACCAGCATCTCCCGAGGAATATCGCAATAGCTTTGAACGGAAGCATCTTGAAGATCTGGCGCAATCGCTTCCAGCGCCTCAATCACGATCGCCTGCAAGTCTACCGGTTTGCTGTCGGGACCGCCGGCGGGTGATGTCTTGCGATAGGCTGCAACCACACTACCGATCGCAAACGTCGATGAGGCAATCTTCCTGAGGGACTGCCGTGCTTTTTCAACTTTCGGAGCTTCTTGGTTGAGCCATTGGAGACCCGCGCTGGCATGGGCTACAACCGCCGAAAGTGCGTCATTTATCTCTATCGCGATTGACTCGGCGACGCCGGCAATAATGGCGCGATCGACTCCGTCAATTTCGGTTCGCCTGTCAGATGGAGTTCGATCCATGAGGTGGCTTGTGTCGCCGTACTGTTTGCTTTCCCTGCAACGCGGTTTAAGAACCCGTCCCAATGCCAAAACGTAGAGTTCGATCGCGCTGACAATATGTCCCGGAAAGCCAGCACCCCGCGGGTCCGATTCCATGTAAACTACCCAGCTGGCGCCGTCCTCCCCGCCAACCTGCAAGCATAATGCGGGTTCCGCGTTATCGGCGGGGCGAGGTGCCCGCAGTGGATCCCCGACCGTTAACGTTGTGTACCGTTCAGATATCGAGTTCGAAGCGATCAGCTCGAGAAGTGCTGCTTCGCCCGGGGCAAGACTAGCCGACTGTGGATGAGTAGCAACTGCCTTGTCGCCTTCTATGACAATCTTCGTGTCGACGACCAAATTCTCGCCCTTTTGAACAAGGAGATATGCCTTGCATGCGCCCGAGAATTGAACTGCGGCAGTGAGGAGGTCTTCAACATGTGCATGCTGCACGCGAGCGTCTTGTGTGAACGCCCCTTTCAACTCCCCGCCCGCGTCGGTCATCGTCACCACCCTGTTTCACCAATTGCACTCGGTGGGGATAGAAAGACCGCGCCGGATGCGATCGTCAACGCATGATAGCTTCGAACCGACACTTTGGGGCGTGTCCATTCAATCCAGGGGGCATTTGGCGCAGTATCTTTCAAAAAACATCAACGTGCCGAGACTGGCATGCTACAAAGGTTGTGCTGACACCTGCGGATTCGAAGTTCGGAAGGTTCAACGACGAGATCACAGAACAGCTCAAAATTTGCCTTGGAGACTGGTATGAACATGCTGGTTCCTCCAGTTTACCCGCATCGTCACCGCCAGATCCACAATCGCCAGCAGTCCCGTCGATCGCGGAACGTCTCGGTGGTAACCATCCATAGTTCGCGGGTCGGCGGATCCTCACCCAGGTCAATACACACAAGATTTGCCCGTTGGTCGCCGGCAGATCGCGTTAGCGCGGCAATCCCTAAACCCTAGCAACTCATCTGGGCCTGAACGTTTCCGTTCTTCGACTTCAATGTGACCTCGGTACCGGCAAGCTTCCGCTTGAACTAGTCTATAGCTGGAAATGCGTCGAGCGATGTATTGCGACCAGCGTAAAGCCATCGTCCATTCGGTTCGGGAGTTCATTCCCTTGGCGAGATAGAGGCTGCAACGCATGTCAATCAGTCGCCGTTGGACGATATCGTCCTCGGCGACGGATGGATCCGGAAGGAAACGTCCGCCTCGCGTTGAGCGAGGCCGAGGACGTAAGCTCCCGTCAAAAGTTCAATTTCGACCTCGGGATTGAGCGTCGAAAACGTCTCAATCACCGCAGGTGAAACCCAAGCGCAAACAAGTCGGGCGACGATATACGCAAGCTACCTTCCAGTTTTTGCTCGTCGCCTGCCAGACGCCGTTCCACGGCCAGGGCGGCCTCCAGGGCTTGCAGCCTGCGACTGACAGTCCGATCGCCGATCTTCGGAGGACGGTCGACCGCGCGAGGTGTACCGCTTCTCGCCGCGGTGAGGAAAATTCGAACGTCACCCTATTTCTCATCGGCGCCGCCATCTCTGCCATCGGGACCGAAGCCCAGAACCACTGCGGTTGGGCGACTGCAACGCTGATGGCCTGTGCAGCAAGCGCCGTCGCCGTCAGTCTTCAGTTGAGCAGGCGGGTTTCTAAATGACCAGCGAAATGGGGCGGGCATGATGCTCGCCGCATCGTACACCAATTCCCCTGAGCGCCGGTGTCAGTAGAGGACCTTGCTGCTAAGGAACGTGGCCAGCCTACAGCTTCATAAAGGAGGGCTAGGCCTACGTATCAGTTATTCCGCGGCGCTTTCCCCTTGAACTCTCCTGACCTCAATCGGCTCAATCTTCGTATCGCCGCCCCCCGATACGCTTGATCGAAAGCCCTCCCTTTATGGCGATCTCAGCAACCGTTAATGGACGGCCGGCTCAACTCGATGGACCGCCGGACATGCCCTATTACGGCCTTGCGCGACCTGCTCGGCATGACGGGCACAAAGTTCGAGTGCAGTATCGACCAATCCGGTGGATTCACCCTGCAGATCAACGGCGAGCCGGTCAGGTCCTGCATGCTTGCAATCGGGAGAAATCGATGGCGCGATAACGACGATCGAGGGGATTGGCGAAACGGAGGAGGGAAGAGGCATCCACAGTTTCTGGCTTTCGCTTGAGGTCTTGCAATGTGGCTACCGCCAGTGCGGGCAAATCAAGCCACTTTCGCTCTTCTTGCCCGCGACCCGAAGCCCGACGATGCGGCCATTGACGCTCCGATGTCCTCTGTTCGGCCGCTTTATATCAAGGCGTAGCCTAGCTATACCTAGGTTTAATTGCGGGCCAGGCGCCCAACCGCGATTGTGTTGGCAGATGCTTCTTTCAAGCGTTCGACATTCGAGCACGTAACGCTCGCCATCAATTAATCAATCAACGCCAAGGAGCGTCTCGATGCTGGGTTTCAGCGCATTGGAACTTGCGCGATTGCAATTCGCCTTCACCGTCTCGTTCCACATCATTTTTCCCGCCATCACGATCGGACTTGCCAGCTATCTCGCTGTACTCGAAACGCTGTGGCTGATCCGACGTAATCCAGTTTATGTCGAACTCTATCACTTCTGGTCTAAAATCTTCGCCGTTAACTTCGGCATGGGCGTCGTGTCCGGCCTGGTGATGGCCTACGAGTTTGGTACAAACTGGAGCGGCTTTTCGCAATTCGCCGGTGGCGTTACCGGGCCGCTGCTGACCTACGAGGTCTTGACCGCCTTCTTCCTGGAAGCGGGCTTTCTCGGCGTCATGCTGTTCGGATGGAACAAAGTCGGTCCTGGACTGCATATGTTCGCAACAGCCATGGTCGCGCTCGGCACGCTGATCTCGACTACCTGGATTCTCGCATCCAACAGTTGGATGCAGACGCCGCAGGGTTTCGAGATCATCAATGGCAAGGTCGTTCCGACCGACTGGCTGGCGGTGATCTTCAACCCATCCTTCCCCTTCCGACTGGCGCATATGACGCTTGCCGCCTACCTGTCAACGGCGCTCTTCGTGGCCGCTGCAGCCGCTTGGCACCTACTGCGTGGGCGCTCGACACCCGCGATCCGCAAGATGTTTTCGATGTCATTGTGGATGCTGATCATCGTGGCACCGGTCCAGATGTTTGTCGGCGACGCGCATGGCCTTAACACGCTCGAGCATCAGCCGGCAAAGATCGCGGCGATTGAGGGCCACTGGGAAAATGATCCGAACGCCACCAACCTGCCCCTGATTGCCTTCGGTGTTCCTGATATGGCTGCCGAAGAGACAAAATATGCAATTGAAATTCCTTATCTAGGCAGCCTGATCCTCACTCATACGCTGCATGGAAAAATCCCGGGCTTGAAGGAATTCGCTCCACAGGATCGCCCCAACTCGACAATCATATTCTTCACTTTCCGCATCATGGTCGGTCTCGGGCTCGCGATGTTCCTGCTCGGAGTCTGGGGTGCGTTCCAGCGCTGGCGCGGCAAGCTTTACGATACAAGGCCATTCCTCCTGTTCGCCCTTTTTATGGGGCCAACCGGGTTAATCGCGGTCCTCGCCGGCTGGATCACCACGGAAGTCGGACGCCAGCCCTGGGTGGTGTACGGCATCCTGCGTACCCAGGACGCGGTATCCAATCACGCGGTCCTG
Source organism: Agrobacterium sp. SORGH_AS_0745 (assembly GCF_030818995.1). NCBI lineage: Bacteria > Pseudomonadati > Pseudomonadota > Alphaproteobacteria > Hyphomicrobiales > Rhizobiaceae > Agrobacterium > Agrobacterium sp. SORGH_AS_0745. The sequence goes on from NZ_JAUTBI010000004.1 coordinate 379,452, forward strand.
ACCCTGACCATCACGCTGGTCATGTTCATAGTGATGTATTTCCTGATCTTCGGTACCGGTATTGGCTTCATGCTGCGGATGGTTGCCCATGGCCCAGACGAGGGTCGTGGTGGCACGAGCCCTCAACACGAGGGACAGATCAATCGTCCCGCGCGTCCGTTGTCTGCAGTTCCCGACACAATCAACGCCGCGCCGATGCGCGAAACCACGGAGGTTTGAGATGGGTGTTGATCTTCCCCTCATCTGGGCTGTCATCATCGCATTCGGCGTCATGATGTATGTTGTAATGGATGGTTTCGATCTCGGGATCGGCATCCTCTTCCCGTTCATCAAAGATCGTCATGAACGCGACGCCATGGTTAACACCGTGGCGCCGGTCTGGGATGGTAATGAAACCTGGCTCGTGCTCGGTGGTGCTGCCCTGTTCGCGGCCTTCCCGCTGGCCTACGGCTTCCTGCTCAGCGCTCTCTACCTGCCGCTGATGTTCATGTTGGCCGGTCTGATCTGGCGTGGCGTCTCCTTCGAATTCCGCTTTAAGGCTTCCGATCGTCACAAACCTTTTTGGGACCGTGCGTTCGCTGGAGGCTCCTATGTTGCGACCTTCTCGCAGGGCGTGGCGCTCGGTGCCTTCATTAATGGCTTCAAGCTCGAAGGCACGACCTTTGCCGGCACAGCAGTCGATTGCTTCACCCCGTTCAGCATATTCACCGGCTTTGCCTTGATGGTGGCCTACGCTCTGCTTGGTTCGACCTGGCTCATAATGAAGACGTCGGACGACCTGCATCGTCGCATGCGGGATTTAGCACAATGGATCGCCATCGCCCTTCTCGTCGTGATTGCTATCGTAAGCATCTGGACGCCGATCATGCATCCTCAGGTCGCCACACGGTGGCTGAGCCTACCCAATCTGTTTTTCCTTGCTCCCGTTCCGGTGCTGGTGCTTGGCGTGACCTGGCTTCACCTCCGGGTTCTGCGAAGCCGTGAGGTTCACGCAGCACCGTTTATCCTGGCGCTCTTGATGATCTTTCTCGGTTACACCGGTCTGGCAATCAGCATGTGGCCGTATGTTATCCCGCCGTCGGTCACGATCTGGGCCGCAGCTTCCCCGCCTGAGAGCATGGGCTTCGCACTCGTCGGCACGCTCCTGATTATCCCGATCATCCTCGTCTACACGACGTGGTCCTACTACGTGTTTCGCGGGAAGCAGACGGTCGGCGATGGGTACCACTGATGACGATCAGGACCTCTGTAAAGGAACCGGCCAAGCGTGTCGGCTGGATGATTGCCATCTGGACCATTTCGGTCATTGGCCTCGGCATATTCGCCGTGACCTTCCGCTTCATCATGTCACTGGCAGGACTGACCGAATAGTCCCGCCACGACCCAGTCCAATCCGAAGACTTTTCACGCGATCGCGTGCCGGCATTGAGAAAATGCGTGGCGATCAAGAATTTAAATTACCATCAAGGAGCGCATCATGGCCAAGAAAGCAGCAGACCTCATCACAGATATCCTCCACGCTGCGGGCGTGCGTCGCATCTATGGCGTCGTAGGCGACAGCCTGAACGGACTGACCGAGTCGTTGCGGGTTCGCAAGGACATCGAATGGGTCCACACCCGGCATGAAGAGACAGCGGCCTTCGCGGCTGGCGCTGAGGCCCATCTCACAGGCGAACTTGCAGTTTGCGCCGGGAGCTGCGGGCCGGGCAACCTTCATCTGATCAATGGCTTGTTCGATTGCCATCGCTCGCGTGTTCCAGTTCTCGCCATCGCCGCCCAGATCCCATCGGCGGAAATTGGTCGCGGCTATTTCCAGGAAACCCACCCCGATCAGCTCTTCCGAGAATGCAGCCACTTTTGCGAGATGGTCAGCCATCCCGATCAGCTTCCTGGCGTTTTAGAATCGGCAATCCGTGCAGCTGTCGGCAAGCGCGGCGTGGCTGTCATCGTCGTCCCAGGTGATGTGGCGCTATCCGAGTTTACCGGTAAGATTTCGCAAGCAGCAGCATTCGCTTTGCCCCAGTCCACCGTCACGCCGCAACCCAGCGAGATTGTACAGCTCGCCGATATTCTCAACAGCAGCGCCAAGACCACACTGTTCTGCGGCCGCGGTTGCCAGGGCGCCCATGCCGAGCTGCTGATGCTGGCCAAACGCCTCAAGGCGCCGATCGTCCACGCCCTGGGCGGCAAGGAGCACGTCGAGTGGGAGAACCCTTTCGACGTCGGTATGACTGGTTTTATCGGCTTCTCCTCCGGTTACGCCGCCATGCATGATTGCGACACGCTCGTGATGTTAGGCACCGATTTCCCTTACCGCCAGTTCTTCCCGTCCAATGCCAAGGTCGTCCAGGTGGATATACGACCGGAAAATCTCGGCCGCCGCGTCCCCCTCGATCTGGCACTCGTCGGTGACGTCAAATCGACGATTGAGGCAGTGCTCCCGCTTGTCGAAGCGAACCCCGATACTGCCTATCTCGACTTCTGCAAAGAACGGTATGTCAAGGCTCGCGCCGGTCTCGATGATCTTGCTACCGGAAAGGCTGGTCGCAAGATTCATCCCCAGTATCTTGCGAAGCTCGTCAGCGATCACGCTACAGAAGACGCCGTCTTCACTTTTGACGTCGGCACTCCTACAATCTGGGCGGCTCGTTACCTGAAAATGAATGGCAAGCGCCGCATGATTGGCTCTCTGTCACACGGGTCCATGGCAAACGCGATGCCACAGGCAATCGGGGCCCAGGCTGCTTATCCCGGTCGTCAGATCATCAGCCTTTCCGGCGATGGTGGCTTTGCCATGCTGATGGGTGACTTTTTGACGCTCGTCCAGCAGGACCTGCCAGTCAAGGTCATCATCTTCAACAACTCGACGCTTGGCTTCGTCGCGATGGAGATGAAGGCGTCGGGTTTCCTCGAAACCGGAACGACCTTGAAAAATCCAAATTTCGCTGAGTTCGCCCGATCTGTAGGCGTTCATGCAATCCGCGTCGAGGATCCCTCCGAGTTGGAGGATGCGATCAAGGATATTCTGGCGTATGACGGGCCGGCGCTTCTAGATGTAGTCACCAACACTCAGGAGCTTTCCATGCCACCGCAGATCAAGGCGGAGCAAGTGAAAGGCTTCAGCCTTTGGGCGCTGCGTACGGTAATGAACGGCCGTGGCGACGAACTCATTGATCTGACGCTTTCGAATTTCCTGGAGCGCTGACATGATCCTTGAAGCAGCACTTGAGCGACCGATCAAAATCGGCACCCTAAGTGTAATCTTTCCGGACGGGACGGCCAAGGCTCTTCGGAACGGGCGGCGAGCCTCGGGCATCAATGGCGATCTGACGCAAAAGGCGTAGGGTCGGGCTGGCGAGAAATCGGGCGTTGGCCTTAGGTGAAGCCTATATGGATGGCGACGTCAAACTTGGCGATCGGGATCTTTTTGGCACCCTCGATTTTCTGGCGATGAACTCGATTACCGCGGTAGCCGTCCCTTCGAAAAATTTATGACACGCAGAATTACAATTTATGCTTCTGTCATAGACGCTAGCGGATCGACCACATTGAAACGGAGGCATCGGCAAAAAAGAATAGGGCAACGTGAACTGCGGACGCCTCCGCGACTCACGTTCGCTAAGTAACGGTGAGTATAGCACAGCGGCACAGGTGGTGCCCGCCACAAAGCGAGAGATAATTCGCTAGCGGATTTGCTTCGACAATTCTCGCTACGCAGCGGCTTCGGCGCCTTTATTTGCCGGACTGGTCGTCAACGGCAGCCGGAAAATCATCGTGGTACCAGAGGAATTTGTGCTGCCAATGCTCAGGCCCCCGCCATGGACCTCGGCAATTGTCTTGCAAATCGCAAGACCCATGCCGAGACCCTTGTCCTTGGTGGTGAAGAAGGGATCGAAGATGGAGTCCCTTGCCGATGCAGGTATGCCGGTTCCGGTGTCAGAAACGGCGAGGATCACGAAGGTATCGCGGACCTCGCTTTCGACTCGGAGACGGCGGCCACCCGATTGCGGCTCCATCGCATCGAGCGCGTTGGTCATCAAATTGAGGACCACCTGTTGAACTTGGATCGGATCGGCGAAAACAGAGCTACCTTCGGCGAGCACACATTCGATTTCAACCCCGTCCGCACGGCTGTCCGTCTCGACAACTGTGAGGACGTCTTTCACCACGTTGTGCAGGTCTAGGAATTCGAGATTCGCCGGCGCCTGCTTCGCAAGCGAACGAAGGGCGGAGATTATGTTGCTCGCCCGCACACCTGACTGTTCGATTTTTGTGAAATTCGTGATTGCATTCTGAACCTGCGGGACCGGTTGCTTTAGCCAGCGGATGCCAGAATTGGCGAATGTAACGATAGCAGACAGCGGCTGGTTGACTTCATGAACGATCGAGGCCGCCATGCCCCCCAGAACGCTGACATGGGAATTCTTGATGAGTTCGGCGCGAGCACTTCCACGGGCCATGTCCTGGCTCTTCTGAGCGGCGCTGCCTCGCTGGTGCTGCTCCAACTGTCCCTTCAGGCGGAGAGCTTCCGTGGTTGCGACAACAAAGAGCTCGATGGCCTGTTCGATTTCGAGCGAGAAGGCATCGCTGAGTGCGTTGTTCTCCAGATAGAGAATGGCGAAAACACGATCCTTGTCCTTGAGGGGAACGCAAAGAAGCGACCTGACTGGGCATTCCTTTAAGGCTAATGCATGCGCGTCGCCAGCCTCGGTCTGTGCGTCGCCGTATCGGAGCGAAAGTGCAGATTCCACCACAAGCCTGACGATCGTGGCAGGGGCCATCTCGGCAGTCACGCGGGTCTTTTCTGTTAAAACATTCGTGACGCCATCACGAAGGCGCGTGCTCGCGATGATGGAGAAATCGTCGCCATCGACACTGATGAGTTGGCCGCGCATGGCGCCAGAATATTTCACTGCGGCAACGATAAGATCCGTCGTGAGCGAGTCGGATCTTTCGATTGGCTGAATAACGCGATCCGGAAGCTCGATATCGACAGGAACAGAAAAGACCTCGGCAAATTCAGCCCGTAGTCCGTTAGCCAACTGGTCCGCACCCCATTTCTGGTAATGGGCCTGGGCCTGTCGGATATGGCCAAAGGCGGCAAAAGACAGGCCAGTCTCAAGGGAAAGTCTCCCGGCCCGCTCATGTACAAGAGCGAGCTCGTGCCAGAAGCCCGCTTCCTTTGCAGCCTTGATCGAACGCTCATACTGGCGAAGCGCTTCGATCGTGTCGCCAGCGGAGAGTGCGGCTTCGGCGTCCACAAAAGCAAGCTTGTTTTCGAATGTCGCGGGGTTCCGTTCGGCCAGAACGCGCAATATGTCACGGTCATCGTTGCTGGGGTTACCTACGCCGGTCATCTGGTTTGCCAAGGCCGAATAAAAATGGAGATCCGCAACGTGGATATGAGCGGGGGTCGTCCATTTCCATTTTCTCGCCTGAGCAAACGATTTCATGGCGAGTTCGATCTGACCACGATAGAACTGTGAAATGCCTTCGAAGAGGTGGCCCCAAAAGATCAGGGGAGACATTTCGGATGCTGTGTCCGAGGTCGCAAGTGCCAGAATCATGCCTGACTCGACACTGCGATCTCTTAAGCCCTGAACGAATGCGAGCTGAACCTGCAGGATCCGGATGACCTCCTCGAAGCCAACACTCCGCGCCATTGCGATGCCGCGGTTGGCTTCGTTGGTCACCACGGAGAGCGGCGCTCCCATGGAGAGCAAATCCGAGACGATGTGGTTGGTCGCATAGCATGCCATGCTGATATCGCCGCTGTTCCTTCCCTGTTCGAACGCCTCTTTGGCGCGAGCCAGCGAGTAGGAAAGAGGCTTTAGCCAGACCGATACCTGGTCGAGCGCGACCAGAGCCGAGGTCCGATACGCGCTATAGGCATGCGTGCCCGAAAGCGCCACCCCCGCCTCGGCCATAGCCAGAGCATTCTCGTAGTCGCCATATTCGCTGGCAAGGCAAACTCCGCACCAAGCGAGACCATAGCATGTTGCGTCGCAGACACCGTGTTCGGCCGACAGTTCGACAATTTTCGCTGTGTGTAGGAATTTCAAACCGTCATCGGAAAAAAACGATGATTGCAAAGTTGCCAAGAGACCCACAGCGACAGCGATCGTGTCGTCCGAGAGGCGTGCATGTTCTCTGATCGTGGGTAGCGACAATCTTTCGACTGCAGCCGTTACCGCCTCATATGCGGCATCGAGTTCTGCCTTTGTGGGCTTTCGCGTAAGCGAGATGCCAAGCAGTCTCAGACCGGAAAGAGCCACTTCGATTGCTTGCTCGAACTGTCCCCGCAATATAAGCACTGCGGCACGCAGACGCGCAGCTCGAGCCTGATCTGCTGGCGAGCCGGCGTAAGCAATAAGGCGATCGAGCTCTTGGTCGTCGATAGCTGCTCCAAATTGATCGACGAGGATAGCGCAGCGAAGCTCGGCAAATCCCCAATGATATCTGTCCGAGGACTTGGAGAATGAAACGAGTTCCATACCCTTTTCGGCATAGCGAAGCGCGCCATCCAGTGAGCCGACCGCTTTAGCGATCTGGGCGGCTTTTATAAGAGCAGCAAGCGCAGGCTCAAGGCCTGCAAGCAGAATGGGACTGGTTCGAGCCTTCACTATCTGTTCGGCTACGGCAAGATGTTGGTCTGTTCCCGCGGCGTTTAGCTCCAGCATGCTTTTTGCGATATAGGCGTGCCTGGATGTCTTGTCATCCTTACTAAGAGCACCACGGATATGCTCCCGAACCGAGTCGTGGGAGAATTGGCACCAATTCCCGTCGATTTGGACCAGCCCAAGGGTTTCTGCTGGCTGTAGCGATTGCTTGAGGGCGCTGATTGAAACCTCGGCAGCAGAGCACAGAACGCTCTGCTCGCTTGTAAAACCGACGCAGGCGGCAAATTGGAGAACCCGCCTCGTCTCCGATGGAAGTTCGGCGACGATGCCGCTCAGCAGCGAGTTCAGGCTCCAGTTCTTCTGATCAGAGACGAACTGAGCCAGATCCGGTGTGGTCTCAGCCCGATTAAGTACATTCAAGATGAGCTGTATATGGAACGGGTTCCCTCCTGCAACGGACTGGACAAGGCGCGCCAATGGGCCGGTTGTCTCCCCATATCGCTGGGCGGAAATCAGCCCCTCCACAGCATCGAATGCAAGCGTCTTCAGGAGAATATCGGTAACCCGAACAGCAGTGTCACCGAGAAAATTCTGCAACCCAACTTCTCGAAATTCCGACGTGTAATCGGTCCGATAGGTACCGACGATCAGCATGTCCCGAAAGCCGCGCTCGGACAAAGCCCGCATCAACTGGATCGAGCTTTCGTCGAGCCAATGGAGATCGTCGACAAACAGGACGAGAGGAGTGGTTGGAGAGCTGCTCGCTTGGATCGCGTCGATCAGGTGATCCTTTACCCGATTGGTTGTCGATGACGTCACCGCGTCACGAACAGATGCAAGCTCTTCGATTTCCGATGCGGGGCGAAGCTGGCGAAGCGCCTTCAGGATCGCACTGTAGGGTACTCGTTGGAATGCTTCGTCGGCCTTGCCGACAGCGTATTTGATATATTCGTTTGCGTTCAGAAACGCGTTGACGACTGACGTCTTCCCGAAACCGGCGGCACCGCCGATCAAAACGATTTCGCCGAAACCCGTCTGCGATACCCTATCATAGGCCTGAAGAAGCACGTCGAGTTCGGTTTCCCGACCAAAGATTTGCCGGTTTCCAAGAGCATAAGTCATCAGTTTCCCATCGGGTATAGGCTTGCAAAGCAAGCCGACAAAACATCTCGGCAAAGCGTTGTCAAAGCGATTTTGCATCGCAGCAATAGTTTTGGTGAGCCTTATTCAAAGGACATGCATATCGTTCAACGCCACCTGGAGAAGGGGCTTGTTGCTGGCAGGTTGATCGTCTGGCTTTGGATATTTTCACCGCCCTGATTGTGCCGTCGACGGTGTCCACAACATTCAACGCGACCATACCGATATCGCATAACGGGTTGGGCAGGGGCTGGAGTGAATGACATGCGGGGCCCCGGTATCGCCGTCAAGGAGGGCAATCTAACCTATCTGGGCAATTGCTAAAATCACCCGATGGCCGGGCAGATCGCCGCTGCTGCCGCGCACAATCTTTTGCCCATTTACCTCTTTGAAAACTCTGGCGAAGCACTGGACGTGTGATGCTCGAAGATCGGGCATGTCTGCCAACTCGACCAGCACGGCGTCTGGTCCCGACATATCCTGATTTGACGGGCCGAGCGCCAGTGACTTCCCCATGCCACCAGCGTAGCGGTTGCTGACCACGACCTTCATCGGCAGTCCTGCGAGCGCCGCCTGAACCTCGGTGACACAGAACGCCCACTATTGCCGTCGGCTTTGCTTCAACCAGTGTCATCGCCTATCGCCGCACCAGCGGAATGCTGTCAAATTCAACAAACGGTTTGTATAAACCTGCTGCCATCCTGCCCGATCGACCAGCCGCCAACAGAACCGCTCCAATCTTATCATCGGCGCCTTGATCCTCGCGATTTCGGACGCCGCGAAACCTTCTGATGCCAAGCGATCACATCGCTTCCGATTGGTACGGGTGCTGCCCAGCGCACCCGCATAAAACGCCTTAGATCGCAGATCCATCGCAAGGAGAGGCGTTTCCGCATCGATATCGTCACGCAGAACCGCGGCCGTGGTAGACGGACCTATCAGCTGTGTGAGTTCCTCGGTCCGGCCCGGATCCACGACTATGACATAGACATTTGCCGTTCTTGCGAGGCGCGCGACCGCAGAGCAATGTTCGAGGGCTTGAACGCAATCTCGTCTGCCCCCGAAACGCCTTTGCTGGGACTCGTCTCCACTGGGCGGATCTGTGTTTCATTGTTATCTTCACCGTCGCTCGAGACGCCTTCGAAGGGCACCGTGGTGTCGAAGTCACCGTGGCGGGCGTCGTAGAAATCAGACGTTTTTGCCATTACCGTTCCGATTTGCTTGAAGAATGACAGACCGGGTGTCGCGCGCGAGATTGGAACAGACGATTCCGGACGGTGAAAGCTCAAGATTGATCCGGACCCGTCGAGATAGGGTGCAGCCCTTCATTCAATGTCGAGGGCCCCGAGCGTTTCTTTGGCAATCGACGACGCGCTGATAGCGGCGGGGAAGCCACCATAAAAGGCGAGATGGGTGATCACCTCGCTGAGCTCTTTCTTGCTGAGGCCATTCTTGATAGCGCGGCGCAGGTGCGCGCCCAGTTCGCCTGGTCGATACATAACAACCAAAGCTGCAACGGTGATCAAGCTGCGGTCGCGCTTTGACAGGCCTTCGCGTGCCCAAACCTCTGAGAACAACGGGTCGTCGACAAAATCGGAGAGCGCTGGCGTGAAGGCCTTGGCCATGTCGCGGGGGCGGATCTGCTTGGACATAAGGGTTCTCCGGTTGATTTTGGATCGTCTCAAGCCTACGTCTCGCCATCCAAGCCGGCCATTGAGCCAAAGTCTGGCTAGGACTACACCTTTGTATAGGTGATGTCCTTTGCCGCCAGAGGCCACGTTTACGAAGAATAGTACTGTGCGGAAGGCTCTACGAGGTTACGACGGCCTTACCAAGCTGCCGTTGCGTGCACCCTACCAGCGCGACCCAGCATTTTTGCCTAGGAGCAAGCGCTCCCGTCAGTGCTTTGGTCTGGGGCATAGTCGTGACGACCGCCGGCCATTTTTTTGCAAACGCGATCGAAACAGCTTTCGGCCATTTGGGCCTCTACCCTGACCTCGTTGTTGCGCTGGTGATCGTTCGAATCGTTTGGGCACTGGTCATTTGTCTCACACAAAACGAGCTAGCACCTCCAGGCCGAGCTGCGTATGGCGGCAGAAGACAAGCCACGCTGTGCAATCATCCGCAACATCTGGCGTGCCCTGGAGACCTGAGCGCGCAATCGGAGACACCGCCACAAGCCGGGCGCAATCAAGACCCGCTCAGGCAGCCTGCGGCAGTGCCGGGGAACCAATGCCTCAGATCGCGGCGACGGCGTCTTGCAGCAGACACCTCACCTGGCCAGCGACCGTCTTGAGGTGGGGATTGTCGATCGCTTGCATCGAGGCGACGGGATCGATGGCGCTGGCCATGATGGTCCCTTCCTCCAGCGATCGCACGATCACATTGCAGGGCAGCATGGCGCCGACCCTGGGCTCCATCTTCATCGCCTCAAGCGCCATCATCGGATTGCAGGCGCCGAGAATGAGATAGTCAGCTACATCGACGTCGAGCTTCTTCTTCATTGTCGCTCGCACATCGATTTCGGTTAGCACACCGAATCCTTTGGTCGACAGGGCTTCCTGGTGGCTGCGACCACAGCGTCAAATGGCATGCCTTTGATTGTCTTATCGAGTGTATAGGTAATGATCTCACTCCCTGGCGACCGGCGCATGCCGATCTTGTTGCCGGTGTTGGACCCACACCGGAGTATATCCTCTGAGGGTCGCGCACCTCCTAGACGGCGGTGCCCACCAGCGCGCCAATGCCTGCCGTCAGCGCCATGGCAAAGGCACCCCAGAAGGTGACCCGGATTGTGGCTTTCATCACGTCTGCCCCGCCACCCTTGGCGCCGATGGCTCCAAGCAGCGCGAGAAACAACAGCGAAGCAGCCGAGACGAGCCAGACAAGTTGGTCTGCCGGCGCCAGCCACACCATTGCGAGCGGCATCGTGGCACCGACAGCAAAGGTCAGCGCCGATGTCAGGGCAGCCACGATCGGTCTCGCAGTGGTGATCTCGGAGATGCCGAGTTCTTCGCGGGCATGCGCCTCAAGCGCATCCTTCTGCATCAACTGCTCGGCCACCCTTCTGGCCAGATCGATATCGACACCGCGTCTGGCATAAAGTTGCGCCAATTCTTCTCGCTCCAGATTGGGTTGGCTCTCAAGCTCCAGTCGTTCGCGGTTGAGATCGGCCTGCTCGGTGTCCGCCTGGGAGCTTACCGAGACATATTCGCCCGCCGCCATCGACATGGCCCCTGCCACAAGTCCTGCGATGCCGGCGATCAGAATCTCGGAACTCCCCGCCGCAGAGGCTGCCACCCCGACGATCAGGCTTGCGGTCGACACGATGCCGTCATTGGCGCCGAGAACGGCCGCTCGCAGCCATCCTATCCGGGAAACGAGATGCGTTTCGCTGTGAAGGCTCCTCATAAGGCCCTCCGGATGACGCCATCAAGGCGAGCTGCGAGAGCGATGGTGTTGGAGATCGTACCGTATTTGCGGACGTTCTTGTGCAGGAGTTCGAGCCGCTGTTCGCTCTCCTCGGTATCGACCAAGAGTTCGTAGTCGATGGAGACGATACGCGGCAGATCATCCTGCCGGACGGCATGAAGCATCACTTCGACACCATCGAGAGAGAAATCGAGGAGGGGCAGGACGCGCTCGATCCCCTTGATCATGCAGGCTGCAATCGACGCCAGCAACAGTTCGGCCGGATTGAAGGCGTCGACCGGGCCGGTCAGTCCGGTAGCAAGCCTGATATCTGCATTCTCTGTGCGCGCCACGCTCTCGCTGGGATCAATCCGCCGTGCCAAGATTCTGTATTCAAGCATCGCAAGTCCTCCCTCATGTGACCCTCTTGGAGGAACACGAGAGACACCGTATCATCTGACCTCATGCGGGACTTGATCGACGTCAAGACAAGGGGAGACCGTCCACCACCAAGATCATGAGGCTCGCTGCAAGGACAGAATAGGATATGCAGTTGGGGCAGACTAAGACCTCGGCAGGCGAGACAAGCTCTAGCCACTTGATGCAGATCAGCACCAAATTTACAGTTGCAAACGGAGCCAGTGTGTCTCACGAGGTCAGTTCGCCGGCCCCTACGGCGGTATGGCGGTTGAGAAGATGAGGATCAGCATCATGCCGATCCCGGTGGCGACAATCGGCGTGGCCGTCCACCTGCTGACCCGACCCAACAACGGCTGGAGGTTTGCATGTTGCGCCAGGCCTACCCGTGTGATCATTATTATCGTACGCGCGATGATGCTGTTCAGCGTCGCGACGACGGCGCTCGCGCTCAGACGGTTCGTATCCTTTCAATGGGAGGCCTGAAAGCTACCTCCCATCGGATGAAGTTTAACCAGACGAGCGTCGTCATTAGTCAACGGCGAAGTCGGTCGAGACCGAGACGGCGCGCCATTCGGAGAGAATGGCGTTGTCCTGTGCATGCTTCTTTTCGATCGCTGCGACGGTATCACTACCGAGCGGGAGGCGGACCGGCGGATTGGCGGCGTCAGCGAAGGCGATCAGGACCTCTGCCAGTTTTTGAGGGTTGCCCGGCTGGTTGTGGCTGAGTCCGGCCGCTATCGTGCGGACCTTGCCAGCGGTCGCTTCGTAGTCGCCAATGATATTGCCGCTCACCGACAAGGACGAACTGTCGAGGAAATCCGTGCGGAAATAACCCGGCTCGATGACGGTGACATGGATGCCAAGCGGCGCCAGTTCGTCATGCAGGGCTTCGCTCAGCCCCTCGACGGCGAATTTGGTCGAGGAGTAAACCCCGAAACCTGCTGCGCCGCGATAGCCGCCGATCGACGAGATATTCAGGATGCGGTCGGAACGGGCCCGGCGCATAAAGGGCAGGACGGCGCGGGTCACGTTGAGGAGACCAAAGACGTTGGTGCGGTATACAGCCTCGACCTCAGCCACGGTTGCTTCTTCGACGGCACCCATCAATCCGAACCCAGCATTGTTGAGCAGGATATCGATGCGGCCGAAGCGCTCGATCCCGGCTTTGACCGCTGTGGTTGCCTGTCTGTCGTCGGTCACATCGAGGACGACCGGAAGCAGGTTGGGATGCTCGCCGAACCGATCGGTGATCGCTTTGGGATTGCGGGCGGTAGCGACGACGGCGTCGCCCTGTGCAAGAGCGCGTGTGGTGACGAGGGCGCCAAAGCCGCGCGAGGCGCCGGTGATGAACCAGATTTTCATGAGGGTGTTCCTTGATGCTGGATTGATGGGGAAAGCGTTGGGCCGGGGGCTCAAGGGCGCGGCGATGTCATGGTGCAGAATGTCAATTCCATGTCGCGGGCCAGCAGCTCCGGAAAGCGCGCCATGACGGCTTTGGTGTAGGGCTGCTCAAAATGCGCATCGAGATCAGCGCGCGATCGCCAGTTCTCATAGAGAATCCAGACGCTGGGATCATGGTTGTCGCGGTGCAGGTGATAGTCGATCGATCCCCCCTCGGCGCGGGTCGGTAAGACCAGAGCCTGCAACGCTTCGCCAAGCGTCGCGGCACAGCCCGGCTTGGCCGTCAGCCTGGCAATCAAAGTCAACGTTTCGGTCATGTCAGTCTCCCTTGAAGGCGTCTTCGGGGTAAACGGCTTCCCACCCTGCGGTCGGGTCCGTCGCCAGCGTCCAGATTGTGTCGGCTGCCTCTCTCGCCTCTGTCGATCCGGGGCCGACGAGTGTGGCGATTGTCGCCACCGCGATGCGGATGCCGCGTTCGGCGAGAGGGCCGGCCAGACCTTCGACGACATTTCTAAGGGCCGCCTTGCCAAGGCCGAGACTGGCATAGCCGGCATGGGGTGAGACGGCGAGGCCGCCACCTGTGACCAGGATCGTACCGCGGCGGGCACCGAACAACTCAACGGATGCCCGGATCGTGTGAAGGCCGGCAGCAATATTGGTGGCGAGGTCGTCCGTGACCTCATCGTCGCGCATGCTGAACAGATCCTGTTCACGCACGAACGCGGCATTGAAAAGGACCGCCGTCAGCCCGCCGGACAGGCGGTCGCCCTCGGCGACCGCCTTGCGCAGTGCGATCGGGTCGGTCGCATCAGCTTGCAAAGTCGAGACGTGGAGACCTTGCCCGGAAAGGGTTCTGGACAGACCGGTGAGACGATCGGCATTGCGAGCGGTGAGCACGACATGCCAGCCTTCCCGCCCGAATTTCTCCGCAACGGCCTGCCCGATGCCGGGGCCGGCGCCGATAATCATGATGGAGTTCGTCATGGGATATTCTCCTGATGTGCTGGCCATCGCGATGCCGTGACGGCCAGCCGGGTGAGAAAGGGTCACGGCAGGACTTCCGCCAGCTCGATCAGATTGCCGAAGGGATCGCAGAAGAAGGCGAGGCGGCGGCTGATTGCCAAAAGCTCGAACGGCTCGGTCACGATGGTGACGCCGCGCGCCCGCAATTCCTCGACAGTGGCGTCGACGCTTGCGACATTCAGGCAGAAATGGTGGTAGCCGGCATATTTGAGGCTATCGCCGAGATCGGTATAAGGGCGGACCTCCGCCGGCGCCGGATCGCCGCCACCCAGGATTTCCACATAGAAATGGTCGTCAGTCGCGGGTGCGAGATAGGCCAATTGTTCGTCGGCGTAGTCCCATTCGGCAACGACACGGAAGTCGAGTTTCTCGACATACCAGCGCTTTGCGGTTTCGAGGTCCGGCGTGCGGACGGCAACGTGATGACCGCGCATGTCGGCAAAGGGTGATGCAGTGTTGTGGGCGGGAGGAATGAAGTCGGCCATTGTCCTATCTCCTGTGTGGTCCGGCACAAGCGCCGGTTTGCGAGGAGAAATCTGGACCTTTTCAACGATCAGGATTAGAGAGATAATCTTCCTCTCAATGATGAGTGAGATTTGACAATGCGCAGTACGGATCTCTCTGAACTCGCGGCCTTCGATGCGGTCGCCCGTCACCGCAACTTTCGCCGTGCCGGTGAAGAGCGCGGGGTGACGGCCTCGGCGATCAGCCATGCGGTGGGTAATCTCGAGGCACGCGTCGGCATTCGTCTGCTCAATCGAACGACCCGCAGCGTGTCGCTGACTGATGCCGGGGCAATGTTGCTTGCGCAACTGTCGCCCGCCTTCGGCGAGATCGGCTCGGCGCTCGATGCCCTCAACCAGTTTCGCGATACGCCTTTTGGCAAGGTTCGCATCAATGCGCCCAATTCGGTCGCACCGTTCGTATTCCGGTCAGTCATCGGTCCTCTGATTGCAGAAAATCCCGGGCTTCAGCTGGAAATCGTCGCTACCGACCGGCTTGTCGACATTGTGGAGGAGGGGTTCGATGCCGGCATCCGTCTTGGAGAAAGTCTGCGCGATGGCATGACTGCTGTGAAGATCAAACCGCGGCTTCGGTTTGCCGTCGTGGGCTCAACAAGCTATTTCGAACGTTATCCGCTTCCTAAAACCCCGGATGATCTGCGTCACCATGTCTGTATTCGCAATATCTATCCAAGCGGCAAGCCCTATGCCTGGGAGTTCAGCCGCGCAGGCAAGATCATCGAATTCGAGCCGACCGGCTCTCTGTCGCTCGATGACCATGAACTGATGGTCGAGGCGGCACTTTCGGGCGTGGGGCTGGCTTACGTCTGGGAAGAGCGCGCGCGTTCCTATGTCCAGAGCGGCAGCCTGGTCGAATGCCTGACATCCTGGAGTGCGCCCGAGGACTGGCTCTATCTCTATTACCCGACGCGGAAATACCTGTCGGCCGGCCTGCGCGCCGTCATTGATGCGCTGCGTGTGTGAAGGACTGCAGCCCGACGGTTCGATTTCTATGAAGGCGCTAAACCTCGTCGAGCCAACTAAGGCGAGATTGCTGGCCACTCGTGAAGTGGGGAATGTTAATTCGGCACTTCTGAGGAAGCTTCGCTCGACATTGACAGGTTTTTCGCTGTTGGCACGCTTGCGATCAAGCCGGGTACCAGCGTTCATAAGGGACAAGGTTTCTAGGGTGCGCAATGGCTTTACGTGATGCAAGAGCAACGCGAGAAAGTCATGCAGGAAACTGGCATCTGTGTTTAAGGTTGGGGCAGCTGCGAGGCTTTCAGTTGGCTGCCACACAGATGACCGGACAGGTGATGACATGACAGAGCTGATGCTTAGGTTTGGCGTCGCTATCGCCATAGGGCTGCTGGTCGGGTTGGAACGGGGCTGGCGTGAACGCGACGAACTGGAAGGCAAGCGTGTTGCCGGCATAAGAACGTTCTCAATCACGGGACTGCTCGGCGCTGTGATCGCAGCTCTCTCCCAACTCTCTGGGGCTCCCTGGATGCTTGTTATTGGATTTTCAGTGTTGGGTGCATTAGTCGGCTGGTTCCAGTTTTGGAAGGCGAGTCAGGACGAAGATTTCAGCGTCACTGTTGTAATTGCGGCGCTGTGTGTTTTCGCATTGGGAGCACTTGCTGTTGTTGGTGATTACAAAGTGGCAGCCGCTGGTGGAGCAGCTTTGGCAGGGCTTCTGGCCAGCAGGGAAATCCTCCATTCTCTGCTGAAGCGGTTGACATGGCCCGAAGTCAGGTCGGCGGTCCTCCTGGCTGGGATGACCACAATCGTACTGCCGCTGCTGCCGAACCGGACCATTGATCCGTGGGGTGGATTAAATCCTCACGAGGTTTGGCTGTTCACCGTCCTGACGGCCGCACTGTCCTATCTCGGCTACATTGCTGTCCGCATGCTTGGACCGACGAAGGTGAACTGCCCCCCATTTCGACCGGACAGTCGGCATAAGCAGAAAGGCTCAAGCACAGGCTTGGGTATAGGCTTATGTCTAACGACTATCGACACGTTGAATTGCTGACGGGTGATGTTCGCCGCAGGCGGTGGACAACCGAGCAAAAGCTGACAATCATTGAGCAGAGTTTCGAACCCGGCGAGACGGTATCTTCGACCGCTCGCCGTCATGGCGTCGCGCCCAATTTGCTTTATCGGTGGCGCAGGCTCTTGAGCGAGGGAGGTGCTGCAGCCGTGGATTCTGACGAGCCGGTTGTCGGAAATTCGGAAGTGAAGAAACTGGAGGATCGCGTCCGGGAGTTGGAGCGCATGCTCGGTCGCAAGACGATGGAGGTCGAAATCCTCCGCGAAGCCCTTTCCAAAGCGGACTCAAAAAAACGGATATCGCGGCCGATCTTGTTGCCGAAGGACGGTTCGCGATGAAGGCCGTCGCAGACACGCTGGGCGTCTCCCGTTCCAACCTCATCGAGCGGCTGAAAGGCAGATCAAAGCCGCGTGGGCCATACAACAAGGCCGAGGATGCAGAGCTTCTGCCCGCCATCCGCAGGCTGGTGGATCAAAGGCCAACCTATGGCTATCGGCGGATCGCCGCGCTCCTCAATCGCGAAAGGCGAGCCGCCGATCAGCCTGTCGTCAACGCCAAACGGGTCCATCGCATCATGGGTAACCACGCCATGCTACTGGAGAAGCACACAGCCGTTCGCAAGGGCCGCCTCCACGATGGCAAGGTCATGGTCATGCGCTCCAACCTGCGCTGGTGCTCGGACGGCCTGGAGTTCGCCTGCTGGAATGGCGAGGTCATTCGTCTCGCCTTCATCATCGACGCCTTCGACCGGGAGATCATCGCTTGGACGGCGCTCGCCAATGCCGGAATATCCGGCTCGGACGTCCGCGACATGATGCTGGAGGCGGTCGAGAAACGCTTCCATGCAACCCGAGCCCCGAATGCTATCGAGCATCTGTCTGACAATGGTTCAGCCTATACGGCGCGGGACACGAGGCTGTTTGCGCAAGCACTCAATCTAACGCCCTGCTTCACGCCGGTCGCCAGCCCGCAGTCGAACGGCATGTCGGAAGCCTTCGTCAAAACGTTGAAGCGGGACTATATTCGGATATCAGCTCTACCGGACGCCCAAACAGCGCTCCGGCTCATCGACGGATGGATTGAGGACTACAACGAAATCCATCCCCATTCCGCGCTCAAGATGGCTTCCCCTCGGCAGTTCATCAGGGCTAAATCAATCTAGCCGACTTGTCCGGTGAAATGGGGTGCACTCCAGAAGGGTACCCTTATCACTGGACTGTCGGGCGGCATTATCTCATCGACATCGGTCACCGTCGCCTTGGCGAAAAGCGCACATGGTGTAATGAATGCCTTTCCACTGGCGGGCGGGGCTTCGCTTGCAGCAATGGTCTCGATTATCCGTGTCTGCATCGTAGTCGCTCTGCTGAAACCTGATTTGCTAAAGATAATTGCACCATCGGCGATCGCTGCAGCGTTGGCATTTGGCCTGTGCGGTTTGCTATTGCTTTCGTTCGGGCACGCGCAGAAGGCCGACGAGAGCTCGCTCCCCCGCAATCCTTTTGACCTTATGCAGTTGCTGATATTTGCTGCAGGTTTCGCGGTTGTTTCAACGCTCAGCGCGGCCTTGGTCGAGCGATTTGGGTCAGTCAGTGTTCTTGCGAGTTCTGCTCTGTCTGGCGTTTTCGATGTGGATGTTGCCGTGCTGAGTGCAATTCGCCTCAATGGTGCTATTCTTTCGACAGGTCAGGTGGGAGAGGCTATCCTCATGGCATTAGTCGCAAACGGGGCTGGACGCCTTTCACTGGCAATGGTCGCTGGACCCAGTCGATTTTGCCTTCCCCTTTCCGGAGCGACGTTGCTTGCAGCGGGAATTGGCGCGGCCGTCTTCTTTGTCACCGATTTCTCGTGATCCTGCAAACTAGGGATGTTGAGTCAGTTATAGGAAGGGACACTGATTCATTGCCGGGTGTTAGAAAGATGACTGGTCCTGGATAGTCCAAGCCTGTGCTTGAGGAGATTTGTGGAAACCTCCGGGTGCACAAGAGAATTCTTCCGATATGACTTCTGAGTTTGGTGCGGACATGTGTTCCGCTTCTTTCGCGGCAGAACATAACCGCCAGCCAGTATGGAATACGTAGGCTCGGTCTACTTCACGCTTGTGTGCTCATGACCGAAGCCCGTTAAACGCATTCTCACCGATACTTGGTCGGTAAGTTAAACCGCTTGCGCCACCATCCTCATATTACTGTCCATTCCTGACAACGTGGCCTGTCAGGATTGGATCGTTGAACAGCTTATGAAGCTCCCGCTCCAGCTGATCCTGCGTATAAGGCTTGCCGAGCCGGGAAACGTCAAGATCAACTCCAGGCGGCAGTTCTGCATAGCCCGAGGCGATGAGTATCGGAAGCTTTGGGACAATATGGCGCACTGCAATTGCCAGATCTCCGCCGGTCATACCGGGCATTGAATAGTCCGTGATCAGGAGGTCAAAGCCGGTTCCGTCTCCCAGATGTTCCAGTGCCTCTTTCCCCGAATGCGCTTCAACGACATCGTGACCGAGGTCCATCAGCATATCGGCTGAGCTCATCGCTATGAGAGGGTCGTCATCCACCAGCAGTATTCGTTTCGGTCCTGATGCGCTCGCGGTCGGGCCAGCCGAGACCTCAATCGCTGCGGAGTCATTTGTGATTTCGGATGTCGAGATTGGGATCCACAGTTCCGCCCTTGTGCCCTTACCCAGTTCGCTTGTCAGCTTGAGGTCGCCTTTCAACTGGGACGCCAGGCCATGGATCATGGAAAGACCAAGTCCGGTGCCTTTTCCAAGTTCCTTGGTCGAAAAAAACGGCTCGATAGCCTTTTGCAGTGTGTCACGATCCATTCCGTGGCCCTGGTCGACGACCGAGAGGGCGACGTAATTGCCTGCCGCAAGCTCACCGGCCTGGACGTTCTGATGGACATGGTCCAGCCCGATAACGATCTCGCCTCCGTCAGGCATGGCATCACGGGCATTGACAACGAGATTGAGGAGCGCGAGCTCGACCTGGTTGGCGTCGGCCGAGACCAGAGGAAGGTGATCTGGCACGTCAGTTTTGATCACCACGGTCGAGCCGACGGACCTTTTCAGAAGGTCTTCCATTCCGGTAACCAGCGCTCGCATATCGACCGGGTCAATGCGTAGGTCCTGCCTGCGCGAGAAAGCGAGAAGCCGCTGGGTGAGGGAAGCGCCACGTTTTGCGCCCTGTTGGGCACCCTCGATGAGGCGGATTGCCCTTGCGTCATTGCCAACGCACTTTCGCAGCAACTCAAGATTACCGAGGACGGCCATCAGGAGGTTGTTGAAATCGTGCGCCACGCCGCCGGTGAGTTGGCCGATCGCTTCCATCTTCTGGGACTGGCGCAACTGTTGCTCAGCTCGTTCTCGTTGGCTTACCTCTTCCATGACAGTAGCATATGCTTCTTCCAGTTCACGCGTTCGCTCCGCAACGCGCTCTTCCAGAACCTCATTCAACTGCCGTTGATGCTCTTCCGCTTTCAGACGTGAGGTTATGTCGGCCGATACGCCAACAAGCTTGATGGCCTTGCCAGTGCGGTCCCTGTAGAGCTGGGCACGGATCTCCACCCAGTGGGTAGACCCGTCATTCCAGACCGTTCGGTATTCTATCGCGTAGTCGGCGCCCGTTTCGATCGTTGCTCGAACAGCCAACTGCATGCGCTCGAAGTCATCAGGATGGACCGATGCTAAGAGGTCCGCATAGGTAAACTCTTCGTCGGGACCGCGGCCAAAAATTAATCGACATGTTGCCGAAGTGGTCAGTTCATTGGTTGCAAGATCGAGCTCCCACGCGCCAAGTCGGCCGGCGGCAAGGGCCGTCTGGAGGCGACGCTCGCCTTCATCGAGTGCTTCCATTCTGGCCCGGGCATCGAACTGCCGCCGGCGACCGCGCATGGCCGACCGGGCAACACTTATGAAAGTCGTCGCATGAAAAGGTCGCTCGACAAAGCTCACATTTCCCAGAACCTCAGAGAGCCTCGCCGCAGTCGGGTTGCGTTCAGGTCCTCCGCCGCGGTTTGTCAGGATAATGAATGGCAAATCAGACCAACTGGGCTGCGCTGCGATCCAAGCAAAAATCCCTTTCAGGTCCGCTGAACGAAATGCCTCCTCGGTCACCACAGCGAAGGCCATGGTGTCCCCTAGACCTGCGACAAACGACGCAATGTCAGCCACGGTGGTGGAAGATACACCAGCTTCCTTCAGGAGTGACGCTGCAATTTGCGCATCGCGGCCGATCGGAGCATAGACAAGTGCGCGTGTGTCGCCGTTAGGAATTCTTGCTACCCTCCCCGTTGAGAGGAAGAAGCGGGTGTTGATCGCCGACAAAGTTTGGAACGCCGCGAAGGATACCCTGGAAGTCGGAAAGTGGTTCTCCGAGGGTCAGTCCGTTGCCGGATATTCTGAACTCACGGATCGTGTCTTCGTGAGGGCCTGTGCGCTTCTTGATCACTGATACGGCGCGACGCACTTTTCCGAGCGCCTCGAAATATCTCAGAAGGATGACGCTATCTGCCAGATAAGTGACATCGACGGGCGATTTCATGTCCCCGACGAGGCCATGCTGGGCGACCGTCAGGAATGTATTGACTCCCTGCCTGTTGAGGTACTGTAGCAGTTCGTGCATGTGCAAGATGAGAGCATTCTCTTCCGGCATGGAAGCCTGGTAGCCATTGATGCTGTCGATCACCACTGTCTTGGCATCGAAAGTTGATACCCGGTCGCGCACACGCTGTGCAAATTCCCCCGGTGATAGTTCGGCGGCATCGAGTTGCTCGATGTGGACGTGCCGATCTGCCTGCAGCTTCTCCAAGTCGATACCCATTGATCTGGTGCGTGCGTAAAGGAGACCAAGTTCCTCATCGAAAATGAAGACCGCAGCCTTTTCCCCACGCTCGACTGCGGCGTTGACGAACTGCAGAGCAAACAGGCTCTTTCCGGTTCCAGCAGGGCCGATGAGGAGAGTGCTTGATCCACGATCCACGCCCCCACCGAGCAGGCCGTCGAATTGGGAAAGACCGCTCGAGAGGGTCGTTCGTTCGAATTCGGTTCTGTGCTCAATCGCGCGCAGGCGCGGAAAAACCGCAACGCCACCAGTCTTGATAGTGAAATCATGATAGCCGCCGCGAAACGACTGACCGCGATACTTGATCACTCTCAACCGACGCCGCTCGGAGCCGTAATCGGGAGCAAGCTGTTCGAGATGAATGACACCGTGGACTACGCTATGGACCGTCTTGTCAAAATTTTCCGACGTCATGTCATCAAGCAGCAGCACCGTTGCATCGGAGCGAGCGAAGAAGTGTTTCAATGCGAGGATTTGTCTGCGGTATCGCAACGAACTCTGCGCTAGAAGGCGAATTTCAGAGAGGCTATCAATTACGACGCGCTGGGGTTTGATCCGCTCAAAAGCTTGGAAAATCAGTTTTGTCGTTTCACCCAACTCGAGATCTGAGGAGTAAAGCAGGCTTTGCTGTTGTTCGGCGTCGAGAAGGCTTTCCGGGGGGACGAGTTCAAATATCTCGATCCCGCTACCAATCTCCATGCCATGCGATCTGGCGCAATCGCGCAATTCTTCGTCCGTTTCCGACAGGCTGATGTAAAGGCAGCGCTCGCCCCGTATTTCTCCTTCAATAAGGAACTGCAACGCAATCGTTGTTTTGCCAGTCCCTGGAGAGCCCTCAAGTAAAAAGACATGCCTGCGCGTAAAGCCACCGGAAAGAACATCATCCAGTCCCTTGACGCCAGTTTCTGCTTTTTGACTTAAAACCTGATGCATGTTTCCTCCGGACTTTCTAAAACATCTAGGGCGCGACCTCAGGAGAATCAAGGGCGTAGGCGCGGGAGTGTCTGAGTCCGGACTGCCAATGGCGCCCGCCGCAGCGCCGCAGCGCGCAGCGTTTGGCGACGGTTGGCACCGTAATTTGCGCAGGCCGGAGCCCGACTTCGCCGTGTGCGCGTGGCTCTTTCGGGAGTAATCTGCGGAGGTCAGGTCACAAACAACATGATGTCGATTGCGTCCCCGGGGAAGAAGGCTCTCCTTCCGAAGACTGGATCAACCTTAAGCACTGAAGCAAACCCTCCTCAGTTGCGTGTTTCCAATCGCACGCGCTTTGTGTTCGCTCGGACGCTGCGGTCTTCGTGATCCGCATCAGCCATCGCTATGAAGATTGGGCGGGTAGCGACGATTGGCCAGAACTGCCCTTCCGTTCATCGAGGATGGCCACGGAAGGCGCTGGCGATGATACCGATCTAGTGGTGCCCTTTGCTATGCATAAAAACACCATCGGTGGGAGACACCGAAACGTTGGAAGAGACTTGGCGCGAGAAAGCCCCTGGTTCACGTTTGCGCCGCTCGAAGAACGACTTCAGCGGCCCCGTTTCTGGTTGCCGCTGAACATGCCGCCGCGAAATACCTGGACGTCAGTATCGAACGAGAACAAGACGATATCGGTCTCGGTCAATGCCGTTGGATGTTGTTCGAACGAGGTCACGAACACGCTCTCTCCGTCGGAGACCGTCTCGTCTCCAAATCGAATTTCCCCCTTGAAGACAAAGAGCAGGCAAGCCAACCCGGAGTTATCAGCGGTTGGCAATCTCAGCGTCGTGCCTGCTCTGAGGCGCACGTCAAAGACCCAGACATCGGATCTTACCGTCAATGGCGCTTTTCGTGGCCCTGCAATCAGTCTCCAGCTATCGTCACTGAATTCATCGACGAAATCATGAAACTGCACCATTGGCTCAAGATTTTGAGCGTTAGGACGCAGGAAAATCTGTAGGGCCCGGACGGGTGTTTCCCCAAGCATAAGCTCTTCATGCTGGAAGTGATGGCCGGCGTTCATCATCATGAAACGTGTCTTGTCGAGCTTTTTCTCGTTTCCGACGGTGTCTCGGTGCAGCATCTCGCCGCCGCGCATGTAGGTCAGTATTTCGTCGTCCTTGTGCGGATGCATGCCTATGAGATGACCCGGCTGAACCTGGGCGCGGTCAATCCTGCCGATGGGACCGATCCCGCTGTCGTCGGTTGTCAGTGACAGCCCCGGATACATGATCTCGACGCAGAAGCCCTGGCCGATATTGCCGCGCATGAGTCCTGCAGGGATTTTGGTGATGGTCATTGGACTGTTTCCTTCGATCTCGGGCGCGGGCGACAATCGCCCGCGCCGAACGCAGCGACTTGCGTTGTCAGTGGTAGTTCAGGATGCCGACGAGCTTCTGCCCGAGCGGGCTCGTCCAGTCGACGGCGAGTTCCGAGATGATCTGGTCGACAGTGGTGATAATTGCGCCTGCCTTTTCCATGCGCCTCAGGGCGATATCGTCGCCGTATTTGGTGTAAGAGGCGGATGCGTCCGCCGAGACCTGCACCTCGTAACCTTCGTCAAGCATCTGGAGGACCGGAAAGGTGACGCAGATTTCCGTGGTCACGCCTGCGACGAACAGCTTCTTGCGGCCGATCGCCTTGACGGCCTGGTTGAAGCCTTCGTGGTGCATGGCGTTGACGATACCCGGGCGCTTGATGCGGGCTTCGAACGCCTCGGGCAGGATTTCCTTGAGTTCCGGAATCAGCGGCCCCTGGATTTGTTCTTCCATGCTGGACGTCAGGATGGTCGGGATGTTGGCGGCTTTGGCGATCCGGGCGAGCTTGAGTGCGTTCTGCTTGACCAGGTTGATGTCGTGCGAGTGGGTCCAGGCCATCGTGCCGATCTGATGGTCGATCAGCAGCATCGCGGAATTCTCGGGAGTAAAGACGTCCTTATGCATTGTCGTATTCCTTTTTGCGTTGTCGGCGGCTGTCGGGTTGGATTTAGGTCCGCTCGATGAGTGGAATTTAGCGTTGCGATAGACGGCACGGTAGCTCTAGGATAAGCCACTCTGTGGAACGGAAAGTGGAACGCAATAATGGTCAGCTTCGAAGATATGCAGACTTTCGTTGAGGTCGCCGATGGCGGCGGGATCACGGTTGCGGCGCGACGTCTCGGATTGCCGAAATCCATCGTCAGCCGTCGCCTCGTTCGTCTCGAGAGCGAGCTGGGCGTCCAGCTCCTCGCCCGGACCACACGAGGTGCGTCGCTGACGGAGGCTGGAGCGTCGTTTCGCGAGCATGCCGCGCGCATGTGCCTGGAAATGGAGGTTGCGCGCGAGGAGATGGCGCCGACCGGGGAGCTTCGGGGACGGCTGCGCGTCGCCGTTCCGTCATCCTTCGGTCCGCGGCATTTTGCGCCAGCGCTCGCCGAACTGGCTCGCCAGCATCCGCTCTTGCAGCTCCATGCGCACTACAGCGACCGTTACGTCGATCTGGTGGCGGAAGGCTTTGATTGCGGGATACGTGTCGGTTATCTGCAGGACTCGAACCTGACGGCGAGGAAGATCGGTGCATTCGCGGCTGGATTGTTTGCCAACCCCGAATACCTCCGGAAGCATGGCGTCCCGCGAAAGCCTTCCGATCTGCTTGAACATCAGGCGATCCTGCAGGGCACCGAGAGCTGGAAGGTGTCCGATGGCAGCCGAACCATCGTCATCAATGCGCAGGGAAGGTTCAAGGCGGATAGTGCCCTTGGCATTGCCGAAGGGACGGCAGCCGGACTGGGCATCGCTGCACTGCCGGTTGTGATCGCGGAAAGCTATGTTGCCGCAGGGACCCTTGTGCCGATTATGTCGGACTACGGCCTGCCGGAGATCGGCGTTTACATCGTGCGTCCGCCAGGATCGCACGTGTCCCGGAAGGTCAGAGTGCTAATCGACTTCTTCGTGCAGCGCTTCGCGGCAAAGCCCGGTCCCTGACGTGGACGACCGGTCATGCCTTCGTGGATTGACAGCGACCCTGGAAGGAAACTCCCCAGTCGCGCATCGCCATCAGCACGGGGGCCAGCGTTTTTCCGAATTCGGTGAGGGAATATTCGACGCGCGGAGGGACCTCGGCGAAGACCTCGCGGCTCACGATCCCGTCGGCCTCGAGTTCGCGGAGCTGCATCGTGAGCGAGCGCTGGCTCGGATCGCCGACCAGGCGGCGCAGCTCTCCAAACCGGTACGGACCGTCGAGTAGACGATAGATGATCATCGGCTTCCACTTGCCGCCCGTGACATCGACGGTAACTTCTACCGGGCATTTTGGGCCAACAGCCATTCAGTTCTCCATTAGTGTACTTTTTATTCCTATAGGCAAAACTGTTGCCTACTTGCAAGTTTGCCTGTGTCACGCCCAGATGGAAGCCACATTTAGGAGAGGTGTGTTATGCGAGCTGCGTTCTACGAACGGCAAGGAACTGCGAGAGAAGTATTGACCGTTGGCGAGCTTCCCGATCCCCAGCCCGGGGCGGGGGAAGTCCGGGTCAGGATCGTGGTCTCGGGCATCAATCCTTCGGACATCAAGACGCGTGTCGGCTTCGGCGGTAAGGCCATGCCATTTCCAAGAATCGTTCCGCATCAGGACGGGTCGGGCGTCATCGACAGTGTCGGCCCCGGCGTGTCTCAGGCACGTATAGGCGAGCGGGTGTGGGTCTACATGGCCCAGACGGGGAGGGCGTTCGGGACGGCTGCGGAATTCGTCGTGGTGCCGTCGAGGCAAGCGGTCAGGCTGGCCGACAACGTGCCCTTCGGGGTCGGTGCGTCGTTCGGCGTCCCCGCGATGACGGCGCATCGATGCCTGTTTGCCGATACAAACCTGCGAGGTAAGCGGGTCCTCGTTCAGGGTGGCGCCGGTGCGGTCGGTAACGCCGCCATTCTTCTTGCAAAGTGGGCAGGGGCGTGGGTGGCGGCAACGGTGAGCCGCGACGAACAGGCAGACGTTGCCCGCGCAGCCGGAGCCGATCTCGTCGTCAACAGGCATGCCGGTGATGTTGCTGTGAAAATAAGGTCGGCGACCGATGGTCACGGCGTCGACCGTATTGTCGACGTGGACATCTCCGCCAACATCGACACGGCAATCGCCTGCCTTGCGCGTGACGGGGGCGTGTCGGCTTACTCCACGGGTTCGCCGCAAGCCAGGCTCTCGATCCCGTTCTTTCCGGCGCTCGTTGGTGGTTTTTCTTTCCGTTTCGTCTACGTCTATACGATGCCGGAAACAGCGATGCGCGATGCCGCCGAGGAAGTCTCGGCCTGCGCGGCTTCGGGAGCCTACGTTCCCAAGATCGCCGTAACGCTCGGGCTTGATCAGATTGCCGAGGCCCATGAACTGCAGGAAAGCGGCAAGGCCATTGGCAAGATTCTGATTGGTTTTTGATCTGCCCGCTGCGCCTGGATCAGTTCAGGAGACGGTTCTCACGCAGGCGGGCAACTGCCATGTCAACGAAAGCCCGCACTTTTGCGGGTGCATTCCGACCCTCTGGATGCATGATGTGGATAGGCAGGGGCGGCTCTTCAAACTCGCTGAGCACGATCTGAAGGTCGCCCGCCATAAGGTCAGGGCCTATCTGGTAGTTCAGCACGCGCGTCAGTCCCCAGCCCTCGCGTGCGGAGGTTATGGCCGCTTCGTTGGTGTTGCACTGAAGAGCAGCGTCTATCGTCACGCGGAAATCGTCGGAAAAGCGCCATTCAGGGGAGGCCCAGGCGCTGGTGGACGCCGCGATGCGATGATCCCTGAGGTCGGATGGCGTTGTCGGAATGCCATGTCGGTCAAAGTATGCCGGTGAACCACACACGACACGCCTGACGCTCCCGACCTTTATGGCGGAGAGGCCGGAGTCGGGGAGGTGACCTATGCGGACAGCGACATCGATGCCTTCATCGACAATATTGACAGGCCGGTCGATAAACAGGGTTCGCGCCTTCATGGTCGGAAATGCGTCCAGAAAGCCCGTCACAACGGGCAGCACATACATCTGCCCGAACATGACCGAAGCAGTTACGGACAGGGTGCCTGTCGGTGTAGCGTAGGAGCCGCCCGCTGCCGCCTCTGCTTCAGCGATGTCTGACAAAATCTTGCGGCAGTCCTCGAAATACCGGGCACCCGCCTCGGTCATTTTTACCGAACGGGTCGTTCGCACGAACAGGCGTGCCCCGATGATATCTTCCAGGGCTGCAACAGACCGTGTGACGGCAGGAGCACTCATGTGCATCTGGCGGGCGGTATCTGCGAAACTTTCGGTCTCCGCTACTTTCACGAAAATCCGCATTGCCTGCCAACGATCCATCCGGTCCCCCATGCCCTCGATACGGTGACCATAGTAGAATCCTGGACGACAAGACCGCAAGCCGTCCGCGGCATGGATTAGCTGCCAGCGACCTGTCGGTTGGCAGCAGCAAGGTGCTCGATTTCGACGCAGCTTCGCTCACAAAGGCCAGCGGCGCTTGCACGTGCACGTGTGTGCTCATTGATCGCGAGCGCAAACGCTATGGCCCGCGCTATTTTCAGATCGAAGCTCAGGCCACGGCGTGCCAGATCGATTTCCGCACCCGTCAGCCCAAGCGCACGGCTATCGTCTTCCTGCTTGCGCTTGCACGACAGGTCGCCGCTCGATGCGGTAAGAGCGAGTTCAACGGACACTCGAACTCGCGCGTTGAGTTTGAACGGCGGCATTGACGAGGCCAACGGACCGACGCCCGGCTCAAAAGCCGAAGTCGCTGAGACCGGGATGGTCGTCAGGCCTGCGGCCGAGCGGCCAGTGAAACCTGCGGTCGGCTTCAGCGATCGGGTGTTCGTTGATGCTGGCGTGACGCGCCCGCATCAGGCCGTCTTCGGCAAACTCCCAATTCTCGTTCCCGTAGGCCCGGAACCACTGGCCGCTGTCATCATGATATTCGTAGGCGTAGCGCACCGCGATCCTGTTGCCCGTGAATGCCCAGAGTTCCTTGATCAGGCGGTAGTCGAGTTCCCTGTTCCACTTGCGGCCCAGAAAGGCCTCGGCTTCAGCGCGGCTCGTTACGAATTCGGCACGGTTGCGCCAGCGAGTATTCACCGTGTAGGCGAGCGCTACCCTGGCAGGATCGCGGCTGTTCCAGCCATCTTCCGCAAGGCGGACCTTTTCGATGGCGCTCTGTTCAGTGAAAGGGGGAAGCGGGGGACGGGACATTGTGATGGCTCCAGGTTTCGTAAGGGGGAGGGAAGGATGACGGCTCTCGCGTCACCCCGTCCTGAATGTCATGCCGCAAGACGATCGATACGCGGGAAATCGATCTCGGTATCGAGGGCTTCGTTGACGTAGTTTGTAAAGGTATTGAGCGCGACATGTGCAATGATCTCGACGATTTCCGCGTCGCTGTAGCCGGCGTCCCGAACTTTTACGATTTCCCCAGGTGCCACCGAGCCACGCGCGGTCGTCAGGGCGCGGGCGAATTCGACGGCTGCCGCAGCCTTGGCGTCGTTCGATGTTCCGCGGCGGTTCGAAGCGATCTCCGCTTCATCGAGCTTGGCGAACTTCGCTCCGGTGAAGGTGTGCGCCGAAAGGCAGTAGTCACAACCGTTGGCTTCGGCCATAGCCAGGGCGATCCTTTCCCGAGTGGCGGGTGCAAGCTTGCCCTTGCCGAGCGCACCCTGCAACGAGGCGAGGCCGTTGAGGGCGGCTGGGCTGTTGGAGACGAGGCGGAAGATATTCGGCACGGAGCCGATCTGCTTCTGGATGGTCTCAAGGATCGGCCGTGAGGCTTCGGGCGCCTCCTCAATCGTGGCGGGGGTAGGAATGCGTGACATGGTATTCTCCTTTAATGGTTTTGAGAGACGTCGCTCTCTGATCCTCAAGATGATTGGTAACCGGTTGTTGTTGAACGTCGAAAAGCAGGAAGGGACTGTTGCGTCAGGCGTAGTAATGTTGGTTTAGACGGCGATCTGGATGCCGCCTTCCTGGCTTGCTGGAATGGCACAGCAAAGGAGGATCTCGTCATCGTCAACCTTCGCTGTCGGCTCCTTCAGGTACGTCACAGCGCCTTTGACGAGTTTTGTTTTGCACGTACCGCAATTGCCTTCGCGGCAACTGAACTCGGGCTGAAGACCGCGTGCTTCTGCAAGTTCCAGCAGCGTTCCGGAGCCGGGTGCCCAGCGGGCCTCCTTCAGCGAGTTCGTGAATATGACAGGCACCGGCTTGTCGGACGGCAGCGCACGCAAAGGGGCGGCCCTGGCATCTTTGGCCTCTACAGACCGAACCAGCGACGAGGGTCCGAACGCTTCCGCGTGGATACGATCGTCTGCGATGTTGTAGCCGCGTAAACCGTCATAGAGCGCCTGCGTAAACTGCGGCGGACCACACAGATAGAAGTCGTAGTCGTTGAACGGCAGATGCTTGGTGAGCATAGCCATGTCGATACGGCCTGCAGTATCGTAGTCGGAGCCCTCTGTAGCATCGCCGATGTCGCTGAGAACTCGCACTAACCGGACCACGCCCTTGGCCGCAGCCACGAGTTCGGCGATCTCCTTGTCGAAAGGTCGCTCGGCCTTCGTGCGGGCAGCGTGGAACAACGTGATCGGCCGGATGCGCTGTTTGCGAATTCCCTCGTAGACGACATGACGGAGCATGGCGAGCAGCGGCGTGATGCCGACACCACCGGCAAGGAGCACTGCAGGGCGCGTGGCACGGGCGTCAACACCGAACCGCCCTGCGGGGGGCCGCGCCTCAATCACGTCGCCAACGGAGATGCTGTCGTGCAGAAACTGCGACACGAGCCCATCGCGTTTGACACTGATGCGGTAGATGCCATCGGACGGTGCGACAGACAGGGTGTAGGTCCTGACAACAGGCCGCTCGCTTCCCGGCAGCACCAGCCGGATCGGGAGGTGCTGCCCGGCAGCATGCGGCAGCAACCCCGCGCCGTCGCTTGGCTGGAGATGGATCGAGCGGATCGTCGTGCTTTCCTCGACGATCCTGGTGACCGTCATCGGCCGCCACGTGTCTGAAAGTCCGGTGGCACGCATCCGGTCTGCTGCCTGCGCCCAGTTCCCGGTCATCAGAGAATTCGGCGACCATCCATCCTTCTGGAATGCCCAGCGGAGTGCGAGTGCATTCGGTCTCCGGACGATCCGGGTTGGCCTGAACGTCCAGAGCCGTTCCGCGCCCTGGAAGGCCGCAATCTCGGGTGATTCCAGGATGACGTCGGCTTCGCCTGTCATCTGCAGCACATCGCCCGTCGCGAAGTCTACGAAGAGCAGACCTGCTTTCTTGTTCAGCAGAATATTCCCCAGTGTCGAGAAGAAAAGGTTTCCGTCGAAATCGGGAATTGTGAGAACGTCATCATCGCCAACGCGGACGAAGCCGGCATTCCCGCCGCGATGCGAAACGTCAACCTGGCGCCTGTCTTCGCGGTCGACATAGGAGGCAACGAAGAACGCGTCCGCAGTCTTGATCGTGGAGCGAGCAAGGTCGTCAAGCTCGGACAGGTCTTCACGCTGGTTCTGGCTTGGTTGGCCGGGTGCCCTCTCGAATTGGAAATCCCGCAATTGTATGTAGCGCGGGCAGTTGCCGAAGCTCTGATCCACATCGATCCGATAACCGTTCGCTGCGGTGGAGACAAAGCCGTTCATGCGATTGCGGCGACGCGTGTGCATCTCGATGCCGAGCAGGCCGATCGGTTTGCCGTCCGCCATTCCTTCGCTGGCGGGGTCGCTTGGCTCCAAGGTAGAGCGGATATCGAGCGTGGTCGGCGTAGGAGAGGACATGAAGCCGGGTCGGCCCTCGACAAAAGTGGCCCATGCGTCATCGTGGCCATCCACACTGCCAAGGACGATGAACGGGAGCTGGGCATAGAAGTCCCGATGCTGATCCGGCATGAAATCGCGAACGACCCGCTGGCCGACGACCTCCATACGCTCGGCGACACCGACTTTTTCCTGGATGAACTTCTCGCCTTCGTGCCATGTCGGCAGTTTTGTCAAAGTGTCGGTCATG
This sequence comes from Agrobacterium sp. SORGH_AS_0745, assembly GCF_030818995.1. NCBI lineage: Bacteria > Pseudomonadati > Pseudomonadota > Alphaproteobacteria > Hyphomicrobiales > Rhizobiaceae > Agrobacterium > Agrobacterium sp. SORGH_AS_0745. The sequence goes on from NZ_JAUTBI010000004.1 coordinate 410,822, forward strand.
TCAGCTCTCCTAAGAAGGGATCGGGCACGCTTCGGCGCGCACCCGAATGCGGATCAGGCGGCAAGGCCAACCGGAGTCCCGATAAAGTCCACGAAGCCCGGAAGCGCTTCGATACGACGAAGCAGCCTGTTGACCGCAGGATAAGTGGAGAGATCCACGTTGCCTTCAGGGGCGCGGGCCACGTAGCTGTAGATTGCGACGTCAGCGATCGTCGGGCGTTCGCCAACCAGCCATTCTCGGTCGGAAAGCTGAGTTTCGAGTTTTCCAAGGACCGCATGGGCGCGACCAATGACTTCGTCCGGATTGAACTTGGCACCAAAGACGGTGACCAGGCGGGCCGCCGCCGGACCATAAGCGATCTCGCCGGCAGCTACCGACAGCCAGCGTTGGACCGCTGCGGCGCTCTTCAGGTCATCGGGCAGCCAGTCCGTGCGTCCTGCTTTCTTGGCAAGGTAGACCAGGATCGCGTTAGAATCCGATACGTATTCGCCGTCGTCGTCGAGAACCGGAACCTGGCCAAACGGGTTCATCTTGAGGAAATCGGGCGTCTTGTGCGCGCCGGACATGAGGTCCACCTCAACCAGCTCATGCGGCAGGTTGATCAGTGAAAGGAACAGACGGGCCCGATGCGAGTGGCCCGACAAAGGATGATGATAGAGTTTCATTGTGCGCTCCTGCGAGTATCGTTCGGGTCAATTCCCGATCCGCACCTGCAGATTGCTATTATTACGTGGTGATGAGAACGATCGCGCTTCACACTTCATCATTACGCCAGGTGCAACAATGGCCGCCCAACAGGGTTCGCTCGACGGTATGTGGCATCAGGCCACGCAGCTAAAAAGTCGCGTGGCCTTTAAATGTCACGACAGTACGGCACGGGGTTCGAGAAAGGCCTCGAGCCCAAAGACGCCGAATTCCCGCCCGAAGCCGGATTGCTTGAATCCGCCGAATGGTACCATTGGGTCATGCGGCGCATCGTTGATGAACACGCGGCCTGCCTCGATCTGGTTTGCGACGCGTTTTGCCCGCGCGACGTCGGAAGAAAAGACGTGCGCCTGCAGGCCGTAATCGGTGTCGTTCGCGATCGTGATGGCGTCTTCCTCGTCGCGGTAGGAGATCAGCGATAGCACGGGGCCGAATATCTCCTCGCGCGCGATGCGCATGTCGTTGCGGACGCCGGTAAAGATGGTGGGCTTGACGAACCAGCCGCGCTGCAGCCCTTCCGGACGACCTTCGCCGCCTGCCAGCAGTCTGGCGCCTTCCTCCTGTCCCAGGCGAATATAGCTTTGCACGCGATCCCACTGCTTCTGGCTGACCATCGGACCAACCTGAACCTGTTCGTCGGCCGGTTCTCCCGACCTGAAGTCTTTGATGGTGTGGCTTAGCCGTTCCTCGATTTCACCGAACCTGCTTTCTGGAGCAAGAATGCGGGTTCCGGCAATGCAGGCCTGACCGCTATTGCGGAACCCTGCCACCAGCACCTGCGGGATGGCGACCTCAAGATCGGCATCGTCCAGAATGATGCTGGGGCTTTTGCCGCCAAGTTCCATTGTAACGCGCTTCATAGTGGCCGCTGCCGCCTGAACAATGCCGCGACCTGTGGCAGTGGAACCGGTGAAGGTGATCTTGGACACGTCGCGGTGAGCCGTCAGTGCCGCACCAACGACGCCTCCATACCCGGTGACGATATTGAAAATGCCATCGGGAAGACCGGCCGCGTGCAGACACTCAGTGATCACCTGCGTCTGCAGGGCGCTCATCTCCGAAGGTTTGATCACCATCGTTGCTCCGGCTGCAATGGCGGCGGAGAGCTTGCCGCAGATAAAACTGTAATTGCTGTTCCAGGGCGTGATCGCCACAGCAACACCCGAGGGTCGCATCTCGACATCGGCGCTGCCCATGCGGCGTTGGAACTCGTAGTCCTTCAGCGTTCTTGCCATGTCGAGAAAGACGCTACCTGCGCGTGACGCTGAAAAGCCGATGAAGCCCGATGGCGCACCGTATTCTTCACGCATGGCGGACGCCAGATCGTCGGTTCGGGCGGACACCGCGGCATGCAGCCGGTTCAGCATGTCGATCCGCTCTTTTCTGGTCGTATTCGAAAAGGCTGGGAAAGCGCGTTTGGCGGCAGCAACTGCGCGGTCGGCGTCCCGCTCATCTGCGAGCCGCACGCTGCCGATCTGGTCCTCGGTTGCCGGATTGAAAAGCGGCGCCCATTGATCGCCGTGCGGCGTGACAAACGCCCCGTTGATATAGATCCGATCGATGATGTGCATGTTTCTTCTCCTGTGATGGCTTCACAGCAAAAATGGCATGCGGTAAGTGTTGCGTGTAGTAGGACAAAATCGGACAGCCTGATGAACTGGATTGCGCAATGAGGGCAAGCCTGATCGAGCTTGAAGCGGTTGCCGGCGTCGCGCGTCACGGTGGATTCCGGGCTGCCGCGCGCGAACTCGGTATGTCGTCATCGGCTTTGAGCCATGCCATCGCCGCACTTGAGGAGCGCCTTGCCGTCAGGCTTTTCAACCGCACCACGCGTAGCGTGTCCTTGTCTGCAGCCGGTGAGCAATTCCTATCTGAAATCGCACCTGCCCTGCAGACGCTCGAGAAGGCGATCGAAAATGTCGGTGAACATTCAGATCGGCCCTCCGGGAGACTCCGGCTGAATATGGCGCCGGGCGCGGCGCGCATTCTGCTGCAGCCGCTCATCCTCGAGTACAGCCGTCGATACCCGGATGTCGACATCGAGATCGTGACCGAAAATGCGCTCGTGGATGTGATCGGCAAAGGTTTCGATGCGGGCATTCGTCTCGCCGAGGCTATCTCGCCCGACATGGTGGCCGTACCGATCATTCCGAAAATGCGGTCTTTCGTCGTCGGCTCGCCGCGCTACTTCGACGGCCGTTCAAAGCTTGTCGTCCCAGCCGATCTCGCCCGGCACGTCTGTATCCAGATGCGCATGACAAGCGGGAGACTCTATCGCTGGGAGTTTGAGAAGCACGGGGAAACACACTTGATCGATGTCAGCGGCCATCTGACATTTGATGGGTCTGACCTTATTCTGGAGGCCGCTCTTGCCGGATTTGGGCTCGCCTATCTGGGTGAACATGCACTTGCGCCCCATATTGCCTCAGGCGATCTCATTCCTGTTTTGGAAGACTGGTCTCCCGAATATCCGGGACTTAGCCTTTATTTCTCGCAACGGCGACACATGCCAGCCAAACTGCGTGCCTTCATCGAGCTGATCCGAGAGCGTTCGACTGGCGACAATTGATAACGAGGATGCCTATCTTTGTCGTCAGCCTGGTCGTTGGTGCATATTTTGTCGATACCGGTCTTCTTGCAAACTTGCGAGAAGGCAGTCTGAACAGTCTTCGACGCGACAAGATTCGGCGTGGTGCGCCACTGGAGAGGCGCGATGTTTCCAGCGAGCTCTTTTTTGGTATCGGCGCGCCGATCCTCCAGCCTCGGCGTCCCCTGTATTGTAGGGCGAACAGAGACCGACTTCACGTTTTGAAATGAACGGTCACCGAAAATGAGTTCCCATTCCGTGCCAATGCGGTCATGTCTTTGCAAAACTTGCACGAGCCAGTGTTCGATGACAAACTTTAAAGAGTTGACAGCATGGAAAATCCGGTTGCATTGAATCGCCTTTCTGAAAACACGGTCTTCCGTAAAGGCGACGTTTTCGTACTCTTCGGCGAACTGTTCGGCCGCGGATACGCCACCGGCTTGCTCGACGAAGCGAGACGGGCTGGAATGGAGATTGTGGGGATCACCGTCGGGCGGCGTGACGAGAACAACACGCTGCGGCCGCTCGACGCCGATGAACTGTCTTCGGCGGAGGCCCAGCTGGGCGGCAGGATCATCAACATACCTCTTATGGCGGGTTTCGATCGCGATGCGCCCGCAGACGGGCCGACTCCCACCGATCTCCTGGCAAAAATGACGCTTGAGAGCTGGGAGCACGACAAGCTCGACTGGGACTATGTCAGGCAATGCCGCGACATTGCCAATGCGCGTTTTACGGAATCGCTTTCGAAAGTCATGACCGTTCTCGACGGTATGATCGCCGATGGCCGCAATGTTTTCTTCGCCCACACAATGGCAGGCGGCATCCCGAAGGCGAAGGTGTTCCTGGTTATCGCTAATCGGATCTACAAGGGAACCGGAACCCGCCACATGTCCTCGCAGACCCTGCTCGACAGTGACATGGGAAAACTCATCCTGCAGAATTTTGACGACGTCTCCGCAAACACCTTTCGCCATCTCATCGATTTCAGTGCGGCGATCCGCGAGCGCGTTGAAGCTTCAGGCGGTCAAGTGCGATATACGGCCTATGGTTATCACGGATCGGCGGTCCTCATCGACGGAAGTTATCGTTGGCAGACCTACACCAACTACACCCAGGGTTACGCGAAGATGCGGCTCGAAGGCATTGCAGAGGAAGCCTGGGCTAAAGGGATCAAGGCAACAGTTTATAATTGCCCCGAAATCCGGACCAATTCGTCCGACGTGTTCACCGGTATCGAGCTGCCCCTGATACCGCTGCTGCTTGCGTTGAAGAAAGAAAACGGCGGCCAATGGGCAGATGACCAGTGGCAGGCCTGCCAGCAGCTGCTGGTAGATGGCCTAACGATGGAAGACGTCTTCGGCAAGATCGCCGCCATGCAGGCCAGCGATGTCATGCGTCCGTTCTATGACTTTTCGGCATGGCCCATGGCAAACAGCCAGGCGCAGGCTGATCTCACCATCGGCACGTCCAACGAAATCACCCAGATGCATCGGGATAGCAAGGTGATGATCAGCGATCTGTTGAGCAGTCTCGTTGTGACGGCAACAGGGCAGCTGATCTTCGGTGAATCTTCCGAACCCTCCGGTCCAGTTCTGTGGCTCAACCATGACATTGTGGCTCGGCGACTTAACGCTTCCCACCCGCATTCGAAGTCTTCCGCGCCGCTAATGGGATCCGCGCAGCCTGAGATGGCGTGAAGGCTTCCCAGCCTGGCCTGGAGACCGGGTGCTTTAGCCATGAACGATCCAGAACCATATGGGTGGACTGGTCCCTGGTGGTAAGAAACAACTACCCCGATGCCGAGCTTTATGTTGATCGTCTCTCTCGGGCCTTGGTCGGATCGTCGCTGATCGCGGCGAGATGCGTTGGCAAGTTGCAGGCTAGGGCTGGCAGGACTAACGTCTACGCCAGATCTGAAGGATATAGCATCGCAAAAAAATCGGGCTTGCTATAAGACAACTCAGGCTGACACCGGGAGACAGCGGTGCGAGCCTGCGTTAACAGGGGATTGAGACATGCCATATCATTTCCTTGAAGTCGCCGTGACGCCAAGCGTCAGAGCCGCTCAGTCTGCCATGGGCGTGGACCAGATCTGGTTGGGTAATGATAGCCGTCCCTCCGATACCCTCACAGAAGACGAGATCGCTTTCATCGCCGCACGTGACAGCTTCTATATGGCATCGGTCTCGGAAACGGGATGGCCCTACGTTCAACATCGTGGAGGCAATGCCGGTTTTCTCAAAGTCGTTGATCAACGAACTCTGGCCTTTGCCGATTATCGCGGCAACCGACAGTACATCAGCACCGGCAATCTGGCTGCCAACGACAGGGCCTGTCTTTTTCTGATGGATTACGCGCGAAGGGCGAGGCTCAAAATCTATGTCCATGTAGATCGGCTGACACTTGATGCCGACCCGACGCTCAACGATCTGGTATCCGACCCCACATATAAAGGCCGTGCGGAGGGGATTTTCAGGCTTCGGCTTGAAGCGTACGACTGGAACTGTCCCCAGCATATTACTCCGCGCTACACCCAACAGCAGGTCGAGCAGGCAGTCGCTCCTCTTCGTGAAAAACTGCTGCAATTAGAAACCGAAAACGCAGCCTTGCGAGCACAGTTGGGAGGACTTCAAACATGAATGAAGTTCTACGACCACCATGTCCCCCGTTCAGCGTGGTGGAGAAAGTCCTGCTTGCCGTTTGTTAGGATATCTGGCACGCGTTCTTGGCCGCTCCTTTGAGTGCGCGCAACACCTGCAGTGATCAGCCTTATGGGGTACTCACGGTCTACCGGAAATAATTGTCAGCTTTCGGGCTTCGAGTTTGCGGTGAGGCCGTCACAACGCTTCCGACCGCCTTGTGTCGATTGCGGTAATTGTGGAAGAACGGCCAAGAGTGTTCGCCGAGCCGCTGCCTTGAGGCTTGTGCCAATGCGTATCGGAGCAAGCCATCAGGCAAGCACAAAAAGTGAGAGAAAATGTTCCGTTTTTCAGTGATAGTGGCTGCGTGCTTGAGTATCAGCGGATGCGGACTAACCAAGGTACCTGATTTTGTGCATGATCGCGACGTGAGCAAGCTGGATGCGGTAGGTGTCAGCCTGGAAGCCGCAAGAGCGATGGCGACGCGAAACGGCTTCCGATGCAACCAAAGCCTTGATCGAAACCGCACAGTCGTGGCCAAAGACAACGTCCAACGCAAGACCGATATCCTTGAGTGCCATAAAACCTCCTTTGACCTGGTCTGCCCACAGCGCAGATACGTGGTTTTCAATGCCGATCCGCAGAGCGGCATAGTTTACAGCGTAGGCCGGCGTATAACCCAACATTCCTGTTTCTAAACCGATGAACTTAAAATGCTCCGGCGTTGAACCTGCCGACGAATGTTCTTTCACGGCAAAGATCACCGCTGCAACATTGACCCTGTCGATGAAATGTTAGGCCAAGTGCTGTGATCGCGCGTGATACCAAGAGTGCTGGCATAACTGCTTAACGAAGCAGTCCGTCCACGTCGAACTCCTCCCAGCCGCCGAGCTTCGAGGCCGGATCATCGGAAGACGTCGTTGGCCGCTTCGCAACCTTCTTCTTGAGCGACCGCGTCAGCTTCGCCTGATATGCCGCGCGCTGCCTCTTTTCGGCTTTCGCCTCTGCATCCTCCACCCGCCATTCGTCGACAACGCCACGGTCGAGAAGGTCTTCGACCACCTTGGGGTCAAAGACATGGAACGTGATCTGACGGGCACGGCCGTTCAGTCTGACCGTTCGCGTCCCCGCGCTCGGCAGGCGACCGTCGGCAAGCCAACGATGCCGCTCGCTCGTCTTGATAGTCAGGATGTCCTCGATTTCGCGCGGGATTACCGGCAGTGCAGCTGCCTCCGTCACCACTTTTGTGACGATGGTCGCTGCTGCATTGAAGGCGGTCTTCTCACTGGCCGTCATCGCCAGTGTGAGATCAACTCCTTCGAGCGAGATCAACTTTTTTGCGTGAGCGGGCAGCTTTGCCTGTATTTCTTGAAGGACGCCTTTGGCGCGAACGGCCGACCCCAATGTCACGGTAGCCGGCAGGGTCCATGTTCTGATCAGTTCGATGTGATGTTTTTCATGCTTCGGCATGTCGCACAGATGGTGTTTGAGCGCGTTCAAGTCAAACAGCTAATTGATGGCACTTGTTCACTCGGCCAACTTGCTACGAGGCATGAAAGACAAGTCTGATGAATATCAGCCGATCTTTCCTCTCCCTTCGTATTGCTGAAATCTTCCATCAAGATACGCAGGAATGGTGTAGCAGCAGGGGCGTTCTGCCGGCTTTCTAGCCGGACTGCGGTGATGTTCGCCCTCTTGGGGCGAAAGATATTGCTGAGTTCTCTCTCCCGAGGCTTATTTGGGAGCCCTCGTTGTCGGTTTGTCTCAAATCCAGGGTGAAGGCTGATCTGCAATAACTGAGTTGAAGTCGCTTATGGCAGCGTAGCGCGCGGCTCGCACCTTTCTGAATTTGCTGCTGTCCACCACCAGATGCTTTTGAACCGAGCGTTGCATAACCATCTGCTTGATCGGCACTTCATGAAAATGGGAGCAGGTGACGCCATGCTGTTCGTCCACGCCACCGGCAGACAAAAATGCCTTGTTGATATTGATGCGCTTCAGCACCTCGATACCCTCATCACCCGAAAACGAAGCCGCTTCCGGATGATAGACCCCCCCGAGCATGATCAGGCGGACATCGGTTCTGCTCGCCAGCTCCTCTGCAACATTGAGGGAATAGCAGATGACCGTGACATGGGCGTTTGCCGGAATTTGCCGCGCCAGATGCGGCATCGTCGTTCCGCAATCGATGAATACAGTGTCATAAGGTTCGATTAGAGCTGCCGCCTGCGTGCAGGCGCGCGCCTTGGCAGTTGCATGGCTGTCCTTCTCCTGCTCGAGCACATAGTCGCTGCTGATGGCGCCATCCTGAACCGGAATGATGTAGCCGCCAAGACAGCTAAGCCGCTGACCGTCGGCGGCAATGTCGCGGCGAATGGTAATTTCGGATACGCCAAGCCGGGACGCTGCGTCCCGCAGCCTCAGGACACCCGTTTCCTGAACCAGCCCAGCCAGCGCGTCCAACCTGGCATTGTGTGCACTTATTCTGCTCACCTTATCTCCGCTTTCGGTTTGTCCCTGCGCTTCATATTTCGGTGTTAGTTTCCTTGCAATCGCCCCTCTCTACGCTTGACAGAAGAACAACAAACATGAAACGATCGAAACATAATGATCGGATTGTATCATAATAGTTCGCATTATCGGGAGAGGAAGACAACAGGTTTCTGGGTCACATCGTGGTCCATCTACCGGGGCGTGGGAAGCCTTTTCCGGGAGAATGAGGAGGCGTCGGACGCGTGAGGAGCGGATACCGGCGTTAGGGATCGACCATTGTCGGGTGCTGCGACTGGAATAGGTCCGGCACAGTGCAGTTTCAAAGGGAGGAGTTATCCGTGAACAAGATTTTCGCAACCATCGCGCTTGCTGCCACGCTTTCGGCGTCGGCTGTCTTTGCGCAGAGCGCCGTCGATACATCGAAGGTCAACAAGGAATTGATCACCACGGCGAGTGGCAAGAAATACACCATTGCGACCGTCGTGAAGGTGGATGGCATCGCGTGGTTTGACCGCATGCGCGATGGCGTCGAGCAGTTCAAGGGCGATACCGGAAACGATGTCTGGATGGTTGGCCCAAGTCAGGCCGATGCCGCCGCCCAGGTACAGATTGTTGAAAATCTCATCGCGCAGGGCGTTGACGCCATCGCCATCGTGCCGTTCTCGGTGGAAGCGGTGGAACCGGTGCTCAAGAAAGCCCGCGATCGCGGCATTGTCGTCATCAGCCATGAGGCTTCCAATATCCAGAACGTCGATTTCGACATCGAAGCCTTCGACAACAAGGCCTATGGCGCGAACCTGATGAAGGAGCTCGGCAAATCCATGGGCGGCAAGGGCAAATATGTCGCCACCGTTGGCAGTCTGACGTCCAAGTCGCAGATGGAATGGATCGATGGCGCCGTCGAGTACCAGAAGGCCAACTTCCCGGAAATGTCGCAGGCGACCGAGCGGCTGGAAACCTATGACGACGCCAATACCGACTATACCAAACTCAAGGAAGCGATGACCGCCTATCCTGATATCACCGGTATTCTCGGCGCGCCGATGCCGACATCGGCAGGCGCGGGTCGCCTGATCGCCGAAGGCGGTCTGTCGGGCAAGGTCTTCTTCTCGGGCACGGGCCTTGTTTCCGTTGCCGGCGAATACATCAAGAACGATAACATCCAGTACATTCAGTTCTGGGATCCGGCCGTTGCCGGTTATGCCATGAACATGTTGGCTGTCGCGGTTCTCGAGAAGAAGAACGAGCAGATCAAGGCCGGCCTGAATATGGGCCTGCCCGGTTACGAAAGCCTGCTGGTTCCTGACGCCTCCAAGCCACATCTGCTCTATGGCGCAGGTTGGGTCGGCGTGACCAAAGAAAACATGGACAAGTACGACTTCTGATCCGCACCACGGGGGGAGGGGCAGCCCTCTCTCCTTACACCCCGTGTTTTCCAGCCTTGCACGAGGCCATTATGACTGAAAATCTGATCGAGCTGCGCCATATCGGCAAGCGGTTTGGCGGCGTGAAGGCGCTCGACGACGTGTCGCTGAGCATTCGCCCGGGAGAAATCCATTGCCTTGCCGGTGAAAACGGTTCCGGTAAATCCACCGTTATCAAAATCATGTCTGGGGTTTACACGCCCGAGGACGGCGAGATTCTGATCGACGGGAAGCCTGTTGGCAAACTCGATCCGGTAAAATCCGTTCACCACGGTATTCAGGTGATCTACCAGGATTTTTCCCTGTTCGGTAACCTGACGGTCGCCGAAAACCTGGCGATCAATACCTTCCTGATGGAAGGCCGCAAGACGGTCGACTGGCGACAGGTTCGTCAGCTGGCTCAAAAGGCGTTGGACCGCCTCGGCGTGAGCATCGATCTTGATGCGGATGTCGAAAGCCTGCCCACGTCGGGCAAGCAGATCGTGGCGATCGCCCGCGCTCTCATGGCCGATGCGCGCCTGATCATCATGGATGAGCCGACGACCGCGCTAACGCGTCACGAGGTCGATGCCCTGTTCAAGATCGTGCGCGATATTCAGGCGCAGGGCATTGCCGTTCTCTTTGTCAGCCACAAGATGCGCGAGATGCTCGAAATCAGCGAGCGCCTGACTGTTTTCCGCAACGGCAAGAAGGTTGCCGAAGGACCGATTGCCGAATTCGACGAGCCGGCAATCACACGCGCGATGACGGGGCAGGAACTGACCGCCCACAGCTACCAGTGGGCTCCTCGGGAGGGCGCCGTCATGCCGGTGCTGGAAGTGCGCAATCTCTCGGTTCCGGGTTCGGTGGAAAATGCCGACCTGACGCTTCGGCCGGGCGAAATCGTCGGTATTTCGGGCTTGATCGGTTCGGGTCGCACCGAACTTGCACTGGCGCTGTTTGGCATGCGCCCTGACTTTACAGGTTCAGTGCGCCTTGCAGGCCGCGAGGTTCACCCGAGGACCGTTCAGGAAGGTATTGCCTGCGGTGTCGCCTATGTGCCGGAGGACCGCCTGACCGAGGGGCTATTCCTGACACAATCGATCGAGCGCAATATCATTGTCACGTCGATTGAGAAATTTGTTCGCGGTCTTTTCATCAATCGTAAAAAGGCCGACGAAACGACCCGCGATATGTTCTCGGCCATGCAGATCGTGGCGCCGGGACCGCACACGCCGGTCAACCATCTGTCCGGCGGCAACGCACAGCGCGTGGTTCTGGCCCGCTGGCTGCTGACGGGCGCCAAAGTGCTGATCCTGAACGGCCCGACCGTCGGTGTCGATGTTGGTTCCAAAGCACAGATTCATAACATCATCCGCAAACTGGCCGAAAAGGAAGGCCTGTCCGTGCTGATGATTTCCGACGATGTCCCGGAACTGGTGCAGAACTGCAATCGCGTGGTGGTTATGCACCGCGGCCGTTTCGTTGATGAATTGTCCGGAGAAGGCATGACCGAAGACGCCGTTAATGACCGGCTCAAGACGCTGAATTGAGGGGCCGCAAAACATGAAATTCTTCAGAAGCACAGAATTTATTATCGCCGGCGTCTTGCTGGCGGCCATGGTCATTATTGGTACTATCAACCCGGCATTCTGGTCGCTGGACAACATTTTCGGGCTGCTGCGTTCCAATGTCGTGATCGGTATTATGGCGCTCGGCGTCCTGCTGGTGATGATTTCCGGCGGTATCGATGTTTCGTTCACGGCCTTTGCCATTGCAGCGATGTATCTGACTGTGCGCGCCATGGTCTATCTCGGTTATGACGGCGTGCTCGTTCCCTTCGTTGCGGCAACGCTGATTGGGCTGGCTCTTGGTGCGTTCAACGGTTTCATTATCCACCGTTTTAGGATGATCCCGCTGATCGTGACGCTTGGAACCGGCTCGATCGTGCGCGGTCTGGTTCTCGGCCTCGTCGGCACCAGCATCGTCAACATCAACAAGATGCCAAAGGAACTGATCGGGTTCGGCAAAACCGACGTCATCTCGCTGACGTCGGCAACGGGATCGACTTTCGGCCTGACCGCGATGTTTGTGGTCTATATGGGTCTGGCATTGGTTATCCATCTCGTCCTCACCTACACCATGATCGGGCGCAGTGTTTATGCCTATGGCGGCTCGCCCGAAGCGGCCAAGCGCGTTGGCTTCAATACGGGCGCGACAATCTTCTTTGTCTATTGCGTTGCCGGTGCGCTGGCAGGTTTCTCAGGGCTGCTGCACTCATCGATGATCTGGCTTGCCAACCCGCGTGACTTTGTCGGTCTCGAACTCGACGTGATAGCGGCCGTGGTTCTGGGCGGGGCATCGATCTTTGGCGGACGCGGCACGGTTCTCGGCACCTTGATGGGCGTGTTCATGCTGGTGATGGTCAAAAACTCACTGATCATCATGAAGGTGGACACCACCTGGCAGCGCGTCGTTGTCGGCCTGATCATCATCGTCGCCACCGCCATCACCGCATGGCGCGATCGCAAAAGCATAGCGTAACGGGAGAGCGCATCATGAGAAATTCGTTCGACATGCGCCGGCTTCTCGGCAACGACAACAACATCCTTCAGCTCCTTGTGATCACCGTCATCGTCTTCGCGCTGATGACCTGGATGAACCCCGGCAAGTTCCTGAATTATTACAACTTCGAGTCCATCAGCTATATCATGCCCGAACTGGGGATCCTCTCCATCGCCATGATGATTGCCATGCTGACCGGCGGCATCGATCTTTCCGTGGTGGGGATTGCCAATCTGGCGGGTATCATCGCCGGCGTCTATTTCCATTCCACCATGGTTCAGGCAGGGCAGTCCTCTACGTCGGGCATGGTGTTCTACACCGGTCTTGGCATCCTGCTGGCCATGGCAGTCGGCTTGCTGGCCGGTTTGGTCAACGGGCTGTTGGTCGCGAAACTGCGCATTACGCCAATCCTTGCCACGCTTGGCACAGGCCAGGTCTTGATGGGACTGGCACTGGTGATGACCGGCGGGCCGGCAATCGTCGGTTTTCCCGATGCATGGAACTGGATCGGTAACGGTAAAATCTTCGGCATCGCGACTCCGTTCCTGCTGTTCGTCGCCGTGTGCATTATCGTGGCTATCCTGCTGACGCGCTCGACGCTTGGCATCAACCTGATGCTGATCGGGACCAATCCGCGGGCAGCAGTGTTTGCCGGCATCCGCAAAGATCGCATGATGCTGTATTCCTACATGCTGACCGGCGTTCTGGCGTCACTGGCGGGGATCATTCTGTCCGGCCGAACCAACGCAGCGAAATCCGACTACGGTGCGTCCTATCTGTTGCAGGCGGTGCTGATCGCGGTACTCGGCGGCACCAATCCCGCAGGCGGGAAGGGGCGGGTTCTTGGCATCGCCATCGCGCTGATCGCCCTCATGCTGCTTTCCTCCGGCTTCCAGATGATGCGGTTCTCCAACCACCTTATCGACTTCATCTGGGGGGCATTCCTCATTCTCGTCATCGCCATCAATGCGTGGCGCAACCCCGGCAGGTGACCCCATGCAGGCGACGGAATTTCATCTCCGCAGGCAGGACTTTACAGACGTCCCGCATCTTCTGGCGGCAACGGGCGGGCTGCAGATTACAGCCTTCCGGTATCCTACCGGCATCGAGGCGCTGCAGTTAGACAATCGCCACGGCCGGATCGTCATCTTGCCCTTCATGGGTCAGATGATCTGGAGCGTCGAGTTCAACGGCGTCGACCTGACCATGGGAAGCCGCTTTGCCATGCCACGACCGGCAGGTTCAATCGTCGAGACCTATGGGTGTTTTGCATTCCACAGTGGCATGTTGCGCAATGGTTGCCCGTCGCCGCAGGACAATCACCCCCTGCATGGTGAAATGCCCTGTGCCGCCATGGACAAGGCCGGTTTTGTCATCGGTCACGACGCGCGCGGCGCCTATGTTCGGGTAACAGGCGAAGTTGAATATGTCATGGGCTTCGGCGCCAATTATCTTGCCCGCCCCAGCGTGACTTTGCATGCTGAAGACACGCTTTTTGACATGGTCATGGATATCCAGAACCTGTCATCAGCGTCCATGGACCTCATGTATATGTGCCATGTGAACTTCGCCTATGCCGAAGGTGCGCGCATCGTTCAGCCCGTGCCGTATACGCCGGAGCAGGTGAAGGTGCGCACGGCCGTGCCCGGCCACGTGACGCCAAACCCCGATTATCTTTCCCTGCTGGAGACGCTGGCAAAGCAGCCTTCAGCCATGGAAGTGTTTAACGAGCCGCAACGTTACGACCCCGAACAGGTGTTTTACATTAACGGCCTGCCGACGGACGGCGAGGGGCTTACGCATCTGATGATGCAGCGGCGTGAGGGCGATGGCTTTGCCATCTCCTATCCGCTTGCCGCCTTCCCGAAGACGGTGCGCTGGATCCTGGTGAATGGGGATTCGCAAGTTGCCGCATTTGCCCTGCCGTCGACCTGCGAGCCGGAGGGCTATCTAGCGGAGAAGGCCAAGAACAACGTGCAGAGCCTTTCACCGGGCGAACGCAGGGCGTTTCCGGTACGGCTCGGCTATCTCGATTGCGCTGCCGCCGATCAGTTCGGCGCCAGGATCAGCGCCCTTTGAAACAGGATATCCAGGGAATTTCGGCATGAGCAAGAAAATCGGGGTCGTAGGCTCCAACATGGTCGACCTTATAACCTATGTGAACCGCATGCCCGGACCGGGCGAGACGCTTGAGGCTCCCGCCTTCGAAATGGGTTGCGGCGGCAAGGGCGCCAATCAGGCGGTGGCTGCGGCGCGTCTTGGCGCTGACGTCATGATGGTCACCCGGGTCGGTGACGATGTCTTCGGCGACAATACCATTCGCAATCTCGAGAGCTTCGGCGTGGATACGCGTCACGTGGTGAAGGTTGCCGGCAAGTCCAGTGGCGTCGCGCCGATTTTCGTCGAGCAGTCGGGCGAGAATTCGATCCTCATAGTCAAGGGCGCCAACGCCGATCTTCTGCCGGCAGAGGTCGACAAGGCGGCCGCCGATCTGAAACAGTGCGGTCTGATCCTCATGCAGATGGAAGTGCCGGTTGAGACAGTCTATCACACCATCGAACTTGCGGCCCAAAACGGTATCGAGACGATCCTCAATCCTGCGCCCGCCGCTGCCAATCTCGATCCGGAGCGTATTCGCCAGGTAACGTTCCTCGTTCCGAACGAGAGCGAGCTGGCATTACTGTCCGGCTTGCCGACCGAGACCGACGAAGCAATCATCACTGCCGCCCGTTCCCTGATCGCACGCGGTATCCGTACCGTCATCGTGACGCTGGGCGGACGTGGCGCGCGCATGATTACGTCAGATGAGATCGTCAATATCGAGCCCGTCAAGGTAACGCCGAAAGACACCACCGGCGCTGGCGACGCCTTTATTGGCTCCTTTGCCCGCTTTTATGCCGAAACGGGAGAGGTCGTGTCCTCACTGAAGAAGGCATCTCTCTATGCGGCGCATTCCATCACCCGTCCCGGAACACAGAAGGCTTATGCCAGCATCGAAGAGTTCGAGGCATTCTGCCGCGAACGTGACCATGCCGCAGCCTGACCCCAAGAATGGACAAAAAATGAGCGAAGCATTCCCCAGAAACAACGGCACGGCTCTCAAACCGGAATGGTTTGAAGATGTATCGGTCAATCGCAGTGCCTCCGAACGGCGTGCAGCGACAATCACCACCCGGCGCTCGGTCAAGAAGGAATATCAGGTTGCCTGGCAGATCAAGGCGATTACCTGCATCGATCTGACAACGCTGTCCGGCGACGACACGCCCGGTCGTGTGCGCCGCTTGTGTGCGAAAGCGCGACGCCCGGTTCGGGACGACATTCTTGAGGCACTCGGCCTTGCGGACGCCGGCATCACAACCGGTGCCGTCTGCGTCTATCCGACCATGGTGCCCCATGCCGTCAAGGCACTGGAAGGCACGACTATTCCGGTCGCATCGGTGGCGACAGGCTTTCCCTCCGGCCTCACTCCGCTACCGCAGCGGCTGGCAGAAATCCGCTATGCCGTCGAGCAGGGCGCTAAGGAAATCGATATCGTCATTACTCGCGAGTTCGTTCTGACGCAG
The DNA here is from genome assembly GCF_030818995.1 of Agrobacterium sp. SORGH_AS_0745. Lineage (NCBI taxonomy): Bacteria > Pseudomonadati > Pseudomonadota > Alphaproteobacteria > Hyphomicrobiales > Rhizobiaceae > Agrobacterium > Agrobacterium sp. SORGH_AS_0745. The sequence goes on from NZ_JAUTBI010000004.1 coordinate 426,780, forward strand.
AACTGGCCAGCACTTTATGATGAGATCGCCGCGATGCGTGAAGCCTGTGGCGACGCCCATATGAAGGCTATCCTGGCGACGGGTGATCTCAATACGCTGACCAATGTCTATCGCGCCTCGATGGTGGCGATGCAGGCGGGGTCGGACTTCATCAAGACCTCGACCGGCAAAGAAGAAGTCAACGCCACTCTGCCGGTCAGTCTGACCATGGTGCGTGCGCTGCGCGACTACGGCGAACTGACTGGCCAGATGGTCGGCTTCAAGCCTGCAGGCGGGTTGAAGACAGCGAAGGACGCGTTGTCATGGCTGACGCTGATGAAGGAGGAGCTGGGCGATCGCTGGTTGGAACCGGACCTGTTCCGCATCGGCGCCAGCTCGATGCTTGGCGATATCGAGCGCCAGCTCGAACATTTCGTAACCGGTCGCTATTCCAGCGCTCACCATCACGCTGCCGCATAAGGACTGAAAAAATGCGACCCATCAAGGACATTTTGGAAACCATGGAATATGGACCTTCCCCCGAAGCCAATGGTGATGTGAAACAGTGGCTCGACGCGCATGGACGCTCGTTTGGACATTATATCAACGGCCGGTTCGTTTCTCCGGAGGGCCGCGAGACCATTTCCGTGTCAAACCCCGCAAACGGGGATAAGCTGGCGGAAATCATTCGCGGCAATGAGGAAGACGTCGATCAGGCGGTCAAGGCCGCCCGCACGGCCTTCGCAAAATGGTCGAAGCTGTCGGGTCACGAGCGCGCTCGTTACCTCTATGCCATTGCTCGACATGTACAGAAGCGCGAGCGCTTCCTGTCCGTTCTGGAGACGATGGATAACGGCAAGCCGGTTCGCGAAACCCGCGATATCGACATTCCACTCGTCGCCCGCCATTTTTACCATCACGCCGGATGGGCCGAAATGGTGGAAGACGAGTTCCGTGGTTTCTCGCCGGTCGGTGTTTGCGGTCAGGTGATCCCGTGGAATTTCCCTCTGCTGATGTTGGCCTGGAAAATTGCGCCGGCGCTTGCTGCCGGCAATACCGTGGTACTTAAGCCTGCAGACCTGACACCGCTGACCGCTGTCGCCTTTGCGGAAATCTGCCACGAGGTCGGCCTTCCCGCCGGTGTCGTCAACATCGTGCAGGGCGATGGCTCGACAGGCGCTGCAATCTGCGGCCATGACGGCGTCGATAAGGTTGCCTTCACCGGCTCGACCAAGGTTGGTCGCGTTATTCGCGAGCAGATTGCTGGTTCGGGCAAAAAGCTGTCGCTGGAACTGGGCGGCAAGTCACCATTCATCGTTTTCGAGGATGCAGATCTCGATGCGGCGGTTGAAGGTGTTGTTGACGCGATCTGGTTCAATCAGGGCGAAGTCTGCTGCGCCGGTTCCCGCCTGCTGGTGCAGGAAGGTATTGCCGATAAATTTTATGCACGGCTGAAAAAGCGGTTGGAAACCCTGCGGGTCGGCGATCCGCTCGACAAGTCGACCGATGTCGGCGCGATTGTTTCGGCCACGCAGGTGAAACGCATCACGGATCTGGTACGCAAGGGCGTGGAAGAGGGCGGTGAACTCTGGCAGAGTTCCAACCCGTTGCCGACCACCGGCAATTACGTCGCTCCCGGCTTCTTCACCGAAGTCGATCAGGCATCGACGGTTTGCCAGGTGGAAATCTTTGGCCCGATCGCCGCGGCGACCACCTTCCGCACGCCGGATGAAGCTGTTTCGCTGGCCAACAACACCCGTTACGGCCTCGCCGCCTCCATCTGGTCGGAAAACATCAATGTCGCGCTTGATCTAGCCGCCCGCGTCAAGGCAGGCGTGGTCTGGATCAACTGCACCAACATGCTCGATGCCGGTGCAGGTTTTGGCGGCTACCACGAAAGTGGCTTCGGTCGCGAAGGTGCGCGCGAGGGGCTTTACGAATATCTGGCGGCAGACTGGGAAAAGAGCCTGCCGGTGACAAAGCCCGCTGAAGCCTTCACGCCATCTGCATTGCCGAACGCTGACAGCAAGATGGCGGTCGATGGCCTTGATCGAACCATGAAGAACTATATCGGCGGCAAGCAAGCCCGCCCCGACGGTGGCTACAGTTATTCGGTGACCGGCAAGGGCAACACCGTGATTGGCATGGCCGGAATAGGCAGCCGCAAGGACATCCGCAATGCTGTGGAAGCAGCGTCCAAGGCAAGCAGCTGGGGTTCCGCAACCGCCCATAACCGTGCTCAAGTGCTCTATTATCTTGCAGAGAACCTCGATGCACGGCGTGACGAATTTGTCGCCCGCATCATCGATAGCACCGGTGTCAGCGAAAAGAAGGCGAAGGACGAAGTCGACGCATCTCTGCGCCGTATTTCCTATTATGCCGCCCAGGCAGACAAGTTCGATGGCGCCGTGCACTCCACCAAGTCACGTCACGTCACGCTTGCCATGAACGAGCCGTGGGGCATCGTCGGGATCGTTTGCCCCGATGAGGCACCCCTCCTGTCGCTGGTGTCGCTGGTGCTGCCTGCAATCGCCATGGGCAATCGCGTTGTGGTGGTCCCGTCGTCTCGCCATCCATTGATTGCCGGTGATTTCTACCAGGTGCTGGACACGTCGGATATGCCCGGCGGGGTCATCAACATTGTGACCGGCGAAAGCGATCTGCTTGCAAAGACACTGGCCGAGCATGACGACGTTGCGGCTGTCTGGTATTTCGGCTCGACCGAGGGAAGCGCGATGGTCGAGCGGGCTTCTGCGGGCAACCTGAAGGCCACCTGGGTCAATAATGGCCGTCACCCCGATTGGTTAAATCGCACCGAAGCGCAGGGTCGTGATTATCTGCGCAGGGCGATCCAGGTGAAGAACATTTGGGTGCCATACGGAGCCTGACCGGCATCGTGCACGGGCGACAACTGACAAGATGGCTTACGGAGGCCAACGGTCTCCGTAGGTTTTTTGAGTTATATCAATTGCTGCAACCGCATCTTTGCCCTGTTGGTCAACCTGGAAACGTTATTGGCGCAACTTCTGGGTTTCGAGCGGAACGAGCAAGCTAATGAACGGTTGAAAACCGTCGATTTAGTAAACATCGCTCACGGCTGTGGCGCCGATCTGGAGCCACAGCCAATAGCGGCTCGCTACGAAATCTCATTTGAAAGCGACGCCGACAAAAATCGAACACAAGGGACGCCCCGTTGGCTCTAAGAGGCTAGCCGTTCAGGGCGACTCCCAAGGTACAACAGGATGGTCTATTTCTTTTGATTGCCAGCAAAAGCGGCCGTCAAACCAAGACCGATATACACGAAACCACTGACCCAGCGTTCAGCCTTTAGGTACGCGGGACTGCGCTTCAGCCACTTGCCGGCCGTGCCGGCGGCAAGTGCGTAAGAGCTGTCCGTCAGAACACCAATCGCTGTGTAAAGAAGCCCGAGAAAAGCGATCTGCATAGCCAAATGGCCACGGTTGACCTCAACGAACTGCGGCAAGAAAGCCAGAAAGAATAGTGCGGTCTTCGGATTGAGGAGATTAACGATAAAGCCCTCACAAAAGAGGCGCATGCGGCTCCGTGTGGGTAAATTGCCCTCGACGCCGGGAATATCCGAGGGGCCAAAAAGCTTTTTGAGGCCAAGCCAGATCAGATAGGCCGCGCCGGCATACTTTACGACGCTGAAGGCGAGCGCGGATGATGCCAGGAGCGCCGACAACCCTACAGCGGCAGCGGCGACATGCACAAGCGTGGCCGTATGGATGCCAAGGATTGAAACGAGCCCAGCAGAGCGACCCTGCTCGACCGAGCGCGCGAAGATGTAGAGAACTGCCGGTCCCGGCACGAGAAGCAGCACCAGTGTAGCGCTGACGAACAGGCTGAGATTTGTTGCGCTGGGAATTACCAAATCCATGATCGTCTTGCCCCGTTTTATATTGCACGAACGATAGCATTGGGCTTGCTCCAATGCCATATCGTCGTCTGCGGCTTGACACTTTTATGGTTTCACATCGCGCCGATTCCTGGTTCGGGGTTCACATGAGCCGATATGACCTCAAAGACTTCGACATTGTGCCGCCTTCTACTGATGCCATTTGACGAGAGGCTGATAGTGATGCGGCTGACGCATGACGACCAGGTCTTTTCGCCGGACGATGTTCGTCGGATATGGCGTGTCGAGATTGGTGGTATCGACAGCCGCAGCGGCAATCCCCTCCTCATCCAGGATCGCCGATTCCTGACGTGGAAAAGCAAAGGAATCCGGCCCGAATACCGCACTCTTGCCCAGATAACCCTTTTCCTGGTCCAGCACATTGGCGAAGGCGAAATAGACGTTGTTCTCGCCGCCGCGAACGCGAAGCGCATGCCAGTGGTAGGGATCGGCGCCCTTTGGGATCGGATAGTTGTGCGGGATTTTCGTACCGCCATGGCTGCCGGTGAAGGTGCCGGCGATCGCCGAAGGGCAGGCAACAAGATCGCATCCCATGAGTGAAAGCGAACGGATGGCTTCCGGATAAAGCGCGTCGTGGCCAATCGCCAGGCCCACCCGGCCAATGGCAAGGTCGTAGATTTTCCATTCGTCGCCGGCCGTTGCCCAACTGTCGGCGACGCCCAGATGCGTCTTGCGATAGCTGCCCACCAGCCCCTCGGGCCCTGCAAGCACCACGCTGTTATAGATCCTGTCTTCGTCCGCTTCGGCAAATCCGGCGACGAGATAAAAGCCGAGCTTCATGGCCAGACGAACGAAGGCGGATACGGTGGGACCAGACAGCGGCTCCGCCCGCGTTTGCGGGGCCTCAAGTCCGGTCAGCGACAGTTCCGGGAACACCAGAATGTCCGGCGCCGTTGTCGCCTTAGCCTCGTTTGCGAGCCTTTTTATGTGGGCAATATTGTCTGCAATGACCGAGGTTGGCGCGAACTGGGCAACGGCTGCACGCGATCTGCGTCCGCGCGGGATTGGCTGATAGCCATAGAGGCGGAAATAATCGCCAGGGTTCCAGGTGAAACTGTTGGTCATCATGTTCATGTAGAGCTCGGGCCGGCGCGTCTTGAAGACCGGTTCGCTTAAGACCTCGCGGCGACGGGCACGGGCAAGATCGACCTTGCCATAGGCAATTCCGTCGCCTGTGTCGATGGATGCGGCAACCGTTCCGTCGGGCTCGATCAGGCAACTTCCCCCGGAAAACTGCACGGTTCTTTCCAGACCCCACCGATTACTTTCGATGACATAGCAGGCATTTTCGAAGGCGCGGTTGATCCAGTAGGGAGCGGGCGCGCGCTCCTGCAGCCAGTTGGAGATGTGGCATATGATGTCGGCACCGGCCAGAGCCTCCAGCCGCGCCGTCTCGAAGAAGTGCAGATCCATGCACACCAGCATTGAAATACGTCCGATCTCCGTTTCGAAGACCTCGTGCACGATGTCGCCATTTGCGGCCCATTTTGGCTCGGCGATATAGGGATGCGACTTGCGGTGCCGACCAACGATGCCATCCGGACCGATCAGAACTGCCGTATTGTAATAGAGATCGCTCGCCGGATCGACTTCCGGCATGCCGACGACGATATAGCAGCGGTGTTTGCGGGCAATCGCCTGGAAAACATCGGTGGTCGGTCCGGGGATCGCCTCGACGAAGGGCCTCACCTCGGCCCTGTCGAACCAGCAATAGCCTGTCGTCCCCATTTCGGGGGTGACGATCAGGCGGGCGCCGGCCTGCGCCGCTTCCTCGCAAAGGGCGCTCAGCCGGCTGATATTGCGCGCCTTTTCGAACATGGTCGGTTCGAACTGGATAGCGGCGGCGGTGTAGCTCTGTGTCGGTGTCATGATTGTTCCCATTGTCTTATGAAAGGATGCGTCTTTTCAAACAGCCATATGCCTATGAACCAGCGCGTCGGAGAGCGCGTCGATGGCGCCGGCCGCGACCACACCTCCCTTCTCCAGCATGGCGAAGTGGTGAGAGGCATGCCGCGCAAATGCAACGTTCTGCTCGACGAGGATGATCGTCATGCCGATCTCGCGATTGAGCCGGATGATGATCTTTTCAATCTCCTCGACGATCGAGGGCTGGATGCCTTCATTGGGTTCATCGAGAAGCAGTACCTTCGGATCCGCGGCCAGTGCGCGGGCGATGGCGAGCTGCTGTTGCTGGCCGCCCGAAAGCACACCGCCGGGCCGATCGAGGTTGGCCATCAGGTATGGAAAAAGCTCCGGCACCAGTGCCGGAATTTCGCGTTTGCGATCGGTGCGCGCAAAGGCGCCCATCAGGATGTTCTCGCGGATGGTGAAATCGGGAATGATCTCCCGGCCCTGGGGGACATAGGCGATCCCGGCCCGTGCCCTCATATGCGTCGAAGATGAGCCTATGTCTTTCCCCTGCAGGTGCATCTCGCCCGTCATACGGTCGGTCAGCGCCATCAGGGTTTTCAACAGGGTCGTCTTGCCGGTACCGTTGCGGCCAAGAATGCTGGTTACCTTTCCCGCCGGGATATCAAGCGTGACGCCGTGCAGGATATGGCTGCGGCCGTAATAGCTGTGTACGTTTTTCAATGTCAGCATCAGGATATTCCTTTCGAACCGAGATAGGCCTCGCGGACCTTCGGATTGCTCTCGATATCCTCGACGCTTCCTTCGGCGAGAACCTCTCCCAGATGCAGAACGGTGATGCGTTCGGCGATTTCACGGACGAACCCCATGTCGTGCTCGACGACAAGGATGGTGTGGCGGCCTTTGAGATTTTTGATGATCTGGGCCGTCTTGCGGGTTTCGGCCTGGGTCATGCCCGCCGTCGGCTCGTCCAGCAGAACAACCTTGGGATCCTGGATGATGAGCATGCCCAGTTCCAGCCATTGCGTCTGGCCATGACTGAGATAAGCCGCAGTCACATTCTCCTCCGCTTCGAGGCCGGTGAGGGCGAGTACCTCATCGACGCGTTTGGCTTCGGCGCGCGAAAATCCAAACCGGAGATTGGCAAACACCGATGGATTGCGGCAATTGGCGACCTCCAGATTCTGCCGCACGGTGAGATCGCGAAAAATGCTGGGGATCTGGAATTTTCGACCGATCCCGGCGCGGGCGATCTTGTGTTCCGGCCAGTTGGTGATGTCTGTGTCGTAGACGAAGACCCTGCCTTTTGTGCTGCGGGTTTTGCCGCTGACCAGGTCCATCAAAGTTGTCTTTCCGGCGCCATTTGCGCCGAGCAACACACGCAACTCGCCATCGCGAACGGTAATGCTGACATTGTTGACGGCTCTGAATCCGCCAAAATCGACGCTGAGACCGTCGATGGTCAACGCGATTGCACTCATATTACAATGCCTCGCTCTGTTGCTGTAACGATGAGGATGCCGGGCCTGGTCTGACACGGCGGATAAACTGCCGCAGCACATCGTGCGCGACGCCGCCAAGGCCCCGCGGCATGAACAGGACGACAAGGACGAAGATGAGGCCGATGATCGCTTTCCAGGCCTCGACCAGCGCTTCGGTCTCGCTGACCTCGGCCTCGATCATGTTGATCAGGATCGCGCCGATGCAGGCGCCGAGCAGGGAGGAACGGCCGCCGACGGCAGCCCAGACGACCATCGTCACCGAGAAAGACAGGTCCATGAAGGTCGGCGAGGCGAACTCCGCAACGACCACATAGAGCATGCCGGCAACGCCGGCGATGCCTGCAGAAATGACAAAGAAGAACACCTGGTAAAGCGAGACGTCGAAGCCAAGATAGCGGGCGCGAAGCTGATCGTCGCGGATCGCCTGTAGGATCATACCTGCACGGGTCTCCACGATGAGACGCGCGCCGATGAGCGTCAGGGAGAGGCATGCGGCGCACAGATAATAGGTTGCCCGGCTGTAGGGGTCGAATTCGATGCCGCCGATCGTCAGCCAGCCAAGATCGGTCAGGCCGTTGAAGCCGTTCGTCACCGGTTGCGCATCGACCATGACGAGACGCACAAGCAGAACAAGCGCCAGGGTGATGATCGAGACAAAGACACCGGAAATGCGCTTGCGGAAAACCAGCATGCCGAGTGCCCCGGCGATCACGACGGGAAGCACGATGCCAAGCACGAGACCCACGGACTGGCTCTGAAACGGAAGCCAGAGGAAGGAGCCCTTGTTGATACAGCAAAGTTCCGTCGGCGCGCCGGGCTCGGCATTCCACAGCATGAAATCCGGAACCGGCCTGTCGGAGCCCTGTTGCAGACTGGTCAGGCTCGACAGTTTCAGCGACATGGCGAGCATGTAGGCGCCCAGGCCAAAAAACAGCCCCTGGCCGAGATTGAGAATGCCGGCATATCCCCATGTGAGCGCAATGGCGACGCCGAGCATGCCGTAGACCAGATATTTCGAAATGCGGTTCAGCCAGAATTCGTCACCGAAAACCGGCGCTGCAAAAATCACCGCGATGAAAAGCACATAGGCGGCGATCTGGAATTTTCGTTCGATGCTCATGTTAGCGCCCCTTGAACGAGAATAGCCCGCTGGGCTTGACGAGAATGACGAGGATGACGACCCCGAAGACGACGGCGCGCGCCAGAATGTCGTTCGTTCCAATCGCCACCAGCGCATTGATTTCGCCCAGAAGCCCTGACGACAGGGCCGTGCCGAAAAGGCTGCCGACCCCGCCCGTTACCACGACCATGAAACCGTCAACGACCATCGTCGTGCCCATGTCGGGGAAAACCGTCTTGAAGCCGGACATCATTACGCCGGCGACGCCCGCAAGGCCGGAACCGAAGGCGAAAGTCAGGGCATTGATGCGTTTCACATCGATGCCGCAAGCGGCAGCCATTTTTGGATTACGGATGATGGCGCGCACCTGCATGCCCGCTGTCGTCCGGTAGAGAATGAACCATGTCGCCAGCGTCAACGCGGCCGTCACCGCGATGATGAAGGTGCGATACGCGTTGATGTCGGCGCCGGCGAACCTGAAGGTGCCCTGCAGATACGAAGGCACGGCGACGTTTTGCAGTCCGGCTCCCAGGCCCTCGATATGAATGCCGAAAAAGCTGAGGCCGAATTCGAGCCTTACGGCCTGCTGCAAAAGGATGGCAATGCCCCAGGTGGCAAGAAGCGTGTCGAGCAGGCGGCCGTAAAGCCTGCGCACCACCACCCGCTCGATCACCAGGCCGAGCAGGGCGGTCACGACAAAAGCCAGGGGAATTGCGAACAGAAGGCCTGTTTTCAGCCAGATGCCCGAGAGGACGGCGACGTAGGCACCGATCATGACCATTTCGCCGTGGGCCATGTTGATGACGCCCATGGCGCCGTAGGTGATGGCAAGACCGAGTGCCACCAGAAGAAGGATTGAGCCGAGACTGAGGCCGATAAAGAGAATGTCGAGCATAACGCCACCGTTCGTGAGAAGGGCGGACCAGACTTTGTCCTGCTCCTTGCCTGTCCCGAAATCGGGTTGGCACCGAGCAGAGGAAAAAACGCAGATCCGCCTTGCCGAGACATGGTCCCGCCAGGCATGGCTGGCGGGAGGACGCGGAAAGAGGGGTCAGCCCTTTAGCTTTGCTGCGTCGAGACCGTTGCTGGTGCAGAAAAGATTGCTTTCCGTCTCGCCATAGGCCGAATAGGGCAGCGGCTTGATCGGTGCCGGGTAGGCGTTGACGACCTTGCTTTGTCCATCCGGCTGCCATTGGCCGATACGCGGCGTCAGCCAGCAATGCAGGTTGTCGGGGTCGGTGGTCACCTTGCCGCCGGGCGCGTCATAGGTCTGGCCACGAATGCCGGCCCGGATAGCATCGGCGGACAGATCGCCGGATTTCTCCACTGCCTGCTTCCACAGGAATACCTGGAAATAGGCGGCCTCGAGCGAATGGTATGTCACTGCCTTCGGATCGTTGACGAAGGTCCTGAAGCGTTCGATGAAGCTCTTGTTGGCCGGCGTTTCGATCGACATAAAATATGGAAATGATGTGTAGCTGCCCGCCGCATATTCGGCGCCCATGGCGGCGATCTCGATTTCGGAGGTCACTGTCGCGCAGATCGGGATAACCTCCTGCGAGAGGCCCTGGTTCTTGAACTCGCGGTAGAAGGCGATGATCGAGTCGCCAACCACGTTGGAAAGAACCACGTCGGCGCCCGATTCCTTGATCTTGCTGACCATGACAGCCCATTCGGAGTGTCCAAGTTCCAGATATTCGTCCGCCACCCATTCTGCGCCCGCCGCCTCGATCAGTTTCTTGGAAACCTTGGCCATCTCGCGCGGATAGACATAGTTGGAGCCAACGATGAAGAACTTCTTCTTGCCCAGTTTCTCGACAATCCAGGGAATGTAGTTGGAGAGCTGCTGGTTTGGAACAGCGCCGGAATAGACGACGTTGCGCGAGCACTCAAAGCCCTCATAGTGCGTCTGGTAGAACAGCATCGCGCCGCGCCGTTCGAAGATCGGCAGCACGGCCTTGCGGCTGGCAGAGGTGTGGCAGCCGAAGATGGTGGAAATCTTGTCCTTGAGGATCAGTTTCGATGCTTTTTCGCTGAAGGTCTTCGGATCGGAAGCGCCGTCTTCGACGACGACTTCCACCTGGCGGCCAAGAACGCCGCCGGCTGCGTTGATTTCGGCCACGGCCATCATGACACCGTTGGCGAGAAGCTTCTCGGCGACAGAAAGCCCGCCCGTCTGGGAGTAGAGCGCACCGACCTTGATAGCATCGGCTGCAAAGGCCCGGCCGCCCAGCGCCGGCAAGGCGAGTGCGGCGGAAGCGGTGGCTGCGGTTTTCAGAAAGTCACGTCTGTTGAACACCATCTTGGTTCCCCTTTTTTTGATTGGCGCACGCGACGGCACTGCCCGGCTCTACGGCGAGGCTTTCATGCCGAAAAAATACTGGAAGGCCGACTTCACTGTCAGCAGATAACAAAAAACCCGCGAGGCTTTTCACAGCCTGCGGGCACCCTTGCCATCATCGCATCACGGCCGCGCCGCGTGCAACAGCGGCACATGGCTTCGCGAAACGAAGGGATGTGCCGGAGGTGTTCATCTGGAACACATCAAAAACTAATCATGTTTTTGGGAAGGGCGCAAGAGCTGTTCGGCGTTGATAATCGAATTGGCGATTTCATCGATTGGGACGCGCCGAGCCATCGCTTGCTCGCGCATTTCACGATACGCCTCATTCTCGCTCGTGCCGCGATTGGCCATTAGAATGGCTTTTGCCCGGGCGAGCTTCTGGTCTCCCAAGACCTTGCGCTTATATTTACGGGCTTCCTTGACGAGCCTTTGGCGCTCAAGCCAGAGACTGCGCGCTATGGCGAGATTTGTCAGCAGGCCGAACGGTTTGATCGGTCTCTCGACAATGGCAAGCGCGCCGCTTTCAAGAACGATCTGCAATGTGGAGGGATTTTCGTAACCGACGATGGCGAGCATGGTCGGAGCGGGATTGGGCAGGCACTTCAGCAGGCGTTCGATTTCCGGTCGCGCCTCGTCTTCCATGGCAAGAAAGACGACATCCGTGCCGTGTGGCAACTCGGCAGGGACCGGCCAGAGGCAACTGACCGTACAACCGATACGGCGCAGGTGATCGACTAGAAACTCTCCTTCGGATGTCCGGGGATGAATCACCAGAACCTTGAGGTCCCGCAAATCTCTTAGAAGGGCGAAAGACATCGTCGCTCCTTCTCAGACCTGAACACGATGTGGGAACGGCTGCGTTAGGTCCGGGCGATATTCTCGCATGAACGGATCTGGCGCCACGCGCAGCGACGGGTCATGGACGATGTCATAGCTGCCTTGCGCATTTACTTTTGCAACCCTTGGCCACAGATGGGTGTGGTTCGTCAGCCGGTCTATCTTCACGGCGCCCTGCGGAGCGTCGTACTCGACCTCGTAAAGGGCTGGAAGAAGCTGCTCCAGCCCGTCGCCACCGGCCCGCTGCAAAGCTCCCGCATAGAGATAGACCTGGAAATAGGCCGCTTCGGCCGGCGCGGTCGGCAGCATCTGCTGGCCGTATCGCTGTTGGTAAGCCAAGACGAAGGCACGCGCGCGAGGCGTATCCAGGGAGGCGAAAAACGGGGCCGCGGTGATATGCCCCTCGGCCACTTCCGGCCGCATCCGGATCACGTCGGCCTCGCTTGTCGACTGACTGGCGATTGGCATCGTCGCTGAATCAAAACCCGCCTCTTTGAACGCCGTGTAGAAGGGAATGATGCCGTCGCCGACGATCGTCGAATAGATGACATCCGGCCTTGCCGCGCGAATATGCCGGATGATTTTGGCGACATCTTCGGGCTTTAGGTTGAGAGGAACATATATTTCGTCCAGCACCTGACCGCCCAGCTGAAGAAAGAGATCGCTGATCGTCCGGTTGGATTCGTAAGGGTAGACGTAGTTCGAACCAACAAGGAGAACCCGCTTTCCATAATGCTTGGTGAGGAAGTCGACCAACTGCACGGAGTTTTGGTTGGGTGCGGCCCCGGTGTAGATACAGTGCCGAGAGTATTCAAACCCCTCATACAGTGTCGGATAGAATAGCAGGGCCTCTCGAGCTTCGATGACGGGCAGTACGGCTTTGCGGGTGCTAGACATATGGCAACCGAAAACGACACGGACCCGATCCTCGTCGCAAAGCTTGACCGCAAGTTCCTTATAGAGATTGGGCGTCGATTTAGGGTCATAGGCGACAGGCTCGATCATCCGGCCGAGGACGCCGCCAGCCGCATTGATTTCGTCGATCGCCAGCAAGGTCGCGAACCTCTGGGTTTTTTCGACGGCTCCGGTCACACCCGTCTCGGAGAACAGCACACCGACCCGCCAGCTTTCTGAATGCATCATCGCCCACCAAAAAATAAAAAAGCTCCCGCCCGTTTCCGGTCGAGAGCTACCCTGCTCATGGAATATCAGCGGCCCGTTGAAGCCTGCAAAACGATGATGTCAGTTTCCTTGTCCGGTTGCAACATAGAGGAGAGCCGAAAACATTCGCAAATGTAAAATCATGGGATCAAAATTCTTCCGCGTGTTCGCCTGAGCATCGAGAATACACACACACCTTTTTTGCTCCAGCGAGCGATGTCTACGTCCCGTCATCCGCCTCTCCGCACTCAACACGACGCAGCCGACTGCGCTTTCGACGACAGGCCGCAAGCCTTCCAAAGCAGATGGGCCACGTCCCGAAGGCTTCGCACCGCGAAGACTTCAAATTGTCAGTAGGTCTTTAGCTGGAAGCGAATTGTCATGTCTTTCGAGAAACTCCACCATGGCAGCCTTGAGCGCCACGCCACTGACGCGGGTCCTCATCATATCCCTGGTCAGCGTCGCAATGATCTCGGCAGCTTCGCAGACCGGCAGACCACCATCCCTGATATTGGAGACACAATTTCGGCTGGAATCCAGGTTTCCCGACTTGGGACCGTAAGTGATATAAGCACCGAGGCTGTCGGCAGCTGAAAGTCCCGGACGTTCGCCGACAAGCACGATCGTCAGTTTTGCACCTAATGCCTCACCGGCAGGATCGCCGAGCGCGACGCGCGCCTGGCTCGCCAGCACAATTGGTGCAGCGGTCAGGTTCAGGATAGCGAGCTTCGGAACAAGCGCCTCGATCAACGGCACGGCATTGAGATCGATTGCGTGGGACGACAGGCCGTCCGCGACGATAATTGCGACATCATAGCCATTGATCGTTCTCTCATGTTTCAGCCGTTTTTCAGATTCCGCCGCAAGCCGCCGGCCAAGATCCGGCCGCCGCACATAGGTGCTGCGGTCACTTGCCATGCTATCGACATTGACAGCCGGAAGGCCGAGACGATCGAGCCTGTCTGCCAGCGAGGGCCGGTCGACGCTCGTCCAGACCGCTTCGCGTGCCCGCGCGTGGTCCAGAAGGAAGGCAAGTTGAGCGCGTGTCGGAAGACCCGCGCCATGACGGCCGAGCGAAACACGCGCATCGGTCATATCCTTGATAGTGAGGTTTTTTCCGGCAGCAGTGGGTTCTCGCACCTTTTCCATGTCAGGCTCCGATCAATGCGCTGTTGCGGACATAATGGGAAAGCGCGGCAGGCTCGCCGACCAGCGCGCCATCTGGATCGGTCAGGCCGATTTCGAAAAGCCATTTCTCGAACTCTGGTGCGGGTGGCCGCTTCAGCGTCTCGCGGCAATAGACGGCATCGTGATGCGATTACGACTGGTAGTTCAGCATGATATCGTCGGCGCCGGGAACGGTGATGACGAAATTGACATTGGCTGCGCAGAGGAGCGTCAACAGCGTATCCATGTCTTCCTGATCAGCATCGGCATGGTTGGTGTAGCAGACGTCGACGCCCATCGGCAGGCCAAGGAGCTTGCCGCAGAAATGATCCTCGATGCCTGCACGGATGATCTGCTTGCCGTTGAACAAGTATTCCGGCCCGATGAAACCGACGACCGTGTTGACGAGCAGCGGATCGAACTCGCGCGCCACCGCATAGGCACGTGCCTCCATCGTCTGCTGGTCGACGCCGAAATGCGCATCGGCCGAAAGCGCCGCGCCCTGCCCAGTCTCGAAATACATGACGTTTGCGCCCGGCATGCCACGACCAAGCGACCGCCCCGCCTCATGTGCCTCCTTCAGAAGCGCCAGATCTATGCCGAAGCCGCGATTGGCCTTTTCCGATCCCGCCACCGACTGGAAGACGAGATCGACCGGCGCACCCCGTTCGATTGCCTGGATCGCCGTCGTTACATGGCCAAGGCAACAGGTCTGTGTCGGGATCGCAAGCTTTTCCCGCAATTCGTCGAGCAAGGAAACAATGCGGATATAGTCATCCGTCGCATCGGTCGCGGGATTGACGCCAATCACGGCATCTCCCGACCCCATCAGCAGCCCGTCGATGGCAGACGCGATGATACCGCGGCTGTCATCGGTCGGGTGGTTGGGCTGGTTGCGGGTGGAAAGCCGCCCGGCGAGCCCGATCGTGTTTCGGAATCGCGTCACGACACGTCGCTTGGCAGAAACAGCTATCATGTCCTGCAGGCGCATGATCTTCGACACGGCCGCGACCATTTCCGGCGTCAGTCCAAAGGTCACCGCCTCCAGCCGCTCATGCGACGTCTCGGGCTTGAGCAGCCATTCGCGCAATTCACCGACAGTAAGCGAGGAAACTGCGGAAAAGGCTGCCGGATCGTGCCGTTGCGTGATCAGTCGGGAAACCTCGTCATCCTCCGACGAAATGAGCTCCTCGCCGAGAAATGCTTTCAAGGGGAGATCGGCCAGCGCCATCTGGGCTGCCAAGCGCTCGACCGGGCCTTGCGCCGCAATGCCGGCCAGCTGGTCGCCGGAGCGCTCCGGGGTTGCTTTCGCCAGCAGCATTTTCAGATCATCAAAGCGGAAGACAGTCTGCTCGATTGTCGTCGTATAGGGCATTTGTTCACGTCACCGGTTGAGGAGGGCCAGGGCTTCGTCATGAAGTCTCGGGGTGGCCGACGCCAGAACCCGTCCGTCGGAATGGATCGAAAGCGCATTGCCCCGCCAGTCCGTAATGCATCCGCCGGCACCCGTCACAACGGGCACGAGAGCCATGTAGTCGTAAGGTTGAAGTCCCGTCTCGAGAGCGATGTCGCAATGGCCGGAAGCGATCAGACCATAGATGTAGCAGTCTCCACCGAAACGCCGCAGCCGGGCTTTGCGGGAGAGACGCTCGAAGCTTTCAGCTTCGATGTCCACAAACATATCCGGCGAAGTCGTATAAAGACGGGCGCTGGAAAGGTTCTCGCAGCCGCTGGCGTGGGCCGGCTTGCCAGCAAAGAGTGTCTCCCCCGGCCGGCCCTGCCAGCGTTCGCCGGTGGCTGGAATATCGATCAGACCACAGAATGGCTGTTCCTGAAATGTCAGTGAGACAAGCGTACCAAACAGCGGGAAACCGGTGATGAAGCTCTTGGTGCCGTCGATCGGGTCCAGCACCCATGTAAAGGCGTTACCTTCCTTTACGCCGAACTCCTCACCATGGATGCCGTGATCGGGAAAGCGCGCCTCGATCATCTCGCGGAGATGTTTTTCGATCGCCCGGTCGGCGATTGTCACCGGGCTATCGTCGAGTTTTGAGATCACGTCGAGCGGGGTCCGGAAATAGGAGAGCGCCAGCGGACGCGCGGCGTCGGCAAGTTCCGCGGCGAAGGTGATATAGGTCGCAGCTTCTTGCGGGCTGATATCGGTGACGGGCATCAAAGGGCTTTCAGAAACAGGGGCCAACGGGGATCGTGGATGATCGAGCGGGCGCGCATATGCTTCCAGATTCCGTACTTGTAAAAGTCGAAATCGAGGGTCGATATCCGGTTTTGTACCATCGCCCAGGTGCTCCACTTGATGTCGGCGAGTGCCTTGTGGACGATGAAGCGAGCGTGATGCGCCTTGTCGTAACGACCGAAATACTCCTCGATTATCTCGCAGTCGGTCGCCTCGGAATAGAACATCTCGCCACTCCAGATCGCGAGATCGTAGAGCCTCTCATTGTTCGACGCATATTCGAAATCGATCAGCTTGATCGACTTGTCGTCACCGATCAGGAAATTGCCCGGCATCGGGTCGTTGAAACAGGGAACCAGATCGAGCCCGGATGCCTCAAGCGCGGCGCGCGCCTGTCTGTAGTTGCGCAAGAGCCAGTCGTGGTCGAGCGGCCAGTGGCCGTCAAGCTGGCGCACTTGGTCGAAATGTTCCTCGATCATGTCGAAGACGGTTTTTGTCAGCGGCAGGGCAGGGGCATCGTGAAACTGCCGGTAGACGCGCACCGCTTCGTTGCGGATCGCCGGGTCTGCAAAATCCCTATGTGTCGAGGCGCGGCGACCGTCGATGAACTCGGCGATTTCGATGTCGAGGTGATCGAGATAGTCGAATGTCTTCGGGCCGATTCCGATCACTTCCGCCTGCTTGCTGGCGGCAGCGGCGGCCTTGCGATCGATGAACATCTCGGTGCCGCGGCCGGGAATCTTTAGAAAATAGCCACGCTCTTCACCTTCGACCTCGATGCGGAAATTGGTGTTGCTGATTCCGCCGGAAACCGGACTGTAGCGCAGCCGCCGTCCCTCCCAAGGTGGTACCTGGATGATTGCAGCCTCAACTGCCCGTTCGGCATCGGATCGTGCCATTCCCAGTTCATTCATAGGCTTGTTCCCGTTATTGTTTCTAGCCCGTTGTCGTTCTCGTATGCCTAGAGCGCTCTCAGCCTGGCCTCGAAATCCGGCTGGCCGAGCAGCATTCGGCAACGCAGGAACCGCCAGCCGGCATATTTCAGGAATTCGACACCCCGCGGCGGCGAACGAAGCTCCAGTACGAGGCTGCGCAACGCCCAGTAGAGGTCGTCTGCCGCCGCATAGACACGGCAGCGGTTGAAGTTTCTTTCGCTGAAACCTCCATCGTGCATTTCCAGCAAGGGCCTCATCTGGCTTTCGAACTGGTAGAGTTCGTTCATCTGAACGCCGAGCTGGTAGTAGGGGTCGATGTCGGCGGCCATGTCGAAGTCCACGAGCTGCATTTTCCCGTCTGGGCCCAGCATGACATTCGAAGCCTGCGGATCACCATGGGCCGGTTTCAGGTCCACGCCGGCCGCTGAAACTGCCTCGCGGATCGGCGTCATCCAGGAGAGCATCCATTCGACATCGCCGGGCAGGCTGGTGGCATCGGCACTCACGATCGCCCACAGCTGATCGATGCCGTCGAAGACTGACCATGTTCGGCCGGTGGAAACACCCCCTGCGATCGTCGTCTGCATCTCGATCAGGCGGGCAACAGTTTTCGGCTGCATCAGATCGTCGATCCTTGCCGCTCGCCAGCCGTCGCCAAGTCGGGCAAACAGCATGCTGGCCGTCCCGGCATCGTAACCAATCGGCTCTGGCGAAAGACCAAGGCTGTGAAAACGGTGTGCCGCAGCAATTGCGGTCTCGGCATCTACGAGATCGGTTACCTCATCGGCACCGAGACGCAGGAAATAACGTGCCTCCCCGTCTGTCGGCGCGACCACGAAACCACAGGATTCGACGGCATGATAGGACGGCGATGCGACAGCTGCCGTCGCCGGCGCATAGGAAGGGGTGTCGCCAATCGCTGCGGAAAAGACTGAAAGCGCCTTCTCCGCGCGGGCTTCCATCGGTGATTGAGGAGAGCCCGATCTCTTCATTCGGCAGCCTCGCTGAGTTCGACAACTTTCAAACCTTCGCAGGCGATCTTGTACAGCATGTCCGCCACTATCTGCGTGCCAAGGGCCTGATCTTCAGGCGAGGTATACTCGGTCGGGTGGTGGATAACGCCGTCACGGCTCTGAACCGCCAGCACCACCGCCGGGCAGACATCGGAGACGGCAACGGCATCATGGCCGCCGATCGTATCGAGGTGACGGGCGCTTTGGCCGAGATGCGCCGCAGCACTTTGCGCAAGCGTCACCAGGCCCGGCGCGAACCTTCCCGCCTTGCGGCGGTCGATGGAGCGGACCTCCGAGGTGACGCCGGCTTTCATCGCCGCTTCCTCGATCTTGATCTTCATCTTGCGTTCCGCCTCCGTCAGGACGTCTGGCGATCCCGAGCGCAGCTCGATGAACAGCACGGCTTCGGCCGGCACGACATTGGGTGAATTGGGGAAGACTTCCAGGCGGCCAACCGACGTATGCAGGTCCAGCCCGTGCTCCGTCGATATCTGCTTGAGATCGGCGATCAGATAGGCAGCAGCAAGCAGCGCATCCTTGCGATCCGCCATCGGGGTTGCGCCGGTATGTGCCTGGCGTCCATGGAAGGCGAGGCGATATTTTGTCGCGCCCCAGAACCGCGTGAAGATACCGAACCGCTCCCCGGCGCGGCTGAGCGTCGTGTCACCTTCTATATGCAGCTCGATCAATGCGTCGGGAATTTCCACCTTTTCCTTGCCAGCATAACCGATCTCGTCCAGCGACTGGCGCACCGTAATGCCATCACCGTCGGCCCGTTCCAGCGCCCATTCCAGGTCAATGGCGCCGGTAAACACGCTGCTGCCGAGCAGGCTCGGCTGGAAACGGGCGCCTTCCTCATTGGTCCAGTTGACGATCTGGAAGTTGCAGGCGGACAACCTGCCTTCCGCCTTGAGACGTTCGCTGACCGACAAAACCGCCTCGCAGGCGGCGATGACGCCAAGCGCCCCGTCGAACCGACCGCCGTTCGGCTGGCTGTCGATATGGGAACCGACCATGATGACGGGCGCATTTGCGCCCGCCAAGGTCATCTTGCCGAACTGGTTGCCGATCGAGTCCACGGCCTGCTCGAAGCCGTTTTCGGCAAACCAGTGCCCCAGCCAGTCGCGCGCCATTCCGTCTTCCCTGGAAAGCGTCAGGCGGGTCATCGAGCCATCGGGGCCGCCGCCAAAAGTGGAGAGGGTCTCCATCAGCATCTGGAGCCGCTCGGCATTGATCGGGACAGGGGAGGAGGAGACGTCAGGCATGTATGATTTCCACTTTGGATTGATTGAATTGATCTGAAAATTCCCGCGCGATGACGCCGCTGGTCACCACCGCGTCGATTTCGCTGAGGCCGAATGTGTGGATGGAGCCGAGGCGACCAAACTTGGAACTGTCGGCAACAATGATCGAACGTTTTGCCTGGGCCTTGGCGACGCGGCGCAGGATCGCCTCGTCCTCGCCGAAATCCATGAACCCGCGTTCGGCGTGAATGGCGCTGATGGCGATGATCGCAAGATCGAAGAAATGCTCCTTCAGCGCGGCCACGGTCTCATGGCCGTATGTCGCCTGATAATCTGGGCGCATGCGACCGCCAAGAACGCGCACACTTGCCTGCGGCAGATTGAAGAAGTGGGCTGCGACCGCCAGCGAATTGCTGACAACGGTCAGGTCCTTGCGCGTCTCGATATGTTTCAGGCAGGCAATCGTTGTGGTGCCGGTATCGATGAACACCTTCATGCCGTCCTCGACCAGCGACGCTGCGGCCTCGCCGATCTTGGCTTTCTCGCGTGAGCTGACACGCAGTCGGTCGGTAAACGGCTGATCGCTTTCCTGCTGGTCAAGGACCGCGCCGCCATAGACGCGGCGGGCATAACCGCGCATCTCAAGTTCCTTGAGGTCGCGCCGGATCGACTCCTGGCTGACCTGCAGATAATCGGCAAGCTCCCTCACATTGACGCGCTGGGTTTGCTTCAGCATGTCGAGGATAAGCTTGAGGCGATGTTCGGTGAAACTCATGAATGCACCCTGGATTCTAGTGATCGTCGCGGCCCCGTCTGTGGCGCCGCAACCATGGTCAGGCTAAAGCCATTTGACGGGTTGCGTCATCGAGAGCCAATGGCTGGATGAGATGACAGGCGGCGAAATCCTGGCTGCCACGCGCGGTAAGCGCGGGCTGCAGGCTGCCGCATCTCTCCATCGCACGCGGACAGCGCGACTTGAAGCTGCAACCTGGAGGAATATCGATCGGGCTTGGCGGTTCACCTTCCAGGAGGCAGTCTTCCGCCTTGTAGCGGCGTTCTTCAAGTGTCGGCATCGCGCTGAGCAACGCCATTGTGTACGGATGTCCGGGGTCGAAGAACAACCGCTCGTTATCAGCAAGTTCGAAGACCTCGCCGAGATACATTACCGCCACCCGGTTGCAGACCTTGCGGACCATCGCAAGGTCGTGGGAGATGAAGATGTAAGTGAGGTCGTATTCCTTCTGCAGCTTCTGGAAAAGATCGAGAAGCTTGAACTGTTCTGTCTGGTCCAGGGCAGAAAGCGTTTCGTCCATGATCAGTATTTCAGGCTCCAGAACCAGCGCACGGGCAACATTGATGCGCTGGCGCTGGCCGGCACTCAGGCCGATCGGCAATTCCTCGTAGAGATCGGCGGAGAGGCCGACTTCGCCCATGACCTTGAGAACCCGCTCACGAATTTTGGCACTGTCCTTCCATCCGTGCGTGCGAAGCGGGCCCTCCAGCATCTTTCCGACCGATGTGCGTGGCGGCAGGGAACCGAACGGATCCTGAAGTGCCATTTGCAGCTTCTTGCGGAAGGTCAGAAGGTCTTTGCCACCGAGCATGGCGATATCGTCGGCACCGCACAGAACCTGGCCGGAGCTCGGCAGTTCCAGCCTGCTCAGAAGCCGCATCAGCGTCGACTTGCCACAACCGGATTCACCGACGATCGCGAAACTGTCGCCGCGCCGGACATCGAAGGTGACGTTGCGAACCGCACGCACATGGTTGAAGCCACCGAAGCCGGTCTTCTTCTTTACCCTGTAGACCTGTGAGGCATCGCGCAGGCTCAAGACAACGTCGCGTTTGTCGTTGAGACGCGGCATCTCGGTCTTTTCGATCCAGATCTTCGGCGTCTGTTCGACAAGCTCCTTCGTATAGGCATATGCAGGGGCGGCGATCAGCCTTTCGGTTTCCTGTTCCTCGACGATGCGACCTTTCTCCATCACCAAAATCCGGTTGCAGGCTTCGCGGGCAACGGGAAGGGAGGAGGAGACGAACAGCACAGCGGTATTGAAACCGTCGGTCAGTTCCTTCATCAGACGGATGACCTGGGCTGCGACGGTAACGTCGAGCGGCTGGGTGACGTTATCTGCAATCAGCAGCGCCGGGTTCGTCACCAACGCATCAACGATCAGTGCGCGCTGCATCATGCCGCCGGAAAACTGCGACGGGTAGTCGCTGAAACGGCTGCGGGCCGAGGGAATGCGGACGGCCTCCAGAAGCTCGATCGTGCGCTTTTCCGCCTCTTTCCGCGAGGTTCCTGGAACGACCGCGCGCAGCTTCTCGACGATCTGGACGCCGACCGGCAGCGTCGGATCGAGTGCACCCATCGGATTGGCGCCGACATAGGCAACCCGGCGGCGCAGGGTACGCATCTCGTTCTCGGAGATGCCGTAAATATCCTTGCCTTCGAAGAGGACGCTGCCGGAACGCACGGAAAGCGGCGGTTCCAGCCAGTTGACGACTGCCTTGGACAGCACCGTCTTGCCGGCTCCGCTGGCCCCGACCACACCGACGATCTCTCGCGGCGCGAGGCTGAAGGAGATATTGTCCAGAATAATCTTCGCCTTGTCCGAGCGACCGGCATTAACGGTGAGGTTTTGCAGCTCAAGAAGCGGCTTGATCATCACTCGGACCCTCCGTGAATGGTGTTGCGGGCCCGTTCCAGCGAAGCGCCTATGAGATTGATGCTGGTTAAAGTGAGGCCGAGGAAAATGCCGGGCATGGTTGCGATCCACCAGGCGTTCAGAAGATACTTTCGGCCATCGGCAATGATATTGCCGAAGGTCGGCGTCGGCGGCTGGACACCCAGGCCGAGGAAGCCGAGTGTCGATTCAAAGATCATCATGCGTGCTACATCAAGCACCGAGGTGAAGATCACCGGCGGCAGGAGCAGCGGCAGAAGCAGGCTGACGATAATGCGGAAATCGGTCGAGCCCCCAAGTTTGGCAGCGCGCACATATTCCCGCTGCCTTTCCGTCATCACAATGCTGCGCATGATGCGCGCATAGACCGGCCAGCTTGAGAGACCAAGCACCAGGACGATGGCCGGAATTGTCGGGCGCGACACGCCAAGAACGGCGATCGCCAGAATGATCATCGGAATAGATAGCTGCGCATCGGTCAGACGCATGATCAGCATGTCGATACGACCGCCGAAGTAACCGGCGATCGTGCCGAGGGCACAGCCGATGATGAGTGTCACTGCAACCGATGCAATCCCTATCAGGAAGGAGTAGCGCAGGCCGACAAGCGACCTCACCAGCATGTCGCGGCCAATCTGATCGGTGCCAAGCGGGTGGCCCCAGCTCCAGTTGTCGCCGAAGAAAAGTGGCGGCAGAAGGCGGGCCTTCACATCCATCTTGGTCGGGTCGACGCCACTGATTTCCGGATAAAGTGCGGCGGCAATCGCAAGCAGCAAGAAGATTGCAAGGCCAATGCGAAAACCGGGCGTCGATGCGGCGCGATCGAATATGCGGCGCGCAATCGAGCGGCTTGCCATTTTAGAAATGATCGGGGTGTCGAGTGCGGATGTGATGGACATCAGTATTCAAGCCTCGGATCGATGGTTGTTGCGACGAGATCGACGACAATGTTGATCAGTACAAAAATGGCGCTCGTGACGATCGCGATACCCTGGATCAACGGAAAGTCGCGCTGCAGCACGGCATTGATGGTCAGAAGGCCGAGCCCGGGATAATCGAAGATATATTCGACGATGATGACCCCGCCGAGCAGGTTGGAGAATTGCACACCGAGCAGGTTGAGAAGCGGCACCGATGCGTTGCGCAGGGCATGGTTGGTGATGATCCGCGAACGGCTCAGGCCACGTACGCGTCCGACTGCCACATAAGGCTCCATCATCTGGCTGGATACGGAACTGACCAGCGTGCGGATCAGCACCGGAGACAATTCGACCGCCAGCACGATTGCCGGCAGGATTGTGTAGGCAAAACCCTGATAGCCAATGGCAGGAAGCCATCCGAGCTTCACCGAGAAAAGCAATGCCAGAACGATGCCGAGCCAGAAATTCGGCAGCGAGATGAATATCGATGAGATGTAGAAGGCAAGCTTGTCTGGCCATCTGCCGATCGCAAGCCCGCCGGCAATGCCGATGATTGCCGAGAAGATCAGTGCAATCACCAGCGTCACGGCCGCCAGTTGAAGCGTCATTGGAAGTGCATCGAAAATCAGGTCGAAGACCTTTGCTCGTTCGCCGCGAGTTGAGTCGTTGAATGTCGCGCCACCGGTCGAGGCGCCGTTTGCCGGGCGCACGAAGGACTGGCCAAGATCGCCACGAACCACACCACCCATGTAGCGACCGAATTGCACCAGTATGGGATCGCGAAGGCCCATGTCGGTTGCGATCTTTTCGATCAGTGCTTCGGGCGCCATGCCGCCCGCCATAAGGCGTACCGGGTCACCCGGCACCACCCGCAAGAGGGTAAAGATCAGCAAGGACACAAGGAATATGATGATGGCGCCCTGCATGAGGCGTCGCATCAGGAAGTTCACGGCAAACATTCAGTCACTCCGCTCGAGAAGTCACGGGCAAGTCCACACGCCGCCTGATCGCGGCGTGTGGCTGATCACGGTCAGGCAGCAGGTTTCGCCGCGTCGATCGACCCGTCGGGATAGATGTACATGCCCTCAAAGTCCTTCTGCATTGCGTGGATCATCACGGATGTGAACAGCGAGAGTGCCGGCATCTTGGCGGTGATGAGAGGCATGGTCTCTTCCTGAAGGATCTTCTTGCGCTCTTCCAGCGTCGGTGCCGAACGTTCCTTGTCGAGGCTGGCATCGATCTCCTTGTCCTCGATGCCGCAGATGCGGTGCGAGGTGGAATGGAAATGGGTGCGCAGGACCAGATCCGGTTCCGGAGACGCTGTCGACCAGCCGCAATCGACCATATGGCCCGGGCCGCCGCCGGGGCGATGGTACAGTTGCTCGTTCCAGGCCGCAGGTTCAAGTACGGTCAGGCTGACGTTAAATCCCTGCTCCTGCAGCATGGCGGTCAGCATCTCGCCATATTCCTTGGTCTTGGGATAGAAGCCGACGGACGTGATGTATTCCAGTGGCGGCAGGCCCTTGCCGTTTGGGAAACCGGCTTCGGCAAGCAGGGCCTGGGCCTTCTCGGGGTCGAATTTCGGGTAGTTCGCCAGATCGACATAGCCGAATTTGACCGGCGAGACGAAGTTCGACGAGGCATGGCCGGCCGAGCCCATCAGTTCCATGATCATGTCGCGATCGATCGAATGGCAGGCGGCAAGACGGATACGCGGATCGTCGAAAGGCGGTTTCGAGCAGCGGAACCAAAGATACTTGTTCTCGACGGAAACGACCTTGTTGATGAAAATCGCTGGATTGTCCTTGATCGTGTCAACCTGTTCAGGCTCCAGACGTTCAACGATCGAAGCCTGGCCGTTCATCAGCGACAACATACGGGTGGTGGAGTCGCCGGTGAAGGTGAAGTTGATGCCAGGGATGGCCGGCTTGCCCTTGAAGTAGCCGTCATAGGCCTGCATCACGGTGTCGTTGCCGCGCTGTTCGACGAATTTGAAAGGACCGGTGCCGTTGAGCCGCTGGGAGAGCGGGCCGCCGGGGCCGCCGGCGACATCCTTGGCCGACATGATCGGCAGGAACGAGGCAAGAAAGATGAAGAGATGGGCCGGATAGCCGCCCTTGGATGTGTCGACGATGACGGTGTAATCGTCCGGTGTTTCGATCGTCAGTGTCTCGGTCGGGCCGGGATACCACTGCGCCGGACGATCTGCCCTGGAGCCGTATTCGAAGGTTGCCTTGACGTCTTCTGCCTTGAACGGCTTGCCGTCATGGAAGACGATACCTTCGCGCAGCTTGATCTGTAGCCGGTGCGGGTCAAGCAGCTTGATGTCGGTGGCCAGTTCGTACACCACCGCGCCGGGATCATCGAGTTTCATCGGCGTGCGGGTAAGAAAGCCCATGACGAAACCTTCGATATTCTTCTGAGAAAGTGTCGTATGAGCGGTCGGGTCCCAGTTGCCGGTAATGTTTTCGGCCGACAGGAACGTCATGGTCTTGCCGGCCTGTGCGAAGGCCGGCGAGATGAAGAAGTCAGGATTGATCTGCATGTAGCCAGCGACGGCGGCTGCGCCCGCGGATCCTTGCAGGAAGCGACGACGACTGAATTCTGAACCCATCGAGTTCCCCTTTTCTATTTTGAATAAACCGTCAAATCAGTCAAAACGGTCAAATCAGTCATAAGCAAACAGCGTGCCAATCTCGATTTCCTGCAAGAATCGCGCTTTCAGTCTGATGCAATTGTGGGATCTGACCATTTATTGGTCGAATGAGAAAGATTTAAGCGACCAGCCGGATCGCTAAAATTACGGGGTCATTTCTGCCGTTGAATCGCGGGATGCTGATCCGTTGTCAGGATGTGTCCGAAACGGACAGCGACGATGATTTCAAGCGCCGCCGGATTGAAACTCCCACGAGAGTTCAACTGAATATTTCGTTTGCTCTTTTGATGGCGTGAATACATCAACAGCGGGCAGTACATCCGCCGATCCATTTCGTGCATGCCCGCCCGCATTTTTGCTGCGGTCTCATCTCTCTGCCGCCTCAGTTGATCACTTGATCCTTCATAGTGATTAATGCTCTACGATGGGTGATCGCGGTTATAGTGACGTCGCCGGCAGGGGCTGTCGATTCCGTCGTTTCACGCTGGGCTGGCCTCAGTAAGGAAAATAAGAGCAGGACCAGAAGAAGGTTCTTGCCATGGCAATTCGCCGTCTTTCACCGCCCGAGAGGTTTAGGCCATGCTTGCCGACCTCACTGGTAAGGCCGCTCGGTATGGCAACGGTTCGGTCATAAATAGCAGCCTGCATATTGCGTGTTTACGGCTGATATCAGCCGCTATCCTGCTCTTTCAATATCCCGATGAACTGCTCGTCCGAGAATGCCTGGCGTTGCCCGTCTCTTCGTGGTAACCGACCCTACCAGGATCGAAGGTCGTTTTGCGGCTCAGATCACCGGCCACCTGCCGGAAGCCAGGCGGATTGTAGGCATCCAGTTGCCCTGCGCGACGTGATTGAAGGTCCCACCTAAGTGGGTCTAAATCAACCTCAGTCCCGTGCCGGGATCAAACACGTGTAGGTCGGACGATGCCACTTCAACACCAAGCACCTCGCCGATGGCGGGTCTTATGTCCGCAGGAACAGAAATATTGATCTCGTGGCGGTCGTTTTTCAGGCAGATCAGACGTGTCTCACCGTGGAACTCGTTCCGCTCGACGGTGCCGCGAAAGGCTTGAGCATCCTGGTTTATGCGAAATGATCCGGGCCGAATTCCAACGGTAACCTCACCGGAACGGAGGCCTGCCGGAGCTGTAAACCTGACAAGATTGTCGCCCAGCCACTCCTGCGTCATCTGCAACTGAAGGAAATTCATGTTCGGTGTGCCGATGAAGCCGGCAGCAAACACTGTCCGAGGCGCCTGATAAATTTCTTCGGGCGTGCCCATCTGCTCAATACGGCCGTCCTTCATCAGGACAATACGGTCGGCAAGCGTCATGGCTTCGAGTTGGTCGTGAGTGACATATATGCTTGTCGTTTTCAGGTCGCGGTGGAGGCGCGCGATCTCGACCCGCAGGCTGCCCCGCAGCTTAGCATCAAGGTTGGAAAGCGGTTCGTCAAACAGGAAGACCTCCGGGGTCTTGATCATGGCGCGGGCGATGGCCACACGCTGCTGCTGTCCGCCGGACAGTTCCGTCGGCTTGCGCGCAAGATAGACGCCAAGACCGAGCGCGTCGACCACAGGCGCCAGGCGCTGATCGATCGCGGCTTTGCCTATTCCCGCCCTCTCGAGACCGAAAGTGATATTGTCCCGCACACTCATATGGGGGTAAAGCGCGTAGTTCTGGAACACCATGGCGATGCCCCGGTCACCCGGATCGCGATCGTTCATCCGCTCGCCGCCGATGAGCAGATCCCCGCCTGAAATCTCTTCAAGCCCGGCAATCATCCGCAGCATGGTGGATTTTCCGCAGCCTGACGGGCCGAGAAAGACGACGAATTCGTGGTTGTCGATCTTCAGGTCAAAATCCCGCATGACCTCAAGCGAACCATAGACTTTCCTGATCCCCCGGCACTCAACAGTGGCCATCACTTCGTCTCCCCGTCCACGACGATCTGCAGCTTTACGTCCTCTGGCCGGCCTTCGGCCGCCCTTTCGAAGGCCTTGATCGATTGATCAAAGGCATAGGTGCCGGAAACCAATGGCTTCAGGTCGACCTTGCCTGCGGCGATCAGCGCCAGTGCACGGTCAAACACGTTGGCGTAGCGGAAAACCGTTTCAATACGGCATTCGCGGAAGCAGGCCGCCGCAAGGTCTACCGCGACGGGTTCGGGCGGCAGGCCGACGATAACGACTGTTCCGCCCGGGCGCACGACCTTGAAGAGATCACGGACCGCGGCCGGTGCGCCGGAGCATTCAAAGACGATATCGGCTCCCCAGCCTTCTGTCGCGTCGTTGACGGTCTCAATGAGATCCACCTCCTTGAGGTTGATACCAGTGATGCCGCCATAACTTTCGGCCAGTTTAAGCTTTGTTGCGGAAATGTCCGAGATCAGCACTCGCGAGCAGCCGCCGGCAAGGGCGGCCAGTGCCACCATGATGCCGATGGTTCCGCAGCCTGTAACAACCGCCGTATCGCCGGGCGTGATCTTCGCCCGCGCCGCCGCCTGCATGCCCACGGCAAATGGTTCAACCATCGCGCCTTCGGCGAAGGAGACATTGTCAGGCAGCTTGTAGGTGAAACTTGCCGGATGGACTGTCTCCGGGCACAAGACGCCGTGCACTGGCGGCGTTGCCCAGAATGTCACCGCAGGATCAACATTGTAGAGGCCGAGCCGCGACGCACGCGATTTCGGATCGGGGATGCCCGGTTCCATGCAGACGCGGTCGCCGGGCTTCAGATGGGTGACATTGGCGCCGGTCTCGGTGACGGTTCCAGCCGCCTCGTGGCCGAGAACCATGGGCGCGTTCACGACGAAGTCACCGATGCGACCATGGGTGTAATAGTGCACGTCGCTGCCGCAGACGCCAACAGTATGGATACGAATGCGAACGTCATCCGGCCCCAACACTTGAGGAATTTCGATATCGCGCAGGGAAAGTTCGCCGACATGTTCGAGGACAAGTGCTTTCATGGGTCAGTCAACCTTGGTCAGTTTTCTTGGAAAATGCGGCGTTGAGGCCACCGGCAAGCACTCCGAGCAGGATCAGCGGTGGCAGCGACAACAGGACGACGGCGGCGTTCAGAATTCCCCAGGGCACATTCATGCCGAGCTGTGACATCTCGGACGCGATGATCGGCAGGGTCTTTGCCTTCGAGGTCGTGAGCATCATGGCAAGCAGGAACTCGTTCCAGACAAGGACGAAGGAGAAGGCAATGGCGCCGAAGACCTGGAAACGGGCAATCGGCAGGGCGATGCGGAAGAAGGTCGCATATGGGCCAAGCCCATCCACCCGGGCAGCTTCTTCAACGTGAAGGCTGACACGCTCGAAAGCCGGCACGGAAAGCCAGATGGTGATCGAGGCTGTCACAATGAGATAGGTCACGATCAGCGACAGCCGGGTGTCATAGAGATCAAGACCGAGCCAGATGACCAGCATGGGAATAGCGATCGCGACGGGCGGCAGAAAGCGCAGTGACAGAACGAAGAACTGCGCCTCCGCCGTGATCCTGTTCTTGAACCGGGCAATCACATAGGCCGCCGGTACACCGAGCACGGCGCCAAGCACGACCGCACTCGAGCAGATGATCAACGAATTGGTAAGTGCGCGCGCCACCGAGCGGCGATTGAGCACATAACTCATATTGTCGAAGACAGGCTGGAAGATAAGCTTTGGCGTTGACACCAGCAGATCGGCATTGGTCTTGAAGGCGTTTAGCAGGGTCCATAGGAGTGGCAGCACGACAAGTGCAGCGGCAAGAACCAACAAAAGCCTGAGAAGAAAGGTGGATATCTTCATCGGTTCAGCCTCTTCCAGGTAAAGGTAAAGGTGACGATGGTCAGGACCATCATGATGACGGCCATGGAGGACGCATAGGAGATCTTGCCGGCTTCTATGAAGCCTTGGGAATAGGCATACATGTCAAGCGTCTCGGTTGAGATGCCGGGACCGCCGCGCGTCATGACATAAACGAGGTCGAAGGAGCGAAGACTCTCGATCGCCTTGACCAGCAGCAGACTGATCAAGGGTGCTTTCAGCATCGGCAGGGTCACGAAACGATGGATTTCGAAGCGGGTCGCCCGATCTATGCGTGCGGCTTCCAGCGGCTGAGGCGGCAGGGATTCGAGAAGCTTCAAGATGATCACTGAAAAGAACAAGCCCCATTGCCAGACATCGACGAAAGCAACAGCAAGGAGCGCGCCGAGCGGCGTCGACAGAATGTCGGGCGTGATGCCGGTGAGCTCCCTGACCGGCCAGGTCAGCGCGCCGTAGAGCGGATGAAAGGCGAATTTCCACACAAAAGCGGCGCACACGCGTGGCAGGAGAACGGGAATGATGAAGAGCACGCAGAGGACGTTGCGCATACGGGCGCTCGCTGCCTCGAACATGGCAATCCCGAGCGCAACCCCCGTCACCATGGTCAACGAGACGCTGATAACCTCCCACTTGAAAGATACCCAGAGCGCGTTCAGGAAACGGGCATCCGAAAACAGCGCCAGATAATTGGCTAACCAGACATAGTCTGCATCGGGTGCCGAAAGGGTCCGGTTCTGCAGGGATATATTGATAGCGTAGATCGTCGGCACGAGCGCCAGAATGATCAGGATACCCAAACTGGGCCCAAGAAAGACGTAAGGCAGCGAGCGGCCTCGGCGCATGGCAGATCCTCGGATTGGCAAAAGGGGGCGCGTCATCAGACGCGCCCGTCAGACGGCTTGGGAGGCGTCAGAGTTTGGCTGCGAAGGCTTCTAGGTCGTTCAGCGTCGCCTTGATGTCAGTGCGGCTACCGGTGATCAGCTCTTCCAGCATGATGCCCCACTGGTTGCCCAATTCCTGCCAGCGCGGATCCTGCCAGAAGGTGACGGTGGTCTTTTGACCGGTCGCCGCCATGGCGTCGGCAAGGTTCTGGCCAAAGGTCTTGGCGTATTCCGGGCTCTGATAGGTGCTTGTGCGTGTCAACTCGCCCGGCTGGCCGGCGGCGAGGCGGCGGGCTTCCTGTTCCTTGGATGTTGCCCAGGCAACAAAGAGACCAGCGCAGGCCTTTTCCTCATCTGTCTTGTTGGCCTTGGACGCGATTGCAAAACCATGGGCGTAACCGGCCCCCGGCAGCGGCGACGGCGGAACGGAGAACGCAACCTTGTCTGCAACCTGGCTCTGTGCCTTGTCGACGGACATGCCGCCAAGGGGTGCGGATTCGATGATGATCGCCACCTTGCCGGAGCGGAAGGCGCCGGTGGACTCGTCCCAAGAGCCGGTCTGAGTGCCCGGCGCCGAATATTTGAAGAGCTCGAGATAGGTTTCGGTCGCCTTTACCGCGGCATCCGAATTGAAGGCCGGCTTGCCGTCCTTGAACCACTCGCCGCCGTTTGCTTTGAAGAACGGCATCCAGCGCCAGACGTTGGCGCCTGAACCGCGCTGTCCGCGAAGCGCAGTGCCGTAGACGCCGTTGGCCGGATCATGCAGCTTCTGCACGGCTGCGAAATATTCGTCCCAGGTCTTCGGTGGCGCGATGCCTGCCTTTTCCAGGAGGTCGGTACGGTAGACCATCAGGTCGCCGCCACCCTGCACCGGTGCAAACCACTCTTTGCCGTCATAGGTCGCAGCTGCGCGCATACCGGCGTCAAAATCTTTGTAGTCGTATTCGGATGGATAAAAGCCATCAAGCGGGACGATCCAGCCAGACGAGGCAAAAAGCGCCAGATTGGCTTCATCAACATAATACACGTTGAAGCTTCCGACCGTCGAGGCGTCGGCCTGCGACTTCGCGCGGCGATCGTTCTCGTTGAGATAACTGATCTCGAAGCCTGCGCCGGAGAGCTCTTCGAACTCATCGACATATTTTTCGAGAAGGGTCAGTCCGTCGCGCGGCTGCGCCAGGACACGCACGTCGCTGGTGCATTGTGCGGCGGCAAAAGCGCTGGATGCTGCAAATATGGCGATAACCGCGCAACCGGCGCGGAGAGCGTTGAGTGTCATGATGTCCTCCCTGAATGGCAACTCCCTTGCCATCGACCAGCCCACATTTACGCAAGCGACGGGCGCGTACTAGTTTGCCTCCGTCACAGAACTGGTATTATATTGACATTTGTGCGCTGAAACATGAGCAATTGAATGCCTATTGCATCAGACTTTCCTCAGACGGTCTCTGAGACTTTCACCGCCACGCGCGAGCAGATCGTCTTACCCGGAGGCGCTTCCTATCTGATCCGGAGGGACGACTATCCCAATCCGATCTGCATCTGGAACTATCATCCCGAATGGGAGATTCACTTCATCCCTGACGCTTCAGGATTTGCTTATGTGGGGGACTATATCGGCCCGTTTCGGCCTGGGCATCTGGTGCTCACCGGGACAAATCTGCCGCACAACTGGATCACACCCGGTGCACCGGCTTTGCCAGGCCGAGACATGGTCCTGCAATTCGACGCGGATGCCCTAATCGGTATTCGCGCAGTATGCCCTGAGTTTGAAGTGCTCCACCGGCTGAAGCCTCTGGCCCAACGGGGGATCGAGGTTCTGGGCGCCGACGCGCTCTTGATTGGAGCGAAGATTCTCGAGCTTCACGCGGTGGGACACCGTGGTGGGCTCGGGCTGTTTTTAGAGATACTGGAGGCAATCGAAGCGGCCACCGAAAAGAGGTTGCTCGCCAGCGAACACTTCATAGCGGTCTATAACCAGGTGTCGGACCGCAGGCACCGCCGGATCGACCAGGCAATCCAGATCCTGCAATCGGATCCTGGTGCGCAGATGCATGAAGTGGCTGCGATGGTTGGTTTCGAGCCGTCCGCCTTCTCGCGTGCCTTTCGGCGCCTAACCGGCATGAACTTTTCTGACTACAGCCGATCCGTCCGCGTCTGGCGAGCAAGAACCCTTCTCGCGGAGACCGAAATATCGATCACCGATATCTGTTTCGAGGCGGGCTTCAACAACCTGTCGAACTTCAATCGCTATTTCCGGATGGAGATGGGACTCACGCCCCGGGCCTACCGAAAGGCCGCGCGCATAAGAGCCAAGTCCGTCATTGGAGGAGTGCCGGTTAAGTCCATTTAATGGTGGTCGCGCCGAGATATCATCGATCCCTGGGACTGCAATCGGTTTTTATCGTATCACCGCCGCTTCGATATGTCGGCCTCTTCGCTAACAACAAAACTGGCATCTCCATTTCCCTGAACCAGTCTTGCGAGGGGGGTGGCAGCCGGCCGCTGCATTTGTTGCTTCAGCTCTGTCGCATCGAGCGGCTGTTCGCAATTGTCCTAGTCGGGTTCGCCCATATCCAAGCATTTGCTTGCCGGTGAGATAAAGACGATTAAAAAATATTCCTGTTTACGCTCCGGGACAGACCGGCGTTTGAAGCGCTGAAAACCTTACCTGGGTCTGTGGTGTTCCGGGCTCATGAATTCGGTTCTTGCAATGGCCCAAATCGACGACGCGATTCCTGGCGACACCGTTTCGACTTCGACGTTCGAACGGCGGTTGATGTATGTGCTGGGCGGTCTTTACCTCGCTCAGGGGATACCGACGTATCTGCTCTTGGTGGCCCTGCCGCCGATCATGCGCGAGAGTGGGGCATCGCGCACGTCTATCGGCCTATTCTCGCTGCTGATGCTGCCGCTCATCCTGAAATTTGCGGTCGCACCGTTGGTGGATCAATGGTCTCCGTTACCCAAGCTTGGCCATCGCCGCGGCTGGGTTGTGCCGACCCAGCTTCTCGTCAGCGCCGGTATCGCTTCCATGACGCTGGTGGATCCGAGTGATGCCACGGTCCTTTTTGCAATCTGCATATCGATCACGCTCGTCTCCTCAATCCAGGATATTGCAACCGACGGCTACGCCGTAAGATGCCTGACCGACAAGACGCGCTCGCTGGGGAATGCCGTGCAGGCGGGTGCCGTAGCGCTGGGCGTAATCGTTGGCGGGACGGCGGCACTGGTGGTGTTTCATGTCGCTGGATGGCGCACGATGATACTGCTGGTAGCCGCGCTGTCGTTGCTGCCCCTTCTTGCAGCCCTGGCGATGCAGCCGGAAGCGCCCACGGTTGGCAAAGAAAAAAAGCGCGCAAGCCTTGCTGGTTTCTTCCGCCGTCCGAGTGCCTGGCTGATCTTGGGATTTGCGCTGACATACCGGGCGAGCGAAGGTCTCGTGCGCGGGATGGAAGGCACCTATCTGGTTGACAGCAAGGTCCCGGCTGACTGGATCGGTTACCTCTCTGGCGGAGCGGCGGCAACGGCGGGCCTGATCGGCGTGGGTATCGCTGCTTCCATTATCCGCAAGGTTGGCCTGACGACAACGCTTATCCTGCTGGGTGGCCTCAGAAGCTTGTGTTTCCTCGCCTTCACGCTGAATGCGTCCGGCGTCTGGCCCGGCATGTGGGTGGCGATGTCGGCCTCGGCATTCCAGACGCTGATCCGCTACATGGAGCTGGTAGCCATCTATTCATTCTTCATGAAGAACTCTTCGGACGATCAGCCAGGAACGGATTTTACCATTCTCACCTGTGCCGAACTGGTCGTCTACATGGTTGGTGCATCCGCAGCCGGCCTGGTTGCCGACCGGATGGGTTATTCGGCGCTGTTTTCGACGGCAACAGTTCTTTCGCTTGTCGGAATGGGACTTTCCGTCTGGTTCCTTGGAAGGATCGGACGCGGTTCAGGCGCGTCGCTACGGCGATGATGACAAGCGGCCGGAGTGACGCTTTCCAGCAGTGTCACGAGACGACTTAATTCCTCACAGGTTTTTTGCCTCGTCAGGCGCCGTCATGCGGCGCAGGTCTGTCGGGCGTATTCCGTAGCGACTGCGGAAGGTGCGATTGAAATATGACAGGTCGTTGAAACCGACGCTGTAGACGATCTGGCTGATCGGAGTTGCGGTGTTCTCGGCAAGAATCAGGCTCTTGGCGAGCACCAGCCGCCGCTCCAGCACGTAGCGCGAAAAGGTCGTGCCTGTCCGACTGAAAAGTTTCTGGATCGCGCGCGGTGTGATGCCTTCGGTGCGTGCCACATCAGCTATCGAAAACGCACCGTCGGCAAGATTTTCCTCAACCATCGCCTTGATCGCTTCAATGCGGTTTTGCGGAACTGCCGAAGGCGCAACCTCGTTCCCATATCGGGCGAGAACGGGAAGCAGGGAGTAGAAGTGCGCCACCATCATGGTGGCATGCTCTTTGTCCTGATGGTCCTGTTGAAGAAGATATCCTGCATAGTGGGTCAACAACTGCAATGGCAGGCATTCTGCTGAAAAGGGCCGCAACAAGATCCGGTCGATCGACTTTCGTGCAAGGGTGAGGGCGGCATGGGGAAGATGGGCGCAGTCGAGTCGCCCGCCTTCCGGCAAAATAATTTCCGATGCCATATCCGTAGGAAGGATGATGACATCACGGGGTTCCAGTTCGAAAGTGTGCTTGCGATGATGGACAATCAAGGTTCCGTCAGTTGCACGCAACATCGCGATATCGGGCCTGCCGATCCCATGAGCTGTCAGCCGCAAGGGTGTTTTGGGCAGGTAAACGGTTGCGAGAGAAAGGTTTTCGTGTTTCCAGACAAGGCCGGTGACGCCCGCCAGATCACCGTCTTCAACGGTGATTGTTGCTTCTCCCAACATGTCCAGAAGGATTGTGCGGCAGACCAGTCTGCTTTCTGGATCAGGTAGCGAGAAGGTTCCAAGTTTCAGGGGGCGGACAACTTCCATGAAAAATCAAACCTGTCTTTGCTGTTGATGTTCGCATCTATCCAAATCGGGTTCGTTCCCATCCAAGCCCGGCGGTTTCATAGCGCATAAAACATGATCAAAACAGTCTTGTATTTTCCGGGGCACGACTTGGAAGATATTTTTTGCGCATTGGGGGCGACATGATCGGAAAGTGGAATGTCGGCGTTAGTCTTGTGGCTATCGTCGTCGCAATCGGGGGCGGCAACAACGCCGTTCAGGCGCAGGATACGTCTCAGAACGCGCAATCAGACAATGGTTCTACGGTGCTGGAGGCGATCGTTGTAAGTGGCAACCGTATACCCCAGCAAGTCTCGCGGACGGCGCGAACGATTTATGTCGTTGATGCACAGGCCATCGAGGCCGAAGCCCGTTCAGGCAAGTCGCTTCAGCAGATTCTTGCTGAGAGAGTTCCAAGTTTCGACCCCGCCAGCGAAGGTGCGCGCACAGCCTATGGCCAGAACCTGCGGGGACGCACGGCCCTCATTCTCATCGATGGTGTTTCGATGAACTCGGCGCGCTCCCTGAGCCGCCAATTCGATTCAATCGATCCTTTCAATGTCGAGCGTGTCGAGGTTCTGTCTGGCGCGACGGCAATCTACGGCGGCAATGCAACAGGTGGTGTCATCAACATCATCACGAAGAAGGGGAAAGATGCGCCGGACGGTTTGCGCGGTGAAGTGACGGCGGGCCTTGGCAGTGGCTTTGGCCGTACCCGTGACCTTGACCGCAACGGTGCAGGTGCCGTGACCTATAACAGCGAAAACTGGGATGCGCGTTTCTCCATCGCCGGCAACCAGACGGGAGGCTTTTACGACGGCTCCGGCACGATGCTCACCCCCGATATTACCCAGACTTCCACAGCATTCAACAAGCGCATCGATTTCATGGGTAGTGTCGGTTTGCAGATCGATGACGACAGGCGCCTCGAGGTGTCCGGCCAGTTTTATGACAGCGCCCAGGATTCGCCATTCGGGCTTTATCTTGGCGCAGGCCTTGCCGGGATCCGCAATTCCAACCTGGTTGAAACGCGGGACGGATACCGATCGGATTTCGACCCCCGCACGCGCCGTACCATGGTAAACGCGACTTACACCGACAATGATTTCCTGGGGCAGGAACTGCTTCTGCAGGGCAGTTTCCGGCGGGAAGAAATCCGGTTCCACCCGTTTCCCGGTAGTGCGATTTTCTCCCCCTTCGTCTATTTCGGCGGTAGCTCGCAGGATACCGATTACTATAGCCTGAAGGCAGCGATGATCTCGGAGCCGCTGGACGGGCTTAAGGTGACATATGGCATCGACGCCGACCGGGATTCGCTGAGTTCCAAACAGAACGTCTTCGATTTCCTGACAGTCGCGACGACCGGTGCGATGGACTTCAGGACACGCGGCATTACCGGGCTTTATCCCGATATCGATGTCTCGACCCTGGCCGGTTTCATCCAGGGATCTTATGAGGCGACGGACCGGCTGACGGTCAACGGTGGTGTGCGTTATCAATATGTCACCACCGACGTATCGAGCTTCGCCGGCGCGGCACAGCAGGTCGCCGTTCTCAACCGGGTCGGCTCCTCTGTGGATCCCATTCCCGGCGGGGAAGTCAGCTACGATGCGGCTCTGTTTAACGCCGGCGCGACCTATGAGCTGACCGATACGCAGCAAATCTATGCCAATTTCGGCCAGGGTTTCGAGCTTCCTGACCCGGCAAAATACTACGGGATCGGTAGCTATAGGCTTGTCGGGGGCCGTTACGTCCTCCTGGACAGCGTCAATGTTGCCGACTCCGCACTCCAGGCGATCAAGACCAACTCTTTTGAAGTCGGTTATCGTTTCAATGACGATAGCTTCAGCTTCCAGACCGCGGCATATTACTCGCTCTCCAACCGATCCATCGAGTTGAACCGCACGACCCTGGCTGTTGATGTCGTTGATCGTGAGCGACGTGTCTATGGTCTGGAGGCCAGCGCCAGCGCGACACTGGATTACGGGTTTGATGTTGGCGCATCCGGTCACTGGGTGAAGTCGGAAATCAAGTCTGACGGTAACTGGGAGAAGGAAAGCATCGGTACCGCCAGTGTTTCCAAGCTCGGCAGTTATATTGGCTGGACGAAAGATAACTTCAACATCAAGCTGGCCGGGCAACATGCCTTCAATCTCAGCGACGACGACAGCCGGAAGATTGATGGTTACACCCTGTTCGATCTAACGGGTGCCTATCGCTTCGAAGCGCAGGACACAACGCTTCGCTTCGGCGTGATGAACCTGTTCGACAAGGATTACACAACCATATGGGGCGCGCGCGCCAACGCGCTTTATGGTGCTTTGGCCAATGAAGCCGTGTTTGACTACAAGGGACGCGGACGCACATTCGCCGTTTCATTGACGAAAGTTTTCTGATGGATCATCAGGGCGGCATGTGGCGGGGATATTTACTCCCGCCACGTGCCGCCAGGTCAGCGCAATGACCGGTCTGACCTGCTATGGTGCCTTCAATCTCCATGGCTGCGGAACAGCGGGCTTATCGGGAGGGCGCGCGCGTTCTGGGCGCGGGCGCTGAAGGAGCAGCGGCAGTTTCGATATTTCTAAGGCTCGCAGTGGTGGAAAGATCGCGGTTGGTGACATGTCGGCAATGCGTCAGGCATCGAGTGTCTGGAAGCCGCCGTGTGTGAATGTCTGTCTTGCACATCTCCCGCGCTTCGATTTCTGACCCTGTCGGACAATGGCCGGGCAGGGCTTAAAAACGAATTTGCGGCCCAACTTTACCCCATCTGCAATGTGGAACGATAGGATGGGGCAGACGCCCGTTCTCCGGGACGGCGAGGTTATCGGTGCTGTTCGCCATTTCAACGAGGACAACAGCAAACAACGTTGTATCGAGTTGCTGGGCGATGAAGCGGTCAAGACCTCAGAAGTTGAGGGGGGAATTTATGGACCGCGTGAGTGTCCAGTCATCATTGCGCCGGAGTTTCGGTCGGTAACGGTTATATCTCTGCTGACTTACCGGTAAAAAGCTACCGAATGTCATCTTTTTCGCAGCACTATTTGCGCGGAGGTTGTTGGCGCAATCTTAAAGGCTCACGAAAACTGACAATCGGAAACAATCTAGTCGAAAGACGATCCAGGAACGCTGGCGCAAGCGGTAGATAGCGCTTGAAATATGACTCTGGAAAAACCATTTGACCGGCGATTTATGTGCAATGGAGGTATCAATGACGACCGTACAAGAGCGCCAGCCCGAGCAACACGTATTCGAAGCCGATGTCAGCCGACTTCTGCACATGATGGTGCATTCGGTCTACTCGGACAAAGATGTATTCCTGCGCGAATTGATCTCGAACGCGGCGGATGCCTGCGAAAAGCTGCGGTATGAGTCGATTTCCAAGCCGCAACTCTCGGCCGATGGGATCCAGCCGGGAATTCTCGTGACGCTCAATGAAGAGGCGCAGACACTCGTTGTCGAAGACAGCGGCATCGGCATGGACCGCGACGAGATGATCGACGCGCTCGGTACGATCGCGCGCTCGGGGACAAAAGCATTCATGGATCGGCTTGAGGCGGCCAAAGCTGGAGAGAAAGCGCAACTGATCGGCCAGTTCGGCGTCGGCTTCTATTCATCGTTCATGGTCGCTCACCGGGTCGAAGTAATCTCGCGCCGCGCCGGCAAGGACGAGGCCTGGAAATGGTCATCCGACGGCAAAGGAAGCTATGACATTGCTGCGGTCGATCCGGGACAAGCACCGACACGCGGTACTCGCGTCGTGTTACATCTCTTGGAAGATGCAAAGAAATATACGAGCAAATGGACGGTGGAGGAGATCATTCGAAACCAGTCCGGCCACGTCCCCGTACCTATCCGTCTGGTCGAGAAGGAGGGTGCCGAGCCCTCACAGGTATCAGATGGGGCAGCGCTATGGATCAAGCAGAAGAACGAAATATCCAAGCAGGATTATGTCGATTTCTATCGGAGCGTTTCAGGCCAGTACGACGAGCCGCTGAGTAACGTCCATTTCCGCGCTGAGGGCCGACACGAATATACGACTCTTGCCTTCATACCCGGTTCTCAGCCATTCGATGTGTTTGATCCGGACCGACACGGTCGGATGAAGCTCTATGTGAAGCGCGTCTTCATAACCGATGATGCCGAACTGCTACCGCGCTATCTGCGCTTCGTCCGTGGCATCGTTGATACTTCGGATCTGCCGCTCAACATCTCCCGCGAGATGATCCAGGAAAGTCCGGTCCTCGCGGCCATCAAAAAGGGCGTGACGAGCCGGATCCTTTCCGCGCTGGAGAAGATGGCCGAGCACGACGGCGAGACCTTTGCCAAGTTCTGGGATATGTTCGGGGCTATTCTCAAGGAAGGCATCTACGAGGACTTCGAACGGCGCTCACAGTTGCTGAAGCTGGCACGCTTCCGCAGCACCGCATCGGGCGAGGCGACACGCAGCCTGGCTGACTACCTGGCCACGATGAGGGAAGGACAATCGGCGATCTATTATATTAGCGGCTCCACTTTGGACCAGCTGAAATCGTCGCCGCACCTTGAGGGTTTCCGGGCCAAAGGGATCGAAGTCCTCCTGCTTACAGATGGCGTCGATAACTTTTGGCCGACCAATGTGCCAGATTTTGAAGGCAAGCCATTTAAATCTGTCACCCAAGGTCTTGCCGATCTGAACACTGTTGCCGGGGAGGGAGGCGCTGATGAGGCTGGTCGGCAAGCTTCTCCCGAGGTTGGAGCCTTCATCGATTTCGCGCGAAGCGCCCTCGGTGAGGAGGTTGCTGACGTGCGTATTTCTGATCGGTTGACCGAAAGTGCGGTCTGCCTTGTAGCGTCGGATTATGGCCCCGACCGCCAACTCGAAAAACTCCTGAAAGGCGCCGGGCGGTTGCAAACAACGTCGAAGCCGATCCTGGAGATCAATGGGCAGAGCGAACTTGTGAAAAACATTGCTTCAATGGACGATCAGGCGTTTCGCGAGGATGCTGCGTGGCTTTTGCTTGACGAAGCCCGCATCCTTGACGGGGACAAACCAGCCAACCCGCGCGCGTTCGCCGATCGGCAGGCCAGGTTATTTGCCCTTGCGATGAGATCCGGTAATTGACAAGCCTTTGCAAGGCGGCCTTTGGCTGCCTTGCCAACACTCGGCCGAAGAGGACGATCGGTGGTTGCCGATGGTGCGCAGGTTATCAATGAGTGTGACTGCGTTTTCTCAGATGATGCATCATGACAGCGCCAATTGCGCCCGGCACAGCCCCTTCAGTGCCGCTTTACCCTCTGGAAGATGCAACTGCACTGCAGAGCCCACCATAAGTCATCATTGGAACTGTAAACTGCCAGGGGCCCGTTATAGAACCCCTGCAGATTTCATAAACCGCTGATGCCAGGTCTTGCTGCTATCTCAAAGGTTCGTAGTGGCTGGCGGCTCGCCCTGACGTCGGCCACTGAGCACCGCGAAACGCCATGCTTTGAAGCTGCAATCCACCTCGGAAAATCCCGTATCGTGCATCCATTGCAACTGGTTCTCGATAGGGGAGCAACGATCGTGGGACATCCGCTCGAGCGCTTTGGTGATTTCCTCTTCGGGTACGCCCAGCCTCCTGACCTGTTGCAGCCAGATACGGGCGTAACGGGCCTCTACCTCGCAATCATGGCCGAGGACCTGCTCGGCGTTGACGAACAGGCCACCCTCCGACAAGGCGCTCCGAATTTCACCGAAGAGATGCTTTTTCGCGGCGTCTTCCAGATGATGGATCGCCAGCGCTGAGATGATGAGATCCCACGGACCGCCGAGTTCGGTATCGGACATGTCGGCCACGGCATAGGTAATGGCCGGATTGCCATCGAAGCGTTGCCGGGCCTGCTCGAGCATCTTTTCGGAGGCATCGACGAGGTGGATCTGGGCATCGGGGTGGCGGGCCAGCAGCATTGCCGTGAAAAGGCCAGTGCCAGCGCCAAGATCGAGCACACGCAGTCTCTCGGCGTCCCGCCAGTCGTCGATCAAGTCGAGCGCTGTCCCGTAAAACGTATCGAAACAGGGAATAAGGCCGCGCCGAAGGGCGTCGTAGCCGGATGCATCCCGATTGAAGACGGGTAAGGACGAAACATTTATCGGTGCCATGGTGTGTCTGAACCTTTTGGGATTGTAATCTACTTCGCCGTGGCGGCGGGGATCAGGCTCGGGTTCAATGAATATGTCGCTGTCGCCTTGCCGCTTGCAAGGATGTGGCCAGCCATGGCTTTTTCCACGTCTTCGCCAGTGAACGGCCCGGAAAGGCCCAGTGTCACAACGTCGAGCGCGACCACTTCAAGGATGTAGCGGTGAACGCGCTGATCGTTTATGGGCGGGCAGGGGCCGTCGTAACCACCATAGGTGCCTGCCATGCCATCAGTTTTGGCCAGAAAACTCGTATAGACATTGGCGCCGCGCAGTCCGTGTGGTGTCAATCCGACCGGCTTGCCGCCCAGCACGAGACCATCGCTTTCCGTACCTTCGCCGATGGATATGATGCCGGCGGGAATATCGGCCAAAACCCAGTGGAAAACGTTGATCCGCGGCGCGTCGTCTGGAATCGTGGTGCCAGGTTTATTGATGAGGCTAAAATCGAGTGGTACGTCCGGATCGGTCATCAGTAACACATAAGATCTGGTGCCCTCTGGGCCTGCCGACCATGAGACCCCCGGGCTCACGTCCTTCGCCCCTTTTCCGGGCGGGCAGAAGGCGGCGGAATCTGAAAACCGGCCAGAACCGTCAAGCCCTTCGATCTTTACGGACAGCGTGGAGTCCGCGGCCATGGGCGCTGTCGCCGAAAATGCGGCGGCCACAATGGCAGCGCATATGCTTCTTTTATTCCTGTTCATCTCGTCTCGCCTGGTTGATTTCAGTCGAGCATAGGGAACGATGCCAGTGCGGGTGGGCCCGATCTGATCAGCAATGAGCCTGAAGCGGTCAGGCTAATGGTTTTTTACGTGTCCTGCGAACGGTCGAAGGAGCCTGTCCGAAGGCATCCTGGAAGTGCCGCGAGAAGTGTGAACGCGATGCGTAGCCGGTAGCGGCTATTGCGTCGGCGACATCGGCATCCCGATCCGAGAGTATGAGGTAAGCGGCATGCATTCTTTCGGTGAGCAGCAGCGCGCGTAGTGAGTGGTTTTCGTCCCGTAGTCGCCGCCGCAGGGTGGCCTCTGACATCGACAGGGAAGCGGCGACCGCGGCGGTTGACCACGCGTGATCGAGCCGGTGGCGGATCAGGAGGCGCACTGCCTCTGTGACTGAGCGGTCGACATATTTGGGCATCAATGGCAGCGCACCCTGTTCGGCCAGGATAAGGAGAACCTCGAGAACACGGTGATCTACGACGCGCCGGGAAAGGTCGAGCGCACCCGCCAGCGCCTCGCCACTATGGATGATTGCCGAGCAGAGCGTTGGACTGATCGTGATGGGCGAGCCGAGGGGTATGTCGCGCTTGGTGAGTTGCGGCCAAAGGCGTGCCGCCTCAATGACCAGGGTGCGAGAGAAGCGGACGAAGAGGGCGCGATAGACGCCAGTGTCGGCATCTGGTTCATTGACAACATCAACCTCCGCACCGGCCGGCAGCACGAAGGCGTCGCCGGCGTGGTAGATATCGCGTTTCGCGCCCCACAGCACTTCTTTGCGGCCTTCGATGACGATGACGAGGCCGGCTGCGGGCATGCGGAGCTCGGAAATGGTTTCCCTGTGACGGGCGACGAAGGCCGAGATGAAGGGTGGATCTTCGTTTTCGAGCATCAAGCGCGTGTCGCGCTCGGCCAGCGGGCGAAGGGCATCAACGAGACGCCGCCGTAGTGTTTTGTCGCTGTCACGCATTGAACAAGCTATCTCGAAATTGGATCAGGCGTCATTGCTATGTTGAAATCAAGTCGCTGTCGATACGCCGCCGAAGGGCGCTTAAAACGGAAAGGTACTGTCTGCCATTGGCGATCTTTTGGAGGGCTACAACGTCTGAAATGGTCGGATATTGCAAGCCGGCAAAGCGCCGTTATCTTGGTCGTAGAGGTTGTCATCGCGCGCCTAAACGCAGAGTGCGGCACGCCTAAACGATTGGACTTAAGTTCAGAAGTAATCAAAGTGTTAACCGCGTTTGACGGCAGCTATTTCACTCTCGCCGCC
Organism: Agrobacterium sp. SORGH_AS_0745; assembly: GCF_030818995.1. NCBI lineage: Bacteria > Pseudomonadati > Pseudomonadota > Alphaproteobacteria > Hyphomicrobiales > Rhizobiaceae > Agrobacterium > Agrobacterium sp. SORGH_AS_0745. The sequence continues at coordinate 470,188 of NZ_JAUTBI010000004.1, forward strand.
ATAAATCAGACAGTCCGGTCCCGGCCCAAGGCGAAAATAACTTCCGTTTTGGACCGTCGGGTTGCCCATTCGATCCGGCAGAGGTGCATCCCAAAGCGGTCACTTATGTTTCAGTATGATGGAGTTGCTGGCCGAGATGTGTTGGATTCGTGGCGTTGGCTCGTGCCGGGTGTCGGCTTAGGGAACGAGGTCACGATTGATGCCGTCGCAGAAATGCTAAATTATGCCGAGACCCTCTGATCTTTCCTCAATTGGAGTTCGAGCTCTGATGTCGATTTCCGATACGATCTATCGACCCTTTGAAACGCTGATCCAACCCCTCGACATCCCCTATCAGCCGTTGCCCGCGAAAGGCCCGGTGGCTGTTCTCCTGCACTTCATCCGGATGTTCCGCGGCATCCTGCTCGTGCTCGCCCTTTCCACAATGGCAATCGAGGCCATGAATCTGACGATTATTTGGGGACTATCGGTCATCGTTGATGGCGTGACGAAACAGGGCGCAAGCGCCTTCCTGCACAATGAATGGTTGCTTCTGACCTTGCTTGGCCTGATGCTCTTTCCCGCAATCCCGATTGGCTCCTTTTTCGTCAACACGCTGAACTCGCATACGCTTGGCATTGATATGCCTGCCGCCATTCAGTGGCAGGGCCACAAGGCGGTGGAGCGGCAGGATCTGGCCTTTTTCCATGATCTCTATGCTGGTCAGGTCGCCTCACGTCTGCAGCAGGTGGCCTCTGCCGTGCAGCAGCAGATCATATCGGCCTTCCAGTCCATCCCGCGCTTCGTGATGCAAATGGCTGGGTCGGTCATTCTCTTGAGCGCTCTCTCCTGGCAGCTCGCCTTGCCGACCATCGTCTGGATCACGCTTAACGTTCTGCTCGCTATCAGGCTGGCACCTGTATTTACCGAGCGCTCGCGCCGTTCCGCCAAGCGGCGCAGCCTGATTTCTGGCGCGATCACCGATCTCTACGGCAATATGCAGATGGTGAAGCAGTTTGCCGCCGAAGACAGCGAGGCGGGCGCTATCCGCGGCATTATTGCCAAGGCCATCAGTGCCCAACAAAGTGAACAGCGGATCTACCGCACCTCGGAGGTCATTGTCGTTGTCCTCAACATGATGCACTGGCTGGCGATACTCTCGATCGGATTTACCGGGCTTGTCGATGGTTTCGTCACGATCGGCGAATTCACGGCTGCCGTTTACGTCCTCAGCCGGCTGTCTGCTCACACCTTCACGTTCCTACAGATGGGCCAACAGATCTTCCAGGCAGTCGGTACGATCAAGGACGCCATGCCCGTCATGACGACACCGCCCACCATCACCGATCGTCCAGACGCAGCGGATCTTACCATTCGCCATGGCGAAATCCGTTTCGAGAACGTCCGTTTCGCCTACAAGACTGGCAAGCCGGTTATCGATGATCTCTCGCTGACGATCCGTCCCGGTGAAAAGGTTGGACTCGTCGGGCTATCGGGGGCTGGCAAGACCACACTCGCCAATCTCCTGCTGCGCTTCTACGATATCCAGGACGGCGCGATCCTGATCGACGACAAGGATATTCGCTCGGTCACCCAATCAAGTCTGCGCCGCGTGATTGGCGTTATAGCCCAGGATGTGTCGCTGCTGCATCGTTCGGTCGGCGATAATATCCGCTATGGGCGGCCGGAGGCGAGCGCGCAGGAGGTGGAAGATGTCGCCAGAATGGCTGCTGCCGACACCTTCATAACAGAACTCTCCGATAGCGATGGCCGCAAGGGCTACGACGCCTACGTCGGTGACCGCGGCATCAAGCTGTCCGGCGGCCAACGCCAGCGTGTCGCGATCGCCCGCGTTCTCCTGAAAAACGCTCCGATCCTGATCCTCGATGAAGCAACTTCGGCCCTCGACAGTGAATCCGAAGCCGCGATTCAGGAGAAACTTGATCTTGTGATGCAAGGCAAGACGGTTATCGCCATTGCCCACCGCCTATCGACCATCTCCAGCATGGACCGCATCGTCGTGCTCGAAAACGGCCGCATAATAGAGGAAGGCCCGCCGGGGGAGTTAATTGAAACCAATGGTCTTTTCGCGCGGCTGTGGCAGCGGCAGACGGGTGGATTTATTCCTGACGACATCAACTGAACCCGCGTTTGCGATAAAACCCCAGTTATTCGCGACGCATTTCGGAATTGTTTGCTGAACAGATGGTCTGCTTCACGGTGAATAGTGTTGCTTCTCCAAAGGGCAGCAGACTCGGCTCCCTGTTTAACCTGAGCGTGGCGCGTTCTTCCTCCGGTCAATCGTGGCCAAAGGACAACTCAAATCGATATCGCAAATTGATCCTGCTGGATTGGGGTGGCCAGCACGCACCTGGCACAACTATGGAACCCGTCCAGCGCTCGGCGATCAAACCTCATCGCCCACAGGAGGCGAAAATCGGATAGAAAAAGGGGTCAATGTTCCGTGCTGATTTACGGGCTCTGCGTCGTCATAAGGTTCTGCGATTGATAAAGGTCAATGGCGGATGGCTGATATTTCTATTTACTAATGGATACGCTGCACCGAGATGAAAATGTAGAAACGGAAAAAGTACTTCGGACGCGGGATTTCCCGCGTGGCGGAGCGACGTTTGTACATCTCCAGATGCAAGCTCCATTTCTGAGTACGGGAGGTAAGCGGTGCTGGTCCGAGAAATGACGCACAACGAGTGTCTCGCCGTCATCGCAGTCCAGAGGCTGGCGCGAATGGCGTGCGCGAGGGATAATATCCCTTATGTTGTTCCAATATATTACGCATATTCGGGAAACAGCCTTTACGCGTTTACAATGCCGGGAAAGAAACTTGAATTCCTTCGGTCAAACCCTCGTGCCTGTTTGCAGATCGACACTCCGGAAGGTGCGCATCAATGGGCGAGCGTCATAATCGACTCTTCTTTTCGGGAGTTGCCAGACGAAGACCCTCCAGTTCGGGAACGCTTACATGCTTGGGAGCTGCTTGCGGAACACTTTGACTGGTGGGAACCCGGCGCCCTGAAACCTCGATCTGAACCTCGTCGAGGGACCTCTCCACACGTCTTTTTCGCACTGGATATCGTGACTTTGAGTGGTAGAGAGGCGAGAGAGGGCCAGCCGGAGCGTGTTTTGTCGCAATAGGCGGCGCTGGACTCTTGTGCACTGACCTGTCCGCAGCAGTTTTGTCGGCGTGTACATGGGGCGTTTGTTGCTTTGGGCGCCGACGGGTCGAGATTTCTGCCGCACTTTCTACGCAATCGGCCAGATTCGGGTGATCCCGAAGGCCGCGATTTGGGGAGAAGCGTACCATGACGATCTACGATGAACGCGAGAGAGCTGCAGAGAGGCAATATGTCCTGATGGCTGAGAAACCGTTCAGAATTCGCGCCAGGCGTGACAAAATGCTGGCGAGTTGGGTGGCCACGCTGCTCGGTCGCGATATTGCGCGTTGTCTTGAGGACATTATTGAAGCTGATTTTGCACGGGGCGACGAGGGTGTCTTGAAAAAACTGGAAAGCGATCTGGCGATCCTCGGGCTTTCGGATACACGTAATTTGATACGGCACAAAATGCAAAAATGCTTTGCCGATGCGGTAAGGGACGTTGAAGGCTCAGTGAACCAATAGACGAACTAGACCATTCCATCGTGAGACAAACATCAACGTGCCGGATCGATTTGGGTAGTTAAAGCAGAATGCGTAAAGCGACCGCTGATACTTAGCGGCCTTTGCCGAAACGAGGGTCAGTGCGAAGCTGACGGCTGATGATGAGCCTGCCAAGCTTAAGTTCATCACGATCAACTGGAACACAGATATTTCTCAAGATGCGGCGGAAGTCCACGTCGAGAAGGGCTGGATAATCTCAGGCATGAGATCAAATGGAAAGATAAAAAAGAAGCGGCTGTCGATCGAGTGCAAGCCTTGCGTGGTGTATCCGATCGGCAGGTAATGCTGTAGTGATACGTCGATGCCTGAACAGGGTTTAGGCTGCAGGAAGTCCAGCTTTGGCGGCGTCAGGCGTTTATTTTATCGCGAATGATTGCGTGACTTTTTAACCCGTGTGCACTTCGGCGCTTCTTTTCCATGTCGCACCGTTTCCAAAATGTACGGGTGACTTGCACTAGGCCACACCTGCACCGCAGGACTGCGGGCACGGCAGAATTTTCGCGTGCTGGCTAGCGGTGTCGCTCAAATGTTACCCTTTCCCACCGGAATTTCATCGAATGGTCCATTGACGAGGATCAAGGCTATCTCACCGCAACTGCTTCATCCTGAAGTGAAAGTTCAGGAGGAACAAAATGAGCTTCGCTACGCTATTGCAGATCACGACAGGTGAGCCTGCCTCGCCCGAGTCAAACATGGATTTAAATTTGGCCGATGCGATGGAAAGCCATCTTTCCGTGCTGTTGATCGGCATTGCTCCACCACCCCCCGTCGGTGCCCATATGGAGAGCGTGTCAGCAGCGTGGTTAGACGAGCGGCAGGCCGACCAAGACAGGCTGGCACGGCAAGTATTTGCTCTCGAAAATTATCTGAAAGGCAAGATTTCTTCGTTTGATATTGAGGAAGCCTATACCGAAATATTCAATTTGGACAATGTTGTCGGGTATCGAGCGCAATTCGCCGACGCTGTTGCGATCGGCCCGGATATTCTAAACGATCCTGGCGTGCGTGATGCCATCCTTGACGGAGCTCTTTTTCACGCCGGTGTACCGATTTTGGTCGATCCCTTGCGCAGCCTTTCTTGGGACAAGAACTCCGTTCTGATTGCCTGGTCTGATGCGCCGGAAACAGCTGCGGCCGTTAGGGCGAGCGCTCCCTTTTTGAAAAGGGCGCGGTCTGTCGAGATCATTGTTGTCGATCCTGACGACGATCGGGAGCTGGCGCCAGGATTGCGATCGTATCTATCTCATCAGCAGATTAGTGCTTCGATTGAAAGCATAAAGAGCGAAGGCCGGACGATAGCCGAGACGATCGAAACCTATGCGGAGCGCTTGCAGTCAAGTCTCATCGTCATGGGCGCATACGGCCACTCCCGGCTGCGCGAACGTATTTTCGGCGGCGTCACGCGCACTATGATCGAAAACACCAGGCGGCCCCTCTTTCTGGCGCGATAATACCTAAAAAAAGGGACTTGGCGCATTCGGGGGCCGACAGACGACCAGCGCAGCTTCTTATCAAGAGGAAAAGAAGATGAAAGCGCTCGTTTCTCAAGGACCAGGTCAGAAGGCGCTCATCGAAAGGCCGATTCCCGCCGTTCGCGCCGCAACCGATGCGCTGGTGAGAATGACTACAACGACGATTGCGGCACGGACCTGCATATCCTCAAAGGTGACGTTCCAAGGTGTGCACTGGGCCACATCCCTGAGCATGAGGGTGTCGGTATCATCGTGGATGTGGGCTCTGCTGTATCGCAATTCAAAAAGTGCGACAGGGTGCTTATTTCCTGCATTTTGTAGTGTGGCAAGTGTGAACTGTTGCCGGCGGGGAACGTATTCGCATTGTGCCACCGGCGGCTGGATATTGGGCAATACGATCGATGGCACGCAGGCAGAATACGTGCGTATTCCGCATGCCGAGAGCGGTCTTTATCCCAACTCACCAGGTGCAGATGAAGACGCCCTTGTCATGTTAAGTGACATCCTGCCAACGGAATTTGAATGCGGCGTCCTCAACGGCAAGGTTCAACCCGACAATACGATGGCGATCGTCGGCGTTGGGCCGATCGGATTGGCAGCGCTCTTGACGGCACAATTCTATACACCTGCCGAGATTGTTATTTTGATCTGGACGATCACCGGCTTGAGACGGCCAGACAAGTCGGTGCGACCCGGACCATCAGTGCCGATGATCCCGACGCAGCAGCACGTATTCTTGACCTGACCGACGGCAAGGGCGTCGATCCTGTGATCGAGGCCGTTGGCGTGCCCGCCACATTCGAGTTTTGCCAGGAGATCACCGCACCACGCGGCTGGTCGTTACCGTTGCCACCCCAATGCTGCTGTGGACCTTGGCGTCCGGAAAGGTCGACGCGAAGAAATTGATTACTCATCATTTCAGGCTTGACGATATTCTTGGTGCCTATGACACGTTCAGCCGTGCGGCCAGCACCCACGCGCTCAAGGTCATTATCGAGATGCAAACGGAAGAGGAAAATGTACGCAGATCTGGCCAGTCCAGCGCAGAAGGCCTGGTCGAGGACGGTGTTGATCTGGTCACCTGGACGGGTCTGTCCCTTCATATCGCTCTGTGCCACATAATGATGAGGAGCGTCTGCGGGAATTGTTCTCCCTTGTAACACCGCAGGATTTGCGCTTCCGCTTTTTCGGCGGCATCGGTAAAGTAAGTCACGAACGTCTTGTCGCGACGACCCGCTTCGACCATCGTTCGACAGAGAATTATCTGGTTTTCGCTGGCGATACAAATATCCTCATTGCGTCGGCGATGATGGCCTGTGATGCGTCGTGGTTGAAAGCGGAGGTCGCCATCGCAGTGAATGCGCAATACAAGAACAGGGGGCGTTGCTTCGGTATGTTGCCGATGAGGCCAGAGCAAAAGGCGTCCGCACATTGCAGTCAATCGAACGTCGCGAGCATCATGATGCGGTTCGGCTTGAGCAGGAGCAGGGTTTGTGGCCAAACCTTTTGAAGGAGATGCAACGCTGGTTTTGATCGAAACGAATCTCACGTAACGCACCTATCGGGAAGCTCTTTTTGTGGCGCATTTCCGGTAAAATGGTGAGTGGCGTGCCTCTGGAATTAAGTCAGAAACCAGAATAGATCGCGCTGGACGATTTCCTTTTAGTCCGATGCACTCTGCGGGCCAGCTTCATCAAGAGTGCGTCTTATCTTGCGGAGGATGACGCCCCTTCGTTTTTCGTCGGCTGCCTTTTCCAGCTGGTCCTGCAGGTCCAGAATCAGAGATTGAAACTCATTGCGCCAGTCCCGGCATCCAACCCGTACCGGTTTAATCCGCGGCAATCCTTGCCGCGTGTAGGTGGCAAGGGTGCCATCGGATGTGAGGTGGTAGGTTGCGTTCAGCTCGGGTTCGATGATTTTGAGCGACGGGTCCATTGTCGCGAGACGCGTATTGAGACCGGCAATGGCAGGGCGCTCGCCGTGGACGAGGAAAACGCCCTGTTTCACAGGCAACCGGGCAGCCACCCAAGCCGCCAGCTCCGGCCCGTCAGCGTGACCGCTATAGACGTCGAGTTTGCGTATGCTCGCTCGCACGACGATCTCCTCACCCTGGATACGGACCCTGGGTGCTCTTTCCTCCAAAATCCGGCCCAACGTGCCTGACGCCTGATAGCCGACCAGCAGAACCGTCGCTTCCTCACGCCACAACCAGTTCTTCAGACGATGGCGAATGCGCCCTGCCTCGCACATGCCGCTTGCAGCAATCACGATGTGGAAACCTTTCAAGTTGTCTATGGATTTGGATTGCTCTGCGGTTTCCGTGAAGTGAATTTGCCGCGAGCTGAGCGCACGCACGAGAAGATCGCCATTTTCAAGCTCACGGGCATGACGAATAAACACTTCGGTAGCGCGCGTTGCCAGTGGTGAATCTATAATTATCGGGCATTTGGCGATAGCGCCCCTGTCCAGCAGACTGACAAGATCTGCCAGGAGCTCCTGCGTGCGTTCGACGGCAAACGAAGGAATGAGAAGTGCGCCATTGTGATGACGCGCGGCAAGGCAAACTTCGTCGCGCAGCATTATCCGCCTTTGCGCTATGGAGGGATCATGTCTGTCAACATCGCCATAAGTGCTCTCGCACACCAGATAGTCCAGCCCTGACGGACCCTCTGGAGCGGTATGGAAAAGTTTGTGCTGCGGCCCGATATCGCCGGAGAATAGGATGCGCTGACGATCCTGACCGTCTCCGACTTCGATTTCAACAGAGGCGGAGCCGAGAAGATGTCCGGCCTTCCAGAAACGGAACCGACATCCTGGCGAAAGCACCATCCACTGTTCCATTGGGTGTGCACGCATCTGGATGAGGGCAGCGGCCGCGTCCGTTGCTGTATAGATCGGCTCAACCGGTTTTCGACCACGGCGTTCGTTCCGCCGATTGAGCTGATCGACTTCCATTTCCTGGATATGGCCTGAATCCAGCAGCATAACCGCACACAGATCAAGTGTCGCAGCGGTACTATAGATTGGACCACCGTACCCTTCCTTCACGAGCTTCGGCACGAGCCCTGTATGGTCTATGTGGGCGTGGGTGAGAATGACGGCCGTTAATTCCACAGGCGCGAACGGGAAGGGTCGGTAGTTGAGTTCTTTTTCCGTTTTGGATCCCTGAAACAGCCCGCAATCGATCAGCACACGTTCGTCGCCGCTTTCAAGAAGAAAGCAGGAGCCTGTTACCGTGCCAGCTGCGCCATGGAAGGTAATTCGGGGACTGTATGACATGTGACCACCTCACAAACACTCGCGCCTAAACGACCGGGGCGGGCAGTTGTGGCGCCAGCGCTTCGGGAGTTTCCGTCATTGTGCATTGGTCAGCAAAAGGATACTGGTGACCTATACCCCACTTTCCAGTGCGACCTCCACGACCTTGGTCGGATCGACAATGCCTCCTACAGCGGGTCGACGTAGCAATTGCTCGCCGCATCGAAGCCAACGGTTCCTTGGCGGCGCGCGATGCCGGGAGACGCTTAGAAAGCTCGTCTCTGCCGCGCACGACAAAGATATCCTCAATCCCGATTAGCTAGATTGAGAAAAGCCTCTTGTCGTGACGGACAATCGGAACTGGAAAAATGGCGCGCTCGGTACGCGCCTTTAGTCATCTTGCTGTCCTTGTCGAAATCAGGCAGCCTTGATCTCGATCGTCTTTTCGTTCTTCTTTACTTCTGCACTTTTCGGCAGCTTGATCTTGAGAAGGCCGTTTTCAAACGTCGCCGCCACCTTGTCGACATCGACGTTTACCGGCACGGAAAAGCTTCGCTGGAAGGAGCCGTAGCGACGTTCTGAAAGATGATATTCTTTTTGTTTGTCTTCTTTTTCTTCCTGCTTTTCACCACGGATCGTCAACAGTCCGTTTGAAAGCTTGACCTCAATGTTCTTTGGATCGAGGCCGGGGCATTCGGCAATGACCTCGTAGGCCTCATCTTTTTCGACGAGGTCGACCGCCGGCGAGGCGCTCCATCCTTTCAGGCTTGGAAAAACCCCGCCGAATAAGGAGCTGTCGGGCGCATGCCTTGATGTGGGTACGAAACCGTCGAAAAGGCGATCGATCTCGGAGCGAAGCGTTTCGAGCGGGGGCCAGAAAGTTCCCGCCGGTTTCACCGGCGCTTCGTCGGTCTTCGCCGGAAGTTTGGTTTGGGCCACAGCCATGATATTTCTCCTCAAGTTGAAGAAAGTGACGGTTGAAACGGCGACGTGACGTCGTTTCAACATTTTGCGGCGCTTCATTGAGCGTCTCGATTGAACCGCACTGCAATCAGATCCGCATTGACAGGGATCAACGGAACTATTCACCCTCTCCAGGCTCTAGATCGTTACGGTAGGCACGTTGTGAAGATCGATAGGGGATTTGGAATTTCTCACTCGTGATTGACGAAGATCATCGCGGGTCTGCAATGCTTTACACACACTCTGCTCATTGAGTTGATCATCAATGGGAAGGAGCCATGTCCATGTCCGTCAAAACAATACTTTCTGTCATCGGTGCACATGATGCCGCGGCAGATATCAGTCAGGCGATCGAACTTGCCCGCGAGCTAGACAGCCATCTTTCCATTCTGGCCCTCGGCGCGGCGCTCTCGCCTGTTACCGCCGACTATCCCGTTACAACGGTCTGGCTGGAGGAGCGGCAAAACGAAATTGACGAACTGATGAAGATCAGGAAGGAAGCGGAGAATCTTTGTAATAAAAATGGTGTCACCTACGACGTCAATCAACTTTATGAAGACCGTTTTATCCTTGAAAGCAATCTCTGCATGCGGGCCATGTGTGCCGATATCGTCATCGCCGGGAATGGTATACGTAGAGATATCGAGCTTCGCAAAACGGTCATGGCGGCAACGATATTCGCCGCTCGCAGCCCGCTAGTGTTTTTGGCAGCCCAAGGCAGAACAAGCCTGAAGCCGAAAAGAGTGCTCCTGGCCTGGAATTCCCGGCCCGAGGCAGCACGCGCGGCCAAGGAGGCTTTGCCGATGCTGGTGCGTGCGGATGCGGTTCATATCGTTCTTGTTGATCCGGACGCATCCTATCTCTTCAATGGCGGAGAACCGGGAGCAGATATCGCGACCTTTCTTTCTCGCCACAATGTCAAGACCGTCATCGAACAACTGGCGAGTGCTGACAGAAGTACCGAAGCAGTTATACAGCAGCGCGCACGTGAGATCGGTTGCGACGTCATCGTCATGGGGTCATATGGCCATTCACGACTGCGGGAGCGGATTTTCGGGGGCGTCACGGCATCGATATTGGAAGAGTGCCACTTGCCGGTCTTTTTCGCCCGATAGAACTATCGTATCTGCCGGAGAGTTGCGCTTTCAGGTAATACTATAAAGCGACTACGGGCGCCCTTGCTCGGGTTAACCAGCTTTTTATTCGAAGGGCGCGCAACGCATTAAGGACGACCGCAACGTCAATCGCTTCCTGAACAAGCGCGCCCTCGACTGGTCTGAGATACCCGAACGATGCAACGATCATGGCGACTACGGATAGTCCGATTCCGGCCACGACGCTCTGCATCGCTATGCGCCGGCATTCCCTGGCGATCCTTACGCCGTCACCGATGGGTTCCAGCCGTTCGGCAAGCAGAACCGCATCGGCTGCTTCCACTGCTGCTGCCGAGCCGTGGAGGCCCATGGCCAGTCCGATATCCGCCGCAGCGAGTGCCGGCGCATCGTTTACCCCGTCGCCAACCATCATGGTAGGCGCTTGGCGGACTTCCTTTTGCACCAGCTCGATCTTTTGCAGTGGCGTAAGTTCGGCCCGGATTTCATCGAGTGGTAAATCCTTGGCTACGCTGCGCGCCACATCGGCACGATCGCCGGTCGCAAGAATCATTCGGTTCACCCCGAGCCGCTTAAGTTCGACCAGGGCTTCTCCAGCGCCCTCGCGTAGCGCGTCGCTAAAAAGCAGTGTGCCGGCAAATTTTCCATCGACAGCAATCGCGGCGGTCATCACTTCGGCCTGACCGAGAGTTGGCACATCGGCTACCTTCGAAGCAATATAGTTCAGCCCTCCTATGGAAACCTGCGTGCATCCAATCGTGCCTGAAATCCCTTCGCCCGGTTTTTCCGACACGTGCGTGGGCGGCGTCAATGCAAGGCCGCGGTCAAGGGCGACCGCAACCACCGCGCGCGCCGCCGCATGGTTGGAGCCCTGATCGAGAGAGGCAGTCAGCCGGAGCAGATCGTTTTCATCCGCTAATGCATTAATGACTGCAAGATGCGGCCGACCGTCGGTCAGAGTTCCAGTCTTGTCAAGAATGAGTGTTCGCACTTGCCCAAGCTTTTCAAGAATATCGGCCCCTTTTACGATGAGCCCAACACTCGCTGAGCGCGACATGCCTGCCGTCCAGGCAATAGGTACGGCCAGGATGAGAGGGCATGGGGTCGCCACGACCAGCACGGCGACCGCACGAACCGGATCACCAGTCAGTAGCCATGCAAGACCCGCTATCGAAAGCGTCGTCAGGAGAAAGGCAAGGGCGTAGCGGTCAGCCAGACGCGACATATGTGCCTTGCTGTTGTGAGCAGCCTCGACCAGCCGGATGATTCCGGCGTAGGTGCTTTCGCTTGCCGGTTTGGTGACAATCATTTCGAATAGGTTGCCGGCATTGGCAGACCCGCTCATGACAGGCTGTCCGCGTTTTCTGTTGACGGGTAATGCTTCGCCGGTGAGTGCCGCCTCGTCCAGGACGGCATCTTCTGCAAGCGTGCCGTCAGCAGGCACAATGTCACCCTGTCGCACCACAAGCCGATCGCCGGTTTCGACCGCCTCGATGGTGACTTCATCCAGATTTTCGCCCCGACGCCGTGTTGCCAATCGCGGTGCCCGCTGGAGAAGCGCAGTCATCTCCCGCCGCGCACGACCTTCGGCAACGCTTTCCAGATATTGGCCGCCGGAATACATCAGAGCGACGACGGCGGCAGCCAGATGTTCGCCGAAAATCAATGCCGAGCTCATTGATAACAGCGCGATCGTATCGAGTCCGAATTCCTTTCGCCGAAGGCTGACGAAAATCTGTCCCGTAAGCGCAAGGATCACAAGAATGGTCGTAGCTATCAGCGCGGTATCGTAGACAACATTGAAACCACCAAGCATCCCGATGAGGGCAGTTGCAAGTCCCCCGAGCGAGGTGACGACTAGCGCTGGACGTAGTCGCTTCAATATATCGGCAAGGGAGTGATTGCGCATTATGGCCCTCCACGATGGATGTCACGGAATTGTCTATGATACCGACTGTCGCGCGGGCGGCGTTGTCTTGCCCGCAACCTCAGCCTTGCCAGGTCCAGTTGCGGATTTCTGGCATGTCTTCGCCATATTCCCGGACGTAACGTGTATGTTCCGCAAGTTTTGCCTCGAGCATTCCCACAACGCCTGCAGCCTTATTCCTGAGGCCTGGCACACGATCGATTGCCGAAAGGGCGAGGTGGAACCGGTCGAGTTCGTTCAGAACCGTCATATCGAAGGGCGTCGTGGTTGTCCCCTCTTCGATGAAACCGCGGACATGGATATTTTGGTGGTTGGTACGCTTGTACGTGAGCCGATGGATCAGATATGGATAGCCGTGATAGGCGAAGATGACCGGCCGATCTGTGGTGAAAAGGCGGTCAAATTCCTCATCCGACAGCCCGTGCGGGTGTTGTTCCTGCGATTGAAGCGTCATCAGGTCAACGACATTGACCACGCGGATCTTCAGTTCGGGTATCGCCTGTCGTAGCAGGGTCACGGCGGCCAGCGTTTCCATCGTCGGCACGTCGCCGGCGCAGGCCATCACGACGTCGGGTGCTATGACACCATCCTCATTACCAGCCCAGTCCCATATGCCGATACCGGCCTCGCAATGCTTCACCGCCTCATCGATGGTCAGCCATTGTGGTTCCGGTTGCTTGCCGGCTACGATGACGTTGATGCGGTTCCATGTCCTCAGACAATGGTCGCCGACCCAGAGCAGGGTGTTGGCGTCCGGCGGCAAATAGATGCGGACGATATCGGCTTTCTTGTTGGCGACGAGGTCGATGAAGCCAGGGTCTTGATGGGAAAAGCCATTGTGGTCCTGCCGCCAGACATGCGAGGTGAGCAGATAGTTTAGAGAGGAGATCGGCTTGCGCCAAGGCAGTTCACGAGCGACCTTCAGCCACTTGGCATGCTGGTTGAACATTGAATCGACAATGTGGATAAAGGCTTCGTAACAGGAAAAGAAGCCATGCCGGCCGGTGAGGAGATAACCTTCCAGCCAGCCCTGGCACAGATGTTCGGAAAGCACCTCCATCACCCGTCCGTCGCGTGACAGGTGGACATCGTAAGGCTTGATTTCCTGCATCCAGACCCGGCTTGTGGCGTCGAAGACAGCTCCGAGGCGGTTCGATTCCGTTTCATCCGGTCCGAAGATGCGGAAGTTGGCGTCAGTACGGTTAAGCTTGAGAATATCGCGCAGATATCTGCCGAGGATTTCTGTCGTCTGGATCATAAGCGCGCCACGTTTTTCCACCGGGACCGCATAATCGCGGATATCCGGTACGCGAAGCTCCTTGCGCAAAATGCCACCATTTGCATGCGGATTGGCACCCATGCGCCGTGTGCCCACCGGAGAAAGGGCGCGCAGCTCCTCTTTCAGCCGGCCGTTCGCGTCGAAAAGATCATCGGGATGGTAACTGCGCATCCAATCTTCGAGGATCCTGCGGTGGCCTTCATTCTCGCGGCAATTGGCGACCGGCACCTGATGGGCACGCCAGAAGTCTTCGACCTTCTTACCGTCTACTTCCTTGGGTCCTGTCCAGCCCTTGGGACTGCGCAATAAGATCATCGGCCAGCGCGGCAGGTCATCCAGTCCCCCGCCACGGGCATCAGCCTGAATGGCGCGGATGCGGTCGATGGCCTGATCGAGAGCGGCCGCCATTTGCCGGTGCATCTTTTCCGGTTCATGTCCTTCGACAAAGAATGGCTCATAGCCGTAACCCCGGAAGAGATGGTCGAGTTCCGTATCGCTCATGCGGGCGAGCAGGGTTGGACTGGCGATCTTGTAGCCGTTAAGATGCAGAATGGGCAGCACCGCCCCGTCGCGCGAGGGGTTCAGGAATTTGCTGGAATGCCAGCTTGCCGCGAGCGCTCCGGTCTCGGCCTCTCCATCACCCACAACACAGGTGACGATCAGCTCCGGATTGTCAAAGGCCGCGCCATAGGCATGCACCATAGCATAACCGAGCTCGCCGCCCTCGTGAATGGAGCCGGGTGTTTCCGGAGCGGCATGGCTTGGTATGCCGCCTGGAAACGAGAACTGCCTGAAAAGTTTCCTCATGCCCGCAGCGTCCTCGGAAATCTGCGGGTAGATTTCGCTGTAGCTTCCTTCGAGATAGGTGCTTGCCACCATGCCAGGGCCCCCATGACCGGGACCGCAGACATAGATCATATCGAGATCGCGGTTGCGGATGACACGGTTGAGATGGGTGTAAATGAAATTTAGACCAGGCGTCGTGCCCCAGTGGCCGAGCAGGCGCGGCTTGATGTGCTCTGCCCGCAGCGGTTCGCGCAGAAGCGGATTGTCGAGCAGGTATATCTGGCCGATTGAGAGGTAATTGGCAGCGCGCCAGTAGCGATCCACAAGCGCGAGTTCCTGAGAGGTGATCTCGCAAGTTGTCAGCGAAACATTTTCGGGCTGCATGGTACTGCTCCTTGAAATTCAGTTCAGTTTGCGACGTGCGGAGGACGTCATCCGCCCGGTGAGAAAATGGACAGGCACTCCTCGGCAATCATCTGCTCTTCGTCTGTGGGGATGACATGGATGGCAATGCGGCTTGCCTGAGTGCTGATCGCCAGCGCGTTGCGCCGATTGGCGTGCTCGTCAAGCTCGGCGCCCAGCCAGAGCAGCCGGCTTGCGATCCCGGCGCGGATATCCGGCTGGTTCTCGCCAATGCCGGCGGTGAAGACCAGCCCGTTCAGCCCGCCAAGTGTTGAAGTCAGACGACCGATCTCGCCGGCGACCCTGAGTATGAAAAGCTCGATCGCTTCGCGAGCTTGCCTACTATTGTCCTTGAGAAGCTCACGGGTGTCGCCGCTAAGGCCCGAAACGCCGAGAAGACCGGACCTGTGGTAAAGTATATCTTCGAGTTCTGCTCGCGTTTTCCCCAGCGGCCCGATTAAATGAAGCAGCACCCCTGGATCGATTGCACCGGGACGCTTCGCCATGGGAATGCCGTCGAGGGTGGAAAAGCCCATACTCGTATCACAGCTTTTGCCGCGCTCGATGGCGCAAAGACTTGCGCCGCTCCCGAGATGGGCGATTATTACCTTTCCGTCGGCGATCTCGGGCGCCCTTTCGGTCAGAGCTCGCGCCACGTAACGGAAGGAAAGCCCGTGAAAGCCGTAGCGCTTTATGCCCTGGTCGTGAAAGGCGCGGGGAATGGCGAAGCGTCGTACAAGGTCGGTCTGCGTTGAATGAAAAGTCGTGTCGAAGGAGGCCGTCTGCAAGAGTTTCGGTCGCAGGTGCGTCACTGCCCGAACCAGTCGCAACGCCTGCGGCTGATGCAGCGGCGCCATGTCCACGAGTGATCGCATCCGTTCCATGGTTTGATCGTTGATCCGGGCCGGACCGTCGAAAAGGTTGCCGCCGTGCACGATACGGTGACCGGCGGCAACCACATTGTCGAGATCGAAGTGGGCTGCCAGCGTGCAAAACACCTCCTTCATCATCGCGGCAAGATCGTCATCAGCGCCGGTCTTCAAGGGTAGATTAAGACGCGCCGGTCCTTTCGCCAGATCGAGCGTCAATGGTCGATCGGAAATATCAACCACTGCCTTGCCGATACGTTTCGGTGTTTGCTGCTCCAGTTTGAAAATACCGATCTTCACTGTTGAGGAGCCGGTATTGAAGGTAAGAAGGAGGGGGTCATTCATGCGGACTCTCCGTGGGCATATCGCCAGCTCTGCCAGCCATTGCATTGTCAAAATGGCGAGGCGCCTTCCTCGGTTATCCTTCAGCCATTCCAATCTATCGGTGATCGCACACACTTTGCCTTGACATAGCGCAATCCACGGTGGTTTCGCCAAGTGGTTGTTCCAGTAAATGCATGCATGCGTCGAAGGCTGTTGATCACCATCAATGTGAAAAATCCCCGGTACCGGAAGATCGGAACGATTACTTGGGAGATCAGAAATGTCAGGAGACTACGAGGTCGGTTTGCTCACCCTTTCCAACGTCGCTCGCGCTTATGCCGTTATCCAGCATCTCTTCTCGTCGGTTTCGTTTCAGGAATGGCAGGCTGAAACCGACACTGATCAGAAACGGCGCAATTGGCTCACTGTAACCGACAGGGCGGGAGTGATACGCGGCGTCTGCTTTGTATTTGTCACCGATCGCCGGCAATCCCCACAAATGGAGGTTCCGGTCTTTGCTTCCTTCAGCCTGTTTGACGAACAAGGTGTTTCGCGGCTGCTGTTTGATGAGGTCAAGGAAAAAGCCAGAGAGCTGAAATGTCAGCGCATTCATTTCTGGCCTGCCGGACCTAAAGGCTGGTCGCTCGTCAGCGACCCATCCAAACGACCAGGTTCGGGTGACGGCTTGATTTATGATCTTCGTACTGCCGATGAGGGTGCCTCTTCCATCGACGCGGAAAAGACGTAACCGACGCCGCGAACAGACTTGATGATGCTTGGATGCTTACTGTTTGTTTCTATTTTCCGGCGCAGACGCGCGACCTGCGCGTCGATGGACCGGTCGAATGCTTCCCGACGGCGTGCTCGCGTCTCCTCCAACAGAAAATCGCGGGTCAGAACACGCCCAGGATTCTTGGCAAAGGTGACAAGCATGTCAAATTCACCTGTCGTCAGGTCAATTTGTGTTCCTTCCCGCGACAGGAGATTTCGGCAGGGCACGTCAAGCGTCCAGCCATCGAAGTAAAAAATTTCATTGCGGCGCGGCGAACCGCGCGGCAGACGGCGCCGCAGGATTGACTTCAGCCTCGCATGCACTTCGCGAAGATGGAACGGTTTGGCAATATAGTCGTCAGCGCCGATCTCAATACCGACGATGCGGTCCACCACGTCGTCTCGGCCGGAGAGCATGATGATTGGCACATCCGAATTCAGCCGGACTTCTCGAGCGAGATCAAGACCATCCTGAGCACCCGGGAGATTGAGGTCAAGGAGGATAGCATCGATTTCATTGTGTTTCAGATGTGCCCTCATCTGGACACCGTCAGCCGCTGCGCTGACGTGATATCCTTCTCCGTCGAAAAAACGCGTAAGCAGTTGGCGCACCCGCGCATCATCATCGACAACAAGCAAATGGCCGTTCTTCTGTGCCATCCTCTGATCTCGCGTTACAATTTGTCACAAATTAACACTGTTTGTCATCCTTGCGGCATCAACCAGTTATTTTACTTGGTTTAACTCCATCGCAAAGAGATGGAGGTCATCATGTACAGTACAGGCGAATATCGCACTCTTACCCGTCAGATTTTGACACCAGCAGATGAGGTGCATTGCCTGCGGGATATTTTTCGCAATCAGCCTGTAGAGCATCTGGCGGCCGGACGGTCGCTATTCATTGAAGGGGACGAAGCCGAACATGTCTTCGAAGTCACGGACGGCGTATTGCGAATATTCAAAATTATAGCAGATGGTCGCCGTATCATCACCGGTTTTCTCTTTGCCGGCAATATTCTCGGCATATCTATCCGAAACCGTTACATCTACAGCGCGGAAGCAGTGTCCTCTGCAACGCTGCGCAGGGTTACCTGCAGGCATTTCGAAAAAGCCGTCGGCAACAATCAAATCCTGCGACTGGAAATGTTTGCGCTGGTTTCAGACGAAATGGCTGTCGCCCAACAACAGATGGTGCTGCTGTCATGCAAAAGTGCTGAAGAAAGACTGTGCACGTTTCTTATGACGTTTCTGGAACGTAAAGCGCGGCGGGGAGAGTGGGAAAAAACGATCGAACTCCCCATGTGTCGTCAGGATGTTGCCGATTATCTCGGGCTTACGATCGAAACCGTTTCACGCACCTTCACGAAGCTTATCAACAGGGGCGTCCTTCGGATTGAAAATGCTGGCGCGCGTCAAACAATCATGATCGACAAGCCGCTTCTCCTTGCACAATTAGCCGGTGACGGTGATGATTATTCCGACGTGCGGCAGAAACTGGTCGTTCATGGTGGACGGCACCGCCACTAGCAAGCGTCGCTCAACGAGATAACGATGCCTGAAATTTTGCGACCGGAAGAGGGAGGAAAGCTGCAGCTTCAGTCCGTTATCACCCTGCTGGATGGTGCCAGCATCGTAGTTCATGGAATGGACGGAAAGATCACGGGCTGGACCACAGGCTGCGAGCATCTTTACGGATGGAATAGAATGGAGGCGATTGGGAAGATCGTCCACGATCTTCTTTCCACCCAGTTCCCTTTGCCGCTGCCTGAACTTCGGCAACGCGTTTCCCACCAGGGATCATGGAGTGGCGAAGTCGTTCATTACCATAAGGACGGTCACAAGCTCCTGATCGCGACGAGATGGGTATTCGTAGAGTTTGGTGGCGAGCAGCCACCGGTCATTGTGCAGACCAACAATGATGTGACGGATTTGAAAAGAATGCAGGACGAACTGGCCCGGCGCGAGGCGCACCTTCTTTCCATTTTGGAAACTGTTCCCGACGCGATGGTTGTCATCGACGAAGGAGGTATCATTTCGTCCTTCAGCGCTGCGGCTGAGCGGCTCTTCGGCTATGATACAAATGAGGTTGTCGGCCACAATGTCAGGATGCTCATGCCGGACCCTGACCGGGCAGCGCATGACGGATATATCGCACGCTATTTGTCGACCGGGGAAAGACGCGTCATCGGCTATGGACGTGTAGTGACCGGACAAAGAAAGGATGGCTCACGTTTTCCCATGGAGCTTTCAGTGGGGGAGGCAATCGCCAACGGCGATCGTATTTTTACGGGCTTTATACGCGATCTGACCAGCCGACAGAAAATCGAGGAGGAATTGCGCCAGGCGCAAAAAATGGAAGCGGTCGGTCAACTGACGGGCGGCCTGGCACATGACTTTAACAACCTTCTCACCGTCATAAGCGGTAACCTCGAAATGGCTGAAAGCAGGCTCACCGACAAAACTATCCGGCATTTCCTTCGGGAAGCGCAGGGTGCTGCTGAAGACGGTGCAAGACTGACGAGCCAGCTTCTGGCCTTTGGCCGTCGGCAGCCGCTCAACCCGCGACAGTCTGACATTGCCGAACTCATAGGCGCGTTTTCCGATTTGATGCGGAGAACACTTGGTGAGGCGATCGAATTCAAAACGATTATAGCGGGTTCAGAGACCGAGGCTCTGGTGGACAGTTCGCAGCTGCAGAGCGCTCTTTTAAACCTCGCTATCAATGCGCGCGATGCCATGCCAAAGGGTGGAATGCTGATAATAGAGGTTGCGCGCGTCAAACTTGATATAGACTATGCAGAGATGTACCCAAGTATAAAACCTGGCAACTACGTGCAGATATCCGTCACAGATACGGGAGCGGGTATGACGCCGGAGGTTAAACAGAAGGCATTCGAACCTTTTTTTACCACCAAGGAAGTTGGAGCCGGCACAGGTTTGGGATTGAGCATGGTTTATGGCTTCGCCAAACAGTCGGGTGGCAACGTTCAGATTTACAGCGAGGCGGGGCAGGGGACGACTGTCCGGATCTTTCTTCCAGCAGCTCTGGATACCGCCAATCCGCCGGAGAACGATATCACGGACTTCCCAGCCACAATTGAATCCGGGGACAGAGAGAGGATTCTCGTTGTGGAGGACGATGCTCGCGTCCGACGCGTCGCGGTCATGAGGCTCGCCGCTCTGGGCTACGGCGTTGTGGAAGCGGCCAACGGTGTTGAGGCGCTCGAGCTGCTTGAGCATCATTCCGATATTGCACTTCTTTTTTCAGACATCGTGATGCCAGGTGGCATGGCGGGCGACGAGCTTGCGGAACTTGCCCGTGCTTTGCGGCCGGACATCAAGGTCTTGTTTACGTCGGGTTATGCGGAGCCGGCCATTGCCGGGCGACATTTGGCCGCGAAGGGAAGCTGGCTTAAAAAACCCTACACTGCCCGCGAACTGGCAGTGAGCCTGCGCGAACTCCTCGATCAGGATGAGGATCGGTTCTGAAAAGGCGGGGGACCGAAGCGTTAAGCCGCTTCATTCGTTTCCAAGGTTGGACGGTGCGGCGCGTATTGGTCTGATCAAGGCAAGAAATCGGCAAGATTGGCAAACCACCCTATATGCTCGTACCAGCCGTGGCCAGCAGCAAGGTTGCCCAGAAGCGGACGGGTCCAGTCGCAAGCGAGAGCCAGGCGCCGAAGCACATTGGCAGTAATGGCAGCGAAATCGAGTGCACAACCTTGACGGCCGTAGACGTCATTCCGACCAGCGGGGATGCGCAGAGCACCGGCGGTGCGGCTTCGGTAAGGGTCACTGATCACCCTTGGATAGGGCTGAGCCGTTGCCAAAGATCCGTGCAGTAAGTTCTTCGCTACCGTCCAGCTTTTCTTGAAAGCCATTTTCCATGAGCTCATTTCCAATCAAGCGGTGCTGCTCGAGCAGGTCACTTAATATTTTCTGTCGAGCTTCTGAAGGGATCTCCAGATCGCACACAATACTCATTTGTGCCTCTAGCTTTTCGAGCTTCTTGATGAGCTTGTCGAAGGCTCTGGACATAAAAAGCTATCCCATTTTTCAAGATGTTTCTAAAGTAGTGAAATTGATCAAAGGAACACATTGATGCGGATCAATGGCTGACATGAGAGAAGAGCATGTGGTATGGCTCTCATTCGCAAACCGTCTCCGCCCATTGGGTTCCGCCTCTTCTGCATCGAGGATGTCGCGCAGGTATTTGGCATCTACCCTGGAAAAGCTAACCCAAGGGCACCATGCCTGCGCTTTAGGGCAGGGGATCACCCTCCTTCTTGCAAATGAGTCATGAACACCTCGGCCGGCGTCCTGTATTCAAGGCATTTGCGCGGTTGATCTGATATCCAAGCTAACGCGCCATCTCGTTGACCGGAACCTTTGCCGCCACCAGATGATGAAGACGGCGGCGATCGGCAAGGGTGATCTGCGTATAGCATCGGGACATGCCAAAATCTCCAAAGTGAAGCCATTGAAATCATTGGCATGTCGCACTTGAAAATAGAGTGTACCCCGCTACATGCGGTGTGGCAGCAAGGTTGGAATGTCGCGCATTGCGCAAAGTTAAAATGTCGTCTGCCGGCTCTCGCAGCCCGTTAGAAATGCGACACTGACCGCGTTCTTGCTCTGACGGTCAGCCCCCGACCGGACCGGCTGGGCCGGGTTGTAAGGTCAGGGAGGGGGCGGGTGATGATACTCCCCTTCGGCTTTAGCTTTCTCAGCATCACGGCTGCTTCGCGCCAACAGTGGACATTGTATTCCATTGGAAAGATTTAGGATAACGTTGTGCTGGTCCTCGCCATCACGAGGTCGATGAGCGTGAGGAGGCTGGACAGTGACTTTTTCGGAAAGTTATCTAGGGAAACTGCGAGCAAAGGTTGGGTCAGGGACAATTCTTGTTCCGGGAGCGCGTGTGGTCGTAACACGTGAAGACGGGCACGTGCTTATGCAGCACAGAAGTGACTTTGACGTTTGGGGAATTCCAGGTGGAAACGCTGAAGAAGGCGAAGACCTTGAGTCTATCGCTATTAGAGAAACGTTAGAGGAAACAGGCATTCGGATTTGGAATCTGCTTCCTTTCGGCTTTGGTAGCGATCCTGCGTTCGAGACAGTCACCTTCCCTAACGGCGACGTCTGCCAGTTCTTTGCCATGATGTTCTACACATCTCACTATGAGGGCACACCTATCGTAGCGGACGACGAATCCAAAGCGGTAGAGTGGATAGACCCTAGCAACTTGCCTGTCATGCTTCCCAACATGCGTCGAAGTATTGAGGCCTTTCAGGAATTTGAACGTACCCGCGTTTTTCAGATGATCTAGTGCTCTCGAAGACCGGTTTGGGCCAATAGCGGCCCTTATTCAGCCGCGTCCATTCTGGCGAGAGCGTTTTGCCGTCTCGCTATGACTTCGGGATCGTTCATGAAATCCGTCCGCCGACCGGGTTTGCGACCTGTTGGCTTATAGTTATTCTTGGTGCTGTTGGTCTTCGGCTTCCCGACGTGGTGTCTATCCTGCTGCTCTTTTATGTACGCCAGCACATCACCGAGACGCTTGTTCTCTACGACCGCCGCATGCGTCACGCTCTGGTCCTTGTCGAAGGTCCTGTAAAGTAATGAGTGACCTTTCCATCTGATATCCAGGCGACCATCGGCGTAGGCATACGTCTCGACATACTTTCCGACTAAGCCGCGCGTGACGTCGTTATCTTCGAGTATGATGCGTTTACGTTCGTAAGAGAATGTCAGCTGCGCGCCGACATATCTCTCCTCACGTTTGCAGAGAACATCCTTCAACCTGCTTGCTGTCATGTTGACAGGTCGATGAAGGTTGTCGGAACGGGCAGGGGCCACCGCAAAACGATCATTATATTGGGAGATGAATGTCGGCAGGAAGGCATTCCCGGCTTCCATGCCGCTGATCTTGGCCAGCCGTAATTCTTTGACGAGTCGATCTTGAAGCGTTCGGTTCATGCGCTCGACGCGGCCCTTGGCCTGGCTGGAATTGGCGCAGAGGATCTCGATGTGCAGCTCTGATAACGCTCGGCCGAACTGCGTCATGCCTTGGCCGCCCTTGGGGTCTTTCTTTGCCACCCGAAAGACCGAATGCTTGTCGGAATAGAAGGCAATCGGTGCGCCATGCTCTTTGAGGTAAAGCGCCAATGCCTCGAAGTAGGTAAAGGCGCTCTCAGATCGAACAAACCGGAGCTGCATCAGCTTACCGGTCGCGTCGTCAACGAATACCAGTAGAGAGCAGGCCGGACCACGATCCTCGAACCAGCGATGCTCCGACCCGTCGATCTGCACCAACTCGCCATAGGCCTCACGCCGCAACCGCGGCTGATGAAACGTTCGCCGCTGCTTTCTCGAAAGCCATATGTCGGCATCCTGCATCCATTTGCGCAGCGTCTCACGCGAGACTGTGACGCCATGCTCTTCCTGAAGCTTCTCGGCCGCGAACGTAGGTCCGAAATCAAGGTAGCGTTCACGCACCAGCATCAAAACGTAATCACGGACGCCGCTGGCTATTTTATTGTTGGACGGTCGACCGATCGCTTTATGTCTGATCGAGCCAGCGCCGGTATGCTCAATTCGATCGACCAACCTTTGGACGTGGCGCGTGCTGATCGCCAGTACATGGGCCGCTGCAACAATGCTCATGCGGCCATCCACGACTTTGGACAGCACCTCGATTCTTTGCAGGTCGCGCTCGCTCATCGTAATCAATCCCATCCGCAATCTCCCAGATGCCAATCAGACCCGGGGAGTGTGACATTCCAACTTTGCAGAAACAGGACACTTTAACTTTGCGGCCACATGCGGTAATCGCATAACATATATTATGGAACTTAATTTGTCGAAAAGACGATGTTCTTTCAATCCTGATTGGACGGTAGCGATACGCGCAGGTGCAACCGGTGAGTGGTTCTATAAGTCGTCACCTAGGGCATTCTTCCGATCCGGACCATCGAAGCGCTTTCAGGACGAGCAGTTATGAAAGGTTCTCTCCGTAAAAAAGCATCATTACAGTGAAGACGAGAACACCAAAGCCTGCCAGGCCGAAAGCGCGAAAAGAGGAAGCTCGGCCTTTCTTAAGCAGCGCTGCCACAAAAGCGCACAGAGACCAGAGTGCCGTGAAAATAATCAATAACCAGGAATACACAAACGGACCAAGGTCGTAGCCTCCCCCACCAATTGATGGTGCAGAACTTGTATCGACTTGAGCTGCTATCAGAACCGACACGGGGACAGCTAGCATCAGCAGCCAAATATAGAGCGACTTGTGTTTCATACGGTTTAAATCGCCTTCTTTTGGAGGTCGATCCGCCAGTTCTGGCGTATATGTTTGACCCGGTGTGGCTCGTCAATATCGTGATACTTGCTCTACTAGACTGCACGGCGAACGCCAAGGGAGCTTTCCATCCCCGGCAGGAACAACTCAATGGCGCGGGACAGACATGCCGGTGCCTAAAACCTAACGCGAGACGTCGACTCGAGTTTGGGTGAGGGTATCCTCCCCGATTGGCGGTTTTCTCTGCTATGTAACTTTGCCTTGCTTGGCCAGGAAATCAAGAAGAGCGCGCACTCTGGAAGGCAGCGGGCCACCCTGCCCGATATGAATGGCATGAAACTCCTCCCGGTCCCCAGGATTGTACTCGTCGAGCAACGGCACCAGCCGGCCGGCCTTCAAATCATCGCGTATCGTGAAGTTGGCGAGACGGGCAATTCCATTTCCAGCGAGTACCAGCTGGCGCAGCGCCTCGCCGTCATTGGCCTGGACACGGGCGACGACTGGGGCAAAAATCGTCGCGCCTTCCGATATTAACGGCCAGCCATCCATCGAGCGGGTGTAACCAAGGCCCAGCCTGTCATGCCTTTCAAGCTCCTCGATAGTTCGGGGAAGGCCACGCCGGTCGACATAGGAGGGAGCAGCGACGATCGTCATTGCAGTATCGCCAAGCCTACGCGCGACGAGGCTCGAACTTTTAAGCGGGCCTGCTCGAACTGCAACGTCCACTCGCTCCTCAAGCAGATCGACAACAAGGTCGCTTTGTACGATATCGACGGTAATCGCAGGATATCGCTCCAGGAATTCCGGGAGTATGCCGGCGAGGACATGGGTGGCATAGGAGGCGCTGGTACTCAGGCGGAGGCGGCCACTGGGCACCTCACCCGCACTGGCGATCCGCTCGGCATCTTCGATGTCTGTCAGGATACGCGTGGCGCGCTCGAAAAAGACGCAGCCTTCCGAAGTCAACTTG
The DNA here is from genome assembly GCF_030818995.1 of Agrobacterium sp. SORGH_AS_0745. Lineage (NCBI taxonomy): Bacteria > Pseudomonadati > Pseudomonadota > Alphaproteobacteria > Hyphomicrobiales > Rhizobiaceae > Agrobacterium > Agrobacterium sp. SORGH_AS_0745. The sequence continues at coordinate 495,274 of NZ_JAUTBI010000004.1, forward strand.
AACACGCGCGTCGAGCGATTGATGAGACGGGTACCCAGCCGCGCCTCCAGTCTCGCGACCAGTTTGCTCACAGCCGACGGCGTCATTCCGACGCTGCGAGCAGCTGACGAGAAGCCACCACGCTCGACAACCTGCACGAAGACTTCCATTTCTCCGGATCGATTTACTTCCGCTCGAGCCATCTGGTCCCTGATTTCACAAATGTTGTTCCCGCCCGCAATCTATATCACGAAAGCCGGATCTCCTATCTCTTCCCCATCAGGTGGCGCAAGTCGCTTCCATTTCTCAAGAAAGGAAGACCAGATGGAATATCGTTCTCTTGGCCGATCAGGCCTCAAAGTCTCGGTCCTGAGCTTTGGTGCAGGCACGTTTGGAGGGGCAGGTCCCCTTTTTAGTGCTTGGGGCACGACCGATGTCTCCGAGGCAAGGCGACTTATCGATATCTGCGTTGAAGCAGGCGTTAATCTGTTCGATACCGCAGATGTCTACTCGAACGGTGCATCGGAGGAGGTGCTGGGTGCAGCGCTGGAAGGTCGTCGCGAGACCGTGCTGATATCGACGAAGACCAGCCTGCCTATGGGAGAAGGGCCGAACGATGCGGGTTCCTCCAGGTTTCGCTTGATCAGATCGGTCGAAGACGCACTACGCCGGCTTCGGACGGACTATATAGACATCCTGCAACTTCATGCCTACGACGCCCGGACGCCCGTCGAAGAAGTCTTGTCGACCCTTGATACGCTCGTTCGGGCGGGAAAGGTCCGCTACGTCGGCATTTCGAACTTTTCGGGATGGGAAATCATGAAGTCGCTGGCGATTGCCGACGCGTACGGATGGCCTCGCTACATTGCCAATCAGGTGTACTATTCCCTTCTCGGCCGAGACTACGAGTGGGATCTGATGCCACTGGGTAGGGATCAAGGCCTTGGAGCACTCGTCTGGAGTCCGCTTGGCTGGGGGCGGCTGACGGGAAAGATCAGGCGCGGCTCTCCCCTGCCGGAGAGCAGCCGTCTTCACGAAACCGCAAGCTTTGGTCCTCCGGTCGATGAGGAGCATCTCTACCGCGTCGTTGATGCCCTTGAAGACGTTGCAAGACAACTCGACAAAACAGTTGCGCAGGTGGCGCTCAACTGGCTAACAGGCCGGCCCACGGTGTCTTCCATTATCATGGGAGCGCGAAACGAAGAGCAGCTCCGGCAGAACCTCGGAGCGGTCGGCTGGCATCTCACCGATGATCAGATTGCTCTCCTGGACAATGCGAGCGTCTTGACGCCGCCATATCCGCATTTCCCCTATCATCGTCAGGAGGGCTTTGCCCGTCTTAATCCGCCGATGGTAGGTTCCAAGATGCGTGGATGTTGAGCGTAATATTGCGATTAATGTGGTGGCAGATCCGGCCGCAAAAGTCATGCAGAAAGACCAACCCACAACAGCTGTGAGAATACCAGCAGCTATTGGCGATGCGTTACGTTGTCGGCTGAGATCGTGCGCTCAGTTTATGTCCGTCCGGATCACGAAGATAAGCGACGAAGGCCCCGTTCGGGCGCTCATTCGGTGGGCTCTCGATCGATGTGCCGCCGTGTATAACACCGGCGTCGTGCCACGCCAGAACATGCTCGCGGCTCAGGGCGGCGATTCCGATTGTCCCGCCATTGGCAACGGTCGCCGCCTTGCCGTCGATCGGTTTCGTGATCATCAGTCGTCCGCCTTCGTGGACGTAAATCAGTCTGCCTCTCGCATCCATCTCGCCGGGCCTGCCGCCCAATGCAGCGAACGTGGCGTCGTAGAAGTTTCTTGACCGCTCCAGATCATTACTTCCGATCATGATGTGCGTGAACATGGTCTCATCTCCCGTAACGCAGCGCGCTGGCAGCAGGGGGCGAGCTCCCCCTGAGCCAGGAGCTCGTTTGTATGCTTTCACCGTATACCGTCCCGAGAGCCTCGCAAAGCGTGGCGAATTTGATGGAATTATCGTCCCAATGCTTTCTCAAAGAGTGGAAGAAATCTATTCAAGAAACAGCGGGCCGTCAGCCTTCCACCGCCTGGCCCGTGCAATGCGAAATCCTACATTCATCGATCAGGTCGCGAATACGCTGCGCGACGAAGATTGCATGCTCGGTAACCTGCGGCAGCCCCATCAGTTCTCCGAAAGTGCCGCGTGCAAGCGGCCCGGCAATAAACAGTGAAGGCGTGCTTTCGCCTGAAGCCGATACGGGATTAGACTTGGCATCAACCAAGATGCCAAGCCCGGTCGGGCAGGGTTGCAACAGGCCCGCCTGCTCAAGTTCTCGAAGCATGGCTTGGCTTTGAAGAATGCCGCCATGCGCCGGGCCCGTGGTGACGACGATCGCATCGACGTCAAGCGTTTCGAGAGACTTGGCGCGCTGGGGTCGCAACGTCACCCTGTAGCCGGCGTCTATCCGTGTCACGGAAGAAAGCGAGGCAGCCCGGACATCCATTTGGCCGCTCGCGATCGCCTGCTCCACAGCAGCCTCGACTTGCGGCGCGATGCGAAAGCGATGCACATCCCAGACCGGCCGCAAGTGTCGGGCAACGCGCCGTCTCTCAATGACAGGCAGATTTCCCCATATGTCCCTCCCCTGCGCCCTCAGCGCATCCGCGACGCTATGCCACGTCATTCCCCGTTCCTCTGCTTCTCGCAGCGTTTGGCGAACCTTATGGAGCAACTTGCTTGCAGAGGTGAACGGTTCAGACAGGAAATCGCCGAAAGGCTCCTGCCCGACGGGGCCATGGCCGCGAGACCGCAAGCCCCTGCGAGAGAACGACGTTATCTGGCCGACATGGCCCCGTCTCTTGAGCGAGGCAACCACATCGGCGGAGGTCAAGCCATTTCCGACGATGAGAACACGATCTCCAGTCTCGACGGCGTCGATCGCATCGGTCACGGTGACATCCGCAATCAGCTTAGGATCATCTTTGAAGGGCTGAAGCACCCGAGGCAAAGAAGGTGGTGGATGGCTGACGGCCAGCACGACTATATCCGCAATGAGCGCTGTACCGTCAGACCCCGCAATCTCATAGCGGTTTCCTTTTTGTGACACCGAGATCGCTTTGGTCCGCCAGTGTCTGATACGGCCGTCATCCAAAAACGGTTGAATCCGTGCCGAGACGTATTCGCCGAAGACAGAACGCTTGGGATAAGGCAAGCCATCGTGTCCTATGAGCTCGGCATCGTCACGGGTCGGAATACCGCCAACATAACGCTCGAAATCATCGGGAATATCTGGAAACAACGTCATTCTTGCAGCGGGAACGTTGACCCGATGCGCCGGATCGGTTGCGCTATAGGCCAAGCCACGGCCCAACTCCGATCGAGGTTCGATGACGACAACGGATGTATCAGTCGGGTATCCGATACCCGCTACCAGATGTATTGCCATTGCCGCGCCGGTGAAGCCACCGCCGACAACTGCCACGGTCAGGCGGGCAGAAGCTATGGGAACAAGAGAATTCATTGCCTCTACGTTCTCCCCAAGGAGATCTGTGCCCTGCACGATTGGAAGGCCCTAAAAAGCGTTTTCCGCTTCCTGCGCTTAAGGCTCATCGTCACCACTATTCTATATTCCCGAGGTTTCCGGCAAAGCTCCTCGTTACGGGGCGCTTGATTGGAAACGCGCTTGAGGGGCACCGTCTCATCACGTCACTATATCTCATTACTGCTGGCGGATGTAGCAAGATCAATTGCCAACCGGGGCGCCTTGCGCGCCCCGGGCTCCAGAGTTTACTCAGCTCCAGGCGTGAAGTGGCGGCTTCTCGCCATTGAGGAAGTACTTCCCTAGGATGGAATATTTCCACCGGACCGGATCGTGCAGCGTGTGGGTACGGGCATTGCGCCAATGGCGATCGAGGTGATGCTCTGCAAGCGTGGAGCGGGTGCCTGCAAGTTCGAACAGCTTGTTGGTCGCCGTAATGGCTATCTCTGTCGAGAGAATTTTCGCCTCGGCCGTCACGATCTGTGCTTCGGCGACCGTGTCAGCATTCGGGTTCCGGATGGCGCGATCGATGGCATAACCGGCTTTTTCAAGCAGCGCCTGGGCCGCATGCAGTCGCAGCGTCAGATCGCCGACAGCCTGGATCGTGTAGGGGTCATCCCAGGCATGCTCAACGCCGCTATCCACCCATGCACGGCTCTTGGTGCGCACGAAGGAGATGGTTTCATCGATTGCCGCCTGCGCTATACCCGTATCCACCGCGACCTGGATAATCTGGAAAATCGCACCATCCGCAGTGGGTTCCGCATAACCCTTGTAGCCGGGAACCAGATGGGTTTTCGGCACTTTGACATTGTTCAGGATCACCGTACCGGACAGCGTCGTGCGCTGCCCGAAGGATGACCAGTCGTCGATGACGGTCAATCCGGGTGCATCCCGCTCGGCGATCGCATACCAGGCGCGGCCTTCATCATCGAGCGCAACGATGGGCACGAGATGGGCGAGAAGTGCGCCGGAGGAGTAGAATTTCTGGCCGTTGACGATCACATGGTCGCCCGCATCGACGAACTTCGTTTCGAAGTCCGCCGCCCGCTTGGAACCGAATTCGGAGAAGGCATTGCCGAAGCGTGTGCCGCGCAGCACTTCTGCGAAAAGCAGCGTCTGCTGAGCCTCATCGGACACCGTCCGGATCGCGGCAACGACGCCGAGATGGTTTTGCGCGATCTGGCCAATCGAGGAATCGGCCGCGGAGACGATCTCGATCACCTTGGCGAGCGTCGCATAGGAGACTTCAGGACCGCCGAACTTCTTCGGCACGTTGATCGACCAGAGCCCGCTTTGCGAGAAGGCATCGAGTTCCTTTACCGGCCAGATGCGATCGCGATCGCGAATGGCTGCGCCGGGGGCAATTTCGGCGGCGAGTTTCTTCGCGACTTCGATCGCTTCGGCATCGCTCTTGATGATGTGTGCCGGCTCACTCGGCCGCGGCACGGCGGGAACGCCTTGAGCCGCATCTTTCGTCTTCACGTTGGAAATGGTCATGCCATGTCTCCTCTTTCCTTTGATTTTCAGTGAATATGCGTGACGAGCGCGGCTGGCTTCTGGCCCAGATAGAAGGCTTTCACGTCATCGCGCGCCTTGAGTTCGGCGGCCGTGCCTGACAGCACGCTCACGCCGTTTTCCAGAATGATGGCCCGGTCGGCATAGGTCAGCGCGACTGCTGAGTTTTGTTCAGTGACCAGGATCGAAAGCCCTTCTTCGCGATTAAGGCGCTTCAGCGTGCGGAAAATATCCTGCACGATGAGAGGCGCCAGCCCCATTGACGGTTCGTCGAGGACAAGCAGCCGCGGCCGCGACATCAGTGCCCGGCCGATGGCCGTCATCTGCTGCTCGCCGCCCGAAGTGAGGCCGGAAAGCACCCGGCGCTTTTCCTTAAGTCTTGGGAAATGCGTGTAAATTTTCTCAAGGTCGGTCGCGATTTCAGTGCGCGTGGCGGATCGGCCAAGGCCCCCGGAGACCAGGTTTTCCTCGACCGTCAGTGTCTTGAAGCAATGGCGACCTTCGAGCACCTGCACGAGACCGAGACGGACAAGGCTTGCCGGGGTTTCGCGCGTGACATCACGACCGTCAAACAGGACATGACCGGCGAGCACCTGCCCCCGTTCGGTCGGAAGGAGGTTGGAAACCGCCTTCAGCGTCGTCGTCTTGCCAGCGCCGTTCGCACCGAGAACGGCAAGGATCTCCCCCCGTCCGAGCGAAAAAGTGACCCCATGCAATGCGGTGATGGCATGATTGTAGGTTGCGTGGAGCCCCTCCACGGCAAGCAGCCTGTTCCCATCGGTCATCACGATCTCCTTGGCGCTTTTCGGGATATTGTGGCCGGACACGGGGAGACCCTTGCCCGACCACGCAAACATCAGTTCGTCACGGAATTCGCATCTTCCGACGTGCGAAGCTTGATGCCCTTTTCAGCCGCATAGGCCTCGGACGACTTCTCGATGATCGGGCGCAGCAGGGCCCAGTCCGGTGCGATCCAATCGGAAACCACGTTCCACTTCTTGCCGTCCCACTGCTGGAACGTCACGTAGCCGTTACCCTCATGGTTATCCCAGGTGACATTGATCGAGTGGAAGAGATCCTTGGCACCCAATGCCTCGACACGGGCTGGATCAAGCTGCAGATGCTCGAAGCCCCAGCGAACTTCGTCGCCGGTCAGGGTGCGCTTGCCGAATTTCTCCTGGGCGATCCGCACCGCCTCGACATTAAGGATACCGTTGACGATACCGAGATTGTGATAGACGGAGCCGATGCGGCTCGTGTCATCAAGGTTGCCCTTGCCGGCGTCGTAGACGGTTTTCACTATTTCCTTGACCACCGGATATTCGGCACCGGATGCCTGGGTGGTGATGGCGGTATAGCCTTTGGCAGCGTCGCCGGCGGGAATAACGTCCTCTTCCGAGTTGGACCAGACATTGCCGATGATGTGATCCACCGGGAAACCGGTCTTCGCCGCGGTCTTCAACGCCACCGGGTTCATGACGCCCCAGCCGCGCAGCACGACATAATCCGGCTTGGCACGGCGGATCGTCAGCCACTGCGACTGCTGCTCGTTGCCCGGATGCGGGACTTCGATCTGCTGGAGGTCGAAGCCATACTTCTTGGCCAGCAGGTCATAGATCGGGATCGTTTCCTTGCCATAGGGAGAGCCGTGGTAGAGCACGACGATCTTCTTGCCCTTCAGTCCTCCAACCCCGCCTTCCTTGGACGCAATGTAGTTCACGATGCCGGAGGTTTCGCTGTACGGATTGAGCAGCAGCGGGAAAACATAGGGAAAAACACGGCCATCGGTCGAATCCGTGCGGCCGTGGTTGATGGTAATGAGCGGCACCTTGTCCTGGGTGATGCGGTCGATCATGGCATAGGCTATGCCGACCGACAGCGGGTTCCAGGCCGCAACGCCGGGGTTGCTCTTCAGGCGTTCATAAGCTTCGACCCCTCGCTCAACTTCGTACTGGGTTTCGGCTTCGGACCATGTCAGCTTGACGCCGTTGATACCGCCGTCCCTGATGTTGACGAGATTGAGATAATCGATGAATCCGCCGAAAAAGCCCGTGCCACCGGCTGCATAAGGCCCGACGCGGTAGCTCTGCAGGGGGAAGTACTGTTCATCGGCCATGGCCGGGGAGGCGATGGCGGCGAGGCTGATGCCGGCAGCAAAGGCTGCTGCTTTGATTTTCGTGTAGAAGGCCATATCTGGACACACTCCGTCTGTCGGCTGGCGCTCGGCCATCCGTGTTGGTTTCAGGAATTCATTGCTGGTGAGCTTTTCTTGTTGGAAGCCTTTGCCTGTCAGGGCCAGCTTCGAGTAATCCACGCCCGCATGACGGCAGCCGTAATGCGTAACTTCAAGCGATCCCACAATGACACGAGGCCGTCAGGTTCCAGGATCAGAAACAGTATGATCAAGGCGCCGAGAACGATGCGCTGCGTCATATCGAGCACTCCGGAATTAAAGACATCGCCTAATAGCAAAGAGCCAAGCCGCGAGAGGACGAGCGGAAAGACGACGATCAAAGCCGCGCCCAAGAAGGCACCCCGGATCGAGGCAAGCCCGCCAATGATGACGATGAAGAGTATTTGGAACGAGCGGTCGAGATTGAAGCCGGCCGGCTCCACCGTGCGAAGATAGGCAAAAGCCCAGATTACCCCGGCAACCCCGACGATGAAGGACGAGATTGCAAAGGCGAGCAGCTTGGTGCGAAGCACCGGAATGCCGATGATGCGTGCGGCGGCCTCGTTGTCGCGCACGGCGATAAAGTTGCGGCCGGTCTGCGACGACACCAGGCGGTAGGCGAGGAACGTGAGGACGGCGACAATGGTCAGCGCGAAGAGATAACGCCCGATCGGCCCTTCGAAAGAAATCCCGGCAAGCGACAGTGCTGGCGCATCGATCACGCCGGATGCGGATTCGTTCGAGAACCAGCTGAATTTCGTCAACGCCCATTGCACGAAGAACTGCGCCGCAAGAGTTGAAACGGCGAGGTAGAAACCGCGCAGGCGCAGGCTCGGCAGGCCAAAAACTAAGCCGATTGCTGCGGCGGAAAGACCGGCAAGTACAATCGAAACAATAAGCGGCAGCGCATCGATACGCAGATTGAAATTGTATGCCGCAAAGGCACCGACGGCCATGAATGCGGCCGAACCAAGCGAGACCTGACCCGCATAGCCAGTCAAAAGGTTGAGACCAACCCCGGCAAGGCTGAGCGCAAGAAACGGCAGCAGGATTGCCTCGAAGAGGTAACTGGTGCCGACGAACGGCACGACGAGATAAGCAACGCCGAGCACTGCGACCGTGCCGGCATGGCGCGGCAGGGAGAACGACGATGAAAGATCGGCTGTAACGGCGGACATATTAGACCCTTTCCACAAGCTTTTGACCGAAGAGCCCGGACGGGCGGATCAGCAGGAAGGCAAGGGCCACGACATAGGCGAACCACCCCTCGATGCCGCCGCCGAAGTACTCACCGATATAGACCTCGGCGAGCTTTTCCGACGCGCCGACAATCAGACCACCGATGATCGCGCCTAGAATGGAATCGAAGCCGCCGAGAACGAGCACCGGCAGAGCCTTCAGCACTACCAGCGACAGCGAGAACTGCACCCCGAGCCGCGCACCCCAGAGCAGCCCGGCGACCAGGGCAACGAGGCCTGCCGCCGCCCAAACGCTCGCCCATATCCAGGGCAGCTTGAGACCGACGGCAAGCGCCGCGAACTGGTCATCCGCGACGGCGCGGAAGCCGAGGCCGATGCGGGTGTAGCGGAAGAAGGCCGAGAGAGCCGCCACCATGCCAGCCGCGACGACTGCGGCAAAGATGTCGAACTGGCTGATGAAAACGCCACCAACATCAAAGGGAATGTCCTCGATACCGAGATCAAGCCCATGAACCTGCGTACCCCAGAGGAGTTGGGCCGCTCCCTCGATGATGTAGGAGAGGCCAAGCGTCGCCATGAACAGCGTGATCGGTGGCTTGTTGGTGAGCGGTCGAAGCACCGTACGCTCGATCGCAACACCGATGACGACCATGATGGCAAAGGTAATGGCAAAGGCAGCCACAAAAGGCACGCCACGCTCGACAAGGCTGACAAAGGTCAGCGCCGCGAACAGGAGAAGCGCGCCCTGCGAAAAGTTTAGGACACCCGATGTCTTGTAGATCAGCACGAACCCGATGGCGACGAGGGAATACATGACCCCGGAGAGCAACCCGCCGACCAGCACCTCGGTAAAGAACAACCAATCAAACGCAGCCATCAGATACCCTCCCCGTCTTCGTTTTCCGGCGCAGCGCCGAGATAGGCATCGGTGACACGATGATCGCTGGCAATTTCCGCAGGCGTGCCATCGGCGATCTTGCGCCCGTAGTCGAGCACCGCGATGCGATCTGAAAGACCCATCACCACGCCAATGTCATGCTCGATCAGAACGACGGTGACCGCATATTCGTCACGCGCGAGACGCACATAATCGGCAAGTTCGTTCTTCTCCGTCGCCGTCATGCCAGCCATGGGCTCGTCAAGCAGCAGAATGCGTGGCTCGGCGGCAAGCGCACGAGCGAGTTCCACCCGCTTCTGCAATCCATAGGGCAGCGTGCCGGCAAGCCGGTCAACATGGGGCGTCAGATGCAGAAAATCGATGATCCGCCCTGCCCGCTCGCGGGCATCGGCCTTCTCGCGACGAGCGCTCGGTAGACCGGCTATCTGGCTCAGGAAATTTGCCCGCTCGGCGTAAGCCCGCCCCGTAGCAACATTATCGAGAACACTGAGACCCTTGAACAAGGCGAGGTTCTGGAACGTCCGCGCCACGCCGAGACTGGCAAGCTTCTCAGTCGGCACTGGACGATAGGCTTTGCCATTAATCGCTACATGGCCACGATCCGGCCGGTAGACGCCTGAGATAACATTAATCAGCGAACTCTTGCCGGCGCCGTTCGGCCCGATAATACCCAGGATTTCACCCTGCTGCACGGCCAGGTCGATATTCTCCAGAGCGACGACGCCTCCAAAGGAGAGGTCAATACCGCGAAGCTCCAGCACAAGTTCTTTGGCGGCGTCCAGCGCGCGACGTTCTTGCCCGGCATGCTCGCTGGGCAAGGCAATGTGTTGGCGAATGTCCGTTGGGATCGCCACCTCCGCGCCAAGACTTGCAACCAGAAAACTCGATGCTGACATCGTTCAGTCCATGCTCCGCCCAATGGGCACAGGTTTCCAATCACGGAGGCGGTCCCGCCCGTGGTCCAGGCGGCGGCCAAAGGCCGCTGCCGTCCGATTTGCGACATTACTCCGCAGCGATTGCTGCGCTGATTTCCGCCTGTTCCAGTTCGCGCACGAGCGGGATGACATGCTTGCCGAAATACTCGACTTCTTCCTGAAAATGCAGGAAGCCCAGCAGGATGAGGTCAGCACCGGCGCGTTTGAGGTTCACCACGCGTTCGGCAACCTGCCGCGGCGTGCCGATCAGGTTTGAGCGGAAGCCGTCATTATACTGAACGAGATCTTCGAAGCTGGACTTCGCCCAGTTGCCCTCGCCTTCGGGAGAAGACTTGCCGGCATTTTTTACCTCATGGCCGAAGGCATTGACCGCTTCCGGATTGGCCTTTTCGATGATCTCGGCAAGCACGGCTCTCGCCTCTTCCTCGGTCTCACGCACGATGGCGAAGGCGTTCACGCCGACTTTGACCGCGTGGTTGTTTTCCTTGGCCTTGACGCGAATGTCATTCACCTGTTTGGCGATTTCCTCCGGCGTGTTGCCGTTGGTGAAGTACCAGTCGGATACGCGGGCCGCCATATCGCGAGCCGCACGCGACGAACCGCCCTGGAAGATTTCCGGCTGCGGATCAATCGGCTTCGGCTTGAGGGAGTAGTTGTTGAAGCGGTAGAAATCGCCGCGGAAGGTGAAATTGTCTTCCGTCCAGATGCCGCGCAGAGCCCGGATGAACTCTTCCGAACGGCGGTAGCGTTCGTCGTGATCGAGCCAAGGCTCGCCGATGGCGTGAAACTCGCCGCGGAACCAGCCGCTGACGATGTTAACGGCAACGCGACCGTTGGTGAGGTGATTGATCGTGGCAATCTGTTTGGCGGCAAGCGCGGGGTTCCACGGACCAGGCAGAATGGCGGCGATGACCTTGAGCGTCGTCGTCGATTCCAGCAGAGCGTGACTGAACGACACGGATTCATGTTGGAATTCGGCACCGTAGCCGGCGGTGAAGCGGATCTGGCTCAGCGCGTAATCGAAGCCGCTCGCTTCAGCGATCTGCGCGAGCTTGCGGTTGTAGTCAATTGTCCAGCTGGTGCGCTGCTCGATGTTCGAGATGACGAGGCCGCCGGACACATTCGGCACCCAATAGGCAAATTTCACGGGCTCGGCGTGGTGTTCAGTCATGGAAATCTCCTCTTTTCTGATGTCAGTTGGCGACCGCGTCGTGTGAAACGAGGCGAAGGGCCGAGCGGTGATCGTCGGCGACAAGGTTTCTGGCCGGCAGTAGATCGATCAATTCGGCAACGGCACGCTCGATGCGCGCCTCAACCACGGGGTTCGAGAGCGTGTATCCGGTGAAATCCGCCTCAACGGCGTAGACCGTCGTTGGCACTGTAACGGCGCCAAAGAAGCCGAACAGCGGCCTGAACTGATGCTCCAGCATGAGGCCATGCAGTGCTGTACCGCCCGTTGCCGCAAGGATCACGCGCTTGCCTTGAAGCGCACGGAAATCGACGAGATCGAACAGATGCTTTAACGCGCCGGTGTAGGATGCGCGGTAGACAGGCGAACCGACGACAAGTACGTCGGCACCTTCCACAGCATCAATAATCCTGCGGCCGGCCTCATCCAGTTGATCTGCGCGAAGAGCCCTGAACAGGATCGGCGCCACCACAGCCAGATCGACCGTGTCCACAGAGACGCTTGCCCGTCTCTCGATCGAGTTCAGGATGTCCGAGACAATGCTTGCCGTGCGTGACGGTTGTTTAACGCTGCCGCTTATTCCAAGTACGTTCATCGTTCGCCTCACTCCTGTTACCTTTAATTTCTATAGTTTTCATAGATAATCAAAGATGCAAATTCCAAAGTGAGGGCGTTTTGAGGAAACCAATCTTGTGCATTCGCCCTCTGGCGCAAAGGACTAAGCAGGCAGTGCCAGTGAGCAGCGAAGCGTTTAGGCGCCACGTCGCTCGTTTGTCGTGACCGACATACAAAAACAGTCGCGTTCTCCCTCACCAGAATTGAATATGAGGGGGTGGCTCATTTCACTGTATTAATGGCATGCCAGCCATCGAACCGCCCCGCATCGATTGATGAATGTCTGACGAGCGATCTACGTCGATAAAATGCACACTTTGGTAGCGCCCAAGTCAGCGCATGTGCGAAGGATAGGTGTCATCGACTGCGTGCGGTCTTTCCGGCATGGCATTTTGCGTGTCGCCGCCATGCCGCGCCTTACTATCAAACCGATTGGGCGACGAAACCAGCCGAAAACGGAGCATTTACCGGATCTCTCTGCACAGAGAAGCCAAACCTCCGGCATGTATGGCGTCGACTGTGTTTTAGCGACAATCAGCATTCGAGGTCTTGTTGGAGGCACGCGACCGATTGAGAGCAAGAAATTCAATGGTCTTGGTCGCGGTTCCGATATAGTCGGTTATCGTAGACCTAATCTGCAGGGCGTTGCATGGACCAGATACTCGCCATACGAACATTCGTTCGCGTCGCCGAAGCCGGATCTTTTACCAAGGCAGCGGACACAATGAATCTCCCACGGTCGTCAGTTAGCAAGCTCGTGCAGGATCTTGAAGCACATCTCGGGACAAAACTCATTGAGCGAACCACCCGGTCGGTGACAATGACCACGGAAGGTATTGCCTATCACCAGCGCGCCCTTCGCCTGCTTGCGGATCTGGACGACATGGACGGCACCGTCGCTGGCGCCCGCAGCGCGCCCAAGGGAAGGCTTCGGATTGATATTGGTTCTGTCCTGGCGAACCGGATCCTCATCCCGTTCCTTTGGGACTTCCAGCGCCAGTATCCGCAGATAGACCTGCTTCTCGGCGTCAGTGATCGATCTGTCGACCTTATTGGCGAAGGGATCGATTGCGTCATTCGTGGTGGTTCACTTGGCGATTCATCCCTCAGGGCGAGGAAGCTGTGCGAACTCGACTATGTGCTCTGCGCAGCGCCAGTTTATCTCGCCGGAAAAGAACTGCCGATGCATCCAGACGACATTCAGGCGCATCGTGTCGTCAGCTATTTTTCGGCGTCATCCGGTAAACGGTTCCCGCTGCGCTTCCAGCGCGGCAACGAGCAGACCGAGTATATGCCGATGTCAAGCGGCATTTCCCTCAACGAAAGCACGGCGCATTTGAATGCGTTGCTAGCCGGGTTGGGTATCGGCCAAAGTTTCGGTTTCCTGGCAAGACCTAATATCGACAAGGGTTTGCTGATCGAACTGCTTCCTGAATGGAAGCCTGAAAACCATGTTTTGCACCTGGTCTATCCTGCGGACAGATTTTCAAACCCGCGGCTGCGGGCATTCTCGGACTGGGCGGCGAAAGTGTTTGAAGGCGTCGACGCAAGGCGCGGCGCGGCGATGGAGACTGTCCATACAGATGGATAATGTCTCCATACGAACTGGCTTCTCCCTGCCAGGCTGAGGAATTACGTTCTGCACATCGGACTGCGACGACAGGCCCAAGGCCGGCGCCACCTCCCGCATAGCTTTAGACCGTCAACAGGCCGCGAATTCGGACTGACCCTTTCGCGCGCCCAGCCTTAGGAGAATAAAATGACCAAGAGACTAGCAAATAAGATTGCAATCGTGACCGGTGCAACGAGCGGCATCGGCCTGTCGACCGCCAGACTTTTCGCAGCCGAAGGAGCCCGGGTCTACATTACGGGTCGCCGCAAGGACGCTCTGGACGAGGCCGTCGCAGCGATCGGCCACGGCGCCGTCGGCATACAGGCGGACTCGGCAAAGAACGACGAACTCGACGAAGTCTTCGCCCAGGTGAAGTCGCAACAGGGACGCCTTGATGTCCTGGTCGTCAACGCCGGCGGCGGCAGCATGCTTCCCCTCGGCGAAATCACCGAAGAGCAGGTTGACAACACGTTCACTCGCAATGTGAAGGCGGTCATCTTCACTGTTCAAAAGGCTCTGCCACTGATGGGTCGGGGTTCGTCGATCGTTCTAACGGGTTCGACCGCCGGCACAGAAGGCACGGCCGCATTCTCGGTCTACTCAGCCTCCAAAGCGGCCGTCCGCAACCTCGCCCGCTCCTGGGCTCTCGATCTCAAGGGCACTGGCATCCGCGTCAACGTCGTGTCCCCCGGAGCAACGCGCACGCCCGGACTCGTGGAGCTTGCTGGTGATGACAAGGAGCAGCAGCAGGGTCTGATCGACTACCTAGCTTCCCGTATTCCGCTCGGTCGCGTCGGTGAGCCCGACGAAATCGCCAAGGCGACCCTTTTCCTCGCCTCCGACGATGCGAGCTTCGTCAACGGCGCCGAACTGTTTGCCGATGGTGGCCAAGCCCAGGTCTAAATCCTTGGACGGGAGCGGGCCGCGCCCGCTCTTTTTTCTCCTGGGGCACCAGCGTTCACAGACCCATCAGAATGCACCAATCTGTTTCGATGAAGTCGCTCTGGTTCAAACGGCCTCCAAAAAGCAACGTTGAATCGCTGACTGGTCAGGACTTCAATGAATGAGATACGTTGGTTTCGTTTATCGCGGAAGACGATGATAAACTTATTCTGATGATTGAGAGAAAATATGGAAATTGAATCCAATATCGACATCGTATCCAATGAGTTGGAATCCTTTACCATTACTCGGGTCGAGGCCAAGAACCCGAAGTTCATTGCTTTGTTCGCAGTCGGTCGTGGCGGTAATCCGTCACGCCACCGTCATTTGCTGCAGACCTTAGCTAACGGGAATTGCACGGTCATCGCACCACACTTTGAAATGCTGACCTCAATCGCCCCGACCAAGGCCGAGTTGGACATGCGCATCCGCAGGCTCGAAGCATCTATAGACGATTGCACCTCCAGCAATCTCCCCATCGTGGGTATCGGGCATTCCATTGGAGCTACGGCCATGCTCGCCCTTCAAGGTGCCGAGGGCGAAACCCTTGATGGGCAGCAACTGATTACAGGCTCCACGCCACGCCTCGAGCGACTGGCCGTCTTGGCTCCGCCAACGGACTTCTTCCGCCGACCAGGTGCGCTTGACCGTATCAAGATGCCGATGAAAATATGGGTGGGAGCCAAGGACACAATCACGCCCCCGGCCCAGTCTCGTTTTCTCAT
Organism: Agrobacterium sp. SORGH_AS_0745; assembly: GCF_030818995.1. Lineage (NCBI taxonomy): Bacteria > Pseudomonadati > Pseudomonadota > Alphaproteobacteria > Hyphomicrobiales > Rhizobiaceae > Agrobacterium > Agrobacterium sp. SORGH_AS_0745. The sequence continues at coordinate 510,571 of NZ_JAUTBI010000004.1, forward strand.
GGATGTTCTAACCGCCCAGGCATCTGTGGCGCTCCAAGTTGATCCCGATGCCGGCCATTTCACATACATGGACGAATTGCCACCAAATGTCCCGGAACCTCATCCAGATCGACACACTTTTCTCGCTGGCTTGGCCGATGAAGTAACCGCGTTCTTAGTCGCATAGCGGCTAATGCGGTTAGCAGATAACCGTCATGCCGCGACCGTGGGACAAGCATTGCTTTTAAAACACCCGGTAGGTCCGCATGCTGTCAGCGATTTGTCCGTGCGCCCTTGCAGGTAGCCTTGAACAGGTCGTTGACGCGTCAATCGACGCCAACGTCTTTCCACTTGGTCTACTGGTCGACGCAAGTGGCTCGCTGCGTTGCCTCAATGCTCGCTGATAGTGCGGCGAGTTGGCCGGCCACCAGTCGCGCTCAGATCCGCATGGGCAAAATGATCGAACAGACCGTGATTGAATAAACTGTTAGCTCTCACGGAGCCGAGAGCTCGATCCACTGATATGGAATACCGGGCACATCAGTTTCAGCTTTAAGGCAAGCTCGGCCACCCTGGCACAGAGAAAGGAGAAAAAGCCAATCACTCAACCAAACCCTGATCAGATAATCGTACTCGGAGGTTGCGCACTTCTCCTTGGAAATCGGCTCGGTTCCTCGTTGAAACCGATGTCCAGGGGTCAGGCACGGTCGTAAGTGAAGGACGTCAGCAATGTCGTCACGAAGTTGCTCGCCCGTTCCTTTACAAGCACTTCAGTCCACTCGTCGGTTCCTCGAAGTCGCAGATCGGAGTGGATGCTGTCGACCGCAGCTTCTTCAATACGTTTTATATGGGCCTTGAAATTCGCTTCTCCACCGTCATGGTACATGTCGCGAATGACCATGCGCAGGATTTCCTGGATAGCGATTTGCCACGACGTGTTGATTGCCTGGAGCTCGTTATTATCCGGTGCCATGGGGCCGCTTTCGTTAGAGTGTCACCAGCATGACGCCGTCATGTTGTGGGGTCGGCGTGCAAGGGCAAGGTTAGGCTTGTCTTGCCTTGCGGTTAGCGTAGCGCCGGTCGCGTTCAGCCTTTCGCATCGTCTCATCTTCAATGACCCGGGCTATACGTGCCTTTTCGGCACTCTCCCGCGCTTCGATTTCTGCGACTGCGACCGCCTCAATCGCTGCCTGGCGCTCCAAAGCGTCGGTCTCGATACGCTGCTGTTCCTCAAGCTTCGTGCGCTCGCGTTGAAGACGTCGCTCTTCTCGAGCTGTGGCAATGGCTGCTCGTTCTGCCTGTCTTGCCAGCCTGGAAGGTTCTAAAGCGGTCTTTGCCGCGCGGTACGCATTGAGCAGAGCAGCTTTGGCTTCGGTAGATGCGGCGCGACGGTCGGCGACGTCATTGTTTCGGGCGTTCTTCATGGATATCCTGATAATGAGTGGAAGAGAGATCATCGCGTTTTGGCGCGTTTTATGACCGGACTGATGGAGCAGTGCCCTGCCTTCTTGGCGAGACGTGCCGCTGGCAGCCATTCGGTCTACGGGGCGTGGGCGCCGTATTCCGACACTACCGCAAGGTTGCTTTTGACAGAAAATAACATCTGGATGCCGGTGAAGCAGATCGTCGTCTGCAAGGCGGATCCACTTTGTTTTTCTGCTCTTGCAATCTCAATTGGTTCGGCTTGAAACCGAAACGAAAAAGGCCAGGCAAAACGCCTGACCTTAATGAAGCAGCTTCCGACAGTGCCAGTACATCCGTGGTCAAAGGGAAGCAAATCTTGATTTATGCGGCCTGCAGATTGGTAGCAGACATCTTGCCCGACTTGTTGTCGCGCTCGAGTTCGAAGCCGATCTTCTGGCCTTCAACGAGCTCGCGCATTCCGGCGCGCTCGACAGCGGAGATATGAACGAACGCATCAGCGCCGCCATTGTCGGGCTGGATGAAGCCGAAGCCTTTGGTGGAATTAAACCATTTTACTGTGCCAGTGGTCATGTTGAACCCTTTCAAAGCATAGAGTGTAGGACCGCGAAGCTGATGCTGCGCAGCGAGGAAACCGACTATTTTTGAAATGGAAGTTCGCTTAAAGCGCGGTGCCAATCGCGCGGTAGACAAAGCTCGGCAAGCAAAAGATCGATGATTTATGTATAACGGACAGAAGTCGTCGCGTCAACGATTAGTTTTCATATTTTGTGGATTCGCCTTAGGGTTGTCCTTCCTGAGCGTTGCATGAGGCTGGTGCTTCGAATTACTCCGGATTTATAGACAGCTTATCCCACCTCGAGAAGAACGTTACGCTGCGCAACCTCAAATCGCGTCGGCAATCAATGTCATCCACACGCCGACTTCCACGGAATCCGCGCTCCAAGCTGAGTCGAGTAGGCATGGCATTTTACGGCGCTTCGTGCGGTTGGAATTTCTTTTGCTGGGCCGCGATCGACATCACGCGATGGTGAGCATTGTGAAGATGAAGCAGGGTAGCTTGTCTCGATCCAGATCGTCGATCGCGCCTCGGCGTGCGCGGTAATCAAGGAGGTGACGTATCGGCATGTTTTTGGCAAAATGATGCAAGGATTGCTGGCGGAGCTCTAACATTGGTGACTGTTCCTAATAATACGAACGCGACGACGTACGGAGTGAAGCCATGAACAGGCAAGAGCCCAGGCTTTCCTGGTGGATCGCGCGTTGGGTTTTGCTCGCGCTCGCTATTCCCGGGGCATCGCAATCCGCGCTGGCCGATGCACCAAGACTTGGTCCTTTCGAACTCCCAAAGCCGCGTGAACTGACCATTTTCAAGAACGACGAGAACTTCAGCCCCTTTGAGGCTCTGAACGGGTCTTACGCATCGGCAAGATCATGCTCCGCCGTCCCTCACGGTCTGTGGATCGAAGTCGACGGCAAGGGCGATTGCATTCGGTATTATCCGCAGGCGCTGGTAGATGGCCAAAACCAGACGACCCTGGTTTATTTCGGTGGCGACGTGATGTTGCGCAATTCCAAAGGCGTGCGTTTCATATCAGATTCCTATCTGCGCCAGTCACCTGCCACGATAGCAGCAGAAATGGCGGATTGGGCGCTACAAGCCGGCTATCCCGCAATCTTCATTGCCCGCCCGGGCATATATGGTTCTTCTGGCGACCATAACAAACGTCGCCATCTGCGCGAAATTGCGCTGATGGATCGCGCGCTCGACCTGATCAGAGAAAGGCATAAGGTATCAACTTTCATCCTTGCGGGTCATTCCGCAGGCGGACAGATTGTTGCCGCCCTCATGAACCGGCGCAGGGACATCTCGGCAGCCGTTATCACCTCCGGTCTGGTTTCGGTAAAGCAGGTATCCGCCTTCTGGGAGCGGCGGCGGCGGGTTCCTGGCAAACTGCTTTACAATTCATCAGAATTTTACGATCCCGTTGATGAAATCGACCGTATTCCGGCCGATCATCGGCCAGAGATCTATATTCTGTCCGATCCGGAAGATCGTACCGTACCATTTTTCAGTCAGCTCTTTTATGTCAGGCGCCTGCGCGCCGCAGGCTTTGAGCCACACCACGTCTACGTTCAGGCGACGGACCGCCAACGCCATATTCTGGCATATCACGGTCGCCTCGCTGCTGCCCTGATCGCTCGAGGCAAGTCCCCGGTCGAAATCCGTCGTGCCGTGCATGAAATGGAACTTGAACAATTCAAATAGCGGTTCGCTTTGGCCGCGTGCAAACTGGCCTATGTGAGGGTGCTGCGGTCGGCGTTATTCTTCAACCATTCTACCAGTTCGTGCATTCCTGTGCTGTGCGAGCCCTTGAAAAGAACCGTGTCCCCGTCTACCAGACGCTCACGAAGAATTTCCTTCAGTGCCTGACGAGATTCGGCATAGAGACCACGCGAGGACGGCGAAAGCGCTTTCCAGAAGTCGCTATAAAGGTCACCCGTAACATACACCTCATCGATCGACCGGTCCTGTATAAAGGCTGCGAGCTCGGTATGGTAGGCGGCCCCGCCGGGGCCAAGTTCCGCCATCTCTCCCAAAACAGCAATCCGCCGCCCACCTATGTGATCACCCAGGCGGGCCAGAGCAGCGCGCATCGAACCCGGATTGGCGTTATAGGCATCGTCGATCACGGTGAGCCGGCGTCCGTCAAGCAAGAGGTGAATTTCTTCACCGCGTCCCGGCAGAGCCGCGAAACTTTCCAGTTGGGCGATCGCTGGTTCGAGTGGGTGACCGAGTACGGAGATCGCTGCGAGAACGGCCAGGCCGTTCAGCGCCATGTGAGACCCGGCCGCGCCGATCAAGAAGCTGACCTCCCGGTTCCTGATCCGCGCATGAGCGTGCCGGCTTGCCGCGTCATAGCGCAGCAGCTGGCACATGCATTCCTCCGAGGTGCCGTAGGTGACAATCTCAAGCTTTCGCCGAGAAGCCGCATCATGCACCGTGTCCCATTCAAGCATATCGCGGTTGAGGACAGCCGTGTCGCCCGGCTCCATGCCCAGAAATATTGCGCTTTTGGTCCGTGCGATGTCGGTAACCGTGCTTTTTTCGCCTAGGTGGGCAGGTAGAACATTGGTAAAAATAGCGACTTTCGGACGCGCCATACGGGCACTTATGGCCATTTTGCCGATGGCGAGTTCCAGCACCACATGTGGAGTCTCCCACGGGATGGAAGCAAGGTTCCACGCCACGCCGGCGGGCAGGTTCGCATTATGGTTGCTTTTGGCGACATTGCCCCAAGCCGAAAGCGCGTGGGCAAGCATGGCGACAACTGTCGTCTTACCGGCACTACCGGTCACGGCCAACACACTGCCAGTCATCCGGCTGCGCGCATAGTCGCCCATCGCCAGAACGGCTTGCATATTGTCCGCAACCTTCAGCACCGGCCCCTGCTGGCCACTGGCAAGATCCGGTTCTGTTGTCATGAAACCTGCCGGTTTTGCCCGATTGATCAGTGCATTCAGCGGCACGCCTGTTGCATCCTCATTGCCACGCAAGACGACCATGTCTTCAGGTTGCATCGCAGGTGCGTAGGTGCAAAGACCCTTTGCAGTCCAGCCGTGGGGCGGTTGACGAACCCAGGTGCCGCCCGTCGCGGCAGCGATATGCGCCGCATTCCACTGCCTGCCACCAGGAATGACCTTTGACTTCGATAATCTGGCGACACGGAGCCTGTCAGATGCGGCATGTTGGCGTACAAGTTCGCGGAAAGCTGCCCGCTCTCTAAGATAGCTGCGATAAGCAACGAGGCCGGAAAGGTAGTGCTCGACATCGTCTATCCGCACCCGGAACGCATGGTGACGGATGAAGAATGAGCCGGCGATACGGTCGGGCTTGCGATAATACATCGCCATTTCCGGCCAGAAATGGCCGTTAAGCAGATGGTGGGCGCGTTTCTCAAGCGCCCTTTCGAAATGCACCAAATCGATGTCACTCAGTAGGCCGTGCAATTTGGGTTCGGCAGCAATCCGCGACAGCGTCTGGCGTGCGGCCATCATCAATTCGAGCAATGTCGGGAAGGTGGTGATCCGGTTCTCCACGAAATCGAGATAGTCAGCGATGTTGCGGATGGCAAAACGGAAGTAGCGCTCCTCGGGCCTGTGACGCGTCAGTTCATTGACGCAATAGCCGAGCCAGTGATCGTGATGTTTCCAGTGATCGCGGGCGATGAAGTGATTGAATGCCCGCTCAACGGTTTCTAGCCACCTCTCATCGCCGGTCAGGTCGTAGAGTCGTATGAGACCGAAGGCTGCCTCGCCTTCGTAATAGATGGTGCGATATTTTTGTTTGATGGCAAGACCGGGATAATGAAGGACATGCACGAAGGCGCCGGTCTGCGGATTCTGCATGTGGCGGATGCCGAGAGCGAGCTGGTCTGCAAGTCCCCTCCATTCTGTTTTACCGGTGGCCGCCATGTATTTCGTCAGGGCGAGTAGCGCAACGGCGTTGCCGCCAAGCTTGATTTCACCGTCGGCCTCAACGAGGAACGCAGCTTGCGTGCCATCCGGAAGGACGGTGGGCTTGATCAGCCTGGCCTCGAGAGCGACGAGCGCGCGTTCGATCGCATTTTTCAGCTGCGCGTCATGGGTGACTTCCCAGGCCTCGATCATGGCATAGGTCGTGCTCGCGTGCCGCAAGGCGTTATAGGCCTCTATGCGTCGGTCGAAACAGGCATGGTAACCGTAGACAAAGAATCCGTCTGCTTCGACCTGTCGTGCAAGATACCTAGAGGAGTCACGAATAAGTGACAGTACCACCCCGCCGTCCAGCCTGTCGATTGTCCGGCGTCCGGCTTCAATGCCCATTCCCTCAATTGCGTGGAGCCTATCGGCTTCATCGCAGAAGACACCTTTTGTCGAAAAGAGAAAGATCGCTTTGTCTTGCGAAAAGCTGAGAGCTGGCAGATCTTCATAGCGAGCGCGAGCATAAATGTTGAAATTCTTCTCGTTCAGCACGGCATTGGTGATGGTGTTGCCGCCATAGAGCATCGCATTTGCGTTCAGCTCCTGTTCCGTGAAGGCATGGCGGAATGCCGGATCCAGCGCGATGCCAAAGCGAAAATAGTTACGCTTCACTTTGCCGAGCAGTGCGCGCAGCTGAGGCCATGTCGTCTGTTCGGCAATCTCTACCCAATCGACACGGAGCCAACGCCCCTCAATGTTTTCGGAGGCCATGGCGGCGAACAGACTGGTTACTCCCTGCTGCCATGCCGACTCAAGCGATGGCCCTGACGCATTAATGACACGGGCGCGCTTGTCACCATCGGATACCGAAAAGAACAACGTCACGGATGGCAGCGGCTGTGCCAGTGGGCGGACCCGGCCGCGCAGAAAGGTCCGAATACTCGAAAGCCGCTGTTTTATGTCCCGTGGTTTCCTTGCCAGGTCCACTCTTGCCTCAACGTTCACGCAATGCCTCCCGGGCCTTGTTGAAAGGCTTGACGAGATATTCCAGTACGGTCTTTTCACCCGTATGAATATCGACGTTCGCGACCATGCCCGGCACTATCGGAAACTCACGACCGGCGGCGTTGACCAGCGCGTCCTTCTCGGTCTTGATGAATACGCGATAGTAGTAAATCTCCCGGTCGACTTCATCCTGTATCGTGTCGGGCGAAATTGTCGTGACTTTGCCGTCGAGACTGCCATAGACGGCGTAGTCGTAAGCGCTGATCTTGACGCTCGCGCGCTGGCCCGGATGGATATAGGCGATGTCGCGTGGCGATATGCGTGCCTCGATGAGAAGCTCATCACCCAGCGGGATGATGTCCATGAGCTTGCCGTTGGGCGGGACAACACCGCCGATTGTCGACACCTCTATGTTCTTGACGATGCCGCGTACCGGTGAACGGTGTGTCAGGCGAGCAAGACTATCCGCCCGGCCGGTCACCACCGGGGAGAGCGAATTCACCTCCGCATTCGCCTTCGTCAGTTCCTCGCGCGCCTTCACGAGATATTCAGACTTGATCTCGACCTTCTTGAGTTCGAGTTCAACGATCTGCCTTCGTAGCCGGATGACCTCGACATTGCTGGCCGCCCCGATGGACCTCAGTTCTTCGTTGAGTTTCAGTTCACTTGCGACAAGCGAAAGGGATTCCTCGATCCAGCGCAGCGACTCCTCCAGCGCGTGCCGTCGCGCCGTGTAAAGTTCAGTCTCCGATCCAGTCAGTTCGGGATAAGCGTTCAGCGCCGCGGGGAAAGTCAGTGGCGTGCCATTGACTTCAGCTTCAAGCCGCGCCGCGGCAGCGAGCGTGGCACGATATTTTGCGGCACTTTCCTCAACATCGGATTCGCTTCTTGTGGGATCAAGCTGCGCGAGAATCTGGCCGGGCTCGACCACCTGGTCCTCGCGCACATGAAGCGTTGCGACAATACCCCCCTCCAGTGATTGTATGACCTGTTCGCGGCTGGTGGGGATAACACGGCCATCGCCGGTTGAGACCTCATCGAGCGTTGCGAAATAGGCCCAGACGAGCATAGCCACCAGAAGAGCGACGAAAAGTTGCACGACGCGTGTGGACCGGGTGAGGTTTCGACCGTCATCGTCGCCGAATGCCCAACCGCCGTGCCTGGAGAAATCGCGTTCGCTGAATGCCGCCATTTACACCTCCTGTGTCGTCTTAAATGGAAAGCTGTTGACCGCCGCTGCGGGCTTCGCTTCCGACATTTTTCGGCGCACGCCGTTCGGCGCCACAGTTTTTTTGACACCACGTAGGGTGTTGAGAACCTCCTCCTTGCTACTATCGAGAACAATTTGCCCGCTCTCTACAACGACGATGCGCTGAACAAGTTCAAGAACGCGCATGCGGTGCGTTGCGACGACGACCGTTCGCTCCGCACTCCAGGATCGCAAGCGTTTTATGAACTCACGCTCGGTCGCTTCATCCATTGCTGCGGTGGGCTCATCAAGCAGGACGACGGATGGGTCACGAATGAGAAGGCGTGCCAATAGCAATGCCTGCTTCTGTCCGCCTGATAGGCCTCTTCCACCTTCAAGGATCGGGTGGTCGAGACCACGCGGGAACTTTCGCACGAAATCATCCGCTCCCGTCATCGAAAGTGCCTCAAGAAGCAATGGTTCGGGTGCGTGCAATGCGCCTAGGGTGACGTTTTCACGGATCGTGCCGTGAAACAGGCGCATATCCTGCGTCAACAGCCCTACATTGCGACGGAGATCGGAAGGGTCGATCTGTGAAAGTGCAAGGTCATCGATCAGCAATTCACCGGCTGCCGGGTCAACCATGCCCGCCATAGCAAGGAGAAGGGTCGATTTGCCCGCGCCGTTTTTGCCCAGAACGGCAACTTTTTCACCAGCGGCAATTGTCAGGTCACCGATGGCAAGCGCCGGCCGGCCTGTACCCTTACCGTAGTGAAAAGCAGCACCCTTGATCCTGTAGGCGCCACGCAGGGTGGAGACACTTACTCGTGTCTCGTTGTCGGGATGATCCGAAGGCATGCGCAGAATGGCATCGATGCTCTTCAACCCGACTTTAGCCTGCTGAAATCGACCGAGGATTTGTGTCAGTTGCGCCATGGGCGCCATCATGCGGGAGCCTAAAATGGAGCAGGCAACGAGGGAGCCCGTGGTCATGTTGCCTTCCATGACAATCGGCGCGCCGACGAAGACCACGGCGGCGAATGTTCCAGTTTGCACTGTATGGCTCCACGCGGCAAGACCATTGGTAATGGCGCGCAGGCGAAGCTGTCCGTCAGCAGACACGGCATTGTAATGGTTCCAGCGCTGCTGAAAGTGATCCTCAGCCTGTAGTGTCTTGATGTCCTCTATGCCCTGAACGGCTTCGACGAGCATGGCATTGCGCAGTGAGGATTCCCGCATTGCCTCACTGGCGGCAGCACGCAGCCTGCGCTGTGCCAACAGGCCCGGCAAGATTAGAAGCAACAGTGCCGCAACCGGGATGATCACAATCGGTCCGCCAATCAGCCAGAAGATGAAGAGGAACAGGATGAAGAATGGAAGGTCGGCAATTGCTGACACTGTGGTGGAGGTCAAAAGTTCGCGCACCTGCTCCAGGTCGCGCAACTGGGCAATGAATGTGCCAGTTGAGGTGGGCCGTTCCTGGTTCTTTACCCGGAGCGCATGGCCGAAAACCAGATCGGAGATTCGCATGTCTGTGCGCTTGCCGATGATGTCGATGATGCGGGTGCGCAGACGGCGCATGATAAAGTCGAAGAACACGGCCATCAGCACACCGATGAACAAGACATAAAGCGTGTTGAAGGACTTGGCCGGCACCACCCGGTCATAAACCTGCATTGAGAACATCACGCCGGCCAGCGCCAGAATGTTGGCAACAAGTGATGCCAGCATGACATGACCATAGGAGCCGAAGTCGCGAAATGCGATCGAACGGAACCAATGTTCCCGGTAAGGGGCAATGTAACCGTCGACCCGCTCATCGACGGTTCCGCGTTGCGGCCGCGCCAGGATGATGAATTCGGTCTGCGACAGCAGAACGTCTAGCGGCAAGACCGTTGCAACGCTGCCTTCTCCGCTCAGCACGATGGACGCGTCCTTCCTCGCAGAAAGACCCGTTACGACGCCCACGGCACCGTCCGAGAGCTTTACGATAACCGGTAATCGCCAGCTGCTGAGTAGGCGCGGTGTCGGGGCTGCCTGTTTTATCTGCAGGCCCATTTTGCTTGCCAGGCGCGCAAGCCAATCATATGTCTCGATCGCCTGAAGTCCTTCGGCGAGTTGTTGTGCCCCGCCGGGCGAGAACGGCACACCATAATGACGTGCCACATATTGGAGGGCCTCGCTCCAGCTCGCAAAATCAGTGCGGGCAGCATTAGGATCAGGCCATTGTTCCGTCGTCATGTCGGAAAGGGGCATGGATATTCCTTTGTGACGACATGAGGGCATTGATGCCCCCATGCCGGCCTTGGATCGTTCAGACTACAGTCGACTGCGTGGGGTTCAGTTCATCCTGGGCCACCAGGTGCCCGAATGGATCGACAGGCAGTTCCACCGGCTCGGGCATCTCGAATATATCCGTCCGCTCTTCTGTTGAACTCAGATCGGCGTCACCGTCCTCAGGTTCGCTGAGGGCAGCCAGATCATCGAGCGGTACCGTCAGTTCCTCCGTATCGTCCTCAATCAGTTGAGAGAGCCGGTCGTCATTGTCCGAATTTGATGCGGGCGGGTCGTCGCTTGCCGTAACGTCGATGGTATCAAGACCGGATATGTCTTCGGCTACGAACATCATGGCCTGATCCGGCACGCCCGCGCCGGAGGGATCCACGGTCACGACCAGCGAGGATTGCTCAGCCACTCCTGAAGGATGGATCAGCTGATATTCAAACGTGTCGGTTTGCGGCGTATTGAAATGCGCGAGATCCGGGTTCAGCGCGTAGCTGTAGCTGCCATCCGCATTGATGGTCAGTGTACCATATTCGCCATCGATCGTTCTGGCATCCGTCACATCAACGAAGCTCGTTCCGTCAAATATTTGGAACTTCGTGAAAGTGGAGCCCAGATCGTCATTGGCAAGCAGGTTGCCGCTATCACCGGTCGCAGTCCCGACTTCATATTGGTCCGTATATGTCACATCGATATCAGTCGTTATGGTCGCCGAGACGTTTACCAACGTGCCACTCAAAGTGGAGCGGACACGGTACGTGCCGGCAGCCAGATCAAGTTCAGAGAGGTCGATCGATGCCACGGTGCCGAGACCTCCAACAATGATATTGAAGGAATCGGTTGCCACCTGCTGCCAGCTGCCTGGTGTCGTTTCTCGTTCGAGATGGAGCGCCCCATTCGACAGCGCAGCAAGCAAGACGGAAACGCTAATGCTGCCAGAGACCTCCATACTATCAGTAATGACGAAGCTGCTGCTGATATAGGTGCTCGTCTGCCCCAGGCCCCCTGAGAGCAATGTGGAACCGGTGGTGGTATAGAAATTGTCGTCCGTGACATTGTCCCAAACGACCGAAGCGTTTGCGCTATCGCCCGTCGCGGCAAATTCGAACGTCGCTGGAAGGCTCGGGTCGGTGTCACTCCAGGTCATAGTCACATTGTCGCTGCCAATCTGGACATAAAGGGTGGCAGTGCCAATATTGCCGTCTGCATCCACTACCGTGTATTCGAACCTGTCGACCTTGCCGATTCCCGCTCCATTCGCGAACGGCGTGTAGGTATAGGTGCCATCGGCTAGGATCAGAAGCTCGCCGAAATCGCCTTGTACAGTAGTCCCATCCTGATCAACAGTCTGGCTGTCGACGCTTTGAACTGTTGTTCCGGCCGGTACGTCATCATTATCGATGACGTTGCCGCTCACCTCGACAGCTTCATAACCTCCAACTTCAGTAAAATTATAGTCGGTGCCATCAAGGGTTAATGTGCCACCAACTCCTACGCCGAGCAGGCCCGTAAATCCCATGAATGCGCGGTACTCTCCCGGATCAAGTCCCGGTACGGTGCCGCTTGTTCCGCCAAAAAGTGACAGTGATAGGATCGTGGCAGGTCCTCCACCGTCAATGCTTGTCCATTGCTGCGTTGCGGCGTCCCACTTTTGCACGACAAGACTATAGTCGCCGAGAACGCCAGCCCCGAGTATTCCACTGAAATCGAAATTGAGATCCTGTTTGTGACCGGTCTCCACGTCAAATTCGACTGTATCTGCAAATAGCTGAAGATCGAGACCTGCAAGGCTGACGACAGCGAGGTAGGTGTCGCTTCCAAGCGGAACATTTTCCGTCACTGTCGGCAAGAGATTCACTTCAGCTGAGGCCACGTCGTCCGTGGGCTCGAGATCTGCGTCAGCATCCGCATCCGCATCGGCATCCGCGTCGGCATCCGCATCGGCATCCGCATCCGCGTCGGCATCCGCGTCGGCATCAGCATCCGCATCCGCATCCGCATCCGCGTCGGCATCAGCATCCGCATCCGCATCCGCATCCGCGTCGGCATCAGCATCCGCATCCGCGTCGGCGTCGGCATCCGCATCCGCATCGGCATCCGCGTCCGCATCCGCATCCGCATCCGCATCCGCGTCGGCATCTGCATCCGCATCGGCGTCCGCATCGGCATCTGCGTCCGCGTCGGCATCCGCATCGGCGTCCGCATCGGCATCCGCGTCGGCATCAGCATCAGCATCGGCATCCGCGTCGGCATCAGCATCAGCATCCGCATCCGCGTCGGCATCAGCATCCGCATCCGCGTCGGCGTCGGCATCCGCATCGGCATCCGCATCCGCATCGGCATCCGCATCGGCGTCCGCATCGGCATCCGCGTCGGCATCAGCATCAGCATCCGCATCCGCGTCGGCATCAGCATCAGCATCCGCATCCGCGTCGGCATCAGCATCCGCATCCGCGTCGGCGTCGGCATCCGCATCGGCATCAGCATCCGCATCGGCATCCGCATCGGCGTCCGCATCGGCATCCGCATCGGCGTCAGCGTCGGCATCCGCATCCGCATCCGCATCCGCGTCGGCATCCGCATCCGCATCCGCATCCGCGTCGGCGTCCGCATCGGCATCTGCGTCCGCGTCGGCGTCCGCATCTGCATCCGCGTCGGCATCGGCATCAGCATCAGCATCCGCATCGGCGTCCGCGTCGGCATCAGCATCGGCGTCCGCGTCGGCATCCGCATCCGCATCCGCATCCGCATCCGCATCCGCGTCGGCATCAGCATCCGCATCGGCGTCCGCGTCGGCATCCGCGTCGGCGTCGGCATCTGCATCGGCATCCGCATCTGCATCGGCGTCAGCGTCGGCATCCGCATCGGCATCAGCATCCGCATCGGCGTCAGCGTCGGCGTCAGCATCCGCATCGGCATCTGCATCCGCGTCGGCATCGGCATCAGCATCAGCATCCGCATCGGCGTCCGCGTCGGCATCAGCATCCGCATCGGCGTCCGCGTCGGCATCCGCATCCGCGTCGGCATCAGCATCCGCATCGGCGTCCGCGTCGGCATCCGCGTCGGCGTCGGCATCTGCATCGGCATCCGCATCCGCATCTGCATCTGCATCGGCATCCGCGTCGGCATCTGCATCGGCATCCGCATCTGCATCGGCATCGGCATCGGCGTCAGCGTCGGCGTCAGCATCCGCATCGGCATCCGCGTCGGCGTCGGCATCTGCATCGGCATCCGCATCCGCGTCGGCATCTGCGTCAGCGTCGGCATCGGCATCAGCGTCGGCATCTGCATCGGCATCCGCATCCGCGTCGGCATCGGCGTCAGCGTCGGCATCGGCATCAGCGTCGGCATCTGCATCGGCATCCGCATCCGCGTCGGCATCTGCGTCAGCGTCGGCATCGGCATCAGCGTCGGCATCCGCATCGGCGTCGGCATCTGCATCGGCATCCGCATCCGCGTCGGCATCTGCGTCAGCGTCGGCATCGGCATCGGCGTCGGCATCTGCATCGGCATCCGCATCCGCGTCGGCATCTGCGTCAGCGTCGGCATCGGCATCAGCGTCGGCGTCAGCATCCGCATCAGCGTCGGCATCCGCATCGGCATCGGCATCGGCGTCAGCGTCGGCATCAGCATCTGCATCCGCATCGGCATCCGCGTCAGCATCCGCATCGGCGTCGGCATCAGCATCCGCGTCAGCGTCCGCATCTGCGTCGGCGTCAGCGTCAGCATCACCGTCATCGTCATCGCTGGACGATCCTCCAAGAGCGAGGGCTCCCCCGCCAGCCAGCAGGCCCAGAGCGACAAGACCGAGGACGGAGCCGTCACTTGTAGCGGCGCCAACCAGTTGATCTACGCCCTCTATTTGTGAAAAACGAAAGTCAGCCAAGCCGTCGCTATGCTCACCCAGCCAGAGGTTGCCATTTTCATCCTCCAGCACCAGCTCGCTGTGCTCACCATCCATCTCGCGGAAAAAGTGTCCGATGCGGATGGTCTCGCCGGAACGCATCCGAAGAAGGAGATCGTCACCGTCGCGCACGAAGTCGGAGACCTCATTTTTATCCGCGCGAATCCGCACGATGCTCGGTTTTTCGATATCAAGTTTATCGAGCGACACGGTCTGAGAACCACCGGCGGCCTTGTCGGTAACGATCGCAACCATGAAACTGTCCTCCTGCAACGCGGTAACATCGGCGACAGAAATTCCTGCCGCCCGTGACATCAGGCAACATGTAAGAAACTGGATTTTCGCAAGCGACGACCGCTGAGAAGCAAGCAGCCCCAAAATCAACGGATCGGTTTATCTAAACGTCGGAAATAGTCTTCCGATCGCCTCTCCCACCCTCATAATTGCATAAAAAATGGACTCTGCAAGAAAAAAACAACCGGGAAGAGCATTAGGAAATTCTTTTGTAACGGTAATTCCGAGATCTAATATATGTTTTCCCCTCTTATATATGAGGGTGGCGACAGTGCGAAGTCATGGTCGATTTCTCTTCGGGACGGCTTGCATTATCATCGGTCGGCAATCACGTGTGAGACCAATTCTATTTTTGGTCGACACCCGTTATGGTCGTATCTTGCGGCGATCCGACCTTCCCCGTGATACTGTTTAATCAAGCCTAGGCGCGAACCAGGAGAGAAACTTTGCGTTTAAAAAATTGATTAAAATCAAATATATGTCGCTTAAGGGCCGGCCGTTGCTACCGTCCGCTAAAGGGAAATGCCCTGGACGGTTTGGCCTTCCAGCGAGAAGGCTTCCCGCATTCGTCCACTATTGAACGTGCAGTCGATGTTCAACCTGTGCAGGTCATACTTGATGTTGCTGATATCGAACCTGGCGGCATGGAGTTCCTGATCGGCGTTGAGCAGATCAAGCAGTGTTCGCGTCCCGAGTTCAACATATTGTGTTCGATAGAGATCACGCGTCTGTCGCATCGTTGACTGACGCGTCGAGAGCGAGCGGCGCAGACTTTCTTTACTTGAAATCTGACTACTGGCTTCCGTCAGGTTCCTCAAGATATCAACCAACGCGCGCGCTTCTGCAGCCTGTGATGCTCCAAGCGCCTGGACGGCCATGTTGCGTCTAGCGCTCGTCGCACCGCCATTGTAGAGGCTGCCCGTAACCTTTAGCCCGACACTGTAGTCGGGATCAAATGAGCTGAGTTCCGTCACGTCGACACCAATTCCAGCGTCGAGCGACAGTGTCGGCAACCCTTCGGCCTTCGCAAGAGCAATCTGCGCGGTCGCCGCTTCGCGATCTGCCGCTGCCTGCATGACTGCCGGCACGCGCGACCAGTCCGGATTTGTGGAACTGCAGGACTTAGACAGCCATGCCGGCAGTGTGTCCGATACATCGACGGGACCGTCAATACCGCTTAAATTCGCGAGGATCGCTTCCCAGCGCGATAATTGCCCCTCGATCTCCAACAATGTGGCTTCGGCGGCCTGAACACGCGCTTCGGCTTGCAGCAGATCTGAACGCGTGCTTGCGCCCTTGTCGGTGCGCGACTTCACCAGGTCCAAGATCGCTTTCACATCCTTTATCTGGTCACGCGCAACACTTCCCAATGAGCGATTGCGCTGTATTTCGATCACTGAATACGCCGTTTCGCGCGCCAGATCGTCCACAGCCATCATAACCTGCGACTTCCGGCCCGCAATTCCCGCAGTGGCGATTTTGACCCGGTTGTCCACTTTACCGAAATCATAAAGCATCTGCGAGACATTGAAGTTCAAATCTGGACTGTAGCGATCCGATCTATTGGTGCTATAGGAAGAGTCGAGTCCCCAACTCATATTGGGAAGATAACCGGCACGAGCTTCATTGACCGACTCGGTCTGCTGACGAAGCCGACCTATGGTTTCCGTGACAGCGGGATGCCAATCGACTGCCTTTCTCACAGCAGTTTCGATTGACAAGGGGCCCTTGTGTTCGGTTCGTTCGCGTGTCGCCGACCTGACGGGGTCCGATTTCGTCCCGATCACGCCCGGAAGATCCGCGTTACCAAGGTGCATGTCTTTGCCGGAAGCTTCAGGATTCCCGGGGCCCGCTTGTCGGATGTTGGCGCTGGAGCGATTTGCACAGCCAGTTGTCAATATACCCGCGGCGATGACGCAAACAAACGCTGGAAGCCAACTAAATCGCATTTAACGTTCCACCTTCTGACGGGAAGAATGAGCAACCTGCCAGTACGAGGAACGAGACCATGGCTTTGATTTACCGATATAAAACCGGCTTTGGAGACAGAACTAGGCAAACATGGTTAACGATTGGTTAATCAGGTCAAGTGAATAATAACCATGTATATCGCTTAAGGCATGATCCAGGGGCGATTGTTCAACCAGTTCTCTATGCTGCTGTTACCTGATCATCTGCTTTGGGGGGCGCAATAGTGATGCAAACCTGCGACTAAATTTAATGTTTATTCCAATTGCACACGCAGGTGCGTGCTACTAATATTTGGCGTCGCAAGATAGGTTGTTGATGCAATTACCGGTTTGACCGACCTCGTAGCCCGGCTACGGATGTGAAGCTACATGAAGGCGCATCACGACACAGCGATCCAGTCTGCGACCCTGACCTGATACCGATGAGTCCGATTTTGCTAGCATGATTTCCCATCCTGAAGTCAGGATTGATCAGTTGGACCAATTTCGAGAGCGGAGAGCGATCGTGGTCTCGACCGCTTTGTACTGGCATTCGATTTGCGTGCGTTCGCATGATAGGTCATCGAGTGTGGGAGTAACGCTAGTTTCTAGGCTATGTTGGCCTCGTGTCGGTCTGCAGAGAGCGTCCTCTGGGTCCCCCACGTTGAAATTGGATGGCGGGTTGTCCGCAAAGTATTGGGGCGATTTCTTGCGACCATGCCGTCTGAACGCCTCGGCACGCAAGTTACGAAGCTGCATCCTCGAGGGTGCTCGCGCAATGGCACGCGGTATCGTCAAACTGAATCCTATGTGACGTTGAGGCGTCACAGAAAAAAGCAGAGATTCTATTTGCCTAACTCAAACTCATCCTGTGACTTGATCGCCTTCGATTAGAAGGCCCAACGGAGCGTATGATAGATTCCATCCGCAGCCGTAGCAAAACCTCCTGAAAGTCGCAAAACTTGTTCCCACGACGAGGTCCAAATTGCCATGAACGGAAATATACCTAAGCGCGCCACAGATAGCGTGAAGTGCACTGACGGTCGCAGTTCGACATGGACTCGCAGGATGGTCTATTTCTTTTGATTGCCAGCAAAAGCGGCCGTCAAGCCAAGACCGATATACACGAAACCACTGACCCAGCGTTCAGCCTTTAGGTACGCGGGACTGCGCTTCAGCCACTTGCCGGCCGTGCCGGCGGCAAGTGCGTAAGAGCTGTCCGTAGAACGCCAATCGCTGTGTAAACAAGCCCGAGAAAAGCGATCTGCATAGCCACATGGCCACGATTGACCTCAACGAACTGCGGCAAGAAAGCCAGAAAGAATAGTGCGGTCTTCGGATTGAGGAGATTAACGATAAAGCCCTCACGAAAGAGGCGCATGCGGCTCCGTGTGGGTAAATCGCCCTCGACGCCGGGAATATCCTAGCGGCCAAAAAGCTTTTTGAGGCCAAGCCAGATCAGATAGGCCGCGCCGGCATACTTTACGACGCTGAAGGCGAGCGCGGATGATGCCAGGAGCGCCGACAATCCTACAGCGGCGGCGACATGTACAAGCGTGGCCGTATGGATGCCAAGGATTGAAACGAGCCCCGCAGAGCGACCTGCTCGACCGAGCGCGCGAAGATGTAGAGAACTGCCGGTCCCGGCACGAGAAGCAGCACCAGTGTAGCGCTGACGAACAGGCTGAGATTTGTTGCGCTGGGAATTGGCAAATCCATAGTTAATTTGGCCCGTTTTTTATTGCGCTACCAATAGCATGCGGCGGCCTCAGACACGAGGTCATCCTCTTTTTTGCCTTTGATGTTCGAGTCGACAAGAACGGCATCCAGATGTCAGGCATCGGAACGGACGTCTCAGTCTCAGTATCGTAGAAAAACCGGCCGCTGCGGCCGGCTCATTTTGGCGATATCTGCCTGACATTGCTCAATTCAGGGAGAAGCGGCCCGGTCGGAAGGTTGCGAGCATGGGATGTTCGGTGCCTGTCGCAACCTCGAACGCGAGCAGCTCGCCCACGATGAGGCCGAGTGTAGCACCGCTGTGGCTGAAGGCCACGTAGTAACCGGAAATACTCTTGATGGCTCCAATCACCGGCTCGCCATCGCCGGGGATCGGTTTGCCACCAACGCCGATGGAAGCCACCTCGAGTTTCGGATTGCCTTCCATCACCCGCGCAGCCTCAACCAAAAGCTCTGAAACAACGCTATCGTCGATATCATAGCTGCCGTCTGCGCGCACTGTCACACCCTCATCGGCCGCCCAGTCGGCATCCAGGGAGAATGTGCTGTCCGGCGCCGGGCGAACGGCGACGCGCGGTGTATTGAGAACAGCGCGCAGGGGATGGGCGAGCGGCCTCGTCTGCACGAGAAGGGCGATCGGTGTCCCGTCGGCAATGGTCTGTCCGCTTTCCGCAGCCATCTTCGGGACGGCAGGACCGGTGGCAAGCACGACGGCATCCGCCCGATGGAGAACAGCATTTGCAGTTTGCGCGCCAACGACACGACCACCCTCGATCACCACCCGTGCAGCACCCTGGTCCTTTACCAGAACGCCACCGAGTGCGAAAAACTCCTCAAGCAGCACACCAATCAGCGTCGGCAAATCGACCCAGCCTTCGCCGGGATTGAAGATTGCACCCTGTGGAGTGATTGCGACGGCGTCGACACCGGGCACAACGCGGGCGACTTCGGCTGCGGAAAGGCGCTGCGCATCATAGGCAAGCGAAACTTCGTGGCGATAGGCCGCGTCGATCTCATTGCGCTCGTCATCCGCGTCCCAGGTCAACCCGCCATCAAAGCGAAGCCATTCTGCGCCGTGATTCTGCGCCGCGAGTGTGCGATACCGGTCGATGCCGGCCATGCGCAGCCGATGATAGGGCTCAGAGCGCATGCGTGCTGAGTTCAGCCAGGACAGCGAGCGGCCGGAGGCACCATTGGCCGGCGGCCCGTCATTGAGGATCGTCACCTTAATGCCGCGCCGCGCAAGCTGTACGCCAGTGGAAACGCCGAAGATACCGGCGCCGATGATGACGGCCGAAGAGATGGTGTTGTCGGTCATGGAATTGGCTTTCAATCAATTGTCATACGGATGGGGGTAAGGCATCGGGGATCTCCCAGCGACCGCTGGCTGCGGAGCGGAACAGCGCGTCAATCGCCGTCATATTCGCGATTGCGTCGCCAAGCCCCGTCTCGAGTGGTCCGCCGGAGATGACAGCCTCAGCGAATGCATCGGCCTGTTCGCGATACTGGTCGACAGGCCCGATCGCGATCTCCTCGCGGCCGCCGCCGGCAAGATCGCGACCATCATCAAAGACAAGCATGGTCGGCTCATCAGCCGGTGCATTGAAGGGAATGGGGATTTCCAGACGCCCGCGCGTTCCAAGCGCCGTGACCTTCTGCGTGAGGCAGAGTTGTGTGGAACAGGTGAAGGCAAGCTGCCTTCCCTCTGGAAACGCCAGCAGCCCGCTCGTCAGCCGGTCCGTGCCGAAGACGGGATCGCGCTCCATGAGGGCGATCGCCCGTACCGGTTCCGCGTCGAACAGGAACCGCGCCGTGTTGATGGCGTAACAACCAACGTCGAACAGACCGCCGCCGCCAATATCAGCCTGGTTGCGTACATTCCCGGGGTCGTCGAGATAATAGGAAAAGATCGTCTGGATGGCCCTCACCTCGCCGAGGCGCCCCTCGGCAATCAACGCGCGCGCCTTTTTCCATTGCGGATGGTGGCGCACCATGAAGGCTTCCGCGACCGGCAGGCCCGCCGCCTTTTGTGCCGCTGCCAGTTCCCTCGCCTGCTCGGCATCAAGCGCGATCGGTTTCTCGCAGAGTACGGGTTTGCCCTGCGCCAGTGCCTTTATCGTCAGTGGCACGTGCAGATGATTGGGCAAAGGGTTGTAGATTGCGTCTATTTCCGGATCGGCAAGCAGTTCCTCGTAGCTGCCGTAGGACTTGGCGATGCCGAAGCGGGCCGCCATCTCCTTCGCCTTCGCGGCATCGCGCGAGGCGATTGCCGCAACGCGCCCCAGGCGGCTGGACTGGATGGCGGGAATGACCGCCTTGGCAGCAATGCCTGCGCAACCGAGCACACCCCATCGTATCGTTTGTGTCATTGGTTTCTCCTCCCGGCGCTCAGAGCACTTCCGCTAGGAAGCGCTGGAGACGCGGGCTTTGCGGGTTGTCGAATATTGCCTCTGGCGTGCCGGCTTCAACGACGCGCCCCTCGTCCATAAAGACGACCTGATCGGCCACCCGGCGGGCAAATCCCATTTCATGCGTGACGACGACCATGGTCATGCCACGCGTGCCGAGCTCAGCCATGAGGTTGAGCACGCCCTTGACCAATTCCGGATCGAGCGCACTCGTCACCTCGTCGAAGAGGATAACCTCCGGTTCCATGGCAAGCGCACGGGCAATGGCAACGCGCTGCTGCTGCCCGCCGGAAAGACCGCCCGGACGGTGGTGCTGGCGGCTCGCAAGGCCGACATCGGCAAGCCTTGCCTTGGCGATGCGCTCGGCCTCGGCTGCGGGCAGGCCCTTGATCTTCGTAAGCGACAGCATGACGTTTTCCAGCGCCGTGTGGTCGGGAAAGAGGTTAAAATGCTGGAATACCATGCCGACCCGGCGGCGCAGCGTTTCCGGCTTCATTGCGAGAATGCTTTCGCCATCGATAAGAATATCGCCGCTCTTCGGCTCGACCAGACGGTTGAGCCCACGCAGCAAAGTCGATTTTCCGGATCCGGACGGGCCGATGATGCAGGTGACGCTGCCTGGCTTGACTAAAAGATCGACACCCCTCAGCACATCAAGATCGCCATAGGCCATACCGAGACGGCGCACATCAAGGCTGCCGCCCTTGAACGAGACGCCAGTCGCGCGAGCTGCACTGTCGAGTTCACTGACTTCCTCCATTCCGCTGGTGATGACGGAGGGGCGCTGCTTGCCAACCCGCAGACGATTGTCGATCGCATTGACGACATGGGTAAGCGGCACGGTAACGACGAGATAAAATACGCCTGCCAGCAGGAGCGGTGAAAGATTGCCGGTCACCACCGCTTGGTCCTGTCCCACGCGAAAGATCTCACGCTCTGAGGCCAGAAGCCCGAGGAAATAGACCAGGCTCGAATCCTTGACGTTGCCGATGAACTGGTTGACGAGGGCCGGCAGAACGCGGCGCACGCCTTGCGGCACGACGATAAGGCGCATGCCCTGGCCATAGCTCATCGACAATGCCCGGCAGGCCTCCATCTGCCCACGGTCGACGCTCTGGATACCAGAGCGGAAAATCTCGCCGATATAGGCACCGGCAATCAGGCTGAGTGCCAGAATACCGAGCGGATAAGGCGATGGACCGAAGAGCTCGCGGCCAATGCGGGCAAAACCCTGGCCAATGAGGAGAATTGTGACGATGGCCGGCAGGCCACGGAAAATATCGGTATAAAGACGAGCGGGAATGCGCAGCCAGGGCGAGCGGGAAATGCCCATGATCGCGAGCATCATGCCGATGGCCACGCCAAGCACAGTCGAGGTCGCAGCCAGGATCAGCGTATTCTTGAGACCAACGGTGATCATGGTCGGCAGCACTTCGGCCATGGCATTCCAGTCGAGGAAGCTACGGCGCAGGTTTTCAAGCCAGTTCATCAGGATATCCCTTGAAAGAAAGGCCGGTCCGACCGGTAAAGGCCGGACCGGAAGGTGGCATCACTGCTTGGGAAGATATGCCTGCGGCATCGGCGTGCCGGGGAACCATTTTTCGTGCAGCTTTTTCCAGGTGCCGTCCTGCATGGCCTCTTTCAGGCCCTTGTTAAGCGCCTCGCGCAATGCATCGTTACCCTTGCGGATGACGAAGCCGGCGGGCGCGTCGAAGCTCGGAATGTTGACTGCGACTTTTAGCGCCGGATAACGGGCGGAATAGTCCTTTGCAGCCTCGAAATCGAGGAAATGTGCATCGACCGTCCCGTTGTTGAGTGCGGAAACGGCAGAATTGTTATCCGGGAACTTCACGAGATCGGTGCCGGCAAAATTCTTCTCGGCATAGATTTCCTGAAGTGTACCCTGCACCACACCGAGACGCTTGCCTTTGAGACCCGCTGCATCGGTGATGCCTGGCTCCGAAGTGAGGACGCTCAAGAAACCTGCAAGATAACCATCAGAGAAATCAATGGTCTCCTTGCGCTTGGCAGTCGTGCCGATCGCAGCGGCCGCAACATCGAAGCGGCCGTTGGCGACAGAGGGCATCAGGGCCGAGAATTCCTGGCCGGTGAACACCACCTGTTCCTTCTTGAACCCAAGACGTTCGGCTACGTTGAGGAACAACTCTATGTCGAAACCGGTAAAGTTGCCGTCGGCGGTGGTGAAGGCATAAGGCTTGGCATCGCCCATCGTGCCGACACTGATGGTGGCGGGATCGATGAGGCCAAGCGGATTGTCGGCAAGTGCGGGCGTCGCCGCGCCTGCAAGGACACTGAGTGTGATCGCGGCCGTGGTCGAGCGAATTTTTGCGAAGGCGGATGTTAAGGCTTGGGTAAATTGCATTGTTTTCTTCTCCTCTGGTGTCGTTGTCTGCGATAAATTCAAGGCGCACGGGTCCCACCCGGTCGGCGTATGATGTCACCTACCCGGCCCACGCAGTTCGCATGTCGGAAGTCTTTTTATGTTTGAGACCGGTCTCAATTAGAAAGAGACCGGTCTCTTTGGATACTGGCAATTGTTATCTTCGCATTTGCCAGTCGTCAAGTTCTCTTGTAAGGCTACCGCTTATGGACAAGATCCCACCTAAAACTCCTTCCGTGACAGTCGCTGACGTCGCACGCCAAGCCGGCGTCTCAAAGGCAACGGCTGCACGCGTACTGGGTGGCTACGGAACCGTCAGCGACCGGGTGAGAGAGGCGGTCCTGGCAGCGGCTCAGTCCCTCGATTATCGCCCCAATGAGCTTGCTCGCAGCATGACGACAGGTCGTTCAGGCACCATCGGAGTCGTGGTGGGAGATATTGAAAACCCCTTTTTTAGCCTTGCCGTGCGAGGCATCACGGATATTGCCCGGCAGGCAGGCTTCACCGTCATCCTCATTAACTCGGGTGAAGACGTCGTTGCGGAAAGAGCGGCCATCCGCACTCTGCTTGCCAAGCGTGTCGACGGTCTCATCGTCTCGCCGGCCAAGGAAAACGATGTCGAGCATCTGCATGAGGTTATTCGCTCGGGGCTGCCGCTCGCGTTGCTCGATCGTGGAAGCGACACGCTCGATGTCGACACCGTTATTGCCGACGACCGGCATGCCGCCGAGAATATTACACGCCGGCTGATTGCGCTCGGCCACCGCCGCATCGCCTATTTAACCGCCTGCGACACGCCGGATCATCGGTTCCGCAGTGCAGACGACATCAGTACCGGTTCGGTCAGGCGACGCATCGAAGGGTATCTTGGTGCGTGCTGTGAGGCTGGTCTGACCAACATGGAAAGCTGGGTACAGGTCGGTGCCGTCACGCAGCAAGAGACGCATCGCATCGTTACCGAAATGCTCCAGTCGGCGCAGCGTCCGACGGCAATCATTGCATCGGACAGTATAATCGGCCTGGAGGTGTTCAAGGTTCACCGTCAACTGGGGCTTAGCATCCCGGATGACCTGTCGCTGGTATCGTTCCATGATGCGGATTGGACGTCTGTAACAACGCCTCCCGTGACCGTCGTGCGCCAACCCGTCTACGATCTCGGTGCGACGGCGGCCAGGTTGCTGGTCGACCGGCTAAATGGCAAAGGTCAGACGGTCCGCAAGGTCGTTCTGAAAACCGAAATCGTTGAACGTGCCTCCATGCGGGAAGCACTTTGACTCGGTAGACGGTGTTGAAAAGCTGCTTTGATCCCTCCGTCGTTTTGTGACGGCCCCTCGCCGATCGATCCGCTGTCACTATTATCGCTAACGTAAAAACGGCGCTGGTCGTCGGTCAGACAGAATCCGATAGATCGGCTCGCAGCCGGCCCCTTTTAGTATGGCCGAGTGGTTGCCTCTTGAGATCGAATGTCGTTCGATTCGCCATGGGGTAGATTTTTTGCATTGAAAATCTCGTTTCGACCAACGCTGATGACCTTGATTGCCGAGCAAAAATGCAGTTGCCCCGCAGGGTCAGGATGCCCGAAATATTCTATAAGTATCTGATTATAATTTATAAAATGGGCGCGTCTATTCCCCTGCCAACCATGGACGTCAAGATCCGGTTAACCGTAAATAACTGGACGGCGAAACAGAATCATGTTGTACCTTTGGCGGACGATGGTCGGCAAACCGGCGAATGCCCGCCAAGAGGAAAATATGGCGATAGCAAAACACGCAGAAATGACGAGCGGTCAGAAGGAAGACGCGGGCGCCAAGATCATGCGCCATGCGGGTCTTCTGTCTCAGCAGTTGCAGGACCTTCGCACCCGCATGTATCCTCCGAAGTCGGAGAAAAGCCTGCGACCGTTCCTCACCAACGAAGTCTCCAAGCTGACCTCAATACCCGATTCTACGCTGAAACTCATGTCGAGCGAAGGCCGTGGACCGATCCCTGGCCGGCTGGAAAATAACCATCGTGTCTATACGCTTGCTCAGATCAATGAATTGCGCGAGCTCTTTGCCGCCCAGAAGCCTTCTGAAGCGCTGAGATTTTCTCCTCGCCGACGCGAGGGCGAGCATCTCCAGGTCGTTGCGATCGCCAACTTTAAGGGCGGCAGTGCCAAGACCACGACCTGCGTCCATCTTGCGCATTATCTCGCCCTGCAGGGCTACCGCGTCCTTGCTCTTGATCTCGATCCGCAGGCATCACTTTCTGCACTGTTCGGCGCGCAACCTGAGTTTGACGTTGGTGCCAACGAAACGATCTACGCTGCTCTTCGCTACGACGACGCCGAGCGCCGGCCAATCCGCGATATCATCCGCAAGACCTATTTCGACGGGATTGATCTGATACCCGGCAACCTCGAAGTGATGGAATATGAGCATGAAACGCCGCGGGTTCTGGCGCAGAAATCGGGCTCGGGAGCGATCTTCTTCGAACGGTTGAAGCTCGCTCTTGCCGAGGTTGATCAGGACTACGACGTCGTCATTCTCGATACTCCGCCGTCTCTCGGGTTTCTGACGCTAAGTGCGATTTATGCTGCGACCAGCATGATTATCACTGTACACCCGGCGATGCTCGATGTCGCATCCATGAGCCAGTTTCTCCTGATGATGGGAGATCTGATAAGCGTGCTCAATGAGAGCGGAGCGCAGCTTGATCAGGATTTCATCCGCTATCTCATTACCCGCCATGATCCCAACGACGCACCACAGTCTCAGGTCGTTGCGCTGATGCGCCATCTCTTCGGAACGGATGTGCTTCTTCCGACGCTGATTGAAAGCACCGCTGTCGAGGCAGCAGGACTTGCAAAGCGCTCGATTTACGAACTCGAAATGGGCCAGATCGGCCGTGACACGCATAAACGCGCACGCGAGGCGGTTGATGCCGTCAACGAAGCGGTCGTGAAACTCATCAACACCAGCTGGGGACGCACATGACCAACAAGTCATCGCGTAAATCCATCGTTGCAAATTTTGGCCTGCTGTCGGCGGAACTTGAAAACCGGCTGGCGACCGATGCTCCTGCCTCCCCGCAGCAACCTGCACCAACTGCACGTGTCGGTGCCGGCGTGATCGGTGCGGCGCACAGGGCGATCGACGACATTAAATCGGAACGCGACCGCCTCAAGGCGCTTGTTGAATCCGGCGGTGGTGCGATCAGAGAGCTCGACCCGTCAAAGGTCGATCCCTCTCCCTTTCCCGATCGTCTTCCAGATGACGATGCGTCGGATTTCGAGTCTTTCAGGAACTCGATAAAGTCCGAGGGGCAAAAGGTCCCGATCCAAGTCCGCAAGTCACCAGCATCGCCCGATCGCTATCAGGTGATCTACGGCCATCGCCGGCTTCAGGCAGCCCGCGATCTTGGAATTCCGGTCAAGGCGATCGAAGTCGAGATTTCCGATGTCGAGCTTGTCATTGCGCAGGGTATTGAAAATGCCGATCGCCAGGATCTGACCTGGATCGAGCGCACCCTGTTTGCCCGCCGTATGGATGATGCCGATGTGAAGCCTCGTGATATCAAGGCGGCATTGTCTATCGACGATCCCGAGCTTGCACGAATGCGAGCGGTTTATCGCGCCCTTCCGCTCGATATCGTCGAGACAATTGGTCGGGCAGCCAAGGTCGGTCGTCCAAGGTGGGTGGAGTTTGCAAAGGCTTTCTCCGAACAGCCTGACCTGCACGCTGAACTGCGCAGCGTGCTTTCGGCCGCTACGCAAAGACGGCTTGGATCCGATCAAAAGTTTCTGGCCGCCTTTAACGCCCTGAAACCTGCCGCACCGTCGAAGGCCGGCAAGATGATTGCCGGCGCCGCAGGCGAACCACTTGGCAGCTTTTCGCGCACGAACAAGGATATCCGTATTTCTGCGGATACACCGGCCGGAGCAGAATTCCTGCGTTTCATCGAGGCGCAGCTGCCATCACTGGCTGAGCGGTTCACGCGTGAAAGATCAAAGATTTGAACTGAAGCCGAGAAACAGACTTCGGAACCATTTTAAGTAAGGAAAACGCGCAAAAGAAAAAGGCCCCCGAAACGTTGCCGTCATGGAAGCCCTTCTCGTCGTGTGAGAGCTAGAGAATCGCATTTCCATGAATCCTAGTCAAGAGTCTTTGGCACCGTTTTGGTGAGCGTGAATCTTTTGCCTTTTTGAAGAGGCGAGGGACATGGAAGGTGGACAAGTGACGACGCCGTTTGGGCGGCGGTCGGTAACGCTTGCGCTTGTGAAGCAGCAGATTGCCACGACCAGGATCAAGGAAGGCAAGTCGGCAGACAAATGGAAAGTCTTCCGCGACGCATCGGAGGCGCGAGAGGTGCTTGGCCTGCAGGATCGCAGCCTTGCAGTGCTCGATGCGCTTCTGAGTTTCTATCCTGAAAATGAGCTGCGCCAGGACGCACAGCTTATCGTTTTCCCGTCGAACATCCAGCTGTCAATTCGTGCGCATGGCATTGCGGGCGCTACCCTGCGGCGTCATCTTGCCCTGCTTGTCGATGCAGGGCTGATCATCCGCAAGGATAGTGCAAACGGCAAACGCTACGCCCGAAAGGATGGTGAAGGCTCGATCGAGCACGCCTTCGGTTTTGACATATCGCCGCTTCTGATGCGCGCCGAGGAACTGGCATGCCTTGCCCAGCAGGTGGCTGCCGATCGGATCGCGTTCCGCAGGGCAAAGGAGAACCTAACGATCTGCCGGCGGGATATCCGCAAGCTGATTACGGCGGCCGTCGAAGAGGGAGCTGCAGGCGATTGGGACGAGCTGGAAGAACAATATCTGGCCGCTGTCAGGCGAATTCCTCGAACCCCGACGCTCGACGAACTGAGAGATTTGGGCATCGAGATGGATAATTTGCGGCAGAACATCATCAACCAGTTGAATTCCGACGATTTTTCTTCAGAAATGACCACCAATGATGCTCAAAATGAGCGTCACATACAGAATTCAAATACCAAACACCTTAATGAACCTGAACCTAGCTCTGAAGAAGAGCAGGAGGCGAAGCCGAGCCAGAATAAGCAGGTCGAACATGTGCCGATTAAGGCTTTTCCGATTGGTCTCGTCTTGCGCGCCTGCCCCGAGATTTTAAACTACGGTCCTGAAGGCCAGATCAGAAACTGGCGAGAACTCATGACGGCCGCCGTTGTGGTCAGATCGATGCTCGGGGTGAGCCCGTCCGCATATCAGGAGGCCTGTGAGGTGATGGGTCCGGAGAACGCGGCAGTGACGATCGCCTGCATTCTCGAGCGGGGCGGCCACATCAATTCGGCCGGCGGGTATCTCAGAGACCTAACCAATCGGGCCAAGCGAGGTGAGTTTTCGCTGGGGCCGGTACTGATGGCGCTATTGCGGGCGGCCGGTCATTCGGTGAAGGCAACGGGGTGACGTTGACGTAATGGATGAGGGTTCCCGTTGCGCCGGTGTTTCCATCTGGAGACTGGAGCATTTGAGGAATCCATATCCAGGTTTGGGGGCTTTCCCTTCATTTTCCGGCCTTCCATATCAGTTCCTTCCGCCTCATTGTTTACGACCCAACGACAGCTGAACTCTTGTTGGATTGCAGCCAGGTTAAAAGGCCGAGAGAGACTGACATCAGCTACCGGACGTTGTTCACGGAGCTGATGCGGCGGACGTTGGGTGCCTAACTTGCGGTGGACTTCCGTTTGGAAGCGTAGTTCGTGACTGTGACGGTCAAATAACGCGACTATTGGGGGTCGTTTGCGGGAGGGGGCGAAATCCTACGCTAAGCCGAGGACCACTTTTGCGGGCTCGACATTGCGCGAATCATTTTCCGCCAATAGTTTGAAGCTTGGCACCGTGCGGCCAGCCGCTTGCTCCTCTGGAATGGCGAAGGCACGGATAATCCTGGTTTGACCCTTATGGGCGACCGTCAGCAATGCAAGCACTGACAACGGCGCGCCCTTTGAGGATCAAACTATGCTTTCCTTTTCAGACTCGAAATCTATGGCCAAGGCTCTTCGCAAGTTGCTGGAGGAGCACAATCTGCAGCTTTCACACAGCGCATGCCTTGAAATCGTCGCTCGCCAATTTGGTTTTGCAAATTGGCAAGTTCTGAGTGCCGCCTGCGAACACGAAAAACAACTTGCCGTCATTGTTTTCGTTGAACATGGTCGCCAGCGAGAAGCTGCCGCGTTTTATATGTCGGCGTTTAACGCCTCCCATGTGCGAACACATGAAGATAGCAATATTCTCTATGCAATAGATCTCGACTTAGGCGGGATCAAAATCACGGTCTCGGGCGCCAATCCGAGGCGCGAGGCGGAGCCGCATCGAGGAGGCCCTTTCTTCCCCAAGGCAAATGGCGCGGTGAATTCGATTTTTTCGCTCACGGTCGCAGATGCCGAAAAGACACTGCAGCAGGCAATTGCTGCAGGAGGAACGGTCCGAAATCACCTCGAGATCAGTGACGAACGTAAGCGAGTGGCAAGCTTTTTCGATCCATTCGGGCATGTCTGGGCTTTAACCGAAGCGCAGCGGATGAAGATTTCGCCTCGGGAACTGGATAAATTGCGCGCGGCCGAATTGGCCCGTGCGCGGGAAATCAGAGGCGTCACGCCTGCCCCAGAACCCGCCGGCCATAATCTCTGAGTTCACCTTTTGGGCCGACATATCGGTAAAGGGTGACACGCTCGATCCCCAGTTCCTTGCACAACTCGGAAACGGAAGTGTCACGCTGAGCCATGGCGGCCTGCGCTAAACGCACCTGCGCTGTATAAGTCATGTCGAGGCAAAAAGTTCTTTCATGGCACTTCCTCCCAAGGTGCCATGTTGAATATCTAACCCGTTAATGCCATCGCGTACTTGGACGGGCCGTGAGCGGCTTCGGTATCCTCCTCAGAACACGAAGCTGCCGTGTCCTGCTAACTCGGCAGATACTCTGCGCTCCAACTCTCGCTGATCGTGCCGGATGCAATCAACCGATCGATCTCATTATCGGTGTAGTTCAGGTCGCGGAGAACGGCACGCGTGGAGGTGCCGTACTTCTCCGCTGGCGTTATAGCCGTCACCTTGCCGACTGCCGGACGGATGGCGAAGGGGTCGAGCTGAGTGACGGTGTGCCCGCTCGGATGGTCTGGAAAAACCGAGAATGAATAACTACCCCGGTCGATCCCCGGCGTGCCGTCGGCAATGCGGGCGCTGCGGCTGCGGATCTCTTCGATGTTCTCGCACAGAGATACGCCGATATCGGCTTTCTGCAGGCGCTGTTGCCAGGTTTCAGCAGGTGCCGTCATGAAGGCTTTCGCCAGATAGGCCTCGCGATCGGATGCGGCCATCTCGACAATTGCCTCAAGCCCCTCCGCCCTGCCGAAGCGTGGCAAATCAACTTCCGAAGCACAGAGGAGAATATGATCCCCCGACGCCGTTTCGTAGAGCTGCGACAGGGCGTTATATCCCTTGGTCTCGCGACCGGAAGGCTCATCGAAGGGACCTCGGTTGGCATAGTCATAGCAGAAGGGTATCTGGGCGAGACCGGTAAGCGCTGACAGCGAGGTCCGCGGACGGCCGATGACCCCGGTTCTGGATTTTTGATACAAAGCCGCTGCAATGCCGAGCGCAGCGCCGAAACCGCACATGACGTCAATGGTACCGACATGGGCGTGTTCCTCCGGCGTGTCCATGGAGCCGCCGAAACGTAACATGATGCCGGTTGCCGACTGCACGAGGTCGTCATAGCCGAGATAGTCGGTACGCGGACCGGTGCGCACGCCGCCGAAGCAATCGAGCTGGCAGAAGATCGCTTGGGGGTTGAGCGCTTTCAGGCTTTCGGCATCGAGCCCCATCGCCTTGACCTGACGGTCGGTGGCGTTCCAGACAACGACATCGACTGAGCGCACCAGTTCTTCGAACACGATGCGGCCATCGGGCGAACCTATGTTCAGCAGCACGGACTGTTTGCCGCGCATGTGGGACATGCCGAAGATCACGGTGTTCCAGCAGTCATAGAGCGGCTTGGCCGGATCGATCTTGATGACCTCCGCACCGAAGCGGGCAAGATAGGCGACCGAATGCGGACCCGCGATCACATTGCACAGATCGAGAACCTTGACGCCGTCCAGCCAGCCGCCGGGGGCCTCATTCGCTACAACCGGCAAGGAAGGGCGCTCCATGCCGGCGAGCAGTGCTAGCGCCTCCTTGGCCGTTCCCCAACGTCTCGGGCTTGGCGTTAACATAGATTCGGCGCTCTCCTGTAGCCAGGCCATAGGCCCAGGCTGGGTCATGCGGCCGAAGATCGGATCGTCCACTTCGATCATGAGGCCGGCAGCCTTGGCATGATCGTCGGCGATCCATTCCTTCAGCCAGCGTTGCGGCGCACCCGGAAACAGCCCTTCTCCGAAGACACGTTCCCATTCGGAAGCCGTTTTGGTCAGGAAAACATCCTTCATGCGAGCCGCGATTTTGTCAGCCCAGAATTTTGGGAGCGGATAGACACCGAGCGAAACGTCCGAAGACCACTGCGAAACTGGAAGATAGGTGTCTTCCTCCTCGCGCAGTCCTTCAGCAACGAGCTCGTCGTAAATGCCAAGCGCTTGCAGGCAGCGTTTGGCATGGTTCTTGTGGCTGGGGCAGACCACGTAGAACATCCGCCCGTCGGCGCACCTATAGCTGCGATAGAAGGGATCGAGAAACTCCTGGAGGTCGTCAAAAGACATGTCCATTTGCAGGTCCTCGCCGCGCCGACGCTCGATTTCCCGCTCACGCTGGGTTTTATAACGCAACGGATAGTCGTCAATCAGAATGGAATTGTAGGACAGGCCCTCCATGACGGCGCTTGCCAGCGGCACCTCAATATGATCGCCGTGGCCGGTGCGCTCACGCGCCTGAAGCGCCAACACCGTCGCGGAGGCCGCAAGCATCGTACCATATGCGGAAGAGAGTGGAAGCGGCGAGAAAGACGGGTTGATACCCATAAGAACGCGGTTTAAGCCCATATCCGTAAAGACGCCCGACGAGGCTGCTATCACTGTCTCGAAGGCTCGCCAGTCCCGGCGGAGTTCATCGTCGGAGGCGAAACCTGGGATAGACAGGGTGATCAGCTCAGGCCGCGATTTACGCAAAGTCGAAAAATCGATCCCGAGCCGGGCAAGCACACCAGGGCGGAAGTTCTCGATCACAATATCAGCCTCGGCCACCAGCGCTTTCGCCTCAAACAAACACTTCTCCGTTTTGAGGTCGAGTGCGACGATCAGCTTGTTGCGGTTGAGGATGGCGTTGGCGGGATTGTCCCAGAGCGGCCCGCTGGGGGGATCGATATGCACGACGGTCGCGCCGAGATCGCCAAGGATCATGGCCACGGCCGGGCCAGCAATATACTGCCCAAAATCAACCACTCGAACGCCGGAAAGCGGAAGCGTTGAACGTGCTATTGATGTCATCCTGTAACCTCCCCCAATAGTTTTCTATGCGTGTGCGTCAGCAACAATCCAGCCGGCTGCCTTTTCGGCGATCATCAGCGTCGGCGCATTGGTGTTACCACTGGTGATCTTCGGCATGATGCCCGCATCGACGACCCGCAGTCCCGCGATTCCGCGAACCTTGAGGCGACTATCGACAACCGCCATAGGATCGTCATCCCCGCCCATCTTCGTCGTACCAACCGGATGGAAGATGGTATTGGCAATATCGCCCGCAAGCCGCGCCAGCTCCTCATCGCTTTGGAACTGCGGGCCCGGTTTCCACTCCTCCGGCCTATATTTCGCCAATGCTGGCTGCGACACGATTTTGCGCACTTGCCGCAGACTTTCGGCAGCAATCCTGCGGTCTTCGTCCGTGCTGAGATAGTTCGGCGCAATCGCCGGCGCGTCCGACGCGTTATTGGAGCGAATACGAACGCTGCCCACGCTCGATGGATTGAGGTTGCAAACGCTGGCTGTGAAAGCGGGGACAGTGTGCAACGGTTCGCCGAAGGCGTCGAGGCTGAGCGGCTGGACGTGATACTCCAGATTGGCGTGGGCCTGGCGTTCGTCCGAACGGGTGAAGGCGCCCAGCTGCGAGGGCGACATGCTCATCGGACCACTGCGTTTCAACGCATATTCGAGCCCTATCATCGCTTTACCAAAGACGCTGTTTGCGAGCGTATTCAGCGTTTTCGTATTACCGACCTTAAAGACGGCACGGATCTGCAGATGGTCCTGAAGATTTTCTCCGACACCTGGCAGGTCGTGTTTGACCTCGATACCGAAACGCTTCAGCAATCCCGCTGGACCGATGCCAGATAATTGCAGGATTTGTGGTGAGCCGATGGCGCCGGCCGACAGAATGACTTCTCCCCGCGCCCCAACCTCCGCGCGCTGCCCTTGACGCTCAACAATAACACCGATGCACCGCTTGCGACCAGATGCCTCGTTCGCAAGGATCAAACGCTCGACATGAGATTGCGTCCAGATCGTCAGGTTTGCGCGGTTTTTCGCTGGGCGCAGGAAAGCCTTGGACGTGTTCCAGCGCCAGCCCGAGCGCTGGTTCACCTCGAAATAGCCGACGCCTTCATTGTCGCCACTGTTGAAATCGTCCGAACGCGGAATGCCCGCTTCCACCGCGGCTTCTGCAAAGGATTCGAGGATATCCCATTTCAGCCGCTGCTTCTCGATGCGCCATTCGCCGCCATGGCCATGCATGTCGGAAAATCTGCTGTTGCCACCAGTCTTCGGGTCTGCGCCATGGTCCAGCCGGTAGTGGTCCTCGTGCGCCTTGAAATCGGGCAGGCAATTTTGCCAAGACCAGGCATCGTCGCCGGTTGCCGTTGCCCACCCGTCAAAATCGCGTGCCTGACCACGCATATAGATCATGCCGTTGATCGACGAGCAGCCACCAAGCGTCTTACCGCGAGGATAGCGTAGCGAACGACCGTTCAGTCCGGCGTCCGGTTCGGTTTTGTAAAGCCAGTCTGTGCGTGGGTTGCCGATACAATAAAGATACCCGACCGGGATATGTATCCATGGGTAGTCGTCCTTGCGGCCGGCTTCCAGCAACAGAACATGTTTTGACGGGTCACGACTGAGGCGATTGGCGAGCAGGCAGCCTGCGGAGCCACCACCAACAATAATGTAGTCAAAAACGTGGAAATTGCCGGAACCACCATTCCTCATTGGGTTACCCTCCAATCGCGATGGAACACCACACAATTATAAGACTGGACACTTTGCAGTGGCATGCCATGCTTCCTCCCTGCTTTATATGCAGCCATAGCCAACATTCGCTCGTGAAATCCAATGACAAATTCAACCAAGCATTATAAGTGAAATTAATATGCTGGAAGGTATCGATCTGAGAACATTGCGAGCGTTTGTTACCGTGGGGCGAGAAGGGAACGTCACCCGCGCCGCCGAGCACCTGCACGTCACGCAGCCTGCGGTGACGCTTCAGTTGAAACGCTTGGCCGCTGACACCGGGCTAACCCTGTTCCGGCGGACGTCGACAGGTTTGGAGTTGACACAGGAAGGTTCACTGTTGGCGGCAAAGGCCGAGCAAGTGCTGGCGGCGCTGGCGGACTTCGGCCAGACAGCCGGACGTTTATCGACCGGCGTCCGGGGAAAATTGCGGATCGGTACGATCATCGATCCGGAGTTCACACGATTAGGGGCGTTTCTGAAAGCACTTATCGAAAACGGGCCAGGTATCGAGACAACGCTGCGTCATGGCATGAGCGGCGATGTGCCGGAGAGGCTGAAGCGAAACGAACTCGACGCCGGTTTTTATCTTGGTGATCCAAGGGACTATGACCCGCCGACCGATGTTACTGGAGGGAGTACAGCGTCGCTTTTCCACTCTCGCGCACTTGCGCAATTGACCTATTGCGTCGTCGCTCCGCCATCGCTCGCAAGCTTTGTGCGAGGAGCCGATTGGTTACAGCTTGCCTCCCTCCCATGGATCGGCACCCCACCCGCATCAGTCCATAACCGGATGCTGGCCCGCCTGTTCACCAATCTTGGCGTTCGCCAACAGATTGTCGCCCAGGTGGATCAGGAAGCGTCAATGATTGCCATGACGCGCACAGGTATAGGGCTGAGCCTTTGTCGGGAATCGATTGCCCTTTATGAACAGCAGTCTCATGGACTGGTCATCGCTGATAATGTGAAGCTCTCGACGACCTTAAGTTTCCTCTGCCTGGAAGCGCGTATGAGCGATCCGTCAATCGTCGCTGCATTTGACGCAATCAAACGAGTGTGGGTTCAGTAAACCGACTTCGCGGTCTAAAAAGTCCCTCCTTGATTTAATAGACCCACCGGTCTATTAAAAGCCATGCCTCAGCAAAACCCTTCACTCGCCCAGAGTCAAAAGCCCAAGCGCGGTCGCCCGCGCCTGGCACCGGAGGAATCGACAAGCCGGCAAAACCTCATAAGAGCCGGGCTCGAGCACCTCACCGAGAAGGGCTATTCCGCGGTCGGCATCGACGAAATCCTCAAGGCCGCCGGCGTGCCGAAGGGCTGTTTCTATCATCATTTCAACAGCAAGGCCGATTTCGGCCTCGCGCTCGTTGCCGCATATAACGACTATTTTGTCGAGCTGCTCGACCAAACCCTTCTCCAGGAAGCAAGGGCACCCCTCGATCGGCTGCGAGACTTTACGACAAGGGCAGAGGAAGGCATGGCTCGCCATGGCTTTAGACGCGGCTGCCTCGTTGGCAATCTGGGACAAGAGATGGGGGCGTTGCCAGACGATTTTCGCGCCGCGCTCACCAGAACTCTGGAGGGATGGCAGGCACGCACGGCGCATGTGCTGCGTCAAGCGCAAGCGGAGGGCATGATCGATCCCGAGCAGGACGCGGATATCCTTGCCGAGACCTTCTGGATCGGCTGGGAAGGCGCAGTGCTTCGCGCCAAGCTTGAACTGCGTCCGGAGCCCCCCTCCGCCACTACGCCATGACTTTTTTTGGTCTGATCGAAAGCCGATCTCTTCAACCTTGAAAGGAACCCGCTTTGAAAGCCATCCTGATTGAGAATGTCGACGATAATCAGACCGTATCGCTAACCCAAGTCGATGAAGCGCACCTGCCTGAAGGCGAGGTGCTGGTAGACGTCTCCTACTCGACTCTCAATTACAAGGATGCGCTGGCGATCACTGGCAAGGCGCCTGTGGTTCGGCGCTTCCCCATGGTACCGGGCATAGATTTCACCGGCACGGTCGCGGAGAGCACCCATCCGGACTTCAAGGCCGGGGACCAGGTCATCCTCAATGGCTGGGGCGTTGGCGAAACCCATTGGGGCGGATTGGCCGAGCGTGCTCGCGTCAAAGGAGACTGGCTGGTGCCATTGCCTGATGGCCTCGACTTGCGGCAAGCTGCTGCGATCGGCACTGCTGGCTACACGGCGATGCTTTGCATGCTGGCTTTGGAGAGGCATGGGATCACGCCCGACAAAGGCGAGATTATAGTCAGCGGCGCCGCTGGAGGTGTCGGCAGTGTTGCCACCGCGCTGCTGGCGGCAAAAGGCTATGCCGTGGCAGCCGTGACCGGCCGCGCCTCTGAAACGAACTACCTGCGCGAGCTTGGTGCGTCCTCCGTGATCGACAGCGCCGAGCTGACCGGAAAGCTAAGGCCGTTTGGCAAGGAACGGTGGGCCGGCGGGATCGACGTTGCAGGAAGCACCGTGCTCGCAAACATGCTTTCGATGATGAGCTATCGCGGCGTTGTGGCGGCCTGCGGTCTGGCGGCGGGCATGGATTTGCCCGCCTCTGTCGCTCCATTCATCCTGCGCGGCGTGACTTTGGCGGGGGTCGACAGCGTGATGTGTCCGAAGCCCGATCGTCTCGAAGCGTGGACACGGCTCTCCTCGGACCTCGACATGGGCAAGCTCGAGAAGATGATCACAGCGGTGCGTTTTTCCGACGTCATCGAGACGGCGCCCAAGTTTCTCGACGGGGCTGTGCGCGGGCGGGTCGTTGTGCCGGTTGCATCCTGACAGAGTTCAAGGGGCGGCAAATGCTACGGTCAGAAAATTCATCAAACTGGCACGAAATAGATAATTGGAGACGCTTTCGCGAGATGGTTCAAAGTCCAGAGGATAAAGTTGCCGCCAGAACCAGGCTTCCCAAAATTCTCAAGTCCTCCGGAAGGAGCGGTCACGGCCTGGTACACCATGCACATTACTGCAATAGCTGAACGCAGAGAAGCAGGCCGCGCCCAAGATCCACGCATGGCGAAAGCCGCTTATGACGAGCCAGACGGCGCTCGTGCGGTGATCTGGGGCGCAAAATCCTGGGAGTGATGATTGTGAGTTGGCTACGTGTCGGCGAGAGATAGTCATGTTTCAAAATGTGACCCAAGGCTCAAAGGATCCAGTGAAGCTCTTGAAAGGATACGAACCTGCCTCGCTCCAAAAATCCGACTAGGAGTTATTCATACACCTAGCTTTGACTCTTTGCTTGAAACATAAAACGGGTTTCAACTTCGTCCGATCTCACCTCAATCTGCCCGCTATGTGCATGGGCAATCTGAGACGCGATAAACAGCCCGAGACCCAGGCCCTGTGCACCCGACCGACCTTCACCACGCCTGAACGGAAGAAACATACTGTCGATCTGGCCTGGCGGGATTGCGGAGCCGCCGTTCACGACGCAAATCCTCAGGACGCCACCTTCATCCTCGCCCGTGATCTTCACTGGCATCATTTCACAGCCGTGCACGACAGCGTTCGACAGCAGATTTGATACCATTTGGGCTATTCGCGGATGATCAACCGTGATGGCGTTAGGAAACGCGAAAGACGCGTTTATCTCGCGGTTAGGATGAGCCACGCGCAGCTCATCAACCACGTGCTGAAGCGTGTCGCTCATATCGCCCTCTGACAGCGTCAGCGAGAGACCCCCACCCATCCGCACTCTTGCCAGATCCATGACGTTGTCAACAAGTCCCGACATACGAGATATGCTCGTTTTCATGAGTTTTAGAATGACTGAACTGCGTTCGGTCCATCCCTCCTTCATGAGCCGGCTGGTACCTGCGTTCAAGGCAGCGATCGGATTACGCAAATCATGTCCGAGAACAGCGATAAACTGTTCGCGCAGTTCGGCGATTTCACGCTCGCTCTCCAGCGATGCCGCTGTCGCTCTCAACCGTTCCTCAGTGTCCAGATGATGGGCAATGAGTTCTGCAAACAGCTTGAACGTTTCGAGAACCTGCGGGTTTTTCACCTTCGCGGGGTTTGGGTCGATCGCACAAAGGGTTCCCCAAAACATGCCATTCGAGAGTATGATGGGTTCGGATATATATCCCCTGAGGCCGTAAATACGAGGTGTGTGATGGTCGCGATACATAGGATCTTCGGCGGCGTCATCAAAAGCGATGGTCTGGCGGTGCCCTCTGATCTCATTGCAAAGGGTGCTTTCGATCGGCAACTCGTCGCCCGGTTTTAGACCGAACCCGACCGGGTCAAGGACCTGGCACGCGATCCAGCGGGTTTCGGTTACGCGTGCAACCGCTGCAAATCCCATCCCCGTCATTTGCAGCACGACGTCGAGGATCCTCGGAACCGCAGCTATCCCCGAGACCCGGCTGATGTCTTCAGAAAAGTCGCTCTGCTGCACCAGAAGATGCGGAATTGCAGGCTTAATGCGCGGTCTGGTGAGAGCCGCGATGAACTCGGCATTTTCGAAAGCGGCCGCTGTAGCTTCCGCAAGCGCCTCAAGTACTCCGATCTCCCACTCTGCAGGAGAATATGGCTGCGACCAATATGCGCCAATCGCAGCTATCGGCTGCTCTGCACCAACAGGCGCCATTGCTAGCGCCCGCACGAACGTGTTCGCATAGAGTTCCTGCGGTATCCGGTCGTCAGTCGAGATATCGGGAATGACTGCCGTCTTCCTGTTGATCATCGACCACCCGCTGACGCAAGCGACCGCTGGAAATGTGTGACCTTTCCAGAGCGGACCGATCCCATCCTCCTCCACGTAGCGGCAGAGGTCGCCTTCCCTAAGGATTACCGCCATGCCTTCACATCCGATGAGGGAACGTGCGCTGGTTCGGATTGTGTCGACTGCCTCATCCACACTCCGTGCGCGCGCTATTTTCGCAACAGCTTTAGAGAGCGAAGACAAGGGTGTAGAATGTCTTGTGCTTTGATCCATCGACCATCGCCTTTCCGGCACTGCCGCGGAGTTACGGGCACGATCTCATATAGGGACTTTAATAGCCGTAATGATGCCCTTGCCGCAAATATAAAGCATGCAGGTTCAAATGGCGACCTGCATCAGTGAAGAGAGAACCTCGCGTTCCGAATAGGGCTTTCCGACGAAACCGATGGGATGCCACTGTTGTGCCTCGGCGCGCGTGCGCTCATCAAGGTTTCCGCTGACGAACAGGGATGGAATGTTCCAGCGCTGGCGAAGAGCTGCGGCGGTTTCGACACCGTTTGTTCCGCGAGCGAGATTGACGTCCATGATGGCGACGTCTACCCCACCGCTTACCTTCTCGGCGAGCGCAATGGCTTGCGGCATGTCGGACGCCTGCCCGACGACCGTGTAGCCCGCATCAAGAAGCATGTCTTCCAGGTCGAGTGCCAGCAGCATTTCGTCTTCAACGATCATCACCCGTAGAGGCATCAGGTGCCTTTCCCTGGAAAAGTCACGGTTGCTCGAAGACCATCATCGCTTATCTCTTCGTGAAACTCACCTTCGATCTGCGCTGTCATGTTCGCAATGAGCTTCGATGACAGTTGGCTCGCTGGAGCATCTGTCGGAGAAGCGTGCTGATCGTGGACCGTCAGCGCGATAAAACCCGAGGAAAGCTGCTTCAGCGATAGATGAACGGGAGACGGGATGTCCTCGGTTCGACGTGATCGCTCGGCGATGAGTTCGTTCACGATGACAGATACCGGTATTGCGCGTTCGGTCGCCAGCGCAATCGAATCGACATCGACTTCGAGTTGACGACTTGTAGCGGAGCTAGTCAGATCAAGGCACAGCCTGGTAAGGTGGTCTGCCATATCCACCGATAGGGAATTGTCTGTCCGGTATAGCCCCTCGTGGACTGAGATGATCGCCCTGACCCGGCCGATGGCCTGCTCGAAGGCTTCGATCACGTCTGGATTTTCTAGTCGGCGGGCCTGCAGTCGAAGCGTACTGACGACAAGCTGGAGACTGTTTTTAACGCGATGGTTCACTTCCGCCAGCAGGGTATCCTTCTGCTGCAAAAGTTCTTCTTGGGCTTGGACTGAATTGGAAAGCTTCGCCTCCCGAGCACGATCCGCGGTTACGTCCATCAACACACCCATCATCCGGACCGTGCCGCTGGACGTTCTCAAAACCTCTCCTCGCGAGGCGACGTAGC
Source organism: Agrobacterium sp. SORGH_AS_0745 (assembly GCF_030818995.1). Taxonomy (NCBI): domain Bacteria; kingdom Pseudomonadati; phylum Pseudomonadota; class Alphaproteobacteria; order Hyphomicrobiales; family Rhizobiaceae; genus Agrobacterium; species Agrobacterium sp. SORGH_AS_0745. The sequence goes on from NZ_JAUTBI010000004.1 coordinate 550,919, forward strand.
GGATGTTGCCCGTTGGCAAAACGATCCTGTAGTCAAAATTCAGCACCGTCAAATCAGGACTGCCGATCGCACTCTCAACGATTGCTCTGACTCTCGGAAGATCGTCGGGATGCATCTTTGCAAAATACGGCGCGGCGACGGGCCCCCCGGTACCCGGTTCAAACCCAAACAACTCATCGACAGAATGGCTCCGCCGCCAGATATCTGTCTCAGGCTCATATTCCCAGGATGCGAGGTCTGCGGCATGATGGGCAATACGCAACCGAGCATCGGCTTCGCGAGACTTGACGACACTTTCCGTCACATCCATCGGGTTTTGAATGATGTATTCGATGGCTCCATCGTCCCCGGCAACAGGGGTATGGACGGGAGTCCAGAACTTCTGCACAAAACCGCCCTCTGGTCGAGGAATGTCGTACTGGATGACAGCCATCTCGTGCGACTTGCCCGTGGCCAAGACATGTCGCAACGAGACTTCCAAAGGACCCTGCTCTACTGTGCCAACGGCGTCGGGATTTTCGGGAAAAGCCTCGAGGATATGTCGCCCGACGATGTCATCGCGTGTACGATCCGTAAGGCGGAGATAGCTGTCGCTTGCACCCACAATCCTCAAGTCCTGGTCCAGGATGAGGTAGGGCTGCGGCATTCCCCGGACAATTGCAGCGAAGTCGGCTATTGGTTGCATGAGGGTCAATAGGATGAAAACTCCGCCAAGCGGATGATCCACGACGAAAGATTGCCTGCCCGAAGTACGTTCAATTACAGAACTCTTTCATTTTCGCTTAGATCGACGACCCTAAACTCGATTTCGACGAAAAAGGTTCCGCGTCAAAAACTAAAAAAGAACTCATTTCAAATAAATTCGGTCGTCGCTAAATACGCGAGGCTCCCTCAAAGCGAGTGCCATTGAATTGTATCGAACGAGAATGCGCACCAACCAGAAATAAAGTGCGACCGGCGCGCCAATCAAGAGAAGTCGATTCACTGCAGCCATCGTAACCTGAGCTGCATTCGGTGAGGCACCCAGCTCGCTGCTAATTTCGCTGTTCACCGACTTCAGGAACAGTAGAATTTCGGGGAAGTACGAAAATCCGAGTATAGGCACAACTATCAAGAAGAAGGGGATCAGCAATAGGGATACACCAAACCCAATGCTGTTAATCACAACGCGTCGTGACCAATGTTGACGGCTCTGCGATTGCCCGGCCCTCTCCTGCGCTGCCTTCTTGAATGCAGCAAATTTTCGTCATTAAGACTGAGCGAACGGTTCGTCGTCTCTCCCACTACGCCGACTTTTGTACTTAGGCTACTGACCAATATTTCGATATAAAAATTGGTCAGTAAAACAGCGCTCTTTGCTAGTGACCAAAGTTTGTATATAATCTTCGGTTAGAAAGTAGGACAACCATGCCGGATCCCACATCAGACACTCTTAAGCGCATTCACGATCGCATAGCTGCCGCGTCCCCCGGAGGCGTATGGTCGCGTGACGACTTCCTCGATATCGGAACGCCCAATGCGGTCGAAAAAGCGCTGCAGAGGCTCACTACCCGCGGAGATATCCGGCGCCCATATCGAGGCTTCTACGACAAGCCAGGCATCAGCCAGCTGACTGGGAAAATGGTATTCCCACCCCGGGCCGCGTTCGTCGACGCGATTGCGCGGCGTGACAAGTTGCGGGTCCTGGTTGACGGCATGACAGCCGCTAACGACCTTGGCTTGACGACAGCTGTCCCCGCCCGTTCGACGATCTATGCGGATACCTACCCCCGCACGATAGAGATCGAAGCCAACTCCGGCGATCCGAACGCAACGAAGCCGGTAATCTACCGGCTCGATTTCAAGAGAATAGCGGCAAAAACGGCCTTTTGGGCGGGGCGACCTGCGATGCGAATCGTCCAGGCCCTGACCTGGTTTCGAGATGAACGATCTAATTTCGAAACCATCATCGACGGCGTGGTCCGTCATCTCGCGCAAAGCTCGCAAAAGCGATTAATCGTCGAGGATATGCGCGATAACATTCGCGCACTCCCTGCCTGGATGTATCCCGTAGTGGATACAATAACGCGCGACACTCGCGTCACAGAGGAAGGAAATGCGTCAGGGCTTCATTAATGTGCTTCGCAGTAGCGCCGATGAGCGCCGGGCGTTGTTTGAAACAGTGGCTTCCGAGCTGCAGACGCGCGCTGAGAATATCGAAAAGGATCTCTACGTCTGCTGGGTCCTCGACTTCCTGTTTAATGGGCGCACCGGCGACCCGATCGGCCTCTACTTCAAGGGTGGAACCAGCCTCAGCAAAGCCTACGGCCTGATCAATCGCTTCTCCGAGGATATCGATATCGGCATTTACAAAACCGATCTCAAAGTACCGACTGAGAGTGAAATCGCCGCTCTCTCCTCGGTGACCAAGCAGCAAAAGGCGCTGGCGGAAGAAGTCGACGAGGCCGCGCGTCAGTATATCTCCGGCCCCTCAAGGAAAGTCTTGGCCAAGAGATTGCTGCGGTCGAGGCCGAGATCGGACAAGCCGGGCATCTCTCTCTCAAATTCGGTTACGATGCCTACCGGAAGAAAGATGCCCTCGACGTTCTCGTGGTCGGATACAAAAGCGTTTTCGATACAAGCGCGGGCTATGTTGAGCCATCAGTTCGTATTGAAGGCGGAGCGCGTCCAGACCCACTCCCGGCAGAGGCGCGGACGATTCTGGCCTATGTCGCCACGGAGATGGGAGAAAGCGATTTCACTGTTCCCTACGTCACGACCGTCAGGCCGGAGAGGACGTTTTGGGAAAAGGTTCTCATTCTGCACGCGATGACGGAAACGACCGAAAAGCGCAGCGCAGAAGTAGACCCGGAGAGAAGGATCCCGGACCTCAATCGATATTCACGCCACTATTACGACGTCCACCAGATTTGGACACACCAGGACTACGGACTGGCAACGGCTTCGATGCGTGAACTCGCTGAGGCGTGCCGACAGCATAAGGAACTGATGTTCCGATCTCCCGACCACCGATATGATCGGGCCGTGCCAGGAACATATCGCCTCGTACCGACACCAGACATGCGCAAGAAATCGCCGTCGACTACGAAAGGATGTCGGCGATGATCTTTGCAACGCCGCCTAGCTTCGAAGCGATGATGAAAAGTATTGAAGAGCTCGAGGCAGCGGTCAACACGACCAAATAACCCATCTCCTCTAAAAATAAGCCTCGATGCCGCTATTGCCCTGTTGGCGGTTGTTGATCAAGCAATCGCGCTATAAAAAGCCTATTGCATAGTCAAATGGCTGCGGGAATTGGAGAGGAACTGTCATGCCCACCGGTACTGTTAAATTTTTCAACGATGACAAGGGATTTGGTTTCATCACGCCGGAGAATGGCGGAACGGACGTGTTCGTTCACGTGTCCGCTTTGCAGCAAGGCGGCTCGCTCAGAGAAGGCGATAAAGTCAGCTTCGAAGTCGGCCAGGACCGCAAGACCGGAAAATCGAAGGCTGAGAACGTCAGCGTGCTATGACCTCCGGGCCACGAGACCAGCCTGACCGATAGATTCGGGCAGGCTGGTCTTGTGGGCGCTCTACGGGGGCCTACTGAAAATTCCATCTATTCATCTTCAACGTATCGATGTGCATATCGGGCACGAACATAACCGATGATCCTGTGATCAGGCCGCGCGCATGAAACTGCTCTCCCCTCCTCCCTGCAGACGTAAGGGGTGTATAGGCGAGTCGATGAGACCCTTGATTGTGTTGGTTGCTCGTCTCGCCTTAAAAAGGCTGGATTCGCTCGAGTGAAAACTGGCCAATCACCTAGCTCACCATCACCTCATAGACCTGACAAACTCTCTTGTAGAAATTGGATGGAAATGGATGGATAAATAGAGAATGACAGCGCCTCAGGTATCGGATGAGAATGGATGGGCAAATGGAATTTCTAAACACGGCGACCGTCCGGATCACGCCCGAAATCCTGTCGCTGATCGCCGAAATCGATGAATTCAAAGGTGCTTGGCGTGCGATCGGTCGGATCGCGCCTGAGCGGCTATCCAGCCTCCGGCGAGTTGCCACAATCGAAAGCGTCGGCTCCTCCACACGTATCGAAGGGGCACGCCTCACCGACCGGGAGGTGGAAAAGCTACTGGCAAACATTCGCCTGGGGTCGTTTACGACACGCGACGAGCAAGAGGTTGCCGGCTATGCGGAGGTGATGGAAACCATCTTCAGTGCTTACGAAGCTATTTCGTTCAACGAGAATCATATCCGTCAGCTCCACCGCGACCTTCTTGCGCATTCGACAAAGGACGAGCGGCATCGCGGCGCCTACAAAACCCTCTCCAACAACGTGGAAGCGTTTAACGGGCAGGGCGAGAGCCTCGGCATCGTTTTCGAAACGGCATCGCCGTTCGATACGCCGCGTCGAATGGAAGAGCTGATCGCCTGGCTGGATGAGCAAGGGCGAGAAAAGCGGCTCCATCCACTTTTGGTCGTTGCGATCTTCGTTGTCGTTTTCCTCGAAATCCATCCATTCCAGGATGGCAATGGCCGCCTATCGCGTATTCTGACCACCTTGTTGCTACTGCGAGCCGGCTACGCTTACGTCCCCTACAGCTCGCTCGAAAGCATCATCGAGCAAAGCAAGGAGAGCTATTACATCTCGCTTCGGCGCACGCAGGGAACGATCCGCAACACCGACCCCGACTGGAATCCCTGGATCGAGTTCTTCCTGAGAGCCCTGCATCGGCAGAAGACCCGGCTAGAGAAGAAAATGGAGCGCGAGCGTATCATCCTCGCCGACATGCCGGAGTTATCCGTCACATTGCTCGAGTTGGCGCGCGAGCACGGGCGGATTACGGTCGCGGAGGCTGCACGGTTCACCGATGCAAGCCGTCACACCATCAAGGATCATCTCAAGGCACTCGTGGATCAAGGGCACCTCGTCCTGCACGGTGCTGGCCGCGGCGCCTGGTACGGTCTTTCCTGATGAATCTGATGTCAGCCCCATTTGAATGGGTTTTATGCTCTTGAGGTGATACGAACTGACGACCCCAATATTCTAATCAAACTAGCTCTCTAGCTGCGCCAATATCATTCCTCCTGACGACTTGTCGAAACCTCGATATCCAGCTATATTACTGGAAATATCTGGAGGATCAGATGGCTAGCTCTCAGACACGCGCAATTCAGAATTATAGAAGCCGCCTGGGCGACCGCGGTCTCGCTCGTTTTGAGGTGCTCGGGCGCGATAGTGATCGCAGCCTGATTAGATCACTTGCGCGCCGATTGGCCGAAGATGGCCCGGAAGCAGCCAATCTACGAGCCTTTGTAAGCGATGCTCTCGCTGGAGAGCCGCCGAAAAAGGGAGGGATTCTCGCGGCACTTCGCCGATCACCCTTGGTTGGAGCAGATCTCGACACACCCCGTTCACGCGAAGAAGGTCGCGAGATCGATTTGTAATGCGCTATTTGCTCGACACCAACATTCTCAGCAATATCACGAAACCAGAGCCTTCAGCGTCATTGTTGACATGGATGGCTGAACAATTTGACGATGATTTGTTCATCGCGTCGCTCACTATCGCCGAGATACACCGAGGGATACTCGAGAAGCCGGCGGGTAAAAAGCGAACCGATCTCGAAACTTGGTTTGAAGGCAAGGAGGGGCCGCTGTCACTCTTCGCAGGTCGCATCCTTTCGTTTGACGAGAAGGCAGCCCTCGTTTGGGGAGAGCTGATGGCGCAAGGAAGGGCAACCGGCCGCCCGCGTAGTGCGCTGGACATGATTGTGGCTGCCATCGCCCAATCCAATAGCTGCGTTGTTGTCACCGATAATGAACGAGATTTTCACGGGATCGAAATCATCAATCCTGTCCGAGGGAACGCAATCTAAAACAATTGCTAGATTTAGCTCTTGAAAGGATAGGAACCAAGGACGCCTTTGTTTTTATTTTCTCATCGCCACAAAATTTCTAGGCACGGGAACGAAACATCAAATGTAACTCGCGTTATCGGTCAATGTGAGTGTGCGGTAGCGATGCGGAGATTACGCTTGCTAATCTCTGCATCTGAGTCCGATTATGAGCCATGACCGATATCTGGCAGTCGCCCCTGACCATTTCTAAGGCGGCACGTCAGGCTACGTTACCTGCAGTAGATCGATCACGACAGCGTGGTTGGCTGGCTTTCGAACGACCAATTCATAACCGAATTGCGAAGGAGAGCGATTCTGGCGTAGCCATTCGAGCGAAGGCGCCTCGTTAGTGACCACTATGAGCGGTTCGCGTTGATCAGCCTTTGCGACATCAACGATCACCGCCAGGACCTCTTGGTCCGGATTCCCATGTTTGCCGTTCGCCGAGAGCAGATAGATGTCAGCAGGCAGGCGTTCGAAGTAGTTTTTCGTGACGTTTCTATCGCTGCCGTGGTGCTAGACCTTGAGAAGGCGAAGGTGGTGGGCGGCACCTGTCGCGACAGCACCGCTCTGTTCGAGGCCGTTGAGAATGTGATCGCCCCGCGCATCTCCGGTGAGAAGGATATTACCGGCCGGCGTCCTTCCGAAAAACCTGATGAGAGCGGAATCGAACAATCGGTTACCTAGATAATGACTTTGGTTGAGTTCACTGGACTAGCGGCAATTTATTTCTGCAATGACAGCGAGTACCGGGTATGCCTACGTTCACCCGTACGCGTCAGTGCGCCAATCTCCACGAGCTGCTGAAGGTCGCGTGTTGCTGTAGCGCGGGAGGTGTCTGTGATCGAAATGTAGTTTTCGGCACTTAGCCCCCCCTTGAAGCCTGCCGTGCCTTCCTTGAAGATGCGCGCGACTACTTTTTCCTGCCGATCGTTTAGCTGGCCCCGAAAACGATCATAGAACTTTGCTTTCTGAATGAAGAAGTCTATGCGCTCAAGCGTCGCCCGTTGAGCATCCAGGATAGTTTCTGAAAAGAAAATGACCCAGTCGGTGATATCGAGCGTGCGCTGATGCCGCTCAAGCTCTGAGTAATAGGCCTTCCGGTGTTTCTCGATTGTGAAGGCGAGTGAAATGAGGCTTGGCTGCCCTATGTTTTGCGCCAGGGATTTCTCGGCGAGCGCGCGTCCAATTCGGCCGTTGCCATCCTCAAACGGATGTATGCTTTCAAAGTAAAGATGGCCTACTGCGGCACGCGTCAAAGCTTGAAGCGAGCATTGGCCATCTGGCCCTGATTGATTGAACCATGTGATGAAGGTCTCCATCTCAGCGGCAACCCGGCGCGACGGGGGAGCCTCGAAGTGGATGGTGGGCTTGTCCAATCGACCTGACACGATCTGCATGGCGTCTTCATGCGTGCGGTAAGCCCCAACCGTTTCAATATATTGGTTTCCCGCCATCAGCATTGAATGCCAGTGGAACAGTCCCTCATGACGCAGCGGCCCATGCCAACTTCGATAGACATCTGCCATCATCTCGGCGATCCCCCGCTCTTGGGGGCGGATCTTTCTATCATCAGTGTTTAGCCCGAACTGTCGGCGGAGTGACGACTGGACACTCACGCGGTCCAGAAATTCCCCCTCAATCTCTGAGGTCTTGACCGCTTCGTCGCTCAGCAACTCAATGCGAAGTTGGTTGCTGTCGTCCTCGTTGAAATGCCGGACAGCACCGATAACCTCTCCGGCTGATTGCAGGAATTTCTGCTCCAGCGGTACCAGGCTTGCGGTGTCGCACCTGAAGTTTGGCCAATCAGTGTTTTGCCAGTTCCATTCCATGAGTTATAGAATCTCTCTCTATAACTCATAATTATTGCCATAAATGAGCTATTGCAAGCCCGTCTATCGCTCAGCACCACAATCTGCAGCTCTCCATTCAAGAGGCAGCGATCAACAGCTAACCACTTGCCCTAAACATATTTTGTTAACGGGCGCTCAAGCGAAGAGCTGCAAAAACGATCCGTTCGTCGGCCATGATGGAAGCTGACGGATTATGCGATTCAATAAGTGCGAAGATGGCGTCTCGATCTTATCGCGCAAACGCTGAGCAAGTAAGCTTCACGACTCGCGTGCCACTGCTTTAAGCCGCGCTTACCCGCTACGTTTCTCAAACTGTGCCTCGACTTTACCGTCAGAGATGCCCGGTCGAGAGAAATTAGTTCAGCCCCACCTTGTTACGGGCGGGGCTGGTCAAATAAATGCATGGATAAGGGCTTGCGGATAATCTATTGGGCCAGGTGCGTGAGGCGAGGTCTGTGCTCGATCTCCTGCTACGCAAATCGCCCCCTACGTTTCGTCGAGGCGGGTTTGAAGAAGGTCCATTCTGCTTCCAAACCAATGTGGATTGAAGCAAGTTGACACCTGTCGGCGCTCAGTTTCCTTTGGCCTCGTTATCTTTCTTGGCCTGATCGTGATGCCACTTGATGGCGTAGTACATGCCAATGCCCAGTACGATAATTTTGAACGGCAAGAAAACTATTGGGAAAAAGTCCACCCATTCCAGGTCAGCCATTTCGAGTACTTCCAGTCTGTTGCTTGGAATTGTCTATGCTTTTGCATAGACACACCCGAAATGCTCCTTTAACAACTCAATTACAAGATCGACAGGCATGGTCTTTTTGACGCAGCCTCGCCTGCTTTGTGCCGGCTGCTAACGTGATACAGGGCTCATTAATCAGGAGCGACACGCCGCCGCGCGCAGGTGCATGCTGGCTATCAGGCCGGTTGGAAAGACTGTTGACACCGATACGGTCGGACCGGTCTCGGCCTCGAATGCGAGTTGGCACGCGTTTGGATCGGATGGCCGCATCGCTCTCACATGCCAATCGGTTCACGCCCATAGGCGCAAGTTCGGTGACGACGTGCCCGGAAGCTCGCATGTCTACAACTGTTTCGAGAACCTGGCCGCCAGTGCTTCTGATCCGCGCGCCAGCAATGCGACATCGACACCGACGGCAGTGAACAGCGTTCCCAATTCCATGCAACGTGCCGCGAATTTCTCGTCAGGCGTGAGTATTCCTGCCGGCTTTCCGAGCCGTTTGAGTAATGCGATCGTATTTTCAATCGCCTCGACCACTTCCGGGTGGCCTGGTTGTCCCGGATAGCCGAAACTGGCTGCGAGATCCGCCGGGCCGATAAATATCCCGTCCACCCCTTCGACCGATGCCATGGCCTCGATATGAGTAATAGCTTCCCGCGTTTCGACTTGAACGAGAACGCAAATCTCCCCCTCCGCCTGCTGGGCATAATTCTTTACCCTGCCGAAACGTGTGGCACGCGTAAGGGCCGAAACGCCTCGAATTCCTTTCGGTGGATAGCGGGTTGCTTCCACCGCGGCTTTCGCTTCGTCTGCATTTTGAACAAAGGGGATTAGAAGAGATTGTACACCAATATCCAGGAATCGCTTGATCAGCACTGGATCGTTGACAGCTGGGCGCACCACCGGGGCGACATCGTAAGCGGCGATCGCCTGCAATTGTGGCAGCACGGTCAGCACGTCGCTGGGGGAATGTTCGGTATCAAACAACAGCCAATCGAACCCGGCTGGCGCCACGATTTCGGCAGCGTAGCTCCCTGGAAGCCCGCACCAAAGTCCTATCTGGCTTTGCCCGGCCTGCAGTTTTGCTTTAAATTTATTGACTGGAAGATCCATCTCAACCTCACGTGAAAGAGACGCCGATTGAGCCAACTGGCCCATAATCAGCCTGAATGACATCGCCCTTCATGATGTCGACCGGTCTCGTAAATGAGCCCGCAAGGACGATCTGACCTTTTTTCAAGCCGCCGCCGACGGCATGAAGTTTGTTGACCAGCCATGCAACGCCGGCGGCCGGATGACCCATGATCGCGGCTGAAACCCCGGACTCTTCGATAATGCCGTTTTTCGACAGAGTTGCTCCGACCCAGCGTATGTCGATATCAAACGGGCGGATCACCCGCCCACCCACGACGATTGCTCCGAAGGCTGCATTGTCGGCGATTGTGTCGGTAATCGCACGCGGAACTTCGGTTCTGTAATCGATGATCTCGAGCGCAGGCAGAATGAACTCCGTCGCGCGCATGACGTCATAGATACGGGTGCCCGCACCTTCCAGGTCTTCACCCATTACGAACGCCAACTCGACTTCCAGGCGCGGCTTGATGAACAAATCCGCATTAATCTGCGCGCCATCATTGTAGAGCGCATCATCCAGGATCACCCCATAATCCGGCTCGGTCATCTTGGATGCCATTTGCATGGCGCGAGACGTCAGACCTATTTTGTGACCGACAATCCGCGCGCCGCGCGACACACGCAACTCGGCCCAAAGCGCCTGAATGCGATACGCATCCTCAATTTCGAGCTCGGGATAAGTTTTGCTGGGTTGGACAATGGGAGTGCGCGTGGTTTCGGCCTCCAGGATGGCCCTGGCTGCTGACAGGCGTTGTTCCTCGGTAATCATTATCCGGCTCCAAATAACGTTATTTGATTGGCGGGCGCGGCAAAAGAGCCTCGCCTGCTTCCATGACATAAGTGTAGTCGAGCGAGAACCACGGCGCCTGAATGTCTCGGTTGATTGGATGCGGTTCGTCGCGGCGAATGAAATCGCCGGTGAGTGCCGCAGTCACGCCAAACTGAACGTCGGATTCGATATTCGGATCGCTCGGATCGAAAACCTGCGAAATCAGCGTCTTGTAGCCCCGCTTGAAGATCAGCGCGTGCAAATGTGCCGGTCGATAAGGATGACGGCCCTGAACCTTGAGCATGCGTCCGACGACTCCATCGACGGGGATGGGATAACCAACCATCTTGACTGTCTGGAACCAGAAACGTCCCTCCCCGTCCGTCGTGAATTTGCCGCGCAAGTTCATCTCCGCCTGATCCGGATCCTGGTTCTCATAAAGACCGACAGGGGATGCGTGCCAGACGTCGACTTCGGCACCTGATATCGGATTGCCTTCGCGATCGATTACACGAGCATGGACGAAAAGCGGGGTACCAGGCGTGTAGGACCGGATGATCGTGCCGCCGTTTTCAACTCTCGGAGAATTCAGGCGCCAAAATGGTCCAAGAAGCGACTGTGAAGTCTCTGTTTGCCCCTTGTCACCGTTATTGAGCAGGCAGACAAGGGACGAAACGCCAAGTGAGCCGGACATGAGGACAAATTCGTTATGACTGTCGGTTTGCATTTGGCCGATCTCGTTGAGAACAGCAGTCGCTTCACGGAATTCCACCTCGGTCAGCCGCACTTCGCGAACGAAAGCATGGAGATGTTTCACCAGAGCCATCAGGATGTCCCGCATCCTTGGATCAGAGGTCTGGCCCATGGCCGCAATCACGGCGGGCGTTAAGTCCCTTTCAGATTTAATCACCATCGTTACCTCCCAACGCTCGAGTGATACGTAAATAATCGATTATCTGTCAAGCGCTCATCAACGCCTCCAGCGTCAGGATTTTGTGAAATTCCAAAATTGTGAGATAAATAGCTGATATCGATGCTTTTCTCTCTCGATATGCTCAATTGTCCTGTCATACTATGGTGCAGAACTCCAAATTCGTTGACAAGAATAATCGTTTATAATATCACCCATCAACCAAGCGCGACATTCGCGTGGGAGGTTTTATGAGTGCCTCACCCGACGCACCCAGCGAGCAAGCTGGAAATGGTGACTTTGCCGATGACGGCAAGAATACGATTGGAAGCCAACTGGCATTCCGGCTGCGCGAAGCAATTATTTCCGGAGGGCTGGAGGCTGGCAGCAAGATCAATCTCGACAAGGCGCGACAGTCATTCAATGTGAGCCTCAGCCCCTTGCGCGAAGGGCTTGCGCGCTTGATTTCCGACGGGCTGGTAGAGTTTGAAGACAATCGCGGCTACCGGGTCGCGCCAGTATCACTGGGAAATCTGGAAGAGATCACGAGTCTTCGCGAGGAGTTGGAGGTTTTCGCGTTGAAAGAGTCGATTAGGCTCGGTGACGCGGAGTGGGAAAGCAATGTCATGCGCGCGCTTCACAAGCTCAACCGTGCCGACCGCGATGCGAACAAGCCGGAAACTCTCGAATATTGGGAGATGGCGCATCGCGACTTCCATCTAACCCTTATTTCGGGCTGCGGAAAGCCGCTTCTCCTGCATTTCTGCAGGACCCTACTCAATCTAAATGATCGATATCGCAGAAAATTCCTGACCCAGACTTCAGGCGATCGAAATGTCAGCCAGGAGCATAGTGAAATCGCTCAGGGCGCTGTGGCGAGAGACAGCGATTACGCGACTGACAAGCTTCGTCAGCACATCCATCGCACCGGCGCTAACCTGCTTGATCATTTGGCTCGTACCGGAGTTGTGCGATGACCGATGCGGTGAAAGAGCCACCCGTCGGCATCGCCCATTTCTCTGCGATCCAGCTTCCGCCCCAGCAGTTCGTCAGGCATGCTGCAGTCGCAGGCTTCAATTCCGTAGGACTTCGGCTGCATCCCGCTTTCCCTGGGGCACCCTACTACGAGCTGCCGCAAGGAAGCAGGGATGCAATGGAGTTTCGAACTTTACTCGACAGCGAAGGCATCAACGTTTTTGATATCGAGTTTTTCATTATCGGCCCGGATTTCAACGCTGCCCTCGTCGAACACATCGTTGCCGCCGCCGCCGATATCTGGAGCCAAGCGCCTGTCTGCATGCGGCGACGATGGCGACTTGCAACGGCTAATCGGCAATTTGATGGAGTTCTGCCAGCTTGCTGAGCGATATGGGCTGGCTGTCGACGTTGAGAATATGGGTTGGCGCACTATCAACACCTATAGCAAGGCTGCTGCGCTGGTAACGGCGTCCCGCCAAGACAATGCAGGTGTCTTGGTCGATGCCATTCACTTTTTTCGAAATGGCGGAAACATTGACGAGATCAAAACTGATATCGTACGGCACGTGCAACTCTGTGACGTAGTGGGGCCGGCACCCAAGCGTCCAGAAAACATGATGACCGAGGCCCGGGCAGGACGGTTGGCGCCAGGTGATGGCATATTGGGGTTGAGCCAATTGCTAAACAAAGTTGCTGGCCATGCCACGATATCGGTAGAGGTGCCATTGGTTGGCGACATCGATCCGCTGGTTCATCTGACAACGCTCAATATGAAGTCCCGGAAAATTCTTCAGCGGGTAGCTGAACAGTTTTAAAGAAGCCTTTGTCGGGCTCCCCCTGCCCCGCTCAGGGGCGCCGTTAATGGGGCTGTGCGGCACGAAAGTTTCTTTAGCGAGCCACAGGGCCGTGTGGCTCGCCGTACGATCGCCACGACAGATCACCAGTATTTGTTTTGGTTCAGGGTTTGGGCAATCGAACTAAGCGGCCATTGGGTGGGAAATTAAATGAACAACGGAACCAGGTTTGTGGCCTGAAGAATATGGTTGTCGCAGCCTGTTCGCCCCCTCGCCGTACTCATGTCGAGTTTGCCTCGGCGATCAGATTTCATAGTTTCCGCCCCCACGCGCGCTGTTGGTGGCCTTGGGTCGAGGGATCGAGCAGCAGAAGTTATCCTCACACTGAAGTGCACATTCTGTTACAGCATAGTCCAATCCGTCTGTTGCAGCAGCTTACGGGCTCGGATGTAAATGCATTAGGAATGCCGGTTGTCCACGTCCCTACCCTGCTCAAGTGGATATTGTCGCTTGGTGTAGGTCGTCGGGGTTGCGGTGACGGTTTTGCATGAGATCAACCTGCCCCCTGCCCCCTGCCCCCTGCCCCCTGCCCCCTGCCCCGGTGTCGGTATGACTGTTGACCTTTGAAGTTGATGCAGGACTGCAAACCTTGTCAGCTGACAAGGTTTTCGATAGCGAGCGTCGTAAACCGCTGACGCTGGTAGCTGGGCGAACTTTAGCGGTCGCGACAACTGATGATCTGGTATCTGGGCTTCCTCAAGAGATGAGCTGATCCGTAGCCAGAGCCGCGTCTCCAAAACCTTGTCAGCTGACAAGGTTTTCCGATTGGGCCTGGGACGTCAACTGTCGCAAAACCATTGATGATGCGCTCACGCCTACGCTGCTTGTACCGTACGGATAAATTCTGCCCGTTCACAGATATCAGCGGACAAAAAGTCGCCTCTTGTCGGGTCAGCCCTTCTGGCTGCGGCTTCGAGCCGGCTTTGCGGTTCAGGGCGCAGGAAAGCCTTTGTCACCCGTCCCGGCCCCAGGGAGCGAGCCTAGCATGGTATTAAACCAGTTTTGACCCGGGCAAAATTGTTAAAGGCCGGGCACCGGGGTTTAGCCGAGGAAAACGTCCGACGAAGTCTAGCCTTTTCCGGAGCCGTCGACACCGCGTTGATTGGCTCCTGGCGCTTCTCTTGAAAAGGCTGCATTTTTCTCAGGTTGATGCGGCTTTTGCCGCCATGAAAGCGACTTGCATACGCTCAACAATCAGCTTTGGCGCCAACTACGCGACGGCGCAAAAGAACGGTCGAAAAAACAGACTTGTTTAGCGAACGTATCGATCGGATTGCCGAGGGACCGAAAAAGGACGCCGCGCTTCGACGATCTGTGCCGTTTGAAAGACTTATTGGCCAGCCAAGGGAGCTCATCAGAATATCCCAAGCACATGGCAAGTGAGGAATTTGACTACCAGAACCACCAGAACGATCGAATCCTCGCTGCGCCCATTATTTGCTTTCGCAATATTCCCCTTGGTAGCGGGGCATCTGCAGCGGAAATACCTACTAAAATTGGAATGGGGGAGAACTTCAGAAAGCCTGCTTATCTGGAGGGACAGCAGAGAGATTTCTGCCTGTCGGCAGAGGAGGGCGGTCACGAGGGTAGAGACCGTTTGTCGGATCCCGCTCCTGATTTTTTCCAGACTGCAAATTTTCCTGAAGATAGCAGGTTCTTTTCGCTGTTCTTAAATGGAATTGGGTAGAAGCGGTCACAGATCTGATCGAAACTCGAAATGAGCAGCGCAATGTCGGCCTTTTGTCCATGAACAAATATCCCCTTGGGCGGTCGGTCATCTCAAAAACTGCAGGCTGTGCTGGACTAAGGTGCTGTCGGAGATCGATAATGTACCTGCCTGCGCGCCAAAATTCTCGCGCAATGCGTCGTCGATGATGGCCTCCAACGCATAAGTGATAGCTTGGCTCTTAGCTTGATCGCCGAGAAACGCGAGAGATCGCCTCAACAGCCTATGCTGCAGCCAAAGGACAGGCCAGAGGATCCGAACGCCATATCGGACGCCGATTTCTTTAAAAATGTTAGGTGGTTGAATAATTTGACGCTGCCGCTCATATGCTCTGCGCCCATCGTGGGCCAGCCCAAGGAACGATCTTTGCTTGTCTTTCACAATCGGCGAGTGTTCATTCACCTGATGGATGACTTCATGCAGCCAGATAAGGGGCGTGTGGTCAGCAATAAGAAGATTACGGCTTTATTCCTGAGCATTTTGTAGGAGAGCATTCAGTCCAGCCCTTTCAATCGAAAAGCAACGCCAGATCAGTCCACCCACTGATCACTGATTTTTATTCCGAAGCCTTCTAAATCCGTGATGTTGCGCGTCGCAAGGGTCAATGGGCGAGTGACGGCTGTAGCACCAATCAAGCCATCCATCGAGGCGAGCCCGCGACCATTTCGATTGGCAAGCGTCATCAGATCGCCCTAGGCGAAGGCAACATGACCTGCCACCGGAATAATCCTGTTTTCTTAAGCGTTGAGGCAGATCATGCGTGAGCCGTTCGTCCAAGGCGCCAGCCGCTATCCATCAGCGCGACACCGCGGCGAATTTCAGCAATAGAGACGATGCTGATTAAGGTTCGATCCACGTGCAGCCCTTGAAGGCACTTCAGACACCCTTCATCAGGGCGAGGCTTTGTAACTTTCGACAGAACATTCGTATCGAGTAGAAGTCTCACAAGGACAGGCCACGGGGCGCGTCGTGTTGTCTCTCAGTATCCAAGTCGGCGCCGTATAGGGGCGATGCCGACAGAAATTCCGCAGGCGATCCCCTGCGAGTAATTTTCTTCAGCTACTCTTCTGCAGAAACAACAACCACGCTCGGTTTTCCTTTGCGGGTAATCGTCTGAGGCGCCGACTGGGCGCTCTCTCTTTGATCGTCTCTGGTGAAGCCTGCCTTGCTTCTGCACGTATCGATCATCGACTTAGGCAGAGGGGGGCATGCCAGCCTGTGGAGAACGTCAGAGAAGCGGGCTTTCCGACCCTGCCTAGGTCGTCAGGGAGACCGATTGACTGTGCAACCAGTTCCCACAAGCCGGGGCGTCTGATGCTACGCATGAGCGCCATTACAGAATACATGCCGCACGCCCGCTTCGCCGTGTAGCGTTGTTATAATAGCTGGAAGCCTGCTGCATCGACCGGTGTCTGGACTGCTCCATCGCCTCGAGAAGAGGAATTCCGCGATTGGCGGCCTCCGTCAAATATCCCGATCGTAACCCGTGCGCCGAAAACTCCCCACTGTCTAGCCCGGCCATCTGTGCCCGCTGCTTCAGGATCGCATTGACCGACTGCGGATCGAGCGCACGCCGCGAAACGGTGCCCCACCGCCCAATTCCCCGAAACACGCTGCCCTTTTCGATCTTTGCGGCCGCCAGCCAGGCGTTCAGCGCCTCGACAGGTCGGCCTGTGAGATAGACGACATCGTCCTGCTCGCCTGTCGTCGTTTTGGTTCGACCAAGATGGATGGCAAGTGAGGGGAGGGGAGGACCGTCGTTCACTTCGATCGGTGGCTCGACTGTCAGCTGCTCGACGCGTAGCCTGGCGATCTCGCTGCGTCGACGGCCGCCGGAAGCAAAGGCGACCATCAGGATTGCTTTGTCGCGTAGATCGCGCAGGCTGTCTGACTCGCACGTCGCCAGCAGCTTCGCCAGAACGTCGCCAGTGACGGCCTTTGCGCTCTTGCGCGCACGGGTTCGCGGAACGGCGCGCACGGCCAGACGAATTGCTGACTTAAGGGCAGGGGAGGCGAATTCACCCGTTAGGCCGCGCCACTTACTCAATGTCGACCAGCTGGCCAGCCGGCGCCGCACCGTGTCAGGCGCGTGCGGGCCAACGGATTTCAGGAAACCCTGACGCCTTAGATTTTTGTCGACATCATCGGGCATGCCGTGGTTGGGCTCACTTGCGCGCTTTTCCGGATCCCACAGATGATGGGCCACGAATTTGAGCAGCAACGCCTCGGGCGCCGGCCAGGGCAGGGATTGTCCGGTGGCAGCGAGACCCCAGGCCTCCAGGTAGGCAAGATCAGACGTCAGGGCCCTTAGCGTATTGTCGCCCATGCCCTGATTGACGAGATGCCGCAGCGTTTCGATGTCATCATCGGTCAACAGCTCGGCAAGCTCGTCGCGGCGTTCGAGCGGCAACACGGACGCGATGGTATCGAGCTCCTCGGCGCGCCGCTCGACAGACGTGTGTGATGTCTTAGGTTTAGGCACGATAGGCTCCAGAATCGCGGGTTTCGGCGGCCGCTGGCACCGTGATTTGCCCCGATTTTCCTCGATTTGCGCCGCGAAATCAACTACCATCGATAAGGGGTACTTATCGATGGTTAGAGGGCCAACCCACAGTCATACCATGTGAGGAACTCTAATTTTTATATAGAGTTCCTATAAGAAATCATTTACCATGATTTCAATGGCTTACGATTTTTCAAAAATCAGCATGAGTGCCCTGATGCGACCGGCTTTCGACGCCGGTGTCGCCTTGACGCGTCTCGACGAGCGCATTGCCCGATCCCCGGTCGGCGCGGGCTTCCTTGAGCGTCAAAATTTCGCCGACGCCTGCGCCTCGCTGTGGATCGACGGCGAGCTCGTACACCTGGAGGACCTCGTGCTCCACGACGCGACCCGCGATATCCGCACGCCCACCCACGAACTCACCATCGCTCGCGACGTGTTGCGCACCCGCCGGCGCATCGCAGGGCAGTCACCCGAATGGGCTTTGTCCGCTGAGGGTATCCGAACTTTGCGACAGACGTCGGACATCACTCCGGTTGGCGCGGAGGCGATGGAGCCGGCCAGCGTCGTTCGGCCAGCGGTCGCCATCGATCCGGAAGGGGAGGGGGACGATGGTGAGGACGCGGAGAATTTACCCGGCGTCGACTATGCCGCCATCGATGCGCTGCTCGCGCGCTCTGACGCTGCGATCGAACGGGCCAAAAAGGCCGGCCGGGCTCCGGCCGATCCGCTCGTCTATGATCTCGACTGGGACGAGGATGCGCGACTCGACGAATGGCGCGCTGTGCTGCGCCAGACCGAACACCTGCCGGTAGTGCTGCAGGCGATCGTTGCCCTCGATGCCTGGAACGAGCTTTCGGTGCTGCAGCACGCGCCTTGGCTCGGCCGCCTGCTGGTCGCGTCCATCCTGCGCCAGGCCGGCATCACCACCGGCGCCCATCTCGCCGCCATCAATCTCGGCCTGAAAACCATCTCCGTAGATCGGCGCCGCCATCGCGATCGCGAAACCCGGTTGCTCGCCATCGCCCAAGGGTTCTTGGCGGCCGCCGAGATCGGTTTGAAGGAGCATGACCGGCTGGCGCTGACGAAAACGATGATGGACCGAAGACTGGTGGGGCGGCGGACGTCATCAAAGCTGCCGGAGCTGGTCGAGCTGGTGATGGCGAAGCCATTGGTGTCAGCTGCGATGGTGGCGAAAACGCTCGACGTCACGCCGCAGGCGGCGCGGCGGATCGTTTTGGAGCTTGGCCTGCGCGAGATGACCGGGAGGGGGAGGTTTCGGGCATGGGGTATAGTTTGAGCTGGATCAGGGTGAGCTTACGATAAGTCCACATGAACGGCAGTTGCGATGTTGGTCTGCCGGACGGACTGTAGCGGAGCCATACCGTTGCCTGTGAATGGATGTACCCTGAATGCGAGTCAGCGTGGCCGTGCCGATTGCAGGCATCGGATTCACGAGATAAAACAGTAAAGCGGAGGCTGTCGAGCGCATGACTAAGACACCAGCTATTTTATCGCACGCGAATGTAAATGCGGTTCTGTGGATTACCTCGCTCCATGAAAACGAGCAGGGCGTTACGAGACGTATCCTTGACGATCTGGAGCCTTACTTGGCCTCGAAGGAGGTCATTTTTCAAAGGTTCGAGCCACAAGGCGCGGATCACCTTATGGCTTACCTAGATGCTGTAGCCGACGCTGCCTTGGCTGCAGGCCTGGCCCCCATTATCCACTTTGATACGCATGGCACGATCGAGCACGGCATACACATCGTCGCATCCAAGGAAGACTGCTTGTGGGATAAGATTACCGAAAGGCTCCGCGCAATCAACGTTGCGACTGGTAATAACCTTTGCGTTGTGTCGCTAGCGTGCTTTAGCTTTCACATCGTGCGACATCTAACTGGTTGGTGCCTTCAAAGCAGTGCTCCAGGATAAGCTTCAGCTTCTTCACTGCGAGGAAATTTTATTTAGGACACTTGCGGGCTACATCCGGGCAGCTTGTATGGGCGAGAATGTTCAAAGGCGCGTGAACGAGATGCTAGATGAAGCACGAAAACTGGGAATATTGGTGTGTGATAGCGATGTTGCACCGTTTCGCAGGTTGATTAAAGAACAGTTCAAACCAAAGCAGGAGCTTCTTGACAAGCTGGTTACTACATTTTTGCTCGGTCGGGCGGTGCCATACACGATTGAGCAGGTAGTGGAGCAAGCGCAGAAGATGGTGGACCCGTATGCGGACGGTAGACGGCGTCGGCCGACCGTGGCCGAAAGCCTTGACCGCGGTGATTGTTCTTTAGAAAACATCCCCACGCGTAATTAAACTGGGCTGTGTATATCGTGCCAAGCGGTGTACAACTACAACTCCAGATGCAGGGATCGACGGATGAACAAATATACTCGGGATTGTTTTCGTCCTGGAAGCGCGTAAAACGTCAAATTGTTGAATTGGCTTCAATCCCGCCAATCGTATTTGGCAGGCCAATCATCGTACAAGTCTGTTACTGCTCGGAGTATCGCCCCTTGCGCGCCCGCGGGATTTTGCTCAATACCATCAACAATTTTTCGGATATAGCCCTCACCCCCATAAGCCTTCGCAATTCGTCTCAGAAACCGCGGCAGGTCGCCCGCATAGAAGGCTGTTATCGCTAGATCACTAGGTGTCCAAACACGTGATCGGAGAAAAGCGTCAACTAGTTCTCTTCTCGCCGATTTGCACCTGTCCCAATCAAAGAATGGGATAAATCGCAGAAAATCGGGAATATCATCCTCTTTGGCAAGTTCGCGGTATACTTGGGGGAATGTGTTCGCAATGATTCGAGATACGGGTGAATGTCCTGATCTAAGCAAAGTCGGAAGAAGACGTCCAGATGCGCGCAACTTCGCACGCGGGTCCAACACCTGCGCATCCGCGAACATCTGAGCACATGCGGTCCCTGCTGCTTGGTCTAACTCGAGGGTGTAGTGTTCTGCGAGCGCTGAGGCGAGGTTATCGATAGAATAAAGAATTCGATTCCGTGCTTCATTTGAAGTTCCTTCAAAAGCCAAAAGATTTCTGCTGATCAGCGCTGGTTCGAGATCCCGGCCCAACCCAAGCCCAACCAAGCGCTTCACGTCCAACTGGTTTCCCATTAGGTTTATAAAGGAACTGATCATTGGTGCTTCTTCATCGGCAAAATGCTCGCGCAGGCAGCGCTCAATTGTGCTCCACACAAGCTGGTCTCGATCAGCTATCGAGATGATTGGAAGAAGCCGGGAAACAACAGCGAGATGTGCTCGGAGGGGAATGCTAACGTCGGTCGTTACTCGCAGAAGCAGGTCTTGAGCGCTATCGGGAACACTAGAGAGAACCACTTCTGCCAGTTGGTCGTCACTAAAAATGGAGGCGAACTGTTTAGTTTGCGCCTGCCGCAACAGTGCTAAAAGCTGGCTCTCCTTAAATTGGGACGCGATTGTGGTTTGCGCGAGCAGCCATGCGATGTCTTCCTTTCTTGGGTCCAAGGTAGCAGCTAATAAAGAATCGCGACCGGGCGACGCTTTGATATTCAATAGCGTGCCACGCAATTCTCGGGTTGTTCCGGTTTCGCGGGCGCGGTCGGCGAGTATCGGGATGAAACTCGGTGCTGCAAAGCTGTTGACCTCGGCAAGGTGGCTGACCTCAGCCAGCAAGTCGTTGCCATCAAGGGAAGCCGCCAGGGGCTCGAATGCGGATCGGTGGAAATCCCGAACCAGAAAGGGCATCATGACCTCCCTCATCGTCTCAAAGTCTTCAGCCGGAAGCTGAGGCAAGATGTCGGCTATGTATTCGATAAGGGCCGAGTTGCTGGCTATTGTTTCGGCGAGGGGTCCACCGCTTCGCAGGAGACGTGGCAGTACGGTCGGGGCTGCATGAACGAGGGCTTTTGCTGCTTCGCTTCCAAACCCCGCACTAAGGCCGTTGACGATCTGTGGCAATATCGTGGCAATCGCGCCTTGTGGGTCTGGTTGCTCGATGAGTGCAATCGCTTCGGAAGGCGACTTCGCGGTAAGATCACCTGCTGCGTCTCCGATCGACGGCAGAGCCGACGCGAATGCAGATCCATGGATTTTTTTTGCGAGAGCGCCTATGAGTTCCCAAGCTTCAGACGATGAGAGGGTCGTGACAGCGCGATGCGCAGCTTCGAGGATTGCTGGTTGCAGGGAAGCGACGATCTCAGGATCAGCACTTGTTCTGGAGTTGGCGATATCCAAAAGTCCAAGGGCGGCCGAAGGTGAGCGCTCGAGGTTGCTCTTCAGTTCCTCCCACATGAGAGCAATACGCAGTGCCGAGTAACTGCCGCTCTCGTGGGAGCCCACGAGTCGAATTTCTTCATGGCTCAAAAGTTGCGGCTTCGGCTGGTGAAAGACTCGGTCGGCGATGGAGCGAGTCCATCGATGCCGAGTGGACGGTCCTGTCCTTGCATCAATGCGGCGCCCATCCCAGCTTGCGAAACGCGACCGGGCATCCTTTGGAGCAAAGACAAGATCGAAACTGCGTCCCTCAATTTTTCGCGGGGACAAGGCAAACGTCGAAACAGCGAACCGCCTTCGCATGGAAGGCCATAGGGCCGTCAGCAGCCGAATGGCGATCAACTCCGGTTCCGGTGCGTCGAACATGGCGACCGGTTTGGTTTCTTCGAGGAATATTGCTTCCAGCAACTCGTTGGCGGCAAAGCTGGGGACAGGCGGCAGCGCAGTTTTTACCGTGCGGGGTAGCGTACTGGTGAGAGCCACGGTCGGCATTTCGCTCGGATCAAGAATGTCAAGATAGACATCCAGTGCGGGCGCGTTAGACCAGTCGTCCACCGGCACAAGCAAGCTGAGGGTGCGAACGCATCCAGCACGCGGGACCGATAGGTCCTGCCAGGTACGCGCTAGAACAAAAAAATCACCGCTTGGCAGTGGATAGGCCGTCAGATAAGGGCCGAATGTTTCGCCCGGTCTCAGAGGACCTGCCACGTCCGATATCCTGTCGATGACCGCCTGATCTCCCTTCGATATTTTCGCAGTTGAGCTAAGCAACTGATGGCCGTGCTGATATCCATGAAGTTGGCTGGTGATTGTCATTGCCATCGGCTACGCACCAATGGCCCATGCTATAGGAAGTGTAAGATCCACATCCTTCCGCCAAGAATTGGTGCTGTCGTCGTAGACCGCAACCCATCCGTGATCGTCCAATCCCTCTTCAAGAAAACGATCACGGAATTCTGGATCAACCGCAAGATCGCCGCCTACCACACTCAAGCCGAATACTTGGACGTCCAGCTTAGCGGTATCAGCCAAGCGTCCAGCGAGCAGGGGATACTCCCGGGCAAGATAAGCGAGGGGTCCCTGTTCAGATGTTGCAAGATCGACCCGGTCCCAAGCCGCAACGATAATCGATAGCCGCGGTCTTTCGGTGCTCGTCCTGTTTGCCATCGTCAATTCAAGATATCGGACGAGCTCGCAGAGCATAACCTGAGTGGGCAGCTTACCACGATCCTCGCCATCTCCAACCTTCGCGAGAAGATTCTTGGACGTCACCCAATCCAGCGGTCGGACATCTAGATCGGAACCGACACGCACAAAGAGCAACGCTCCATGCCCGTGGATCAGTTCATCCATCCAGTCGGAGGCGATCTCGGAATTGGCAACAGCATTTTGCCACAGCTCGCCTGAGATATCGGGAATGACGATCGCGGCCCTGCCGCTTCCATTTGGCGAACACACTACGACTTCGAAATCGCGCCTGTCATCGGCATGTTCGCTGCGCGGAGCAAACCGCCCCTGGAACAGGTGTTCCGCCGTATCGAGAACGAATCCTATTTCTTCGGGTTGTTCCGCTGCAATCAGGCGGCATTTCTTGGCGTCGAGCGCGTGCCAAAGTCTCCCTACATAATTTGTCTTTCCTGAATCGGGGCCGCCGAGCAATATGATTGATCTGTCGCTCATATGCCCCTCCTAAAACTTAAAAACGATCTTGCGCTTGGTGCCGGCGTTGAGGTCGGCCAGAATGCAGGTTGCACGGTGACCCGTTCCAATGTGGATGAAATCAAGTTGCTGAGCCCTAATCCTGGCTTGACTATGTTGTCATCCGAAAAGGGTGCGATTGGGATGATTTCGGCCTCCAATTGGTGTTTCGCAAATTCGGATCGAACCCGATCAATTGTAGCGTCTGAGACCTGAACCACATCACGATGGGTAATGACCAGCAGTAACTTTGGGGAGAGGCCATTCATTAGCGAGCGCAGTCGTCCCGCCAACTGGCCAAGTCGCGTTATAGCACCCTGGCGTTGCTCCCGGTCGGAAAGGATCCTGCCATCCGCAACGAGCCAGATGACGTCTGCGGAGCGCGTGAATTCGAGGCGATCGGATCGTGATGACCGAATGAGCGTCTTGGTCCACTCGCCCGGCAAGTCCGGCAACGCCAGGTCAAAGCATTTTCCATCCGTTTCTCTTCGCAGACGAAGATGGAGGAAGCCGGGCTGGCGCTCATCCGCCATTTCCGTGTGCACCGTCATTTGCTCTGGCGGATAACCCTCGTTCCAGCGGCGCGCACCTCTCGAAATCTCTTCAAACGCCATGAGACTTTGACTGTCGGCAAAAGCCCATCCATCTAAAAGCGCATGGGACAACAGCAAGTAGATACTCGCCAGACAGGCAGTTTTGCCGGCTTCGGGGTCCCCCAGGATGCCGACGATGGTGACATACTTCGCCGCCATCATGCGCTCGACCGCCTCCAGGCCAAGCGTTGTGCTGGGCGGGAATGATGGCATCTCTTCCGGTCGAGCCAGAACGGGCGCTCCTATGCTGGAATCGACCACCATGGAGGACGCGTCGGTCTCCGATTGCGCCGGTTGGCTCCCGATGCGATTGGGACAGATATCGGGGTCTTTCTCCAGCGCGCAGCGACCTGTCTCGCCGACTGTGCAGCCCTCATACTGACAGGCGTTGGTCATAGTTTAGCCGGCCCATTTCTGAGAATCTTCTCGAAGCCAGCCTCAAGAAGCGCCCGTCCGGCCCACTCTTCCGCCGACCGTGAAATACTGGCTCCGTCAGCATTGGTACTCCCCGTCGCGAGCGCATTGAGAACCGGAAAGGTCGAAGGATGACGAGCTACTAATCCATCGACGAAAGCCCCGCCTAGGCGGTGACGATCTTCGCCGGTCGCGTTGATTAGATCACAAAGGTTGAGGGTTGGATTTTCAGGAATTTTTGCCAAGACGAGTTCATGATGCACCTCGCAGGGCAACCGGCGCAATTGTGACGCGGCTTCGATACCCACAGCCAACGCACCAGTGGCACAATCTAACTGCGAATAAGATTTTTTAAGCAGTTGGCTTCGTCCTCTTAAGGACCACCAAAGAAAGTCGAGTTCTTCCCGGTCGAGGGCAGCATTTCTGCGCAATGCATCGATTGTTGCTGTGGTCGCCTTTTCTAGCGCCGGCGCAAATTTGTCCTCTTCTCCAGCGACAATTTCGACCTTCTTGAAATCATCGACAGCGATGCGCTGACGAGCAGCTTCTGCACCAGCGACGCTTCTTCGGTGCGCGGCCTCAAGAATATGGATACGGAGAGCTTCTCTTTTAGGATCTTCCAAAGGACTCTGAAAACTCAAGACGGACCAGAGCGCAGCTGACCAAACGTCTGCAGTCGTCCACCCTCCAGAGCCGGGTTCAGCGCCTATTATCCCGATTGCAGCATGTGCGGCAACAATGCCAACATCAAGGGGACGTTCAGCAAACAGAAAAGCGGATGCTCGTTTTTGGATCGCGGTCTGGACCTCCGCTCCTAGGCCGTCGCTAGGCGCGCCATTACCTCCAATCGCCGCAGCGATGTCGGCTGCCTTACCAATTATTGTTTCGGTGGTCGTAATTTTCCCCCACAAAGTCTTTAAGGCATTAACAGCGCCAGTGCGGGAATCGACATCCTCATTGGTCACCTGCAGGCCGGTGATCCGCATATGTGTTGCGATGTCGCTCATCAGGTGTTGTCCCTCTTACTCTCTCTGAGTTTATCGATAGATTTTTCGATGTCCGCAATTCGCCCTTCGCGAGCCAACCAATCGAACAGCTGCCTTTCGATGGCCTGTGTTACACGCGCCTCTGAATCATTTTCAAATGCACCGAGCTCAACAAGCACTTTCAGGCGCTCGACCTCGCTAAGATCGCGAAAGAAGTGCAGAAGAAGAAGTCGATATCCTTCGATTTCGGGCGGCACTGGCAACTCCCTTTCCGAATCCTGCGCAGCGACGATCGCGATGATCGGCTCCTCCTCCGACACTAGGGCCTCGCTTGTATTGTTTTCACCGTTAAACGGAACGGCCATCACAACCTGTTTACGAAAATTGGGCGAGCCCAAAGTAAAGCGTGGATCTTTCCCCCCGAGTCGCTTTTCATCCGCTTCAAACCGTGTGTTTTTCGGATTCCATGCACGAGGGTGGATTGTAACGACAAGAGCATCGCATTCCGAGTCCCAGTCAAATTCGAGAACATTATAAGTGAATGTGTAAGTGGCATCGGACTTAAAGGGGACTGTTGCGCCAGCCGCGAGTAGAAGGATATCGCTCTCCTCTTCTACAGTCTCAATTTTTACTTTCGGATCATGTTCGTGACCCGTGATCAATACCCGCGCCCGGCTTCTCAGATAGGTATCTGCTTCGTCGCTATCTTTGTACCAATTCAGCGGATGATGGAGAAGGACCACTGTCTCCTCACCCTTAGTTGGTTGTATGATAAACTGACGATGACCGACCATCAGCTCCGGCTCCTCATCGGTTTCATCACCAGTACATAGCAGCGATGAATTCATCCGGATGAAGCGGAGCGTTCGTCCGGGCGCTAGTTCGACGCGAAGGTTAGATGATGCGCGCCCAGTCACATCTAGTGGACAATCGTAGCCTTCGCAAAACCGGCCGAAATCCTCAAAACGTGCAAAGAGCGCTACACGATCGATGTCATTTTGCATTACGCGCTCGTATTCGGAGACGCCTCCTTTTCGAATGAGGTCGAGTAGATGATCAGCGCTGAGCGATGACTTTTTCCGATCAACATCATGGTTTCCAGGTATCATCTGGATGCTGTGGATTGGGCAACCTATGCTGTCAGCTAGACTATCTAGCCACGCACCGGCGGAATCATATTGTTCTTTCACGCCGCTGAAGGCGATATCACCGGTTACAAGAATTCCGTGCGCCGTGCCGCCTGACAAGCTGCCCACCACTTCAGAAGCGTCGGCGATCAGTTGTGCTTTGACGTCCGAGTGAATGTGGATCCGTTCATCGCGCTCTTGGCCGAAGTGAATGTCAGAAACATGAACAAAAATAGCCGGCATAATAACCCTGAAAGTATGGCCCCCAGCGTCTCTACGAGATCCGAGTAACTGTGTTTTCACAACTATCGGAAAAGTAGTGTATTAGATTTAATATCTCAATCAGAAAGACAAATTGGCCACAACATTATCGAGAGCTCGTTCGCAAAGCGGATACTATCAGATGAGGTCAACTGTAATAGTAGCGAATAGTCGAAGTGCCTCGGCTTTATGGCGAAACCGCTTGTCACGCTGCTTTGAATTTGCGCAGTTCCGGTGTCTCGCGTGATAGTCGCATTTAGAGGCCGATTGGATATTGCGAGATGTGGCTCCCACTTCGAAATGCGGGAGATTATCTAGTCAGCGTTTGACCTTTCATTCCGTTCAGAGCGCGTTAAGCCAAAAGGTATTTTGCCTTCATCTGACTGAAGGGACCATTTGTCGTTTACAACCAAAAGCTCGCCGCTTTTCCACCTGTCGATTTGGTATCCCTGCTCGCTGAGAGCTAGCTCCTGATCGACGTTAAGACTGATGATGTCGGGACCCAGATAACAAAAGATCCCTTGTGGCTTTGAGACCAGAGACTTGAAGAGAAACCTCTTCTTTGAGGCAGACATAACGCTCTTTGGGTAACGCCGTTCGGTTCGATAAAGCTGTATTACTGAGTCGTAGGTAAAGATGTTGATATCCAATTCGCGCCGAGTCTGCTCAAACTGCTTTTTCCGATCCACGCTGGCATTTTTGTTCTTCGAGCGGCCGATGATCAGATGATAGCAAAAGGATACCGGATTATCCCGCATTCCCGTCGGCATCATGAGTGATGATAGGTCATTTAGAATCTGATGCTTGTAGTCATCGATGTGACGCTTCCAGCTATTGATTTGTGCAACCGCAGCATTAAACGAAGCGGAATAAGTAGGAGTGTCCATGTCAGCATTGAAAATTGTCTTCCCTGGCTGTTCAAGCTCGACCAAATGAATAATCCAGCTTCCTGAACTTTTGGTCAGGTAGACGTAATCTGTCGTTAAAGCCTTGCTGAGAGGAAATTTTGAGATAATCGAACCCATGGAAAGACCATGATTCAATAGGCCGGGCGTGGGCAGCATCTCAGTGTGTGACTCTAAAAAGTCCTGCACTTCCTGTTCTTTTTGTCGTCCAGGTTGGCTTTCCCGATCCAGCAAGTATTCGAATTCGGAGATGAGCTGCTCATTCACTTGTAAATACAATTTCGTCCCCATTATTGACGATCGACCGCGTCCCAAGCAGTTAGCCTGTAAAGGCAGATTTATTCAACTCCTGGCGCATCAATCAGGGGCTTGTGATGGTTGTGTTTAGTTAAACTGTCCACTTCACCTATTTCCACATTGTCCGCATGCTCGCACCAACATCGATACGGATTTGCCGGCGCTGCGCTCAGATGCGGCTGCGGATAGACGCCGGGCTCTTGATTTCAATTCAGTTGAAAATCTAACAGTGGTGTTCAGGCAGGTCCTTGAGCTGGTCCTTGGTCCAAGTCGAACTTGCGGAGGCAACATCATTATTCTAATAAACTTTGCGTTGAGTAAAAGTCGAAGGATCCGCAGTGCCAGATATCGTTTGCGAGTGCAAATCGATCGTTCCATCCAATCGGCGAGAATGTCCCACGTGTGGGCGTGACTGCGGCTTCCCCAATGTCCGATTGGCATCGTCCGCGGAGGAGGTCGAAGCACTGCAGTCGCGTCTTCAAGATGCGGCGGCCTCAACTGGTGCAAGACAGTGCGAGGAACAATTAACGTTGTTCGGGGAAAGCGTGCAAAGTGCGAAAGCAGTCATCGCGCGAAGCCTCAGTGTCGTTGACGACATCGTGCAAAGCGACCGCAATTACTACACCAGCTACCAAAATCAGGTTCACTCCGGAGCCCGCGATCCGCAGGAGAACGAGTGGGACCGCGTCCGCACACAATACGAGGCTGCGCTCTACCCAAACTTCCATAACGACATTATTTTCGCATGCCTCACTTTGTCGCAGGAAGGGATGTCCGGCTACGGAGGTTTCTCTATCATTCTCAAGGACGAGATGATCTCGCACAGGGCGTCCTTGTTCGAAGAAAATCCACATACGTTCATCGAGAGACACAAGTTGCTGATGAACAAGCCTTTTCCACCTGGACATAGAGCTGTTTGGGGTACTAAGACTGATCTTGCAAAGGCCAAGCTTCATCACAAAATAGACAAGAAGACGACCACTCTGGACCATGCAGCAATACTTCAAACCGATGAGGGCGGGACTGCCGATGGTGACTTTATCGAGGTGCACATCTATGGTAGTGTTTCTCGAGGTGCGGTAGAGACCGTCGTCGGCAAGAGGCCGAAGACGCTAGCTGATCGCTTCATTTGGAAGAGAGTGAAGAGTATGTTGGCCACTCTCGGCGCGGAGGCTGTTGAGCTATGATGGATGCCCTTGTTTCGGGTAGCGCCGCTCGAGCCGTCTTCATTCAGGGATCACTCGTGCAGTTCATGGACGCCGAGAGTCCTGACGAACTCCACACTTCGACATTGTCCGCTGTCCCGCGACTGCTCGAGGGCGCCTGCGACATAGTTCGCATGAAGGTCAAGCGTCACACTGACTGTTTCGATATTCTCCTTCGAGGGTACAACTGCGACCGTGCGACCCGCATGCTCCAGATCGTTCTCATGAACGACGACTTAGAAGATACGACTGAAGCCGCGACGTTATTGGAGACCCTTCTCGAGCAGGAGGGGGTCGCCGACCACGTGCTCAATCTCACGTATGCGGTGCCATATCCGGATTTCCCCGAAATACCGAGAGATGTTTTCGGGAGCGCGGCGAAGGTCTATAAACTTTATGCAGACCTATTGAGACACCAAGATGCCATTTCGGCCGTCCGCAGCGAGTTCGATCGGCTGAAGTTTGCCTCGAGCGAAATTAAAAGCGGGTACGAGAAGTCAGCGCTTCACGCAGGCATCTTCAAACTCGTGACATACCTCAGCCTCGGCGAAGTATCGGCGAGCGACGTGTCGTTCGCATGCATACGCGCCTTCGCCCACCTCCCGGACTCACGCGCAATCTCCACGAGATGGGTCGGTGCGTTTACGAAAGAGCGCGTCGGTCGAAAGATGCGAAAGCTTGATGATCTGGAGCTGGATACGGAAGGCTACGAGGGCGACTTCGAAGACGAGGGTTTTGGCGACGGGCCAGTTGCCTTCCAAGCGGTGAACGCGCAGATCCAAGGCATCCTGGGGCGGCTTGACAACCGGGAGGTGGAAGTCGCGCGACGTTTTGCGGATCAACTGATCCAATCGCAACTACAGGCGACAAGATCGGGCAGATACGCCGTCAAGTCGTTGTGCAACCTCGCCACTGAGGCCAGACACCGCGGGCTTCACGACCTTGAGCTCGAATGGGCGGAGCGCGCCAAGGAAGTCAGTCCTCAAGACGGATGGGCGAGGGCTCTGCTAGGGGACACCTATCTTCTGCTCTACCGCTTGAGCGACGCCGAAGAAGAGTTTCGGGCGGCGGCTGCCGTCGGCGAGGGGGTCTACGGAAAGATCGGACTGGCCAGGGTCGCAAAGCAGAGTGGCAACCTTGACCGAGCGCTTGAACTATTCATCGAGGCCAGAGCTGAAGCGAAAGACCGCGGCTACGCGATCGCTGCCTGGATAGGGTACTGCGCCACACTCCGCGACATGTGGAAACCCGAGGAGACCATGGCCGCCTTTGCAGAGGCCAAGGCGGCCTTTCCCGACGAAATCGATTTTCAGACCGGTTACGCGCGCTCCTTGGAGTACCTCGGGCACTTGGAAGACGCCAAGACGGCCTTCGTAACAGCCAAGATTAATTGGCCTGGCGATCCGAAAGGCTTTTGCGGAGAGGCCGACATCTACAAGCACTCAGGCGAGTTCGAAATCGCGAGAGGCCTGTACGAACACGCCGTGAAAATATTCCCCACGTCGATAGAAGCGATCATCGGCCTTGCCGACCTCCACCGAAAGAGTGGTGATCTACATGAGGCTTTGAAGCTCTATCTTGAGGCCCAGGAAAAATTTCCGTACGCGCCGCAGGCCTTCACGGGAGCTGGCGACACACAACTCGACGCGAGAGACTACGCCGAAGCGCTGAGGACATACGAGATCGCGGCGAAGAATTTCGGACTGGATGTCGGTGTCCGTAATGGACGAGCGAACGCTCACAAGCGGGCCGGTCAATTCGCGCGCTCCCTCCAGCTCTACGACGAGAACGTTCACGATTTCCCATATAGTCTTCCGGCCCTGAACGGTCGTGCGGGACTTCTCAAACTTCTCGGGAAGTACGACGAGGCGCTTCAGGCATACGACGCCATTCTCGTCCGCCAGCCTCGTTATGTATCCGCGAAGGCCGCCAAGGCCAGCGCGTTGATCGCCCAGGGCCGCTTCGAGGAGGCGGACGATCTTCTCGCCCACAAGGGACTGCGCACCCGCAACGAATGGCTGACCTACCATGTGAGGGGTCTGTGGTACCTCAAGCAGGGAGACCTGCCTTCAGCGCGTGCCATCTTTTCCGAGGGAGAGGCACGAGCTCCTTTCCACCTGCTCAGGAAGCAGTTTCAGGCGTCGCTCGCCTGTTGCGAACTCCAATCCGACACATACGAGGGCATCCCCGAGTATTTGAAAGGATCCAGCGAACCGATACATGTGCTCCTAAGGACAATCTCACTGGCCTTCGCAGGAAGGTTCGAGAATGCCGCCTCGGAGGTTGGGAGTGCTGCAGCTCCGATGACGCCGCGGCTCCAGGAAATACGGGAGCGGCTCGATCACGTGATAGTGGAGCGAAAGGCGAACGAGGGTGACCGCGTTTGGCTCGTGCGAGCTAGCGAGGAAGCAGTTCTGCAGCTCGTAGCTTGACCAGCTGTTGGTATGGGATGCCCCCTATAAGGCCGCTCAAAGCAGACTACCTGATTCAACTGGATCGCCGGATTTTGAGACGATCGACGATCCATAGGGTTCGCGTGACGAAATAATCAGCGCATCGTCCGGTAGAGGGCGGGCAAGGTTCTTTGCCTCATCCCAAGGTGCGTTCATCCAGATATCGGTTTCCTCACTTGTCAGTAGCAGGACCGGCATCGCTTTCTCGTGGATCGGTTTCACCACCTGGTTCGGGTCGGTGGTGAGAAAACCGTAGAGATCGTCGGTGGTCAGGCCATCCCTGACTTTTCTGACGCTTTGCCATTGCGGCACATGAATGCCAGCGAAGAACATCAGCGATTTCTGTTCATCGCGTGCGAACCAGGCGTTCGGCACATTCCCGCCTTCCTCCTTGCTTCCGGGATCCGGTTCGGCAAAGCTGGTGACTGGCACAATGCATCGGTGCTCAGGACCGAACCATCGCTTCCAATGCGGAAAATTGAGTTTGCGCACATTGGTCGTACCGCGGTCGGCTTCCAAACGGATCAGTTCTTCAACATCGAAGGGCTTGCCCTTTGCTGCGAGCTTTTCCGCCTTGGTCTTTGCCGCCTTTTCAAGCGCAAAGCGCGGTGAGGGTAATCCTCAGCGCGCATGCACCAGTTGCTTCTTCCCGTCTGCGGTGTTGCGAACGATCGGCCCCATCTGGTCGGGGTTCATCTGATAGGCTGGCATCTGGTTGATCAGGCGCTCGGCGTCCTGCGCCCACTGCGAGACCCAATCCTTGTCTTCCATGCGATAAAGATTGCACATATCACGCGATCCCCACTGTTTAGACCAGATGGCGGATAACCTGGCGCGTCGTGCGCAATCCGCTACTCAAGCTGATAAACGTCGGCATTGTCCTGACGTTCCCTCAAACCTTTATAGGCCGCATGGCGCAGCTTGTTGTCGCCCGTCCAGGCACGAAACTCGATCTCGGCAATAAGGGTCGGATGGACCAAGACAATATCGGCTTTTTCGGCATGGGGCACTGGCGGCTGCTTCTGCTTCCAGCGCAGCTTGTCCA
Source organism: Agrobacterium sp. SORGH_AS_0745 (assembly GCF_030818995.1). NCBI lineage: Bacteria > Pseudomonadati > Pseudomonadota > Alphaproteobacteria > Hyphomicrobiales > Rhizobiaceae > Agrobacterium > Agrobacterium sp. SORGH_AS_0745. The sequence continues at coordinate 583,536 of NZ_JAUTBI010000004.1, forward strand.
GCATCTTGCGGAGCTTTGTGGCCTCAGCGTCCTTAAACCCTGTCCCGACGCTGCCAACATCGACAATCGTGCCATCGCGGTACGCAGCCAGCAGCAGAGAACCGAGGCCGGTCGGCGAGGCGCTTGATGGCTCGTAGCCGACGATGAAAAAAGCCTCGCTCGCAACGCATTTGACCTTCAACCAGTCGCCCGTCCGACCGGAGCGATATGGCTGGTCGCAGTGCTTGCCGACGATCCCTTCCAGCCCAAGCCGGCGTGCGTGCTCGAGCAGGACCTTGGGATCGGCGTCGAGGGTTTCCGATAGCCGGATCGCGCCGTCCTGACCCTTTACCGTATCCTCCAGCAAATGCCGCCGGGAGCGATATTCGATGCCGCGCAAATCATGGCCATCGAGATAAAGCAGGTCGAACGCATAGAGGATGGCATCGGAGGCGCGCGTGCCGGGTCTTTTCCCCGATGCGCCGAGAGACTGCTGCAGCAATCCGAAATCCGATCGCCCTTCTTCATCGAGGACAACGGCCTCTCCGTCGATGATCATCGTGGCTGGCCCGAGCGCGCGTGCCGCCTGTTCGATCGCAGGAAACCGGTGTGTCCAGTCATGGCCGCCGCGGGTCAGAATTCTTATGCCCTGCGGTTCGATATGGACAGCAAGACGGTATCCATCCCATTTCACCTCCCAGGACCATTCGGGCCCTTGCGGCGGATGTGCCTTCAGCTGAGCCAGCGTCGGCTCGACACGCTCCGGCATGGGGTCGAACAGCAGCTGTGGCTGAGCCGGGTTACGCTTCCGTCGAGGCTTTGAGCGGAGCGGTGCTTCGGTATCACGAAGGAGCGGTTTGGGTCTCGGAGGCTTCGTCATGCCCCTAGTTCAACAGAAAAACCTTAAGGACATTGTGACGATCTGCATATTGTCCCCGCTATCCACCGGGCAGCGCCAGAAGGGTCAAAATTTCTTTGTTGTCGCTACGCAACTGATTCTCATGCAGATTCTCTAATTTCTAATGTTCGGAATAGTCTTCAAGCAAATTCGCTGGCTTGACTCTTTTCTTGCGCAAGAACAAAAACAGAACATCTACATTTGCACGACATGATGTCGGCCTGCCAACACGACCTTGAAGGGAGCCGTGAACGATGACTGCTGCCCGCGCCCCAAGGGTGTCAGACGGTGTGATTGCTGATCTGCGTGAGCGCATCGCCTCGCTCGAAACCACGACGGTGAAAAAAGCCGGGTGTCTGGCCTTTGGCGTGCCCGAAATGGATGCCGCTCTGCCGGGCGGCGGTCTGGCCCACGGTGCGCTTCACGAGTTTGCCGGAGGGGGGATCGGGTACTGTCGATGGTGCGGCCGCTGCTCTTTTCGTGGCTGGCATCGCGGCACGCACGAAGGGGCCGATCGTCTGGTGTCTGACACGGCCGGATCTGTTTTTCCCGGCACTGGCGCAGGTTGGCCGTCATGCCGATCGAGTGATTTTTGTTGAGTCCGACAAGGAAGAGGACGTGCTTGCCAATATGGAGGAGGGTCTGTCCTTCGGGGGGCTCGGCGCCGTCGTCGGTGAGCTCGTCCGCTTGCCTATGGTCGGCTCGCGCCGGCTGCAGCTTGCGGCCGAGCGAACAGGCACGATGGCACTGGCCGTTCGCCGTTGGAGGCGGCAGACGGAAGCGAATGATTTCGGGCAACCAACAGCCTCGACCACCCGGTGGAGGGTCAGCGTGATGCCGTCGGATGAACGTGTGGTTGAAGATCGCGCGAGCATAAGCGGTGCCCGAGACGACCGCCGTACTTCAGCTTCTCGACCGTTAACTTTACGACGTCCGCGGGATTAATCCTTACTTGTCTCCGAAGTTGCCGAACTGTCTTTTGTCTTCTTTCGGTTACTGATGCGATTTCCACTCTCGTCGAGTTTAGGAGCTCGCTCATATTTGAACCCGGCAGCCTCCCAGTCTCGCAGGTCTGGCTTAACACCATCGCGCCAAGGGGTAGGTATCGCATTTAGTTCTTGTGGCGTTTCAGTTATATCCCACCACGCAAGCTTGATCTCCGTCCCCTCTTCGCGCGCAATTGGTGCGTAAACTCGATCGGTCCCGCGTGGTAGTGGTGTTTGGTTTGAGCTTGGCCTCGGAATTTTCCAACCCAGCGTTACTTTGTCATTAGTGAGAGCGTCCGTATCTTCGTCGCAAAGGACTCCAAGCACGTCCGGCAGCTCAAAAAAGCTGCAAGATTTGCCTGCTATTTCTGCCCATCTCGAATAGCTGATCGATTCGTTTTCCGCAGAAGCGTCTTCAAGGTCTCTGCCTCTACATACATAACATCTGATTTCCGGTAGCTCATGCTTTCTTTTTCGGTGGTGTTCGGTCTCGGACCCCTCAGGTGCGACGAGTTCCGCAAGTATGTAATATTGGGCCGGGAAGAGTTTGGAGCCATTATCCCTTTGATTAATAGGTCCCCACCAGTGGGTTTTATGCAGCCTCCCCGTTTCCAGGTTCTCGGTGCTTTTGATTTCGATGGTGATACCCCAATGAAGTTGGAGATCAAACACGTCCCCGTGAGGCTGGTATGAATAGAAGGGACTGAGACTCTTGCGGATGGCTTTCTGTGTAATGGTGTCGTGCGTCAGATCCCTGACCCTTTTGAACACAACACGCGCTGCATTTTCGAGGAGAATGCTGATGACGAGATATTCAATCAGCACGCCTCTGAGCAGTGGAGTATCAACGTTGTAATACGACCACTTCCAGAACGAGACGAAACTGTACTTTGTCCTCTTGCCGCCGATTGAAAATCGGCCGCGAAATCTATTGATAAATCTTAACATTTTTCCCTGTCCTCCGACGCTACTGCCCGCATACGAAAGGACGCTTAATTATCTCTCGCGCACGAGTGCGATTTTTTGTAACTACTCCCATTTAGCCCGAGTTTCAGCGTCTCTGCTTCGACGTGATCAGTTTTCCGCGCATCGGCGACGGTCTTGTCGCAAATTTTCGTATTTAACGGTCTGTTGACCCAAAGCGGAGAAATTCGCGTCCCCGATTTATGGGGCGTACCGATGATTCTGAATGCCATTGCCGAGAAATTGACGCGCCAATCGAAGGACGACTTCAAGGGCGGCATTTCGAGGCATGGCTCATTTTTTAGGCCGTTGCCTGGTACTTGCGCTATCCGCTGAGGTGAGAGGCAAACGCAGAAATAGGGGTGCGACAAATCTTATTGAAAACGTTGTAAAAAATCCCCTAGTCGTTGAAATGAATAACGGGTTTTTGGTTCGAGTCTGTTCAAGGCGTTAGGATTTCAGACACATGCTGATCGCCACGCCCGTCACGCCGTAATATCCGCGGCGTTGCTCCCATTTGTTCTTAGCATCGCCTGACGGATTTGTTGCCGCAACCATGCGCAGCCAAGATCGCTTTCCATATGAAGCGGCCAAACCATCGCCACGGGCGGAAAAGAAAGTGCCAGTGGCACCGGGCTGACCTCAAGTCCCAACAGCGGCCCATAACGAAGCGCGATGCGCGAAGATACGGTGGCAATCACCGCAGACGAACGCGCCGTGGCCAATATCGACATGAAATCGGGAGCCGCCGCCACCACTTCCAGCTCTACACCCGCATGCTCCAGGGCATCCTTGACGCAGCCATGCAGGCTGTCGGTCTGCGAGATCACCGCATGTTGTGCGGCCAAATAGGCATCCATGCTCACCGGGTTGGTAAGCGTTAGCAATTGCGGATTGAAACAGCACAAGACGCTGGATTGATAAAGCGGTTCGCAATGGTGCCGTGAATCCGGGAGATAGCTGCATCCCACAGACAGGTCGACGACGCCTGAATCCAGCATCGCCTCGATCTCCAGTGCATCGCCGCCACGAGCCAGAATACGAATGCCCGGCGCGATATCGCGCAACCGAGCGGTCAGGTCAGGCAGCAACAATAGTTCCACCTCGCTGGACAGCCCCAGCCTGAATGTACGCCGCTCGGTTGCCGGATCGAAGGCATCCGTCATCAACATCGCCGCTTGCGCCTGTCGCAGAGCCTGCCGCACCGGGCCAGACAAATTGAGCGCCCGCGCCGTCGGCTTCATCACCTGCCCGACACGGATGAACAGCTCATCCTGAAACAGCGTGCGCAGGGTGGCTATGTTATGACTCATGGCGGGCTGCTGGATTTTCAATCGTTGTGCTGCACGCGTTACACTCATCTCTTCCATCATCGCATCGAAGGCGACGAGAAGATTGAGGTCGAAGGAACGAAGATTGAAATGATCGATGACCTGCATGACTTGTATCGATTTGATTGCTGACTAGCGCATCCTTAGCTGATGGGCAGGAACTTGCAAGCCGTTCCGCACCACAACGTAAGGAGCAAACCCATGCCATCTCGTCGTTCCATTCTCAAAAGCGCTCTGACTGGCTTAGTCGCAGCGCCCTTTGTTGCGCCATCAATCGTCTTCGCCAAGGCGCCTTATGCCGCTGTTCAGGCACCGGGTTTCTACCGGCTGAAGATCGGCTCCGTAGAGGTCACAGCCCTGTCGGACGGCACAGTTGCCCTGCCGCTCGCCAAGCTCTACACCAACACTAGCGAAGAACACGCGCAGGACGCTCTGAATGATGCTTTTCTGCCGGAAATCGTACCAACTTCCGTCAACGCATTCCTGGTCAACACCGGCGAAAGACTGGTGCTGATCGACGCAGGCACCGGTACCTATTTGGGCCCATCGCTCGGCAAGCTCGTGTCCAACATCGAGGCTTCCGGATACAAGGTAGGTGACATTGACGATGTCATCCTCACCCATATTCATACCGATCATTCCGGTGGGTTGATGAGCGAAGGCAAACGCACTTTCCCTAACGCCACATTACGGGTCAATGAGCGGGAGGCGAAATTCTGGCTGAGCCCGGAAAACGCCAAAGCGGCGACCGGCATCGTCAAGCAGCATTTTGGCGAGGCAGACCAGTGCGTGACGCCTTACGTGCGAGCTGGAAAATTTGAAACCTTCGGAGATAACCAAGCATCCGTCCCGGGTCTGGGCTCGATTCTTTATGCGGGACATACGCCGGGTCACAGCGCCATCACGCTGGAAAGCGAAGGCCAGAAGATCGTTTTCTGGGGCGACATCACCCATGGCGATATCCTGCAATTCGATGAGCCTGGCATCGCCATAGAATTCGATATCGAACAGAAGGCCGCCGTTGCTGCCCGCGACGTCGCCTTCAGGCAGGCTGTGGAAGGCAAATACCTTGTGGCAGGCGCACATATTGCGTTCCCCGGAATCGGCCACGTGCGTACAGATAGCACCAATTATGACTGGCTCCCGGTCAACTACTCCTAGGATTGCCCCCGGATTGAGCGATGGGAAGACTGGGCTCGAGATAGCCCCGTCTTCCGCAGCGACAAAGGTCGTTTCCTACAGGTCGGCCGGCCGGAACCAACTCGCAACTGGTCCGGGTCGAGCGGACCGGAAATTAGAAAAATCTATGGGTGCTCGGCAAGACGCACCCAGCCCGTTGTCGCCACGAGTGCTCGGGGTGTGTCGTGCCTGTTGCAAACTTTCAGTGAGTCAGCATGACCCCAAAGCGGGGCCTGCCTTCAAGCTTTGTTAACCTTTTGAAGTCCGAAGAGGCGTGCGAGTAGATCGTTCTGATCGTTGACGGCCCAATCGCCACAGGGCCGCTGGCCGCCTATATCGGCGGGTAAGGTTCGGAAGCGTTAAGCCGCACCAACTGCCCGCGAATAGACGCCGGGCGGCATTCCCACATGCCGATTGAAGGCGACGCTGAAAGCGCTGGTCGATCCATAGCCGACGCGCTCGGCAATGTCCGCTATGGGTATATCCTCGCGGAGGAACTCCTTTGCCAGTGCCATACGCCATCCCGTCGCGTATTCCATCGGTGCTACACCAACTTCCTTGCGGAAACGATCGAAGAAGGTCGAGCGAGACATGGCAGCCTCCTGAGCAAGCGTCTCCACCGTCATGCTACGACCCGGATCTGCGTGTATCCGGCGCAAGGTCGGCGCCAGCAGCGGATCGGCCATGCCACGCAGGAGACCCGGCGGCGCCTTGGCGCTTGCTGCCGATCGTAACGCGTCGATTAACAACACATCGAGCAATCGGTGGAGGACCATTTCGCGCGCGGCACGATCAGCCCTCGTCTCCTCGTTGATCATTCGGACGAGAGCGATCAGTCGCTCTTCACCATGAACATGGATGACTTCCGGCAGCAGAGATACGAGAAGGGCTTTGTCATCCGAGCCGAAAGTGCAATGCCCGACCAGTGCCTTGATCTCCGCCGACGCTTCCGGGTCGCCCAGGCGAAAGACACCGGGGCTGGTTTCCAGACGTTGGGGAAGTGCGCCGCGTGGTGGCGGCTCCATGCTGCTCATCGTGAATGAGAAGATCTTTGGGACCAGGACGAAGTCACCCTCAGTGAGCACCATTGGCTCACGACCGGCAATCGTCATCAGGCAACGGCCCTCGACCACGGCACAGTAGAAGGGGCTTCCGACCTCCGTACGCTCAACGAGCCACCGACCGCCGCCCGTCACCAGCTTTGATATCGACGGGCTCGGCTTCAACAAGGAAACAACTTCGGCAACCGGATCGGTCATCAATTCGGACTTCCGCTAAACAATCTCGGACATGCGCATATAGCAGGTCCGGTTGATCAGGTCCATCTTCAGCCTTGTTAAATGTCAGGAGACGGAACATGCCAAAGATCCTCATCACTGGTTGCTCGTCCGGTTTCGGCCTCGCCATCGCACAAAAATTCTTGAACACCGGGTGGGACGTCGTCGCAACCATGCGCACGCCGCGAAGCGACCTTCTTCCTTCGAACGACAGGCTCGAAATCCTGCTGCTGGATGTCACCAGCGCGGACAGCATTGCTGAGGCGGTCGAAACCGCCGGCACGATCGATGCTCTGGTCAACAATGCCGGGGTCGGCCTGCTCAATGTGCTTGAAGGCACGGAGATGTCGAATATTCGCGAACTGTTCGAGACAAACGTCTTCGGTGCGATGGCGATGTCAAAAGCTGTCCTTCCGCAGATGCGGTCCCGTCGCTCAGGCGTCATCGTTAACGTCAGCTCGGCCGTCACGATAAGGCCGTTGCCCGCGCTTTCGGTTTACAGCGCCAGCAAGGCAGCGCTCAATGCCTTCACGGAGAGCCTCGCGCTCGAGGCGGCGCTGTTCGGCATCCGCGCTAAACTCGTCCTACCTGGCTCTGCACCGACGACCGGCTTCGGCAAGAATGCTGTCTCGCGCATGGGCATGGAAATCCCCGAGCCTTACCAAGCATTCGTCCAAGACTACCTGACGAAGTTGAGATCCGGGACTGAAGTCACGACGCCGGATGAGGTCGCAGAGGCTGTCTGGAGGTCTGTGACAGAGAGCGATGCGCCAATGAAGATCCCGGCCGGAGCGGACGCGGAAACCTCATATCGCGAAGCCGGTCATTCGCTCGCCTAACATCATCGCCCAAATCAACCTTTGAAGGTCCAGACCCATGAATAATCTGATCAATCTCGCGATGCATATTCCGACACCTGAGGCCGCTCTCACCGTAGCCTACACGCCGATCCGTCTTTCGATGCACGGCCGCCAGCCATTGGAACTGCGTCTGACCGCCCCCGCTACGGGGGCCAAGCTTCCGATCGTGCTGCTGTCGCATGGCTACGGCCCATCCAACTACATTCCGTCAAAGGACGGTTACGCTCCTCTTGTCCAGTTTTGGGCCGAGAGAGGGTTCGTGGTGATCCAGCCGACGCATGCGAGTTCTCGCGTCGGTGGCCTGCCGTCAAATTCATCCGGCACGCCATTCTTCTGGCGCGAGCGTGTCAATGAGATGAAGGCGATCCTTGACCAGTTGACCGAAATTGAACGGGAGGCGCCAGCCGTTGCTGGCCGGATGGATCATTCACGCATCGGCGCGGTCGGTCATTCCTTTGGCGGCCACACCGTTGGGCTCCTGCTCGGCGCGCAGGTGGATGGTGAGGATTTTTCCGATCCAAGAATCTCGGCCGGCGTTCTCCTGACGACACCGGGCCGCGGCGGCAAGGACATGACGCCTGAGAGTGCTGCCCGTTTTCCGTTTTTCGACGTCGATTTCTCGACGCTCTCGACACGCAGCCTCGTCGTTTGCGGTGATATGGACAATCCGCATTTTACAACCCGCGGTCCTGAGTGGCATGCAGATGCATTCCACGATGCACCGGGCGCTAAAGAAATGCTGATGATGCACGGGGTCGGTCATGGTCTTGGCGGCATTGCAGCTCTCGACGCAAAGGAAACAGACACTGAAGCACCAGACGTGCTGGAAGCGACCCGACGTCTTACGCTCGCCTGGCTTCAGACCGCGCTCGGCGCGGACAAGGGCGCTTGGCCGAGAGCTTGCCTCGCACTTAAGGGTGAGGTCGCAACGCTTGCGGCGGTAAGAGAGAAGCAGATCTAGACCTGGGGGCGATTGTCTTAGGCATCGTCGGGACTGATCTTGTTATGCCCGCTTTTACCGAGATCGCTCGCGATATTGGTGGCGACCGCTTCAACGCAGGCGACCCTCGCGGCTTACGTCGCGGGCACGCGGGTGGGGCTACTCGCCCGTACCTGTTGATCTGGTCGCTCTTCCAGATCCGCGCTGTTCATAGTCCCACCGCCGCCGCGCATTGAGTATTTCCATGACAGGCGATTACGCCGCACTACCAATCCACGTACGTTAAATCAATCAATAATTCAGTTAGCTATTATGTCTGATTGGCAGGTCGCAGGTTCGATTCCGCTTAAGTGCTTAATACGCACACGTCCATTGATCGGTAGGGATTGTGCTTGAGCGGAGGAAGGTAGGCGGATCAGAGTCTCCGAAATAGCAAAGCCCTCCAAGCGACATCGGACAAGCATCAGTGGTGGCTACAAAACTACATATGTGTTAATGTGGGTTTTCTCAGTTTAGGAGTGCGTTAGATGAGCCGATTGACGATCGACATAACGGATCAACAACATCAAAGCCTGAAGGCGCTGGCAGCATTGCAAGGCAAGACAATCAAGCAGTATGCGCTTGAGCGCCTCTTCCCCGGTGGCGCAGACGCAGAGCGAGCCTGGGAGGAGTTGAAGACTTTGATGAACATGCGCGTCAATGAGGGGCTTGCCGGAAGACTGTCGACTAAAACCATAGGTGAGATCCTTGACGAGGAGATTTCCGAGGGTCGTGCTTGACTGCCTATATTCTTACTGCGGAGGCGGAAGACGATCTACGTTCGGTAATACGCTACACACGCACTCAGTGGGGTGCTGCGCAGGTACGCCGATACGTCTATGGTTTGGAGCAAGGTATCGCATCCCTTGCCGAGGGCAGAGGTTCGTTCAAGGATATGAGCGCGCTTTATCCGGCGTTAAGGATGGCACGATGCCAGCACCACTACGTCTTTTGTCTGCCTCGAGAGGATGCGCCCGCCCTCATCGTAGCGATTTTTCACGAACGAATGGATCTGATGAAGCGTTTGGTGGATCGTCTGAATGAATGACGTTTGGGCGGAGGCGAGATTATGTGAGCGCAAGACCGACGAATCGTCTTTGTTGCGTGACCGAAACACGGGTCGTCAGTTCTAATCCCTTCAAGAGCGAAACCGGCCAAAACCAGGCGGTTGTGCTATCTCGTCAGCCGTTGCATTAGCGCCGTCAGGACTTCGCTACCTGCTGCAGTCTGTTTATGTGCTCGCGGCAGAGCGCCTCGATAAGGTCGTGAAGTTCTGCGGTTCGCTCCTGAAGCCAGGCGAGTGCCTCTTCGGAAATTTCGAAACGCTTCGAATAGCGTGCCTTGACGTAGGCCTCATTGAGAATGTTGTACCATGCGGTAAACCGCTGATGGTCCCTCGGCCATATGTCGACAAGGCGGCGATCCCGATCCTCCGAAAGCCCGCGCAGGAATTTGAGGTTGTGAGACGCAGGCGAATAGTTGGTCAGTGTCAGGAGATAGCAGTTGTAGGCCGTTTCGACCGCCTGATGGAAGTTGAAAGCGGCGTGATTAGCTTGATTGCGGGTGATCGAATATAGCGCGAGCTCACGAAAGAATTTGGCGCTGTTGAGCTGGATACTAAAATGCTCTTCGGCCACTCTGAGCGCATTTTCCGGGCTGAGCGGCTTTGGCTCAGCCAATGGCCTGTCATCGAATTCGTAGAGAACAATACCCTCGCGAGCGATATCGACGAAGAAGGCCTGGCCGTCATGCAAGAAATTGCTGATCTCGCGGGCGCCATGCATGATGAGGCCGACGGGTGTTTCGATCTCCTTGTCCCACATCAGCCGGTCGGTCGCCTTGTCCCAGTATTTCGGGTCAGCCAGTTCCTTGTTGCTGACGATGACGAGAATGTCGAAATCCGATCGATAACCTTTCGATGTGTGCGGCTCGTCCACCCAGGTGCCGCGAGCGTAAGAACCGAACAGGATGATTTTATAAATCCGCCCGTCCTTCTTGGCTTCGGACTTCGAGCGCTCCACAATGCCGGCGAACTCTTCGTGGATGATCCGGACGACCCTTTCCAGTTCGCGCTGCTTCGTCTGCGGAAGATGTCCGATATCCGTTTTCATAGCCTCACCATCGATTCTTCTGAACGGATATTCTAGCCGTGATCGGGTGGCGATTGCTACTCCACATTGTTGTAGGGGTTGAGGGGCTAGGACGCCATTTTTCGGTTTAGGATCGAGGTCTGTCGGAATAAGAATACATGAACTACCTCCTGGTGGTCCAAGTTTCGTTCGCATCCCACCCCGCCAGAACCGTCAAAATTCCATGCTGAAACACAGACATGTCGATATTCGACCAATGACAGAGCAAGAAATGAGCGATTTCACACGCAGCGCAGCCATCCCTTCACGGACAATTCACCCCCCACAGTCCATTAGCGTCGAAGCGCAAGCGTCACTGTCGCGCCTGGTCGACAAGGACGGCAGTCCCATCAATGCGCAGTATGAAATGCCCTCTCCGGAGGACTTTTCCGGCTGGATGAATATAAAAGCCGCAGCAGATGCGCATTACGCCGCCGCGGCAAAAGATCTTGCGGGGAGTTTGCACTCCACAGTCGAGACAATTGTAGTCGAACAAGCAACGATCCATGTCGCGACGCCGCACGGACAATTTGATGCTCGTGGCGCACTGATCGACCTGCATGGCGGCGCATTGGTGTTCGGAGGCGGTGAGGCCTGCCGCGTCAGTGCGCGTCGACAGGCAAACCAGCATGTCGTTCGATGCTACGGCGTCGATTACCGGATGCCGCCTGAGCATCCATATCCGGCCGCTCTTGATGACTGCCTGGCGACGTATCGCCATGTCTTGACTGGTCATTCCCCCGACGAGGTGGTCATCTTGGGTCGATCGGCAGGCGGCAATCTGGCGACCGCCATGCTGCTGCGGGCGAGAGATGAAGGCATGCCAATGCCCGGCAGATTAGTCTTGCTCTCGCCACAGGTTGACCTCACCGAATCGGGCGACAGTTTCCAAACAAACCAGATGATTGATCTCGTTCTGCCGCGCCCGCTCAGATCAAACAACCTGCTCTACGCCGGTGGTGCTGATCTTTCCAACCCCTATTTATCGCCGCTCTTCGGCGATTTGGCGGGCCTTCCGCCGACATTTTTGCAGACCGGCACGCGTGACCTGTTCCTATCGAACACGGTGAGGATGCATCGAGCCTTGCGAAAAGCTGGCGTGGAAACAGAATTGCACGTCTTTGAAGCCATGCCCCATGGTGGCTTCATGGGTGGGACACCGGAAGACCAGGAACTCGAAGCGGAGATCCACCGGTTCGTCATGGCAAACTGGAACTGAGGCGGGAAACCCACACAGGTTTGGCGCAGCCCCTCTGTTGTCCTGCTACATCCCTGGCCACATTCCTCCGTCAAGTCGGAGGTTCGCTCCTGTGATATAGCCGGCACGGGGGCTCGAGAGGAACGCAATCGCATCCGCAATCTCCTCAAGGGTTCCGACCCTTCCAAGGGGCACCTGAGCAAACATTGGCAGGATTTCTCTCTCTATGTCATTCCAGGGGGCGTCAATGGCCATCCCCCTCTCAACGGCTTTCTTACGGAATGCGGTATCCAAACTGATGCTATGCACCGTTCCAGGCGAAACGGTGTTTGCGGTGATGCCGTATGCAGCAACGTCTTTTGCGAGCGACGCCGTCATCGCGATCATGGCTGCTTTGGCGGCAGAGTAGTCCGGTCGACTTGCAGGTGGCATCAGGGCCGCCAGGCTTGAGATGTTTATGATCCGACCCCACCGCGACGCTTTCATTGCGGGCAGAACGAGCGAGATGATCCTCACAGATGCGAGCACGTTCCTGTCATAGACAGCGGCCCACGTTTCAGAGCTTGTCGAGGTCCAATCCTCCGCCGGGGCAGATCCGCCGGCATTGTTGACCAGGATGTCGATCGAGCCTGCTGCAGCCTTTGAATCACGAACCAGACGATCGACCTGATCCGGCACTGTCAGATCGCCGAATACCGCGAAAGCATGACCTCCAGAGGATATGATGTCATGCGCGACCTCCTCTGTTTTCATTCTGTCGCGACCGTGGACAAGAACGGTTGCCCCTTCCTTTGCGAGGCCTCTGGCCACGCCCTCGCCAATCCCCTTACTGCTTCCCGTGACCAGTGCAACCTTGTTTTGGAGTTGTAAGTCCATGATATTTCATCCGTGTTATCGTCTCCTGCAGATATGAGGTTCGTTGATGAAACAGGCAATTACGCACTTTAAAGTGCCTGTCGAGGACAGGGCGACATGCCTCGGAGCCGACGGATCTGTCTCTCATGTGAGCAGGGTGCTTCGGATGATCACAGGACGTTGGAAACTGCCGATCCTTTTCCGATTGTTCGCCGAACCATCATTGCGGGCATCGCAGTTCATGAGAGACATACCTGGCATATCCCAGAAGATGCTAACGCAACATCTCAGGGAACTGGAAAATGACGGCCTCATAATCCGACACGACTTTCAAGAGCAGCCTCCTCGAGTCGAATACTCGCTGAGTTCAGCAGGCCACGGGCTTATGCCGATTTTGATGGCGGTCAGGGAATTCTCTCGGGATTACTGAACTGCCCCCCATTTCGACCGGACAGTCGGCATAAGCAGAAAGGCTCAAGCACAGGCTTGGGTATAGGCTTATGTCTAACGACTATCGACACGTTGAATTGCTGACGGGTGATGTTCGCCGCAGGCGGTGGACAACCGAGCAAAAGCTGACAATCATTGAGCAGAGTTTCGAACCCGGCGAGACGGTATCTTCGACCGCTCGCCGTCATGGCGTCGCGCCCAATTTGCTTTATCGGTGGCGCAGGCTCTTGAGCGAGGGAGGTGCTGCAGCCGTGGATTCTGACGAGCCGGTTGTCGGAAATTCGGAAGTGAAGAAACTGGAGGATCGCGTCCGGGAGTTGGAGCGCATGCTCGGTCGCAAGACGATGGAGGTCGAAATCCTCCGCGAAGCCCTTTCCAAAGCGGACTCAAAAAAACGGATATCGCGGCCGATCTTGTTGCCGAAGGACGGTTCGCGATGAAGGCCGTCGCAGACACGCTGGGCGTCTCCCGTTCCAACCTCATCGAGCGGCTGAAAGGCAGATCAAAGCCGCGTGGGCCATACAACAAGGCCGAGGATGCAGAGCTTCTGCCCGCCATCCGCAGGCTGGTGGATCAAAGGCCAACCTATGGCTATCGGCGGATCGCCGCGCTCCTCAATCGCGAAAGGCGAGCCGCCGATCAGCCTGTCGTCAACGCCAAACGGGTCCATCGCATCATGGGTAACCACGCCATGCTACTGGAGAAGCACACAGCCGTTCGCAAGGGCCGCCTCCACGATGGCAAGGTCATGGTCATGCGCTCCAACCTGCGCTGGTGCTCGGACGGCCTGGAGTTCGCCTGCTGGAATGGCGAGGTCATTCGTCTCGCCTTCATCATCGACGCCTTCGACCGGGAGATCATCGCTTGGACGGCGCTCGCCAATGCCGGAATATCCGGCTCGGACGTCCGCGACATGATGCTGGAGGCGGTCGAGAAACGCTTCCATGCAACCCGAGCCCCGAATGCTATCGAGCATCTGTCTGACAATGGTTCAGCCTATACGGCGCGGGACACGAGGCTGTTTGCGCAAGCACTCAATCTAACGCCCTGCTTCACGCCGGTCGCCAGCCCGCAGTCGAACGGCATGTCGGAAGCCTTCGTCAAAACGTTGAAGCGGGACTATATTCGGATATCAGCTCTACCGGACGCCCAAACAGCGCTCCGGCTCATCGACGGATGGATTGAGGACTACAACGAAATCCATCCCCATTCCGCGCTCAAGATGGCTTCCCCTCGGCAGTTCATCAGGGCTAAATCAATCTAGCCGACTTGTCCGGTGAAATGGGGTGCACTCCAAATTCTCTCGGGATTACCCTGTTGATCGGCGTCGATAACTAACTTGGGTGCCGAACGCTTGGCGCAACATTCCAAAAATATCGCTTGTATTATGAACCGAATGGTTCCATATTGACTTCATGGTCAAGCGCACTCAAATATCCGCGTCCGTTGGTCGCCCTCGAGAATTTGAACTCGATGAAGCGGTTCGAAAAGCAATGCAGGTATTTTGGGATCGTGGATATCACGATGCATCACTTCCCGACCTGCTTGAGGGTATGGAGCTTTCCAGAGGCAGCTTTTATAAGGCTTTGGTCGACAAGCGAGGCGTCTATCTGCGTGCCCTCGACGCTTACATAGAGGACGCCGTTCGCTCGGTCGGTGAAACGCTGCATTCCAATCCGTCGCCCAAAGCCGCAATTCGAGACGCTTTTTCTCAACAAGTGGATCAATCATCGGGAACGGAAGGTCTGCGTGGATGCTTTGTCGTCTTTGCAGCTGTCGAAATGCTGCCAGACGATAAAGAGGTCGCACCACGTATTTCCCGGCTGTTCAGACGGTTGCAAGATCTTTATGCGGCGGCGATCATAAGGGCCCAGGCCTTGGGCGAAATCGATCCAGGGCTGGATGAACGAACGCTCGCCAGGTTCCTCGTGTGTCAGATTCAGGGCATGCGGGTCCTCGCCAAGGCAGGAGCGGATCGCGCTGAGACAAGGGCCATGGTCGCACTGGCACTGAAGGCACTTGGCTGACCCAAATTGGGAACCAAGCAGTTCCAAATTATCAACATTGCAAACCGTCGGTCGATTTTTTGGTCGATGTGGAGAGACTTATGAGAGACACCAGCAATCCCGATGACGAACTCGATCCACGGCGATGGATGGCACTGGTCATCCTTTTGACCGGCGCTTTTTTGCCACCGCTCGACTTCTTCATCGTCAATGTGGCGCTGCCCTCGATCCGGGAGGATTTCAGGGCCTCTGCGTCAACGATGCAGCTGATTATCTCCGGTTACGCCACCACCTATGCTGTGATGCTGATCACTGGGGGCAGGCTTGGAGATCTCTATGGTCGACGAAATGTCTTTCTGGCTGGAATGGTCGGGTTTGCAGCCGCGTCTGCCTTATGCGGGTTTGCCTGGTCTCCAGCCGCGTTGGTCGCCGGCCGTATCCTTCAGGGGTTTGCAGCGGCAATCATGGCACCGCAAGCCTTGGCTTCCATCAATGCGATTTTCCCAGACCACGAAAAATCAAAAGCCCTCAGCTTTTATGCCCTGACATTCGGGGTGGCATCGATGGTTGGTCTGTTTCTTGGTGGTGCGTTGATTGCGCTTGATATCCTTGGACTTGGATGGAGAGCCATCTTCCTCATCAACTTGCCGGTTATCGCGGTCGCTGCGCCGTCGGCCTTCATCATGTTGCGGGAAACCCGATCTGAGCGCCCAAGCAAACTGGATCTTGGCGGAGCATTGTTGATCGCGATTGCGCTATCTGCGCTGATTGCGCCGCTGATCGAGGGGCGGGAGCAGGGGTGGCCGATCTGGCTAATCCTGATGCTTGCAACGTCCCTCCCGTTTTTCCTCCTGTTCTGGCGGCATGAGAAACACCTGGAGTCGACGGGGAGAGATCCGATTCTTGCACCTAGCCTGCTGCAAAACCGTGGACTAATGCGCGGGCTGCTGGCTGCATTGTTCTTCTACTCGCTTGCGGCCTTCTGGCTGATATTCTCGGTCTATCAGCAGGGTGGCCTTGGTCTGACGCCTTTCGAGGCCGGGCTGGCGATCCTTCCTGCGGCCGTCGGCTTCGTCCTTGGTTCTTTTGCAAGTGAGCGCATCCTCCGCGTCTTCGGCAGATTTTCCGCCGGCGCCGGCATGGTGCTGCAAGCTGCAGGGTTGTTTGGAACGGCGGCCTTGATTTCGAATGGCCTTCCGCAATTCCTTTTTGCTGCGCTTTTTCTTATTGGAGCGGGGCAGGGGATCGCCCTTCCAAACCTGGTGAAGAGCATCGTGCAAAGGGTGGACCGGACGCAGTCAGGATTGGCCTCTGGTCTGGTCAATTCGATATTTCAGATTGGCGGTGCGTTGGCAGCCACAATCGTTGGCGGGTTGTTCTTCTCGATCTTGGGGTCAGCCACAGACGTTCAATCCATTGGCCGAGCATACAGCGTTGCAGCCGTTGCAATTGGCATTTGTCTTCTCATCGCGGGATGGCTTTCCGTCAGCCTGACATCGCCCCGACCGTTGCGTCGATGAGCGGCCCCATAGCAGCGCATCATCAGCCGATCGCGCGGAAACGGCGTGAAACTCCCGAGCAAAACAGAGACATTCAGAGGTACTCTCCATGAACAACATCTCCACACTACCTCTTTCCGGCAAGCGCGCGCTGGTCACCGGTGCGGCACGCGGTATCGGTGCGGCAATTGCGCTAAAACTGGCCGAGGATGGTGCCGACGTTGCGATCACCTATGAGAAGTCGGTCGAGAAAGCGGAAGCTCTCGTTGCCAAGATCCGCGCCATGGGTCGAAATGCGATCGCCATCCATGCCGATGCCGCGAGCGCAGCAGCCGCGATGGCTACCGTCGAACAAACTGTCGCTGAGCTCGGCGGCCTTGATATTCTGGTCAATAATGCCGGTGTCCTTTTCGCAAGTGATTTCTCCACGCAGCCACTTGAGGAGATTGATCTTCAGCTGAACGTCAATGTTCGCGGCGTCTTTCTGATCACCCAGGCAGCGCTGAAATACATCCCCAACGGAGGTCGCATCATCAGTACCGGCAGCAATGCGGGTCTGGCTGTGCCGTTCGCGGGGATCGCGGTCTATGCCGCGACCAAGTCTGCGCTGGAAAGCTTCACGCGCGGTCTCGCACGTGAGCTGGGCTCTCGGGAAATTACCGTCAATCTGGTTCGACCAGGTCCGATTGATACTGACATGAACCCTGCCGATGGCGCGCTTGCAGCCGCTATTCTGCCAAACCTGTCGATTGCTCGATATGGTAAAACCAGAGAAGTCGCTGAGGCGGTCGCCTTTCTCGTGGGGCCCGGTGCAGCGTACATCACCGGCTCAGGCATTCTCGTCGACGGCGGCATCAGTGCCTGAGCATTGATACGAGGCGGGGCCTCGCCGCTCTGTCCTGCAGGTGATAACGCGGAATTTGGGCGCGCATGGGCTGCGGAGTTCCCTCCGCTGCACTGTGCGCGTAAATTTGGCGAAGCGGGCGGCGGCCATCATCCAGGAATTTCTCCACTCCGTTGGTGGTTTTCCTGAGTTGCAATCGTACCAAGGTAGCAAATATGGGGGGCTTGGTTTCTGCTCAAGCGCCCGTTGAGCGGTAACGGACCTAACGTATGAACATGGAGAAACATTTGAAGACCATCGGCATACTTGGCGGAATGTCCGCGACGTCAACCCAGATTTATTATCGAGAACTCTGCAGGCTTACCCGCGAGAGCCTGGGAGGACTTCATTCTCCCGAGCTTCTCATACGGTCTGTCGACTTCGACGAAATCGAAAAATTGCAGGCATCCTCCGATTGGGAAGCGGCGGGCCGCATCCTCAATGAACATGCTATCGCGCTGCAGCGCGGAGGTGCCGACCTCCTCATCCTGGCGACGAATACCATGCACAAGGTGGCGGACACGATCGTGGGCGGGGTGTCGATCCCGTTTGTGCACATCGCGGACGCAACTGCAACCGCTATCGTCGACCGCGGTTTCCGGAGACCGGGTTTGATGGCAACGGCCTTCACCATGGAGCAGACCTTCTACACCGACCGCCTCATCGCTCAGGGGCTGTCGCCAACGATCCCTGAAGCTGATGATCGAGCTCAAACCCATCGTATTATCTATGAAGAGCTGTGCCGCGACATCGTTCGCGAGGAGAGCCGCTTGACCTATGAACGGATTGCGCAGCGTCTGGTCGACAAAGGCTGCGACTGTCTTATCCTCGGCTGTACCGAGGTGGGTATGCTGTTAAACCAGGATAACGTAGGCGTTCCCGTCTTCGACACGACCCTCATTCATTGCAAAGCCGCTCTTCAAGCTGCTTTACAATGACGTGTTGTGTTCTGACGGTCGATCGATTGTGAGAACGATGAGGGGCAATGGTCAAACCTGTTCGCCCAGGTGATGCCGGACCCACTTCGCTTCTTCCGATGCGGTACGCCCGAAATGCCGTCTGAAGTCGCGGCTGAATTGCGCCGGGCTGACATAGCCCACTGACGCCGCCACCTCTGCAATTGTTCCAGTCTGGCGGGCGATCATCAGTCTCGCTTCATGGAGCCGCATCGCCTTCACGTATTGCATCGGACTTGAGCCTGTCAGCTCTTTGAAATGGACATGGTAGGAAGGAACGCTCATGCCCACCGCTCTGGCAAGGTCCGCGACGGTGATTTCAGAGCCGTAGTTTTTGCGCAGCCATGCCAGGCTCTCGACCAGTTTTCCCGACGTCCCTTTCCGCTGCAGGGCGGCGATCACTGCGCCGCCTTGCGGGCCTGACATGACCCGGTAATGCAGCTCACGCAGGATGGAGTCTCCAAGGACGGCGACTTCAACCGGACTGCCGAGCACCGTCAGCAAGCGCAGCAGGACGTCTTCGATACTGCTGTCCATCCTGCTCGAGAAGAGCCCTTTTGGCTTGACGCTTGCAGGACCGGGGAGTTTTTCGAGCTGCGTGGCGATCTCGGCCGCCATCTGCATATCGAACTCTAAATAGACCGCGAGCAGTGGCCGCCGTGCACTGGCTGTAGATGTCATCCTAAAGGGAACGGGCACCGAAATGGCAAGATAGTGGTGCTGGTCGTAGAGGTAGATTTCCCCGTCCAGAATGCCGTGTTTACTCCCCTGCAATACGAACACGGCGCCCGGCTTATAAAGAACCGGAATGTCATTCAGCACTGCTTCCGTGCGTAGGATACGGACATTACCGAGCCCGGTCTGGTTGTAGCCAAGACGAGGAGCGAGTTGTCCGGCCAAGGCGGCAGACTGGTCATGTGTAGAGGGCGGCATTTTACAGTTCATAGGAATTGGCAAAAATCTAAGAGCATTCGCAATCGAACCCGCGTTGTCTCCAGATTATCTGTCACATCGACGGGTAATCAAGGAGTTTCAGAAATGTCGAGCAAAACGTTTTTCATAACAGGGGCTAACTCGGGCTTTGGGCTGGCCATCGCCACTGCCGCAATCGAAGCCGGTCACACCGTCATAGGGACCATCCGCTCCGAATCATCACGTGACGTGTTGTCAAAGGACCTCCCAGCGCTTCACCCGGTCCTTTGCGACGTCACCGATTTTGATCGTATTCCGGTCGCGGTGCAGCAAGCGGAGGAAGAGCATGGCCCAGTCGATGTGCTGATCAACAACGCCGGATATGGGCACGAGGGTGTGCTTGAGGAATCGCCGATCGAGGAGATGCGCCGCCAGTTCGACGTGAACGTGTTTGGCGCCGTTGCAGTCGCCAAGGCGTTTCTCCCAAGGTTCCGTGAGCGCCGAAGCGGCTTTATCGTCAACGTCACGTCGATGGGCGGCATGATCACCATGCCCGGCATCGCCTATTACTGCGGCAGCAAGTTCGCGTTGCGGGGTATTTCAGAGGTCATGCGGTCGGAAATGGCGCCGTTCGGTGTGCACGTAACAACCCTTTGCCCCGGCTCGTTTCGGACGGACTGGGCAGGCCGTTCCATGGTCCGTACAGAGCGTTCTATTGCTGACTATGATACCCTGTTTGATCCGATCCGCGAGGCGCGTCAGGCAGTGAGCGGCAAGCAGCTCGGAAATCCGCAAAAGCTCGCCGACGCGGTGCTGACCCTCATCGAATCTGACAATCCCCCGCCGCAACTTCTCCTTGGCAGCGATGCGCTTAAACATGTAACGGCGCGGACCGAACGCCTGACCCAGGAAATCGAAGCTTGGAAGGGCGTGACTGTCTCCACGGACGGCTGACGCAAACCGAAAATTTGCTGTTGACGATCTGCCTACTAGAAGGTAGACAAGCTGCATGAGCAATCTTTCGACCACCTCGGACGACATTCTGGCGTCCGCCCGACACCTTCTGATAAGCGGCGGCTACAATGGCTTCAGCTACGCCGATATCTCGAAGATTGTCGGTATCCGCAAAGCAAGCATTCATCATCATTTTCCCAGCAAGGTCGATCTGGTGCGTGAGCTGGTCAAGCGTTATCGGGAGGATGGCCAGGCAAGCGTGGCAGTCCTTGAGCAGAAGGTTCCGAATGCTCTGGACATCCTCAAGGCTTATGCAAACCACTGGGCTGCATGCATTGAGGATGCCAGCAGACCCTACTGTGTCTGTGCTATGCTTGCCAGTGAACTGCCATCCCTCCCCACGGAAGTCGCAACCGAGGTGACGAACTTTTTTCGCTTCATCTCCTCGTGGCTGGCATCGGTCATGGAGCGCGGTTCCAAGCAGGGCGAACTGACCCTTACCAGTGCGCCGCATGTTGAAGCCGAAACATTTCTGGCAACCGTCTACGGGGCAATGCTTTCGGCGAGAGCCAATGGGAAGCCAAAAGTGTTCTCAATGATACTCGAACCTGCCCTCAATCGTCTCACGCCGACGGTTTCTCACTAATCCTGCGTGGCAAGGCTACTCGGGTCAATCGCGTCCATCGAAACTACCAACTAGTAGGAAGATAAAAATGAGAAATACTTTCCCAGCCTTGGCCCTCGGGCTGACCAGCATCCTTGCTGTAACTGTCCTTTCAGCACCCGCATCTGCCGAAGATAAGAAAGCCGCGCCGATCCATGTCCGCGGCAGCATCGTCGACTACCAGGCGTCAACGCTCAAGGTGAAGACCCGCGAAGGCGAGACTGTCGACGTGGCCCTTGCCAACGACTGGAAAGTCGCCAGCGTTGCCAACGCAAAGGTCACCGACATCAAGCCGGGCGATTTTGTGGGTATCGCATCATTGCCAAAGGCCGACGGCGGCGATGGTGCGCTTGAGGTCCTCATTTTCCCGCCGGCAATGAAAGGCACAGGCGAGGGGAGCTACGGTTGGGATCTGAAGCCCGACAGCAGCATGACCAATGCGACGGTCGCGGATGCCGTTAAAGGCGTCGATGGCCGGACTGTCACCGTGACCTATCATGGCAAGGAAAAGAAGATCGCCATTCCGGATGGGACACCGGTCGTGACCATCGCCGCGGCCACCAAGGATGATCTCGTTCCTGGCGCCGTTGTCTTCATCACCGCCGAAAAGACTGCAACAGGCCCCATCGCCCATCAGGTGGTCGTCGGCAAGAATGGCGTGGTTCCACCCATGTGAAGAACACGCCGTCACTGGCCGGAGCAGCCGCCTTACTGCTTCGGCCCGTGACTACAGATCGACGCTGCTTGGTGTGCAGCCGCTAATGCACAGATGAAAGACGCTGAGATGAGCGCAGACGCTTCCAATGACAATGTTCAATACCCTCGGACGATCTTTATCCGCCGCCACTCCGTTGTGACTCGGCTTGCGCACTGGCTGAACGTGCTTTGCCTGGGCTTCCTTCTTTTGAGCGGGCTTCAGATCTTCAATGCCCACCCGGAGCTTTATTGGGGTCATTATGGCGCGAACGGCGATCCCGCCATCCTGACAATCGGCTCAGATGATGGCGGTGGTCAGCCGCGCGGTTTCGTTCGTATTGCCGGGCTGGAGATCCCCACGACGGGCGTGCTTGGCGTTTCTCAGGCTGACGGCGAACAAGTCTCACGCGCTTTTCCCTCCTGGGCAACCATCCCTTCATTCCAGGATCTTGCGGCCGGACGTCGCTGGCATTTCTTCTTCGCCTGGCTGTTTGTGATCAACGGCATTGTCTATCTCGGCTTCAGCGTACTGAGCGGACATTTCCGCAAAGACCTCGCGCCAAAACCCCATGAGATCTCGCCGCGCCACCTCGGCCGCGAAATCCTCGACCACGCTCGGCTCCGCTTTCCGGAAGGGGAGGAGGCCAAACACTACAACGCGCTTCAAAAGCTCACCTATCTGGCGGTCATTGTCATTCTGCTGCCGCTGATGGTGCTCACAGGTTTGACAATGTCGCCGGGCGTCGATGCCGCTCTGCCGTCCCTTGTCGATATTTTCGGCGGACGCCAGTCCGCGCGCACGATCCATTTCATCACAGCGTCGGCGCTTGTCATCTTCGTCATCGTGCACGTGGCAATGGTGGTCCTTTCCGGGACTTGGAACAACATCCGCTCGATGATCACCGGACGCTATGCGATCCAGGAGAAAGGCCAGAAATCATGAGCAAGCTTTTCACCCGACGCCGCTTTCTCATCGGCGGCACGCTCGGGGCCAGCGCCCTTACTCTCTCGGGTTGCGACCTCTTGGACCAGAACGCAGACGTCGCAAAAGTCCTTCGCTCAGCTGAGCATCTGACCATGAAAGCCCAAAGACTGCTTCAGGGGCGCGATGCACTGGCGCGCGAGTTTGACGAAAAGGACATTTCCCCTTCCTTCCGTGTCAATGGAACGAGTGCTCCCGACAGCGATGAATATGCGGAACTGTTGGAAGGTCACTTCGCAAACTGGCGACTGAAGATCGACGGTCTTGTTGATCGGCCTCGAGAGATTTCGCTCATAGATCTGAAGGCGCTTCCTTCCCGCACCCAGATCACTCGCCATGACTGCGTCGAAGGCTGGAGCGCCATCGCCAAGTGGAGAGGCGTTCCGCTCGCCCATCTGTTGCGCCTTACCGGCGTCAAGCCGACGGCGCGATATGTCGTCCTGCATTGTGCCGACGAGCTCGAAAAGACGCTCGACGGAAGCGGCCGCTATTACGAGAGCATCGATCTCATCGACGCGGTTCATCCGCAAACCATCCTCGCCTACGAGATGAACGGCGAGGACCTTAGCGTCGGTCACGGCGCGCCCTTGCGTCTCAGGGTCGAGCGGCAACTGGGGTACAAACAGGCCAAGTACATCATGCGCATCGAACTGGTCGACAGCTTCGCCGGCCTGTGGGGCGGGAACGGCGGCTATTGGGAAGATCGCGGCTACGAATGGTACGCCGGCATCTAAGGCCAACAAATGGCGAACCACAGGAAAACAATCCATGAGCCGGCGCAAAGTCCAGAAAGTGATGCCGATTTCATCAATTGCACCTTCACGACAGGTCGAAATCAACCAAACCAGTTCGATCCTCTCGGATCCTGACGGCCGATGGGCGGCGAGGCACCAAGAGGCGATCAGCGATGCCTTCGAGAAAAGTGCGCGCATCAAGGGTTCCCACGGCGGCGGGGCAAAGGTTTCCTCTCAAGGCGGCTCGCATGACCTCGATAGTTCCGAGATGTCAGCCGGGAAACTCTCCGGCGAAAGCCATCGGATCGGCTCTACTGAATGGGACGAGAACACCCTCTTCGGCAAGCATGTCGTCTTCATCTGACGACGCTAGCGCAAACCATCAATCAACCAGTTCAGAAAGTGGAAGAAAACAATGTCGCACAACCAGACCTCCCGTGCCCCGCGCGGCAACGACCAGTGGCTCAAGCAGTACTACTTTACCAGGGCGGCCTTCTCAGTGCTGTGGGTCGCGGCTGCGTTGACTGCCGGACGGCATTCCTTTGCGGTGGCTGCCGCACTGCTGATCATCTATCCCGCTTGGGATGCAATCGCGAACGTTATCGATGCCACAAGGAGCGGTGGTCTTGCCGCCAACCGGAGCCAAGCGATCAACGTCGCAGCGAGCTCGGTTATGACGATAGCCGTGATCCTGGCGTTGACAATGAACATGAACTGGGTTCTCGGCGCTTTCGGTCTATGGGCGATTTTTTCGGGGCTGTTGCAGCTTGGAACTGCCGTGAGCCGTTGGAGAACGAGTGGAGGGCAGTGGGCGATGATTTTGAGCGGTGGCCAATCCTCTTTGGTCGGTGCACTCTTCATCTTTCAAGCGCAAATGCCGCAGGAACCTTCTATCTCAACGGTTGCGGGCTACGCTGGCGTCGGGGCATTCTACTTTCTGGTTTCGGCAATTTGGCTGTCGATCGCCCTGTCGCGTCGCAGTACGCAACCCATCTCGTAAGCGCTACCTCGCGCCAATGAAACCGCTTGGAAGATATTCAAATGATGACAGATGATGCGGCAGGGCAACTTGCTTCCTATCGGAGTACCATCGACAACCTGGATTCAGCTCTCCTCTATATCCTGGCCGAACGCTTTCGCTGTACCGAGCAAGTCGGCCACTTGAAGGCTAAGCAGGCGTTGCCGGCAATCGATAATGAGCGAGAGCGACGCCAATTGGATCGACTGATGAGCATCGCTAGTGATGTTGGCCTCAGTGGGCACTTTGTCGAACGGCTGATGACAATGATCGTGGGTGCTGTGGTTGAGCGGCATAGGGAGATTGCGGCCAAGAAGTAAGTTGTCTGTCGCGCCTGTGCTACCGCAGCCGTGGATCGGAGTGGAAAATCGATCTTCTTTGGGCGGCTTACCATGCAGCGGTTTTTGTGAGGTGGTCCGAGACGGTCGCGATAAACGCCCGAAGACGCTGAAGACGTCGCAGGTCCCGGTGATATCCCATCCAGATGTCTCGCGCCGGCGGGGGCTTAGGTAGTTCCAGTCTGCGGATACCCGGGATCTGATTGCCCACGACGCGGGGCAGGACGGCGATCCCAACGCCCTGCTTGCACATTCGTGCCTGGACGTTTCGGTTGTTTGATCGCAGCACGGGTCTCGCGTTCGGGAAACTCTCGGCGAGCCAGGCTATGTCGGGGAATTGCCCTGTCGAAGTATCGTGGGTGATCAGCCGGAAACCTGTCCCGTCGCCATATTTAGGGTCAGGCGACTCCTCGGCGATGTAGACGTCGTATTCGAGCCTGAAGAGCCGCCGTTGAATGACATCTGCAGTGTCGAACGGAACGATGCGAAAGGCGACGTCGGCCTCCCTTTGGGCGAGGTTGAACAGGCGAGTGCCGGTCAGGATTTCAACGTCTACATTGGGGTAGGCTTTCGAGAAATCTGCCAAAATGGGAGGCAGGACATAAGCCCCGAACCAGTCTGCTGATGAGATGCGCAGATTGCCTTTGAGATTTTGCTCCTGCCCGGCGAGCCGGCGCTCCATGGCAAGCGCGCCTTCTTCCATCTGCTCGGCCAGGGCGATGATCCCATGGCCCTCCTCGGTCAGCACGAGACCGTCCGCGGTCCGCTGGAAGAGCGTGTGGCCGATCGCCTCCTCAAGGGCGCGCAGCCGTCTGCCGACGGTGGGATGGCTTGTATGAAGAGCACGTGCAGCGCCGCCGAGCGTTCCGGATCGCGCAATCGCAAGGAAGATTTTTACGTCACTCCATTCCACGGGCACGCCCTTACAAAAATGAACATTGAAAATACAAAACTGTCACTTCAAGTACAAATCTAAACATATAGATTCAAGTCAAATTTCGAAAACAAGAGGAGAAACGTCATGAGGACTTGGTTCATCACAGGCTGCTCGAGCGGCTTTGGACAACGGCTCGCGATCGCTGCAGCACAGCGGGGCGATCAGGTTGTCGCTACTGCCCGAAACGTCAACTCGATCGAAGAAATGGCTCGGCCATTCGACGGCCGTATGATCACCGTGCCGCTCGACGTGACAGATGCGGCGGCGGCCAATACCGCGGTCGCAAAGGCCGTCGAGACATTTGGGGGTTTTGACGTGCTGGTGAACAATGCCGGCTACGGACTGTTTGGGGCGCTCGAGGAGGGCACGCCCGAAGAATATCGACCGATGTTCGAGGTGAACGTTTTCGGTCTTATCGAAACCACCAGGGCAGCCTTGCCTGCACTGCGACGTTCGGGCGGAGTGATCGTCAACATGTCTTCTGGCGCAGGGATCGCGGGCAGTAGCGGCGCAGCATATTACAATGCAGCCAAGTTTGCGGTTGAAGGGGTTTCCGAAGCACTCTCCGGCGAGCTGAAACCGTTCGGCATCCGAGTGCTGATCGTCGAGCCTGGGCCATTTCGGACCGACTTCCTTGGACGTTCGATCACGATGGCGGCCAAAGAGATGCCGGAATACGCCGCAAGTTCGCGCAGGCATTATCGCGAAACCAATAACGGCAACCAGGCAGGCGATCCCGACAAGGCGGTTGCAGCGATCCTGAAGGCGGTCGATGCGGATGACGCTCCGCTTCATATGCCGCTCGGCCCGGTCGCGCATTCGATCGCTGAGCGGAAGTTGGTTTCGTTTCGCCGTGATATCGACACCTGGCGCGACATCTCGATCGCGACCGATTTCGATCAGCCCTGAGCTGATCGTTAGCACTCTTTAACCTCAACATCGACGGGAAAGAGTTATGATCCCAACATTGGAAGGGTTTGCCCAGCAGCTGGTGCCGGTCAATGGCATCAAGATCAATGCCGTCACGGGGGGCTCCGGCCCGCCGATCCTTCTGCTTCACGGTTGGCCGGAAACCTGGTGGGAATGGCACCACGTCATGCCGCTGCTGGCCGAACATTTTAGCGTGGTGGCGATTGATCTGCGCGGTGCGGGTTTTTCCGACTGCCCGCTTGACGGCTATGACAAGGCGACGATGGCGCGCGATGCGCACGAAGTAATGCTCGCCCTTGGGCATAATCGCTATGCCGTGTGTGGCCATGACATTGGCGGAATGGTCGCATTGCCGCAGGCCGCTATCTATCGAGATTCGGTTACTCACCTTGCTGTCCTCGATGTTCCGCTTCCTGGCTGGAGCCAGTGGGAGGCGACGACGGCAAAGATCTGGCACTTCGCGTTCCATGCTAACCGGGATCTGCCGGAGCGCCTGATTTATGGCCGTGAGTACGACTATATCTCGGCCTTCATGGCAGAGCGGTTCCACGATCACAGCACCTTCAATCCTGAAGACATCGACATCTATGCGAAAGCCATGGCCCTTCCTGGCCGCACGCGCGGCGGATTGGAATGGTATCGCACCCTCGCTGCCGATCATGCGGCCGCGCTGGAATACAAAAAGCAATCGCTTGAGATACCCGTTTTAGGTCTCGGCGGGGAGCAGCGCTTCGGTGCGCAGATGGTCGCGATGCTCGAGGAGTTCGCCACAGATGTTACGGGCGGCTCGATTGCCCGCTGCAGTCACTATGTGGCTGACGAGCGCCCGGATGAGGTGGCCGCTGCTCTCATCGATTTCTTCAAGGCCAAGTGAACTCTGCGATCCGGGCAAATTGAGCCCGATCGCGTTCATCGATTCAACAAGAAAGGAAAACTATAATGACCGCACCTCAAATTCGCGGCGTCAACCATATCGGCATCACGGTGCCCGACATCGAAGCGGCAAAATCGTTCCTTGTGGAAGCTTTTGGTGGCCAGGTGATCTATCAGTCCTTCGGACCTCAGGATCCTCCACGGCAGGGGCCCGAATTCGAACGGGCCACCGGCGCATTCCCTGGAACGGTGATCCGTGCACAGGCTATGGTTAAGATCGGAACCGGCCCAGATATTGAGCTCTTCGAAATGCACGGCCCCAAACAAGCGCAGCCGGTTGCACCGAGCGACTTCGGCATTACGCATTTTGGTGTCTATACCCACGACATCGACGCATCGGTTGAGCGCTTTGAGAAAGCCGGCGGAACAGCCCTTACGGCGCCACGCGCTATTCCCTACGCAACCGAACAAGGTCCTGGAAACAAGGTCTGCTATTGCCGCACGCCGTGGGGCACGATGATTGAGTTTATCACTACGCCTGATCGCATGGCCTATCATGACCAGACTGATCTGCGCAGGTGGCAGGACGAGGATTGAGCGTGAGCTTTGATACCTCGTTATCCCGCCGCAGCCTCCTGTCGCTTTCGGCGATCGCTGCGGCCTCGGCCCTGGCAGGGTGCGCCTCCACCGCTGGCGCGGGCCGGATGGTGGGGCGACAGTCGACGCCTCTCCGGGATCCGATCGGCCCTGTCCACATCGCACCTGCACCGACAGATTCCGAATTGGCCGTCATGTACGGCCCTATCGAGGATGGCGGCTTTCTGATCCCGGCGGTTCCCTACAAACAGATTGATTTGCGCTACTATCGCCAGCAGGTCCTCGACCCAACTGGCGAGGCGCCCGGCACCATCGTCGTCGACACCCCCTCCCGCTTCCTCTATCTCGTCCAGCCGGGTGGGACCGCGATGCGCTATGGTGTTGGCATCGGCCGCGAGGGCTTTGCCTGGCAGGGCAACGGCGTCATTCAGTGGCGTCAGAAATGGCCCCGCTGGAAGCCGCCGAACGAGATGGTCGCGCGTCAGCCGGAACTGGCGAAGTATTCGATCGAGAATGGTGGCATGGAGCCGGGCCTGAAAAATCCGCTCGGTGCGCGAGCGCTCTACATCTTCTGCGGCGGCCGGGACACACTCTATCGTCTGCACGGCAATCCGCAATTGCGCTCGATTGGCAAGGCCGTTTCGTCCGGCTGTGTGCGGCTGCTCAACCAAGACATTATCGACCTCTATGAACGCGTGCCGATCAAGGCGCCAATTGTCGTCAAGCAGTAAGCGCAAGCGATCACGTGCGTCCCTCCTTGGATAGAGGAGAGACATGTCCTTCAGCGCTTTCAAAGCCTCCGTAATTCCCCGCACAAAACTCAAGGAACTACCGACCATGTCGAACTTCAGTAAAGCGGCCCTTGGCCTCATTGCCGCGCTTTTGTCTTCCGCTGTCCTGACAGCCCCAGCCTTAGCGGACGCGCGCAACATCGTGCTTGTCCATGGCGCGCTCGTGGATGGTTCGGGCTGGCGCGGCGTCTATGACATCCTGGCCCGGGACGGCTATAATGTCAGCATTGTCCAGCAGCCCCTGACAAGCCTGGATCAGGACGTTGCAGCCACGAAGAGCGTGCTTGATCAGCAGGACGGGGACGTCGTTCTCGTCGGCCACAGCTATGGGGGCACGATCATCACGGCAGTAGGTAACGATCCCAAGGTCAAGGCACTTGTTTATGTCGCAGCGCTCCAACCTGAAAAAGGTGAAAGCACGGCACAATTGCTCCAGTCTATGTCTATGCCGTCACCCACCAAGGATATTAAGCTGTCGAAGGATGGGTTCCTTCTTATCGACCGGGCAAAGTTCGCTGCGGATTTCGGGGCAGATCTGCCCAAGGATCAAGCCGAGTTCATGGCCCGGTCGCAAATGCCTGTCGCCGTCGTCGCCACCGATACAACGGTTTCCGCCGCAGCGTGGCACGAGAAGCCCAGTTACGCTATTGTAGCGAAGGACGATATGACGATAAACCCCGACTTGGAGCGCTGGATGTACAAGCGTGCCGGTTCAACGGTGACAGAGGTAGAGGGCAGCCACGCTATCTACATCTCTCAGGCGGCTGCAGTCGCAAAGGTTATCGAGGAAGCAGCCAAAGCTGCCAAGTAGCGGCATGCATTCTGCAAAAGCCGCTTGTCTCGATGAACTTGTTAGCTGCGTCCCGTCTGGGACGTGGCGCAGCTGTTTCGAGACATGTACCTGCGCCTGGGAGCGAGCCGTGCAAAACGCAGCCGTCCCTGGCTCAACGATGAGGAGCGTCATCGGCTGAGTTGGCCTGACGCCATGTACAGATGTCACTCCGGCGGGCGAAGTGAAGGACTGTCCGACGTCGCTGGTCGTTTGTACTTTTCATCCAGCAGCGCTTGAAAATTCGCGACGCTTGTATCAGTGCCGCTAGCAACCAGCAAAGATCGCGAGGACCACTATGGATCGAGAGATCATTATACCCGACGAGATGCAGGAGATCGTCAGCCGAGCCGGCTATGCTCCCGCGGTTAAAGTCGGAGACACAATCTACGTCGTCGGCCAAGTCGGGCGAACCAAGGATCTCAAGATTATTCGCGATCCTTCAGAGCAATTCAGAGCTATGTGGGACAATTTACGGATTGTCCTCGAAGCCGCTCATTGCACGTTCGATGACATCGTGGAAATGACAAGCTATCACGTCGAAATGTCCAGGCACATGGACGTGTTCCGGACAGTCAAAAACGAGGTGTTTCCGAAGGGAACCTATGCGTGGACCCGGATAGGTGTCTCTGAGCTCGCGCACCAGGGACTCCTCGCTGAGGTGAAATGTGTTGCCGTAAAGCGATGATGGAACCTTTGTGTCGCGAACGAACCTTTCCACGCTGAGCATTAAAGTTACAGCATCTTAGTGTATCGGAGGCGGTGGACTTTGGTTCGATTCCCTTCAAGGGGGTCGAATAATAAAGCCAGGCGCGTTAAGCTCATGTCTAAATATCATCGCCGTAATTGGTTTTACGATTACTGTGTAAACCCGCTTGCAGCCCATACCGTCTTAACTCGATAACCACGTAGAAACGATAGCTTTGGCGTAGCATGCCAAACCTTTGACGCGTTCGGCCAATGCCTCAGCACCACTCAGCTGGCACCCTTGTTCACACCCTAAGCAACAAGGAGCCAAAAAATGGCAGAGAAAATCTGGTTTATAACAGGCGCATCACGCGGTTTTGGTCGCATCTGGGCCGAAGCGGCACTGGAACGCGGCGACAGGGTCGCAGCCACGGCCCGCAACATAAGAAGTCTATCAGACCTGGTAGAACGTTTCGGTTCTGCCGTGCTTCCGCTCGAACTCGACGTTACCGATAGGAATGGACCGAAGCGCGCGATCGCCGAGGCTCATCGGCATTTTGGAAGGCTTGACGTCGTCCTGAACAATGCGGGCTATGCTCTGGTCGGAGCAGTCGAAGAGATCGACGAGAAGGATCTGCGTGCCGAGCTGGATACCAATGTTTTTGGGATGCTGCGCGTCATCCAGGCCGCCCTTCCGTACCTGAGGGGACAGGGAAGTGGCCATATCCTTAGCGTTTCCAGCGTCGCAGGGATTGTCGCCAGTCCCATTACGGGCGCCTACAACATGTCGAAATGGGCGGTGGAAGCGATGCATGAGGCTCTTGCCAAGGAGGTCGAGCCCTTCGGCATCGAGGTGACGCTGATCGAGCCCGGTGCCTATGCCACCGATTTTGCCAGCGCGACCTCTTTGAAAATGTCGGCAGGGATCGAAGCCTATGCCGAACTTCGTCAGAGCATTTTTGCCGCCGGTGCCAAAATGGCATTCGGCGATCCCCAGGCAACGCCGACGGCCATTCTGGCAATTGTCGACGCTGACAGGCCCCCGTTACGGTTCTTCCTCGGCACGGAAGGCCTTCCCGTCGCACGGGCCGCTTACGCAGCACGCCTGGCGGAATGGGAAGCGTGGCAGAACCTGTCTGATGCCGCCCAAGGCGAGGCATCCATTCAACAGATCGCGTCGCTTTAAGGTCGATAGGGCGCAGTTTTGCACCCTCCAGCCTCCAACTCTATGGAGACAGATTTGCACAACGATACATGGACCTTTCTAAAGTCGTGGGCGGCAAAACCTCTTCAGGTGGCAGCAATAGCCCCATCTGGACGCGCACTTGCGCATCTTATGACGCGTGACATCGGTCCGTTTACCGGGCCAGTGATTGAGCTTGGACCCGGAACTGGCGTCTTCACCAGAAGTTTGCTGACGCGTGGCGTTGCGCCGCGAGATCTCACACTCGTCGAATACGGGCCAGAGTTCGCCAGCCTGCTGCATTCAAGGTTTCCTGGGACGCGAGTGCTTGAGATGGATGCAGCCCGTTTAAAAAGGATCGACTACGACAGCCCGCAGTCGGTGGGAGCAGTGGTCAGCGGATTGCCGCTTCTCAGCATGTCACCTCGAGCGATCATGTCCATCGTCTCGGGCGCGTTTGATCATCTGCGCGCTGACGGCGCGTTCTATCAGTTCACTTACGGCCACCGCTGCCCTGTACCGCAACGCATCCTGGATCGGCTCGGTCTCAGGGCAAGCGTGGTGGGGAAGACAGTCCTAAATATTCCGCCGGCGACCGTCTACCGCATCACGCGCCGTCGATCTCCAAAAACGCCGAGCAAAGTCGTGGCATCAGTTCGCTGATTCCTCGCCGTCGGCCCTGCAAGTAGATTGGCGTAACGCGCAAATTATGTGGCATAAAATGCCAATGCTGCAGACCGTTGGTGTGGCTAGTGTTTGTCGCATAAGCGCGGCTTCCAACAGAGCCGCAGAACCCCTAGTCTGCAGAATGGAGCCAGACACATGACCAACAAAGTGGCACTCGTTACAGGCGCGTCCTCTGGCATCGGAGAATCCACCGCCCGCAAGCTCAAGGACTTAGGTTACACGGTCTACGGCGTCGCACGCCGGGTAGACCGTATGCAGCGCCTAGCTCAGTCCGGAATCAAAATTCTGGCGATGGACGTGACCGACGACGCCTCCATGCAGGCGGGGGTCGAGGCCATCATCGGTGAAACTGGCCGTATCGATGTTCTCGTCAACAATGCCGGCTACGGCTCCTACGGAGCAGTCGAAGATGTGCCGATGGAGGAGGCGAGGGCGCAGTTTGATGTCAACGTCTTCGGAGCAGTACGGCTGACCCAGCTCGTGTTGCCGTACATGCGGGCGAAACGCTCCGGCACGATCGTCAACATTACGTCGATGGGCGGCAAGATTCACACGCCGCTTGGTGCCTGGTATCACGGCACCAAATTCGCTCTCGAAGCGATCAGCGACTGCCTGCGCATAGAAGTCCAACCTTTCGGCATTGATGTTGTCGTGATCGAGCCCGGTGGCATCAAGACCGAATGGGCTGGTATTGCCGCCACCAAGCTGCGTGAAACGTCTGGCCGAGGTCCTTACGCTGTACAGGCCAATGCTATGGCGGAGTCCATGATCGGCGACGCCAGTGTAAAACGCCAATCACCACCGCAGATTATCGCCGACACAATTGCGAAAGCCGTCACTGCTACGAAGCCGAAGACACGCTATGCAATTGGTTTCGGTGCCAAGCCGATGATCTTCATGCGCGGTATTTTGTCGGATCGCGCATTCGACGGTATGATGCGTATGGCGACGGGCATATCAAAGGCTTTGAAAGCCCAGAAAGCTTATTAGGAGGTCGTTGATGGCGCAGATCGACAAATGCAAGGTGCCGCAAGCCTTCTGGATGGCCGCCGACCAGTTCGGCATCCGGCCCGCTGCGCTGTTGCGTCAGGCGCGTCTGCCAGCGACACTCCATCTCAGCGGGCAGGCCTTTGTCACCACGGCACAGTATTTTTCGCTAATGCAGGCGATGGCGGACCTGTCCGGCGATCCGGCGCTCGGGATACGAATGGTGCAGGCTGTCGACACGGCGGTTCATCCGCCGTCGAGCCTCGCAGCCTTCTACGCGCGCGACTATCGTGATGGCCTGGCGCGCCTTGCCCGCTTCAAAAGGCTGTGCACCCCTGAACAACTGCAGATCGTCGAGAGCGGCGGAGATTGTGCCATCTCTGCCGAATGGCAATTTGCTACTCAAGCTGAACCCGCTATCTCGGTGGATATTACCTTCGCAACATTGGTGGAATTGGGTCGACGGGCTAGCGGGCGTTCGATCATCCCGCGTCGGCTGGAACTGGCCCGGCCGGGGCCGGTGAGTTCATTACATTCGGAGTATTTTGGCTGCGCGATACGGACAGGTGTATCGCGCAATCTTCTGGTTCTTGATTCCAACGATCTCGACAGGTCGTTTCCCGGCCACAATCCCGAACTGTTAGAAATGCTGACACCTGCGTTGAGTGCCGCCCTCGGAGAACTGGAAGCCCAAAGCTCGGTCGCCGAGCAGGTCAAACTCGTGCTGAAACGCAGCTTAGCGAGTGGGCAGCCGAGTGTATCCGATGTTGCCAGGCAATTGGGCTTGAGCGAACGTACCCTTCAGCGGCGGATCACCGAGGAGGGATCGACTTTCCGCGACCTTTTATCCGATGCACGCCGCGATCTTGGTCGTCATCTTTTAATCGACCCGGAGACCGACATTGAGGAGGTCGCATGCCTGCTCGGATATCAGGACACAACGTCTTTCTATCGGGCGTTCCGTGAATGGGAAGGCATGCCACCGAACCAATGGCGCGAGATTAACAGATTTAAGGGGATCAACGGCAGCGCTCGCCATTAAGAGTAAGTCGCGCGGGAAGAAATGCGGATTATCGATGCCTATAGTATTGCCTAACCCGGCTTTTCGTCACCAATCACAGAATGAATTTACCGACAACCATTCGCAGTATTTAAAAGCTCCATAACAATAAATTATGACGTAGGCAGCGATCCGCATTAAAATTAATTATTTTGATATCTTAGAATAATCACGGCGCAGATCTGCGGTTCGATTCTCTTCAAGAGCAGAACCTTCAACCGTTTTGGGGTGGGAAGCGGAATGGCGGATTTCAGGCCGAATCCGCGCGGAAGCCGTCCTAAACCGCCGTCAATCCCCGAATGAGAACGTCGGCAAGGGTCTGCTCTCGTTATTTCGACCCACCATCCTGAACGCAGTGATGAACAGGAAGACGTCGGAGCCTATCGATTAGGCGGGCGGAACTACCTGAGAATGGCTGATCGCGAGGACGCGCATCCTACACGAATTTGCGCTTTCGACCGGTGTCGATGCCGACGTTTCTGCGTAACTTCCACGTAATTTTCGGTGGCCATACGTCGCAACGGCGATGGATCGAAAGGACAGACATGAAAAAGATCATTTCAGGCATATTCGTTTGTTTGACGCTGACGGCGTGCAGCCAGACGGAAAAAGGGGCCGGGATTGGTGCGGCCAGCGGCGCAATCATCGGCGGGCTGGCAAGCCGCACGTGGGAAGGTGCTGCAGTGGGAGCCGCTGCGGGTGGCGCAGGAGGGGCTGTCATTGGGAACATCAGTGAACGCAATGACAGGAACCGCCGCGATCGCTGGGAATATCGGGACCGGCGCAGCTACGATTGCAGATATCGGGATAACTACGGTCGCTGCCGATAAAAAACTGGCCTTGGGTGACGGGGGGGCTAAAGGCTAGATGGATACCGGGCAGATTTCGGTTTCCCGTTGCCGAACATCTGGACCGCCGATCGACTTGGCGGCCAGAGGGTCATGGCAGTCGAGTTTATCTGAACCACACATATAATTTGCTGTTAGAATTCCTGAGACAGCTGTCCGGGACTTGCACGATCAGGCCACTATGAAACTTCTGCTTATCGAAGATGATCCGGAAATGACGGATGCCTTGAGGACGGCCCTCTCGCAGCATGGCATCGTGCTTGACGCTGTTGGAGATCTGGCAACGGCGCGGGAAGCAATCGCTATGGCGGATTACGATATTGTCCTTATCGACCGGCAGCTGCCGGATGGTGATGGCAGTACCTTTCTCGCCGATCTGCGCCGCGCGGGTTCAAATACGCGATCGATCATCATCTCTGCTCTGAGGTCGACGGACGAGCGAATTTCCGGCCTCAATGACGGCGCCGATGACTATTTGTCCAAGCCGTTCGAAATTCCTGAGCTGATTGCCAGAATGAGCGCTGTGCTGAGGAGGGCTCCGACGACGGGATCGTCCCTCCTGGCTGCCGGCAACGTTACCTACAATCGCGTGTCATGCGATGTACATGTCAATGGGGTCCGGCTTGCGCTCACCCGCAGGGAACTGCTGATCATTGAAACGCTTCTGAGAAACCGTGGTCGTACCGTGTTGCGCTCGTCCCTTGAGGGGCAGGTCTATTCCTTTGACGATGAGATCCAGTCGAACTCACTGGAATCCAATATGTCTCGTCTGCGCCGAAAACTTGGCGAAGCGGAGGCCGACATTGTTATCAAGAACATTCGTGGCATAGGCTACTACCTTCATGAGCAGAAATAGGATGACCAGCACATCCCTTCGCTGGCGCTTCACTTTTGGTTTTATTGTCCTTCAGCTCTGTGCGGTCATCGCCTCGCTCAGCCTGGTTTTCTATCTCCTTTCCGGCCTCAAGCCCGATGTGGCGATCACGTCCATCTGGCTGTCTCAGGAAATCGCAGATTCAATCCGTCTCGAGCCGAATGGCCGAGCAAGTCTGAAGCCGACGGCTGAACTTAAAGAGATTATGGAAGACTCGCCTAACCTTTGGTTCGTGGCAGACCTGGGCAAAGATATCGTTCTGGCACATGGCGTGCCTCCCGGGAAAATTGCCGACAACATGCCATTCTTGCGGACGTTCAGAAGTGTCGAGCTGCATGGTGATCTGAATGATCCGTTGAGTGTCGCCCGCATGGAGCGTCTCGACACAGAGGCCGGTGAGGCCACGATTTTTGCTGGCGGTGTTCCGATGTCCCAATATGGTGTGACCGTGCTGTTGGGGAACCTTGCCATCGGCGTGCCGGCGCTGATCCTCGTCGCCATGTCCCTCATTGGCGTCCCGTTTGTCACACGCTTGGCTTTGCGATCCTTCAGCGATCTGACGATGCGTCTTGACAGGATCGATCTCGACACACGTGGTGCCCTGGTGGAAGAGCGGGGTCTGCCCAATGAGGTGCTTCGTCTGGTGCGCGACATCAACAGGGCGCTGCGTCGTCTCGATAGTGGCTTTGAGGCGACGGAGCGCTTCTTCGTCAACGCGGCCCACGAACTTCGAACGCCGATCGCTGTCCTTCAGGTGAGGATAGATACGCTTTCACCAGGTGCGGACAAGACACACCTGCAGACGGCCATCAAGCGACTGACAGCGATCGCGAACCAACTTCTCGACACCGAGAAGTACCGGCAGAAGCCCCAGCAGAATGCACCTGTCGATCTCAACAGCGTTGTATCGAAGGTCGTCGCTGACCTCGCTCCCCTAGCTATCGCCGAAGGCTACGAGATTTCGTTCGACAGCGATGCGGAAAACCTGTTCGTTCCCGGTGATGCCGAAGCTCTGGAGCGTGCATTCGTCAATCTGGTCCGTAATGCAGTCCAGTACGGAGGCGGAAGAGGACAGATATCGGTCAGTATTGAGGCTGACGGCAGCGTGACCGTCGCCGATCAGGGCTGCGGAATTGCCGGCGATAAGCAATCGCGCATATTCGAGCCTTTCTATCGAGTCAGCCCTCACGGCTCAGGTGCGGGCCTGGGGCTCAGCATGGTCAACGAGATCGTGACCCGTCACGGCGGCTACGTTGAGCTTTCGTCCGCTCCAGGCAAGGGCAGCACATTTGCCGTGCGCTGGCGCGAGAAGCGCGTTTTCCGGCAGCGCTAGGTCCGTCGCCTGCGCCATCAGGTCAAGGCATCTTCATCCGTCCATATTGGCTGAGCGCGGCCGCGATTGCTCGATGTCTGGCGGGCAATCTCTGGCACGCCATCCACATTGCAATCACTCTTTGCCGATCGGTTGATTTTACGGTGCGTGCCAAACGGATCAGGCGCGACGACCGCTCCACGTAATTTTGGGGTAACTCTCGTGACAGAGAAAGTCCGCAAATTGCAATAGCATGGACCACGACTAAATGACACGACACATTACCCGCAAGCGTGTGATCCTGGCGGCGGCGACCCTTGTGGGTCTGCTGGTCGTCTTTCTCCTGTTTCTGCGTCCGCCGGCAAAGCTTGAACTGGTGACCGCGCAGGCGCGAACGGGTGACATTGAAGAGGTGGTACTGGCGACCGGAGTTCTCGAACCGCTCGAACTGGTGCGCGTCGGTGCCCAGGCCTCGGGTCGCGTTGAGCGTCTGGCTGTCAAGATCGGTGACATCGTCGAGGCTGGTCAATTGGTGGCCGAGATCGATTCCCAGACACGGCGCAACACCTTGCGGGAACGGGAGGCCGCTTTGGCGAACATCCGCGCCGTTCACGCCGCGCGCAGAGCGGGTCTGGTGAAAGCCGAGAAGGATTTCGAGCGTGAGCGTGACCTGCTGGCAGGTGGTTCCACGCCGCGCGCCCAGTATGATGCCGCGGTGGCGATGCGAGACACCGCGCGGGCGGAGGTCCAGTCGCTGGACGCTCAGGTCGCCCAGGCGGAGGTCGGGCTGGAGTCTGCAGGTATAGAGTTGGACTATACGCGCATTACTGCCCCAATCGCCGGCACGGTGGTTGCGATCGTCACTGACGAGGGTCAAACCGTGAATGCCCTGCAGACCGCGCCGACCATCGTCATGATCGCGCGATTGGACACAATGACGGTGCGCGCGGATATCTCCGAGGCTGACGTCGTGCGTGTACGGCGGGGCCTGCCGGTCTGGTTCAGCATTCTTGGCGATCCGAAGCGCCGTTTCGATGGGGAGTTGCGACAGGTGGAACCGGCCCCAGCCTCCATCGTCAACGAGAGCAACGCCGCCGCGAGCCGGATTGGCTCAACCAACGGCGCGGTCTACTACACCGGGCTGATCGACGTGGCGAATGAGGGCGGGGTTCTGCGGCCCTCCATGACGGCGCAGGTGTCCATCGTTCTGAGCCGCGTCAGCGGCGCCGTGCTGGTTCCTCTCAGTGCGGTGGAAGGGGCGCCCCGGGCCGGTGATACGGCGCGTGTGCGCATACTGGACGCGATGGGCGAGGTCCAAATCCGGCAGGTCCAGGTAGGTATCGATAACGGCGCGGACATCCAGATCCTTGGCGGTCTTCGGGCAGGCGAGACCATCGTCCTGGGAGCATCCACGGACGAACGCGCGGATGGCCAGGCTCAACTGGCCGCGGCGAAGGGGTAGGCCGCGCCATGACGGAATCACTGATCCGGGTACGTGGTGTATCCCGCTCCTTCCCCGCAGGCGACGAGATGGTGCGGGTGCTGAAAGACGTCGACCTCGACATAGAGGCCGGCGAGATGATGGCCATCATCGGCGCCTCGGGCTCCGGCAAGTCGACGCTGATGAACATCCTTGGCTGCCTCGATCGTCCGACGGCCGGCAGTTACTGGATCGAAGGGCGCGAGACGTCGAAGATGTCCGCGGACGAACTGGCGGCGCTACGCCGTGAGCGTTTTGGTTTCATCTTCCAGCGCTATCATCTGCTTGGCGACCTCAGCGCGGCCAGTAACGTCGAGGTGCCAGCCATCTATGCCGGACGCAGCCGATCCGACCGGCACAAGCGAGCAATCTCCATGTTGACCCGACTGGGCCTGGCCGAGCGGACGGGCAATATTCCGGGCAAGCTTTCGGGCGGCCAGCAGCAGCGGGTGTCGATCGCCCGCGCCCTGATGAATGGCGGCGAGATAATTCTGGCCGACGAACCGACCGGAGCGCTGGATACACACAGTGGCGCCGAAGTTATGAAGATCCTGCGCGAGCTTCACGCCGAAGGGCACACCATCATCCTTGTCACTCACGACAAGAAGATCGCCGAACACGCGGATCGGGTTGTAGAGATCAGCGACGGCGTTATCATTTCCGACGAGCGCAATATATCCAAATCAGCCGCGACGGCCCGGCCAATCCGCGAACATGCGGGGGCTGGCTGGCGTGGCGCAATTGATCGGATGACTGAGGCCTTTCGTATGGCGGGCGTGGCAATATGGGCGCACAAGATGCGCTCGCTTCTAACCATGCTCGGCATCATCATCGGTATCGCCTCGGTGGCGGCTATCTCGGCACTGGGAGCCGGTTCGCAGCAACAAATCCTGAGCAGTATCAGTTCGCTCGGCACCAACACGATCGAGGTGCGTGCCGGTAAAGGCTTCGGCGATCTGGAAGCGGGCAAGATACGGACGCTGGTTCCCGCCGATGCCGAAGCGCTGGTGAACCAGCCCTATGTCGACAGCGTGACACCCAGCATCGCGACGAGCGTAACTGTCAAGCGCGCCGCTGTGGCCGTCAGCGCAACAGTTACCGGGGTCGGCGCGGACTTCTTTCGTGTACGGGGCCTCACCTTGGCGCATGGACAACTGTTCGACCGCCCAGGATGTTACCACCTACAGTCAGAATGTGGTGATCGATGCAAACGCCGCGCGAGACCTGTTTCCAGACCGGGTGAACCCAGTGGGGCAGGTCATCCTTCTGGGCACAATGCCGGCGAGGGTGGTAGGTGTGACGAAACGGGAAAACTCCTTCGGCCCCGCAATTGATACATTGACCGTTTATGCGCCTTACACAACCGTGATGGGTCGCATGCTGGGTCGTCCGAACGTCGACGGCATAACGGTCCGTATCAGAGACGATGTCGACCCGGGCAATGTCGAGGCCGCAGTTTCGCGCCTTATCGAGCGTCGGCATGGTGCGAAAGACTTCTTCCTCACCAACTCGGCAACCATTCGCGAGACGATCGAGACCACCACGCAAACCCTGACGCTGCTGATTTCGTCAGTCGCCGTGATCTCGCTGATTGTCGGCGGCATCGGCGTGATGAATATCATGCTGGTGTCCGTGACCGAACGTACCAAGGAGATCGGCGTTCGTGTGGCCGTTGGCGCTCGCCGCAGCGATATCCTCTCCCAGTTCCTGATCGAGGCAATTCTTGTCTGCCTTGTCGGCGGCTTCATGGGAGTCATGCTCGCCCTCGGGATCAGCGCTCTTTTCAATTTGCTGAGCCCCGACTTCAAAATGATCTTCTCTTCCGGCTCCATCATGGTGGCCTTCGCCTGCTCGACCCTGATCGGAATCGTCTTCGGCTTCCTTCCCGCCCGCAGTGCGGCAAAGCTGGACCCGATCGAAGCCCTGGCACGTGACTGAAGACCCCGCAGACGTCTGGTCGGTAGCGATGCAACGATATACGTGTCCATCCACACAGGGAGCCTCCGGTAAACCCGGGGCGGTTCAGATCGACGGTTCTGATCTTTTCAAGGCGAAGACGACTGGTTGCAACGCTGATCACATGTGCCTGAGCAGATTTGTTGCGTATATCCCATTGACATATCCCACGAGAAGAACTATGTAGGCTATGCAGTTATTGATGCAATCCGGAGGCATGTAGATGGAGCAGGGCGCAGTATTCCAGAGCAATCGGAGCCAAGCAATACGTTTGCCGAAGGCGGTCGCTCTGCCCGATGACGTAAAGCGTGTCGATATCGTTGCGGTAGGACGCACTCGCATCATCGCACCAGCCGGTGAGATCTGGGACAGTTGGTTTGAAGGAGCGGAGGTGACATCCGACTTTATGATTAAGCGTGACCAGGCTGCTCCGCAGGAGCGCGAGGCATTCTAGTGCTAAAGTACATGCTGGATACCAACATCTGCATTTTTACGATCAAGAATCGACCTCAGCAAGTGCGCGATGCGTTCAACCGCTCACATGATCAGCTTTGCATCAGCTCGGTCAGCCTAATGGAATTGATTTACGGAGCGGAAAAGTCAACCAGTCCAGAAAAGAACCTTTCTGTTGTGGAGGGTTTCGCTGCGCGCCTCGAGGTGCTCCCGTACGATGAATTAGCAGCAAGCCATACGGGTCAATTGCGAGCCGAACTGGCACGCAGTGGCACTCCGATCGGTCCATATGATCAGTTGATTGCGGGGCACGCACGCTCGCGCGGATTGGTTATGGTTACCAATAATCGTCGTGAATTTGATCGCGTACCCGGATTACGAGTGGAAGACTGGACTTCGTAGTTTCAAACATTGATCACCTGGCGGATCCCATAAGCATTCAACTACCGGGTCGTCGCACAATATCCCGTTGAGAGCTTAATTGGACACATTCATTGCGGCTCGCAAGGTATCGTTGATGCGCTCTTGCCACCCCTGACCGTCCGCCTGAAAATGTGCGAGGACATCGCTGTCGCTCTTCAATGATACAAGCTCCTTGGTGTTAGGGATTGCAGGCCGTTCAACGGCCGGCGCTGCGACCTTCTTTGCCGGTTTGAACAGCGCCTCGGCTGCGTCTTTCGGATTGGACGGTCGTCTGGGTGTTGCCATGGTCGTATCCCTTTTGTGTCGTGCGCCTGAATAGCGCAGCCGGTCGGTTTCGTTTCCAGGCTGTATCTCCAACACAGCGGCGGTCGCAGCCCACGTGTAGCGGCACGTTTCACTTCAGCGTCCAGGTTCCCATTGACGGAAAACCAGCAACGGTGGGCAATGGCACTCATATAGCCTTTGTTGTCGAGGGTCGTTCGATGGTCGATCGATTTTATGCTGCGGCATTAAAATATGGCGGTAGCGACGATGGGGCTCAGCCGGATTACGATGTCAATTATTATGCGGCGTTCGTCCGCGATCCGGATGGTCACAAGATCGAGGCCGTGACCTATTCCGCGAAATAGCCGCTAACGGAGGCACGTATGCGAACCCGTCCTTATGCAATTGTCTAAGCTCCCTCGACGTTGGGCCTGGCCACCGACGGTGCAGCCCGACCGATTCTTGAGCCTCGGTCTTGCGATTTTTCATCCATCTTGATGCCGATTACCTCGACGACGCCCCATGCCGGCAGTGGATTTCCGTATGCCGGGCGGGTTGTCGTGGGGTGAACTGGGAACCGTGCTTCGGGTTGCTTGGCGAGTGGCAAGGCAGTCGGTATCGAGATCACCATCTATAATCCACTCCTTGATGAAGATAGTGGGGCCGGGCGTGGTCTGGTCGACGTGCTCGCACACTGACCGTAAAAGGCAAACCGAAGCTAGGTTGCGCCGTGCGACCGAGGACGGGTGACACTAAAGCTGCGCAGTGTTCGTCGCCCCGCCGATTGCTCCTCATTCTCCCAGAAGCCGGTAGGGGTTTTGGTCTATCGTGTAAGCGCTAATGCCTTTTCCAGCACGGGATCCCGATCCATGCACAAAACAAAGGCGCCCGTGCAAGAGAGATATTGCGAGGCCTCAAATGCAACGGTCGCTCAACATGTTTGGACGTCCTTGCCTTCTTGTTCGGAGTCTTTGAATTCTGATCTATAGATTTCGCTTATCGTCGAGTTGGCAGCGTTATTTTATCGCCTTCAGCCCCAAATTTACTGTTTGGGGTCTTGGAGGTCTGGCAACTAATCATCAATACGGCCACCACCATTGTCACCTCCCTCATGATTTTTCGTGCAGGACTTCCAGATAAGGATTCCGCGGCAATGGAAGCCAATGAAACGCCGGGAGCGGTGGAGAAACCATGATAAGCATGTCTGTGCGTAACACCGTGCATCTGGCTGCTGCTTTAAAAACCACTGCGTATCCAGGGCGCAACGCCTAGCAGCCGGGTCCAGCGAGCGGGTTTAACCGCTTCTCCAATAGTTGAGGTTAGCTGCCGCACGTCGACGTCGGTGGTCGTCATATTCTTCTGTATGACCAGGCTTCATCTCACGAAAACGCACGTTTTTATATGCCAGCAATTATTTTTCGGAACTCTCCGTATGTCGTGCGGTTCGGGAGGCGTCCAATTTCGGACCTTTCGAAATCGTCATATGGAGGAGACGAGTCGTGACAAATCAAGGCGGTACCCATCAGGACCAGAAAAGCAGCGGCAGCAAGAACGGCAACGACACACGCCAATCCTCCGCCAAGGATGACACCAAGCAGAGCGGCACGCATGAGCAGCATGTGAAGGGCGGCAAGCAAAGTCACAAGAACGACCGGTGATACCGATCTGCAAACGGGTTCCCGTCGGATGGAAGGGAACCCGGAACGAAAAGTCGATTGGCCCCACAGACGGGCAAGGATACCAAGCGGAGGAAAAACCAGATGAAAACGATTATTCTCGTTGCGGCATTTGTTGGAGCCAGTGCGCTTTCGGCCTTTGCCCAGCAGGCTCCGGCCGCCAATCCCGGCGGAGACACGCCGGCTGTCGCGACACCGGATAGCAAGAACCCCACAGCGCCGGTGGAAGGCGCCAACAGCTTCACCGAGGCGCAGGCCAGGGAACGCATCGAAGAGGCGGGATACACCGGGGTCAAGGACCTGAAGAAAGACGACAAGGG